>CAZFEV010000011.1:0-71503 GCA_964517835.1 uncultured Flavobacteriaceae bacterium | reverse complement strand
CAATTTACACTTCGCTTTGCGAAGTTAATTGACAATCAATAATTAGAGATTAAAAGGATGTACTATTCTCTAATTATTGCTATGGAATTTATTATCTTTTCATTCTCAAATCAGAACTACGTTTAACCCTAGAGTTAGCATTTATTAGAAACAACGATTGAAGAATATTTCATTAACATCAATTAACGCATTGAAAAAGCACTTTCAACAGTTTATTGGTATAAGTCGGATTTAAGAAGTTTTCTTGACTACACAATTTCTAATTACAAACTTAGGATTGCATTAATTACATGCTTATTATCTTATAGTGCCTATTAGTCATTATTTTTCAGCAATTACATCACTAAAATCTAAAAAATGATTTTCTAATATACTTTCAAAGTAAATCATTAACCAAAACTTTTCAATAACACCCGAGCTTGGAGATAGTATTTCCCGGATCTATAATTCTTCTTTTTCTGAAATTGCAAATTTATAATTTCACCAAATTTGGTCTGTTGTTCAAGAAGATAAACAAGTTTATTGATGTCATTATAATCACCTTCAAGGGTAAAATCATAGGTTTTTATGGTGAGATCATTTTTTAAAATGGTATGAGGTTCTAAAAAGCTTACAACCTTTAGTTTGTTTTGCTCAGCAAAAGCATTAATTGTCTTAAGAAGGTTATTTTGAATGGAAGAACCATTTAATTTATACTTACCAAGAATAGAATCATAGTATTTCTCTTTTTGTTTTAAGAGTGACAGTTGCTTAGGGGCGCTTTTAGATAAGGCAATTTCTTTGGTCAACGAATTGTATTTATCCATCTCTTCCAAAGTATTACTAATGGCGAATTTATAGCAAATAAAAAGTGCTACTATAAAACCAATAATAAGAATGATATTCTTATGTTTTTTATTCATTAGCTATAATTAGTTGTAATTTAAACTCAGAAGATTTAGAAGACGTACTACCATAATTTAGAATGTCAATTTTAGTGGTCCATGTCAACTTCTCTAGAGCATTAATCCATAATGAAAATGCATCACTTTCATTTGATGTACCTGATACTTCAATGGTGTTGTTATTCAACTCAACCTCCTTATTGGGTTTCAATCGTTTCAATAATGGCTGATAATTTAATTCAGATAGTAAAATAGATTGAGGTATACTATGAACAATTTCATTAATATAAAATGATGATTTGGAATCATTACTTTTGAGAAGATCTTCCACTAACTTTTGCTTTTTAGAAACGACCTTATCTAAAGATAAAATATGAGTTTTAGTGGACTGATTCACTTGTGACAATTGTCTCAATTCGTTTACCTGATTGAAGTAATGATTAAAAAAGAAAAAATTCACCAAAAGTAAAACAAGGATGAATAAACCAGCTGTTCTTAAAAACAGATTAAAAAATCGTGTTTGATGAAAACTATCTTTTAAAATGTCCCTTCGGTCTGACAAGTTCGTTTGTACTGAGTTTGAATTAAGCAATAACTGTAGAGCCCCAGAAAATGATAAGAGCTGTCTATTCTTAATCGTTAAACCATTGATATGGTAGATTTCATTAGAAGTTTCTGATTTTTCAATTTGTGTAATGTGATGCCTCTCAAGAGTTATCTTAGAATTTGAACTGAAGACCTGTTCTTCTTTAAGAAACTCAGAAATAGGACTTAATAAGTTATGACCTAAAGAGATATTAGTAATGTGAAGATTTAAAATATGATAAACCTCAATGATTTTCTTGACATAATCCTTACGGCATAAGCTTATAAAATGCTGTTGTTCTTGAGATAATATCTCGTAATAAAAGTCATCTAAGTTGATATTTGGAAATGCTTTGTATACTAACTTTATGGTGTCTTGTTGTTCACTTACAATGTGTTTTGATAAGACCTTATCGTTATTCAACACTAAAAACAATGGAGTATGTTTTTTTAGGTGCTTTTGAAGTTCCTTAACAGCATCCACTTCAAAAAAGTTATCCACAACCAATTCTTTTTTAGATCGCTTTAACTTAGTGGTATAAATGACTTCTTTACCATTATCAGTAGAGTGCTCAACACCACAAAACGAGTTACCGAATTTAAAATATGAAAGCAAGTTTTCTTTCATTAGTAAATCACTGTAGGTTTAATTAATACCGTAAGTTTTGCTTTTCGTCCTTCACGAACACGTTTACTAAACAACCACTTTATTAATGGTATTCTCGCTAAGAACGGTACGCCAGAACCCGAGTTATTCGTAGAGTTTTCTTCTAAACCGCCAAGTACGGCAATATCTTGATCCTTCATACGAATCAATGAAGTAAACTCTCTCGATACAATATCGGGTGGAGCATTTTCGGCAATACGTGCACCGAATGAGGACTGAATAACACTTATGTCTAAAGTGACTTGACCGTCACCAGAGACCAAAGGTTTAATCGTTAACCCAAGCTCCGCATCTATGGGTACAAAATTCTCAGCACGTTGTGTGATTGGGTTAACTGTTCCAATAATATTTTGATCAACGACCGTATAGTAGGAAGTCTGGCCATTAGAGAAATACGCACGATGTCCATTTAACGTGGATAGTCTTGGGGTAGAACGTATTTTTAAATCTCCATTAGTTTCCATGGCTTTTATGGTAGCGAAGAAATTAGGTACAACACGACCAATGTTTAATGAACCAAAACCATTGAAGTTACCAATAATTCGATTCACCGTACTGGCACCTAGTGTCAGGTCAGCTTCAGGAAATAATGCGCCTTGAGTGGTAGTTGGTTCATTTCCGATACCCCAACTCACGCCGGCTTCCACAGTTGATGTGCGGCTCACTTCTAGTATCATAACTTCAATTAGTACTACAGGAACAGGCTTATCTATTTTATTGATAAATTTCCTAAAACGTTCGATGTTAACACTGGTTCCATTGACATAAAAGCTGTTCAGTTCATAATCAACCTTTATATCTAAATCTTGCTTCACTTCATCAGGTAAGATATTTACCAACGCTTCTGCTTGATTTGAATAGTTATTGAAATTACCCGTGTTATTGGTGTTTAGTTGATTTCTATTCCCAAAATTAGTATTCAAACCATTTTGATCATTGAAGTTTCTATTATTGAAGCTACCGTTGGAATTGATGCCATTGTTAAAACTTCTTCCTGCATTTCTGCGCATGTTACCACCTTGAGGATCTGATAATAATTCAACGGACCGATGCTGTAATTGAATGATCGCAACTTCTCTAACACTTAGTTGATCTTCAGTACCGAAGTAATACACATCATTCTCCTTTTTGAAACTAAAACGTTTAGAACTTTGTGCATTGCTAGGTGTGTTTCTGTCACTGATTTCAGTATTACTCGGTTTAGGAGTTAAAGGTTGAGATTCAAAAAGTTTATTCAGTAGTTCATCAAAAGTGATGGATCTGGCTTTAAATGTTGCTATTCCAGCTTCATCAAGTGGAGTAGCGGTGAATACATTGATATTAAGTTCAGTACCAATATCTGTGATAATGTCTCTAATTGGTGTATTACTAAAATCAACCTCTAACTCTTGACGCTTTCTATCTTTTATATTAAAATAGAAATTAGACGATCTGCGACGGACAGGTCGCACTTGTGTTTGATTGTCCTTTTGTGAATTGGTATTAGTCACAATACTATTATCTTCAAATACATAAAAACCGTCTTTTGATTTCTCTACAAATAAGTTATTCGCAAAAGCCAAATTTTCCATAGCTGCATCAAATGGCATATTTTGAATGTATGACGTTACGAGCCTATTATCTAATCCTGGTGAAAACACTAAGTTCTTACCAGATTCATCCATAATGCGTTTAAAGACCTCATATAAGGCATCACCTTTAGCATTTATTGAAATGGTATCATCTAATGGATTATAATTAATTAGAATAACACGTATCTCTGGCTCTTCAATGTCTTTAACAAAGCGTTTTACAGACATAATAGTGCCCGTAAATTCAATGGTAAGTTGATACTCTTTACATAAAAACACCAATAAATCAGAAACTACCACATTCGGAAAACTAGGTGATATGGTTTGAGTATTTAATTCTTGCGCAGGGTTAATATTCAATTTATGAACTTCAGCAACAGCAAGAAGTAAATTAGACAAGGTCAAATTGTTGACATTAATCTCAGTTTTAAACACATCATTTAGACCAGTGATATCAGTAGATAAGACCTCTAGTTGATTTCGAATTTGTGCAATCCGTTGTTGCTCATCGTTTTGAGCAAATGCTACACTAATACAAAAAAGGAATATATATATTAAATTTTTCATTCTAATCGGATAATAATGCATAGACTTCATCTACAGAAGTGATACCTTGCTTTACAAGTTCAATGGCATTGCGCTTTAACGTTTTGATATTGTGTTCTTTGATATAATCATCAATTTCTAAATCATTATCTCTTATATGATTGATTAAAGTCTTATCTATTGGTAAAATTTCGTAGATGGCTTTTCGACCTTGATAACCTGTATGATAACAGTGGTTGCAACCGACAGCTTTGTAATGCATAGATAAATCATTTGGTATTTCGAAATGAGATGGGAAAATATCTTTTGAGACTTTGACTTCTTCTTTGCAATGGTCACATAATTTTCTGACTAATCGTTGAGCGACACTAGCGTTCAGTGTGCTTGCAATTAAAAATGGTGGTATGCCCATATCAATTAATCTTGAAATGGTTGCCCAAGCCGAATTGGTGTGAATCGTAGAAAGTACCAAATGCCCAGTTAAAGCAGCTCTAATGGCCATATTAGCTGTTTTAGCATCTCTAATCTCACCAACCATTATAATATCAGGGTCCTGACGCAAGAAAGTACGGAGTGTACTTGAAAAGTCCAGACCAATATTCTCTTTAAGCTGTACTTGATTGATGCCTTCAAGCGTATATTCAATAGGATCTTCAATGGTTAAGATATTGGTTTGATCATCATTTAAATGTTTTAATGTACCATACAAGGTCGTTGTTTTACCAGAACCTGTTGGACCAGAGATTAGGATAATGCCATTAGGCTTTTTAATAGTTTCATGATATGACTTTAATTCACTTTTGGTAAATCCTAAGTCTTCAAGATTGATATGCGTAGCATCTTTACTTAAAATACGCAGTACCATTTTCTCTCCATGTAAGGTTGGAAGAGATGACACACGAATATCAAATTCGTTAACATCTGTCTTTATAGTAATACGACCATCTTGAGGCAAGCGTTTTTCAGAAATATCAAGTCCAGCTTTTATCTTCAATTTGTTGACAACAATCGGATACTCTTGCGATGAAATGACAAAGTGCTCTTTAAGTTTTCCATCTAATCGAAAACGTACACGGCATTTATGTTCGTATGGCTCAAAATGAATATCACTACTCCCTATATCTTTGGCAGTTAGAAGTAGTTTTTCAAGAAAATCAGTACTGTAATGTAGATCTTCAGACTTTCTGTTATTCCGTTGTCTAAAGTTTACAGTGAGATATTGTTGTATATGGTCAGTAGGTTCTTCAATAAGAAAAACCTTTTGGTTTAAAACAATTTCTAACTCCTGTTTTAGAGCTTCAGATACTTGATCAGATTTAAATTGTAGTATACCATTATCTGAGGATACTGGAATAATTCTGTAGTGGTAAGCCTGTTCACTCGATACAAGCTGCAAAAGATCCGTCGGTATGTCAAAATTCTCTATCAACTTAAAATGTATATACTGATTCTAAAAATCCTGTCCAATAGGCACCATAGGCTATAGCAAAGAACAAGCTCAAATATCCAGCGAGAGGCACTGTGTCTATGTTTGATTTTTGTTTTAACAAAAGATGCAATAACAAAGAGAAAATCAACCCGAAAACAAAAAGTACAATAAAGGTCACATTAGAAAATGTGAAGGTTAAGGCAAGAAATAAAAGCCCATCACCTAAACCAAAGGTTTCTTTAATTGAAGTCTTGAGTCTTATTTTGGAATATAATCCTACAACTATGAGTAAAAATATTACAAATCCAATATTAATACCTAATGTGATTAATAGTGTATTCTGAATGATGTTATGGTACATTAATATACCAGAACAAATAGCAATTATTGGAAATAGAAACCAATACACCAGACGTTCTTTAACATCTTGAAAGAATACAAAAAGGAAACTTATTATTAGTATGCACTTAACGATGATGAGCATTAATCCTTAATTATTTGTTTTGGTGCACCATTCTCGTCAATTTCCCAAACGTTAAAAATACCATCACCATCAAAATCAGTGACAGCTTCGGCTCTTGCTTTAAAACTATTGTTTGTTGCACTTGTAATTTCATATTTATAGTTTGCTCTTCCACCTTCTTCGACAGTTTTTGGAGCTTCGAAATCGATTTCACTTAAATCCATAGAATACTTCGAATACATATAGCGGTAAGTCATTTGAGAATTATAGATATGACCAAGCTGAAGTTGTGCTTCAGTGCTCTTGGCTTTACTTATTAAGGGCATTAAATTAGGAAGGGCGAGTAGTAGTAATATCCCAATGATTACTAGCACTACAAGGACTTCTTGCAGGTTATAGGCTTTTAGTTTCATCTTAAATAAATAAAATCTCAAGTTAGGCATATAAGACTACAATAATTAATAAACTCCCTTATTGCTAATAAGGCTTAACCTTATTTTTTTAGGAAGAAACATCTTATATGGAAGTGAAGATTTTTCAAAAGTTTAGTAGATAAAAATCTAAGGAAATGGATTACTTATAGTAAGGACTTTTCTTCATTCGTGATTTGGTTAGGATGTAATTTTATGGGGTAATATTTTAATATAATGTCTTTCAGATGAAAAATCCTTTATTGTGTTCTTTTGGTGTCGCAATATGTTTTATGATAGGGGCATCTTATGCTCAAGAATTACCTAATATTGTGCCACCAACTCCTGAAGCTGCCTCTCTAGGTAAATTTACGGAGGTTCCTGTGTCACATTACACTGGTCTACCAAATATTTCTGTGCCTCTAGCATCCTATGAGGTTGGTGACAAGTCTTTTCCAGTATCTATAAGTTATCATGCAAGAGGGTTGAAGATTGAAGAGAGTGCCTCGAGAGTTGGGTTGGGTTGGGCATTAAATGCCGGTGGTCAAATTTCACGACAAACAAGAATGAAGGCTGATGATGCATCCTATGGCTTTTTTGGGAGTAGTATGGCCAGTGATTTCGCTAACCTTCCTTCAGATTCAACTTTAGTAAAACCTTATTTAGAGATTTGTTGCTCAAGCTCAGGTAGTTATGATCCTGATAAGATTCCAGATCAGTTTAATCTACAAATAGGGTCTGTATCTGCAAAATTCATATTCGATTATAAAGATTCGAAACCATTGGTTCAGGATTTCGATGATCTTGTTATCAAGGAAATTAGCTCACCTAATCGTTTGACAGGATTCGAAGTTATTGATAAAGAAGGTTTTAAATATACATTTACAAAAACCAACAGTAGTTCGCCAGTTGAGAGTTATATTTTTACTGAAAGTACCTCGACATACACTTCAAATAATGGATCGAGTATACCAGTTGTAAATTCTTGGCATATTACCACAATAGAAAGTCCTGATGGTGATTTGGCCAACTTTATTTACCATGAAGAAATAATTTATTCGATAAGTCGATCTTACGATGAATATTATCAAAATCAACAAGGCACTGGACATAACAGTCATGCCAGTAGAACTAAGCTTATTCAACAACAGCTTAAAGAGATTCGCTATAATTACAGTGATGATGGGTCATCTTATAAAAAGATAGTTTTTGAAGGAATTGATACAAGACAAGATGTTAGATTAAATGGGTCTAATTATCCGAAAGAGCTTGATCAAGTTAAAACCTATGATAGGCACGGTAAGATGATATCATCGTTTAGCTTACATCATAGTTACATGAGTAGTAATGAGACTAACAACTATCATGAGTTATTAGTGCAGTTAGATCCATTAGCATCAAAAAAGAGATTAGTATTAGATTCAATAACTGAGTATGGTCAAAGCGGAATGTCAAAACCACCATATAAATTTGATTACAATGATACTCCTTTACCTAATAAGTTTTCTAATTCACAAGATTTTTGGGGATATTATAATGGGGCGAATAATGGTCGTTTTTTAAATTTTGGAGGTAGTAGTCGCATAGTAGATACGATACATGCAGAAGCAGGAATGCTTAAAAATATTACCTATCCAACAGGTGGGAGTACACGATTCTCATATGAACACAATCGAGGTTACAGAGGTCAAGAATATTCAGATATTACTTTTCCAATGATTAATCCCGTAGGTCTTAATGATGAAGTGAAGTTGACGCATTTGAGCGATCAATTTTATAATGGGACAGCCTATGTTAGAGACTTCACAGTTGGTTCGATGTCGGGATTTGCAACAATCAATATTCAACTACCTGATTGGACGAATTTATCGAACTCACCAAATCCTGGATATGATCAAAATGTGCAGTGTTCGAGCACTAATGCACCCACCAATTGTAGTTTCCAAATTAAAGTAGAGAATGTAGATAATAATACGATCTATAACCTTTACACAAATTCTGCACCAATCAGTTTGCCTCAAGGAAACTATAGATTAACAGTTGACCCAATAGTAAATAATTGGCAGTTACCACCATATACGTTAGAGGAAAGTTTGATTCATTCTTTTATTGTAAGTATCACTTGGAGTCAGCAAGTACTCGGTGAAAATGGGATCTTATATTCATCAGGTAAGCGTATCAAACAAATTGAATTTTTAGACAGCGGTGATAATGTAGTATCTAAGAAAACCTATGATTATAACGATTCAGGTGTGATATTAAGTATCCCATATTTTGCAGTCCCACATCATATTTATGGTCAGCTAGGTGGACTTTCAGGTGGACCAGCGATTCCAGGAAGTCCTTTTAATACTTATCAAGGAAATACAATAGGTTATCGCTTAGTAGATGAATATTATGGGGATAAAACTGAAAATATTGGTAAGACATCTTATCGTTTTTTAGTAACACCTGATAGTGGTGATTATTTGTCTTTTCCAGTTACACCGCCTACAGATAATGAATGGTTGAGGGGACTTCCTATTGAAGTTATTCATTATAAGAGAACAAATACAGGTGCTTATCAAGCAGTAAAAAAATCAGAAACCACATATCTATGCGCGAATGACAATCACGAAAATGTATTACCTCAAATATTAGGTTATGCAAACGGAACGCCAAATAACTTATTTACACCAGAGACTATTAATCATCATATAGATTCTATACCTATTGTACTTCCAGATGTATTTTATCAAAAAACGAACCTAAATTATAGATTACCAATAGTGCATAGATATCGATTATCAAATGTTGCTGGCGATCCCACTTACATTAAAGTGTATCATTTCACAGGCGGTACTTTAGATACAGGAAGTACAATAGAGACGAACTACGATGATAATGAGAATATAACATTAATTACAGAGACGAAGACGGCTTATAATTATACGAAGCATTATCAGGCATCATCCGTAAGGACAGTGACTAGTGACGGTGAGCCAGTATTCCAAACGTTCACTTACCCACAAGATTTAGTAAGTGGATTCACGGTACATCCAAGTACATACAGTACAGATCCAACGACAGCATTAGCAGAGCAGCATCGTTTTGTGCCATTAGAGACCAGTTCTTTAGTAGATGCCAATGATAACGGTACGGCAGATTTAAATGAAGAGCTTAGTAAAACCAAGACCATATATGATTGGGATGGTGACATTTTAGAACCATCAGTGATTCAATCGGGTAAAGATATCAACCCAAATAACTTAGTACTAGAAGATCGTGTAGAATTTAAGGATTATGATCAGGACGGTAATCTATTACAAGTAAAGAAGAAGGATGGTATGGAGATTACCTATATCTATGGTTATGACAATACCTTACCCGTAGCGAAGATAGAGAATGCGACATATGCTCAAGTCATGAGTTATGTTTCAAACATTCAAAGCAAATCCAATTTAGATAATGATCACTGCTTAGACTCAGGGACTTGTAACGAAAAGAACCTCAGGACTGCATTAGATGCACTAAGAAACGGCTTACCAAATGCTATGGTGACTACCTACACCTATGATCCATTAATTGGTGTTACTAGTATGACAGATGCTAAGGGTTATACGGTATACTATCAATACGATGATTTAAATCGCTTGGAAAGAGTATTGGACGACAATGGTCACGTTTTAAGTGAGAACAAGTATCACTATTTTTTTGAAAACTAAAAATTAGGAAAAATGAAAATCACCTATCAGAGATATACAATTATAATAGCATTTATACTAAGTTCTTTTACAATGATCGCTCAGAATGCATCATTTGATTGGGAGGCAAAGAGCTACTTGGTAGATATCAATACAACACCAGTACAGATAGAATCTAACATCAGTAAGCAAACAGGTGTTTTTACATGGGAACAGGTCAGTAACTTATCAACTAATACGATAGAATTTACTGTAGCAACCGCTACTGATAATTGGGATATCCAATCCCAGACAGGAACTATAAGTTATGGCTTAACATCACTAGACGGTAATGCAACACTGACTTTAACAGGAACACAGGAAGACATTCTATTAACACTGACCCTATTGGATGATCAGGGTCAACCACTTAAGAATTATGTATTCCTAATAGATACTCTAACCCAACTTTAAATCCAATGACAATGATTAACGACAATATCAATAAATTACTAAAGTATCTGTTCATTGTAGTAATAGTTTTTAGCTGTGGCAATTTAAGTGCCCAAAATCTATCCGGACCAACAAGTGTAGAAGAGAACAGTATACATACTTATACCTTCAATGATGGTACGACCTATCTTTATGACGGATGGGATGTTTCAGGGGGAACGTTAATTTCAAACTCAGAATCAGGTTCAACGTATACGGCTGTGGTACAATGGGGTGTTGTGGGCTCAGGGAGTATTTCTTTTAAGAGAAAAACGATTATAGTAGAAACACTGAATGTGACTATAAATCAACCGGTAACGGTTGTTACAGAACTCAACTACATACATAATATCACACCACGGACAGCGACAACAGATATCACGACCTTAACAGATAACAATAAAATAGAGAGTATAACCTATTTTGATGGACTAGGACGTGCAAGGCAATCTATTGGGATACGAGCAGGAGGTAATAGCGAAGATATTATTACGCATATAGAATATGATCAGTACGGAAGAGTGGAAAAAGAGTATTTACCATATAGTTCTTCAACAGACATAGGTGCCTATAGACCAGATGGATTGGATGCTACCCTTAACTACTACAATGCTTCTTCTTATGAAGATGATTTCCCAGCGATGGGTTTAACAGATATCAATCCATATTCAGAAAAGGAGTTAGAAAGTTCACCAATAAGTAGAGTATTTAAGCAAGCTGCCCCAGGTAAGGATTGGAAAATGGGCAATGGTCATGAGATAGAGATGGAGTATCTGACAAATACTAGTGCTACAGAGGTGAGACATTATAAGGTATCACTTGTGAAGAGTGAGGTACTCAATACAGTGACTTATGTACCTACATTATTAGAAAATGGTTACTATGCAGTAAACGAACTCTATAAGACAGTTACAAAGGATGAGAATCATAGTGGCACAGATAAAGACCACACCACCGAAGAGTTTAAGAACAAGCAGGGACAAGTTGTTCTAAAACGCACCTATGAGAGTGAGATAGCTCATGACACGTATTATGTTTATGATGATTTTGGTAATCTCTCTTATGTACTACCACCAAAGTCAGAGGCACATACAGCAAAGCCAGATGCTACAGAACTGAGTGAATTATGTTATCAATATAAGTATGATCACCGCAGTCGTTTAGTTGAAAAGAAGATTCCAGGCAAAGGATGGGAATCTATCATCTATAACAGACTAGATCAACCGGTAATGACTCAAGACAAGGAGTTGAAGAATGCTAATAAATGGTTGGTTACAAAGTATGATATATTTGGAAGGGTTGTATATACTGGAATCAAGAATACCAATGGGTCCAGAACTGATTTTCAGAATATATTCAATAATAATGGGGGAGCCATATGGGAGAATAAGAATAGTATTGGTACAGGTTATATGAATACCTATTACACTTCTAATGTATTTCCAAGCACATTAGATGAAATCCACACCATAAACTATTACGACAATTATTATTTTGATCTCAATGGTGGTTTATCAGAGACGGCATATGGTGTCACCCCAATCACAAATGTAAAAGGATTAGCTACAGGAAGTAAAGTGAGAGTGTTAGGTACTAATGATTGGATTACTACAGTGACCTATTATGATGAAAAATCAAGACCTATTTATGTGTACTCAAAAAATGATTATTTAGGAAGTACAGATAAGATAAAGAATGAATTAAATTTTGACGGTACAGTAACTGGGTCTACATCAAGTCATAACAAAAACTTCCCAATCATTAATGTCACGGATAAATATACCTATGACCATATGAATAGACTAACACTACATACGCAATTATTAAACAATGCAGCCTTACCAGAAGTTATATCAGAAAATGAATATGATGATTTAGGACAGTTAGTTAAAAAGGGAGTAGGTAATAAGGAGAATTTAACCCAACGCTTGCAGGATGTAGACTATGAGTATAATATCAGAGGATGGCTGAAACGCATCAATAAAGTCAATGAATTAGAGGGTGATCTATTTAGTTTTGAGATAGAATACAACACTCCAAGTCAATCAGGTGCAGATGGATTATTTAATGGTAATATATCTCAAATCAACTGGCAGACAGAGAATGATGAAGTGTTATACAGCTATGTTTATGGGTATGATGCATTAAACAGAATCAAAGGTGCTGGTTTTTATGGTCAAAATAGTAACGACAGATATAACCTAAGTAATATCACGTATGATAAGAATGGGAATATCTTAAGCTTAACAAGAAATGGACATGTAGTGGCATCACCAGATAGAAACATCGGTAGTCACTTCGGTGTTATGGATCAACTCACTTACACATATGAGAATAGCAGTAATAGATTAAAGAAAGTGGATGACAGTGCCAATTCAGACTATGGTTTTAAGGACGGCTCAAACACCGCTACAGAATATACTTATGATAATAATGGTAATATGTTGACAGATGCTAATAAGGGTATTTCATCAATAAGCTATAACCACTTAAATTTACCAACAAGTGTAAGTCTACCAGGTGGAAATATTACGTATATTTATGATGCCACAGGAGTGAAACAAAAGAAGATAGTGAGTAGTGGTGCAACAACGGAATATGCAGGGAATTATATTTATGAGAATGGGACATTAAAAATGTTTTCACATGCAGAAGGTTATGTAGAGCCCGTAACATTAGGAAGAGTGTCAGAGTTTAACTATGTCTACCAATACAAGGATCATTTAGGGAATATCAGGTTGACCTACATGGACAAGAACCAGAATAACAAGGCCATGCCGATATTAGAGATCATAGACGAGAATAACTATTATCCATTTGGTTTAAAGCATAAAGGGTATAATAATGTTGTCAGTTCTAATGCTAACAGCGTTGCTCAGAAGTTCAAGTACAACGGCAAGGAATTAAATGATGAACTTGGATACAATGTTTATGATTATACCGCTCGCCATTATGACCCTGCTTTAGGAAGATGGTTACAACTTGACCCTCTTGCAGAAGATATGACCAGATTCTCACCATATAATTTTGCTTTTGGGAATCCAATTTATTATATAGACCCTGATGGAATGGCACCTTATGACAATTTCATCATTTATTCAAATGGTTCTATTTTAAGACAGAAAACAAATGATAAGACAGATAACTTTACTTATGTTGACTCACAAAATGGCAGGCATCAAATAGGTACATACAGTAAAAACGACTCAGGACTTATTCAAACACCTACGATAGATTATGATAGTGGTGACACATCAGTGACTATAAACACGAAAACAGGTAATGAACATCGTCAATATATATCTGGTACATCTTTAGCTTCTATAATAGGTGCATCGGCAGATTCTGGTGAAGAGATTTTTGTAACTAGCGTTAGTGAAGCAGACGGCTCGTCCCCTGCTCCAAGTAAAACACATACTGATGGTAAAAATATGGACTTGAGGTTTGCAGGAAAAGAAGGGAGTAGAGACCCTATTAATTATAAAGATAGTGAAAGTAATTTTAATAAGATTGACCAGAATGCATCATCTAGTATGAATGCAGCTCTTAATAAATTTGGATATAAAGATATTAGAGCATCTGAATTAACAACTAAAGGGGTAACCAAACGTAGTGATGGGGCTGTAGTTGATACTGAGAATAAAGTTAGTATCTTTGGCACTAAACATCTTAGAAATCATTTTGACCACTTGCATTTACAAGGCTACAAGCCAAATGTTACAACGAGAACTTTTCAAACACCTGTTGAAGTAACGTCTAAGCCTTTAGCTGAAATAGACACAGGAAATCCATTTCAATAAAATTATTATTATCTATGAATACTTTTCTTATAAAATTATTGATTTTTTTTACTATTAATGGTTGTACTGACAATCATAAGGCTAATCATGAAGGTTATTTATTTGTTGACATAGCATCTATATATTATAATGATAACAAATTAACTATATTAGACAAAGGTGAAACCCCTCTAGTCTCATTTGAGAACAAGACCATAACTATAGATAATAATAAATATGATATCATAGAAGATGAATATTTGTATCGAGATTTATTTAAGGTTGAGTCTTATTATCCAGAATATAACCTATTCATACTAAAAGCGGAGAGGTTAGATAACGGTTATTATATTGTTTCTCTAAATAAAACAAAAGGCTTTATTGATGCTAATATGTACAAGGACATTTTGACATTTAAAACACCTAAGGAGTATATTTTAGATAGTTATCCTAACCCTACGGAAGATAATCCTCTAAGAGATAATCCTAGTGATACCTCTAACATTATTTCCAATTATGAAGATTATACATATATTAGTGTAGAGATAGTCGGAGATTGGCTAAAAGTAAAAGATGATAAGGAATGTTACTTAGGTGAGAACCCTTCAGATAAAGATATAATAGGATGGATTAGATGGAAAAAAAATGATGAAATAATTATTGACATAAGACATATCTGTTAAGTGATTCCATGGCTACCCCTATTGACGGTAATGGGTCAGATTAGTTGATGAGTAACTTTTAGCTCATAAATACTTTAAAAACAGATAAAAAAAGTAGTTAAAAAGACTGTAAAAGGATAAACATTTTGTTTATCCTTTTTTTTAAATGAGTCTGTAATATAATGTTTTACCTTACAATTAATAATGACGATTTAGGATGATAACATAGCTTAATGTTTAACTTGTTTCTTAATTAATTTCGAGACGAATGATACGAATTAAGGTAATATTAGACCTTATTTCTTCAACGATTATGTAATTTATAATTAAGGTTGAAACATGATAAATAATTATAAACCAATTCAAAATAGACGATTTAAGACCATTATTCTAGTTGTATCTTTATTTAGTTTTGGTTGCAGTGAAATAATTGAAGTAGTAGATATTTCAAATGACCAAGTAGAAATAACGGCGCCTACGAATAATTCAACGCTAACAATTGCAAATGTCAATTTTTCATGGGGAAGCATTGAATATGCAGAGCAATATAAACTACAGATTGCGACGCCAAGTTTTGAAGAAGCCAACCAGGTTATTTTAGATACAACCATTATTGCAACCGGTTTCAACCAAAGCTTAGGTGCGGGTGATTACCAGTGGCGTATAAGAGCTGAAAATTCAGATTATCAGACAGTATTCACCACACAAAGCTTTACCATTGAGGAATAAAACAAAGACATATTTGCTATTAGTTGCAGTTTTAGGAATATGGGGAACAATCACTTTCAAAGTTATTAATGGTTTAAACCCGGAGCAACCACCATCAACCGCATTAGAATTTGAGGCTACTTTTCATCCTAAGTCTCTAAAAGACATAGATACTTTTGCGATTAAGGCAATAGAAAGGGATCCATTTTTAGGTAAAATGAGTAAGACAGAAAATCATCTTAAAAAAAATAATAAGACACTCAGGTCAAATGTAAAATTTCCTCATATAACTTATAATGGATTAATTAAAAAAGAAGGTAATGCCAATAGAATATTTGTAGTTGAAATTAATAACCAACAACATCTTTTAAAGAGAGGTCAGACGATACATGGTGTCAAATTGATAAGTGGTTATAAGTCGTCAATAACTGTGAGTTATAAAGGACATACGCAGACCATTAAATTGTGATGTATGAAATGGTTGTTAAAACATAAAGCAGGAGCATTACAGCTGACTACATATATCATCATAGTTATTGCACTATTATTAACGGGATTTATTCTTTTAATACATACGCACAAACAATTTGCGCTTCAGTCTGATACTATAATAAATTCAATCAAACGCACTGATGAAGGTATTAGATATGCTTCAAATCAAAACATTTTACCGAGGGATACATTCAATTTAAAATCTGCTGAAATTCCAAATTCAACACTGAAACTTCACAAAGATTTTTGGGGTGTATTTGAAAAGGTAAAAAGTATATCCTCCATTAGAAATAAGACATTTCAAAAAGTTGCTTTATTAGGATCTAAATCAAACTCAACGAATAAATTGGCATTATACGTTAAGGATAATTCTATGCCACTGGTTGTTGTTGGGAATACCCAAATTAATGGTTTAGCATATCTGCCAAAACAAGGGGTGAAAGCAGGGTCTATCTCAGGTCACTCATATTACGGTTCACAATTAATTTATGGTCCAACTAAAGTATCTAAGGATTTACCCAGAATAAGCAAAAGCATTTTAATTGAGGTTAAGTCTCTAGTTGATATATCATCTTATTTATCTGAGGAGCAATTTTTGAGCATAATAGAAGGTGCGAAGTTTAAAAATTCATTTAACAATCCTTTGAAAATTATATACTCAAATCAAACAATTAATTTAAATGATATTGAACTTACAGGTCACATTATTGTACAATCAAAAACTAAAATTGTTGTTGAAACCTCAAGTCAACTAAAAGATGTGTTACTGGTTGCTCCAGAAGTTGAAATCAGATCAAACGTAGTCGGTAATTTCCAAGCAATCGCGACTAACGGGATTTCGGTTGCTAAAAACGTACAATTGCATTACCCTTCAGCTCTTGTGTTGAATAAAGAACCAGACAACAATCAGGTAGTTTCAACAAATCCATATGAGGATCAGTATAAAATTACCATAGATGAGAATACCACCATTAAAGGAGCTATTGTATTTTTAGGTGAGGATATATTAAATAACTACAACTCTCAAATTGAATTAAAAGAAAATTCCAAGGTGTATGGTGAATTGTACTGCAACCAAAATATAGATTTAAAAGGTAAGGTCTATGGTACGGTGTATACTCATGATTTTATTGCAAAGCAATCTGGATCAGTATATCAAAACCATATTTATAATGGTGTCATAGATATTGATGCTTTACCTGAACAGTATTCGGGGTTATTATTTAATGGCTCAAAAAAGGCGGTTGCGAAATGGTTGTACTAAAGGTTGCAAATAGGATTTTTGGTTGTAAATACCGTTTTAAAGGGTCAACATTAATGGAAACTTTGGTTGCAACCATCTTGATAATGGTTGTATTTGTGGTTGCAAGTTTGGTTTTAAATAACTTGTTTTCAAACTCTATTAATAGCAATACCTCAGTAATAACGAATCATTTGAATGAGTTGGAGTATTTGCAATCGCACAACCAGATCCGGTTGCCATATTCTGATACCTTCGATAATTGGGATATTATAGTTAGCAACCAAAAAGAGGGTGGAAACAACACAATCGTATTTGAAGCAACCAATAAAGCAACCAATAAAATTGTAAGTAAAGTAGTTCATGCAATGGAATAAAAAAATAAGAGCAGTCACACTCAGTGAAATGATAACGGTACTCATATTAACAAGTATCGTTGTTGGTTTGGCGTTTACTGTTTTAGGTTTGGTTCAAAATCATATGAGAGCTATTACTAGCAATTACAATAAAAATTTAGAGTTAAAGAAACTTGAGACTTCTTTATGGTTGGACTTCAACCGGTATTCTCATATTTATTATAATCCGTTAGATTCTGAATTATCATTTAAGAATGAAATCGAATCTGTAAGCTATACCTTTTATAAAGAATATGTCGTTAAAGTAAAAGACACTTTTCCAATTACTGTAGTGTCAAATGTATTCTATTTTGATGGAAAGGAGACAAAGGATTCAAAGGTTGATGCCATGAAATTGATGACTAATAAAGTGCAATCAAATAAATATCTTTTTATCTATAAAACCAATACAGCAACCAATTATATGAATTGATGGGGTTTCAATTAGATAACATACAAACCACAAAGAAAAACCAGAACAGTAGTTCTCAAAAAACCTCATTCCTTCAAAAAGAAATAACACTGTTTGGATCTAGTTTTTCGAATAAAGTCAAGGAAGACTTCTATACAGAGTTGGGTGTGTTATTAAAAGCAGGTATTACATTAAAAAACAGTTTGGAATTAATAGAGGAGGCTTTAAAGAAAAGCAACCAAAAGCAGACCGTTCATTCTATTTATGAAGATGTTATTTCAGGGAACAGCTTATCAGAGGCCATTAAGAAGCATAACGTGTTTACTGAATATGAATATTATTCCATAAAGATAGGCGAGGAGACAGGGACCTTAACAGAGGTTGCAATACAATTAAGTCAGTTTTATTATAGAAAAAATGAACAACGTCGCCAACTGATTAGTGCCTTAACTTATCCAACGATTATCCTAACTACAGCCGTATTAGTTGTAATATTCATGTTACATTATGTTGTGCCAATGTTTCAAGATATTTTTGAGCAGCAAAATGTTGAATTACCAACTATAACTAAGTTTATTATTAGTTGCTCAGAATTCATCAAACAAAATGGTTTCATTTTGGTTGCGTGTTGTTTGATGGTGTTTGGTGCAAGGTTGCTATTTAGAAAACAAGCATGGTATAAGAAATTAAAAGATAGGATTGTTCTTAAGCTTCCCTTTATTGGTGAATTTGTAAGAACCGTTTATCTCTCTCAATTTACACAAGCAGTAAGTCTACTCACTGCATCCAAAGTACCTGTTGTTAATAGTATTCAACTTGTTAAGGAAATGATCAACTTCTATCCTTTAAAGTCAGCTTTAGAGTTGGTTGAAGTAAACATTTTAAAAGGTAAATCATTGAGTGAAAGTTTAAAACAGAATGATTTGTTTGATAATAAAATGGTTGCACTGGTGAAGGTTGCTGAAGAAACCAACCAAAATGAATTTGTATTTGAACGTTTAAATGTGCAATACAATACACAAGTACAACAGAAGTCAAGGTTGCTTTCAACACTTTTAGAACCTGTGATCATTATGATCGTTGGACTCCTTGTGGGGGTTATTCTAATAGCTATGTATCTTCCTATGTTTAAATTGAGTAGTGTAATGGGATAGTAAGCATGTTTTATATCTTCAAATAAGAACCTTTTTATTATACCTAACCTTCCTTTTTTAATCTTAAAAATGCACTGAACTATATGAAAAAGTACGGTTAAACCTTACTTATTGTATGGTGAATTCTCTATAAAAAAATCACGGGCTTCTTTACATTGGTGGTGTTAATTAATGAACACTAAAATTAATAGTAATACAAAATTTAATAACCATTAATTCATGAAAAGATCTTTTAGTTTTATCTTATTATTGTTTGCTGTTTTGTCCTTACCAGGGCAAGAGTTACCTACAATAACGCCACCCTCACCAGAAGCAAGTTCTCTGAGCAAGATGACTATTACACCAGTTAGTCATTATACAGGTGTTCCAAGTATTTCAGTTCCATTTCATTCCATAGATTTAGATGGATTGCAAATTCCTATAAGCCTTTCGTACCACGCAAGAGGTATTAAAGTAAATGAGTTAGCTCCACGAGTAGGTATAGGTTGGTCCTTGAACTATGGAGGAGTAATTACACGTCAAACTAGAGGTAAACCTGATGACGTATATGGTGCAGATGGTAAGGGTTACCTTACTCAAAACTATTATGATACATTTCATCAAGATGAGACGGTAAGGCAGGATGTTTTTAACGATGATATTGTTAATGAAGCCGACTTAATACCCGATTTATTTATTTTCAATTTTCCTGGTGCTTCCGGAAAGTTCATATTTGATCAAAAGACTAAAAAGCCTTTGCTTCAGAGTTATGAGGATTTAAATATTCAACCTTTCTATAAAAACGTTCAAAACAGGATAATTGAATCATGGATTATTACAAATGCTCAAGGCTTTAAGTTCTATTTTGGTAAATATGGTGCTTCTGATATTATATCCAATAAAGACGTAACGATTACAAATTATGTTGCAAATAGTGCTTTGCATCAATCACCAGGAAGTAATCCAAGCCATTATAATAGTTGGCAATTAGTCAAAATAGTATCACCTAAAGGCAATAGTGTTGATTTTGAGTATGAAAAAGAAAGTAGCGTTTATTACAGCAGATCATATGATAAAATTGAAACCTCGCCAACGAGTTATTTCTCTAAAACGCGTTCTGAGGAGTATAAAATTAAATCCATTTCTTTCGATGGTGGAAAGATAGAGTTTAATAATAATACGGTTCCACGAGAAGATTTACAACTTGGGTATAATTTACAATCCATTGTGATTCAGGATGACTTTAATTCGGAGGTCAAAGAGTTTCAACTGAGTTATAGCTATAGTAATAACACTAACAGTTTAAACATCAATCCATTCTTAAATAATCTACCTAATTATGGTCACAAACGTATGTTTTTAGATAAAATTGAAAGAATCTCTACAAATGGAGATATTATTCCATATAGAGAATTTCAATATATTAATAAAAATGACCTCCCAAATAGATTTTCTAACTCCCAAGACTTATGGGGATATTATAATGGTGCGGACAACGGACAATTTTTAACATTCAATGACTACGGCACCACTAGTGTAAATCGTAAAGTAGATATTCTTAAAGCACAAACCGGATTGTTACAACAAATATCATTTCCTACTGGCGGCTATACTAGGTTTGAGTATGAAGCAAATAGAGCTAAATCTCCTAGTTATTTTAATGATCTGTTGTTTAACAACATGAATCCTACAGATACTCAAAATATTTTAATGCTAAAAAACCCAGCTGAGTATGTAGGGTCTGGTAAATTTGAAAAACCTTTTAGTGTTACAGGTCAAGTTTCCGGAAACACAAATTACAGCGTTAATTTTACTGGCCAATATGGTATATGTAGTTCTACTCAACATCTAACCTCATGTGATTATCAGGTAAGTTTAATAGGTATAAATGGTACTAATTATTCGGCGCAATTGTATATGGGAAATCACGCCATTAGTGGCCTACCTATAGGTGATTATAAAATTGTTGTACAAGGAGTAAATACTGATCCAAATGATTTTGTAAATGCATTTTCTGTTCATTTATCTTCTGAGATTTTAAGTTCTAATCCTAATGAGGAAGTATTTAGTGGCGGAAATCGTATAAAAACCATTAGTGTCTATGACGGATTAGAAAAACAGATCCAAAAAAGTTATGAATATCTCAGTGAAGATGGGACCTCTAGTGGTCTGGTTTACTCATTACCAGGTTATTATTTTAAAGAACAAATAGTCAATGGAGTTCCAGTTGTAGATGCCTATGGGTCAAGAGCAGGTAGTCCACTCAGTTATGCACAAGGTAACCATGTAGGTTACAGCAGAGTAATTGAATATATAGATGATGCAAATAACTCAACAAAAGGTTCTGGAGGAAAGACGGAATATACATTTACAGCAATGCCAGATGGTGGGGAGTTTTATACATTCCCGTATACTGTTCCTGCTGATAATGAATGGTTGAGAGGTAAATTATTAACTCAAAAGTCTTACAAAAAAACAACCACAGGTTATAAGTTGATTAGTGAAATTGAAAACAGGTATATCTACACTAATCATTCAATACCAAATAATTTTGATGACTTAATAGATCCATTTGTGTCTGATTTGACACAATATCAGTTGGATAGAGACAGGTTTAATTTACCATTGATAGTCTTTACATCGATTGATGGCACATTTAATGGTGTGTCAAATCATAATACCTATAAATCGTATAATTTATTTGGTGGAATACAAAAATTATATGATTCGAAAACAACACAATATGATGATAATGAAATACCAACATTGATAACAACAACCAAAACGAGTTTTAATTTCAATAGTCATTATCAAACCAGCTCTATACAAACGTTTACCAGTGACGGTGAGCCAGTATTCCAAACGTTCACTTATCCACAAGATTTAGTGAGTGGATATTCGGTACATCCAAGTACTTACAATACAGATCCAACGACAGCATTAGCAGAGCAGCATCGTTTTGTGCCATTAGAGACCAGTTCTTTAGTAGATGCCAATGATAACGGTACGGCAGATTTAAATGAAGAGCTTAGTAAAACCAAGACCATATATGATTGGGATGGTGACATTTTAGAACCATCAGTGATTCAATCGGGTAAAGATATCAACCCAAATAACTTAGTACTAGAAGATCGTGTAGAATTTAAGGATTATGATCAGGACGGTAATCTATTACAAGTAAAGAAGAAGGATGGTATGGAGATTACCTATATCTATGGTTATGACAATACCTTACCCGTAGCGAAGATAGAGAATGCGACATATGCTCAAGTCATGAGTTATGTTTCAAACATTCAAAGCAAATCCAATTTAGATAATGATCACTGCTTAGACTCAGGGACTTGTAACGAAAAGAACCTCAGGACTGCATTAGATGCACTAAGAAACGGCTTACCAAATGCTATGGTGACTACCTACACCTATGATCCATTAATTGGTGTTACTAGTATGACAGATGCTAAGGGTTATACGGTATACTATCAATACGATGATTTAAATCGCTTGGAAAGAGTATTGGACGACAATGGTCACGTTTTAAGTGAGAACAAGTATCACTATTTTTTTGAAAACTAAAAATTAGGAAAAATGAAAATCACCTATCAGAGATATACAATTATAATAGCATTTATACTAAGTTCTTTTACAATGATCGCTCAGAATGCATCATTTGATTGGGAGGCAAAGAGCTACTTGGTAGATATCAATACAACACCAGTACAGATAGAATCTAACATCAGTAAGCAAACAGGTGTTTTTACATGGGAACAGGTCAGTAACTTATCAACTAATACGATAGAATTTACTGTAGCAACCGCTACTGATAATTGGGATATCCAATCCCAGACAGGAACTATAAGTTATGGCTTAACATCACTAGACGGTAATGCAACACTGACTTTAACAGGAACACAGGAAGACATTCTATTAACACTGACCCTATTGGATGATCAGGGTCAACCACTTAAGAATTATGTATTCCTAATAGATACTCTAACCCAACTTTAAATCCAATGACAATGATTAACGACAATATCAATAAATTACTAAAGTATCTGTTCATTGTAGTAATAGTTTTTAGCTGTGGCAATTTAAGTGCCCAAAATCTATCCGGACCAACAAGTGTAGAAGAGAACAGTATACATACTTATACCTTCAATGATGGTACGACCTATCTTTATGACGGATGGGATGTTTCAGGGGGAACGTTAATTTCAAACTCAGAATCAGGTTCAACGTATACGGCTGTGGTACAATGGGGTGTTGTGGGCTCAGGGAGTATTTCTTTTAAGAGAAAAACGATTATAGTAGAAACACTGAATGTGACTATAAATCAACCGGTAACGGTTGTTACAGAACTCAACTACATACATAATATCACACCACGGACAGCGACAACAGATATCACGACCTTAACAGATAACAATAAAATAGAGAGTATAACCTATTTTGATGGACTAGGACGTGCAAGGCAATCTATTGGGATACGAGCAGGAGGTAATAGCGAAGATATTATTACGCATATAGAATATGATCAGTACGGAAGAGTGGAAAAAGAGTATTTACCATATAGTTCTTCAACAGACATAGGTGCCTATAGACCAGATGGATTGGATGCTACCCTTAACTACTACAATGCTTCTTCTTATGAAGATGATTTCCCAGCGATGGGTTTAACAGATATCAATCCATATTCAGAAAAGGAGTTAGAAAGTTCACCAATAAGTAGAGTATTTAAGCAAGCTGCCCCAGGTAAGGATTGGAAAATGGGCAATGGTCATGAGATAGAGATGGAGTATCTGACAAATACTAGTGCTACAGAGGTGAGACATTATAAGGTATCACTTGTGAAGAGTGAGGTACTCAATACAGTGACTTATGTACCTACATTATTAGAAAATGGTTACTATGCAGTAAACGAACTCTATAAGACAGTTACAAAGGATGAGAATCATAGTGGCACAGATAAAGACCACACCACCGAAGAGTTTAAGAACAAGCAGGGACAAGTTGTTCTAAAACGCACCTATGAGAGTGAGATAGCTCATGACACGTATTATGTTTATGATGATTTTGGTAATCTCTCTTATGTACTACCACCAAAGTCAGAGGCACATACAGCAAAGCCAGATGCTACAGAACTGAGTGAATTATGTTATCAATATAAGTATGATCACCGCAGTCGTTTAGTTGAAAAGAAGATTCCAGGCAAAGGATGGGAATCTATCATCTATAACAGACTAGATCAACCGGTAATGACTCAAGACAAGGAGTTGAAGAATGCTAATAAATGGTTGGTTACAAAGTATGATATATTTGGAAGGGTTGTATATACTGGAATCAAGAATACCAATGGGTCCAGAACTGATTTTCAGAATATATTCAATAATAATGGGGGAGCCATATGGGAGAATAAGAATAGTATTGGTACAGGTTATATGAATACCTATTACACTTCTAATGTATTTCCAAGCACATTAGATGAAATCCACACCATAAACTATTACGACAATTATTATTTTGATCTCAATGGTGGTTTATCAGAGACGGCATATGGTGTCACCCCAATCACAAATGTAAAAGGATTAGCTACAGGAAGTAAAGTGAGAGTGTTAGGTACTAATGATTGGATTACTACAGTGACCTATTATGATGAAAAATCAAGACCTATTTATGTGTACTCAAAAAATGATTATTTAGGAAGTACAGATAAGATAAAGAATGAATTAAATTTTGACGGTACAGTAACTGGGTCTACATCAAGTCATAACAAAAACTTCCCAATCATTAATGTCACGGATAAATATACCTATGACCATATGAATAGACTAACACTACATACGCAATTATTAAACAATGCAGCCTTACCAGAAGTTATATCAGAAAATGAATATGATGATTTAGGACAGTTAGTTAAAAAGGGAGTAGGTAATAAGGAGAATTTAACCCAACGCTTGCAGGATGTAGACTATGAGTATAATATCAGAGGATGGCTGAAACGCATCAATAAAGTCAATGAATTAGAGGGTGATCTATTTAGTTTTGAGATAGAATACAACACTCCAAGTCAATCAGGTGCAGATGGATTATTTAATGGTAATATATCTCAAATCAACTGGCAGACAGAGAATGATGAAGTGTTATACAGCTATGTTTATGGGTATGATGCATTAAACAGAATCAAAGGTGCTGGTTTTTATGGTCAAAATAGTAACGACAGATATAACCTAAGTAATATCACGTATGATAAGAATGGGAATATCTTAAGCTTAACAAGAAATGGACATGTAGTGGCATCACCAGATAGAAACATCGGTAGTCACTTCGGTGTTATGGATCAACTCACTTACACATATGAGAATAGCAGTAATAGATTAAAGAAAGTGGATGACAGTGCCAATTCAGACTATGGTTTTAAGGACGGCTCAAACACCGCTACAGAATATACTTATGATAATAATGGTAATATGTTGACAGATGCTAATAAGGGTATTTCATCAATAAGCTATAACCACTTAAATTTACCAACAAGTGTAAGTCTACCAGGTGGAAATATTACGTATATTTATGATGCCACAGGAGTGAAACAAAAGAAGATAGTGAGTAGTGGTGCAACAACGGAATATGCAGGGAATTATATTTATGAGAATGGGACATTAAAAATGTTTTCACATGCAGAAGGTTATGTAGAGCCCGTAACATTAGGAAGAGTGTCAGAGTTTAACTATGTCTACCAGTACAAGGATCACTTAGGGAATATCAGGTTGACCTACATGGACAAGAACCAAAATAACAAGGCCATGACAGTATTAGAGATCATAGAAGAGAATAACTACTATCCATTCGGTTTAAAACATAAAGGGTATAATAACATGGTTTCTGCTAATGTAAATTCGGTGGCGTCCAAGTTTAAGTTCGGTGGGAAAGAACTCAATGATGAGTTAGGTTTAGATTGGTACGATTTTGGAGCACGTAATTATGATGCGAGTCTGGGAAGATGGTTTACTATTGACCCAAAAGCAGATGATGTAATGCAAATTGACTTGACGCCTTATAATTATAGTTGGAATAATCCTATAAATGTTAGTGACCCAGATGGTGAATGTCCTATGTGTTGGGGTTTTGTAATAGGAGCACTTGTTGATTATAGTGTTCAAGTAGCTGGTAACTTAGCAGCAGGGAAAGATTTAGGAGATGCTTTAACTCAAGTAGATACTGGTTCTATACTAATATCAGGAACAGCCGGAGCATTGACTGGTGGTTTGTCAGCAATAAATAATACTGGTGTAAAAGTGGGTGTCGGTTTAGCCATTGATATCGCCGAAGAGGGAGCACAACAATTAAATACAAATAAAACACTTGATATAAGTACAATTGATACTGAGAAACTAGCTACTGATGTTATACAAGGAAAATTTATTGATAAAACCTTGGGAGACGTAATCAAACCTATTAAGAAAGTATCAGCTGATAAGGTTAAGACAGCAGAAAGAAAATTAGATAGAGCTGAAAGGGTTGCGGGAGATAATCCAAGACCAAGTAGACAACAAGCTGTTGCTGATGCTAAAAAAGATGTAAGTGATTTAAGTAAAAAGAATACAGCTGCTGATGTTGGAAATCAAACAGCTGATAAAGCAGCTAAAAAAGTTACAGGAGCTGCTGTTACGGAAATGCGAACAGGAAGTAGAGGTGGTAACAACCGCTTTAGAGTTAGGGATGAAAGAAGTCAAAATGTGAGAGTTCAAGATAATACATCTGTGAGAACAACAAGATATCGGTTTTAGGACTTAATTATATTCTTAAAAATTAAATTATGTACAAAATAGGTGGTGTAATATTAATATTGATTTCATTTGTCATATCATTTAATAACTATAAAAAATTTGATGCGCTACATAATGGCAAGGAAGTTGAAGTAATAATAACCAATATACCTGTTTCTTGTGAAGTTAGTAATAAAAGTTTAAAGCCTTATTTTAAATTTAGTTACAATCAAAGAATTTACACAAAAAATATCGAAGGAAAATATTGCGATATACTAAAGAATACTAGAACATTAAAATTAAAAACAAATTTCGATAATTCCATTTTTGTCTATACAGATGAAACATTAATAATGGATTATATAACAATCATTATATTATTGTTAATAGGGATTTTGTTTTTACTAAAAAAAGAAAAATGAATAAACTAATCTTACTAACAATTATTCTTTTCAGCACAAAATTTTATGCTCAGAATAAAAAAACCATATATGTAGATGACAAACAAGATTATGTTGTCTTTTTAGATAATGATGTGAAATCTTCCAATAAGAATATAGAAGGTACAGAGGTCGATGTATTTGCCAAAACAAATGATGACAAATTTAGCTATACCCTATTGATTTCTAAGATATTTGAACATAATTTCACTGAAGGTAATTTACTTGATGACTCTTATGAAAAGTACTTTTTAAATACTTGTGGGTGCTCTATACTTGAGAGAGAATTAGTTTATTACAATAATTTAAAAACTTTAAGGTATAAGATAAAAGCTGTAAATGGGGAAAATGTTTTTATAGGTTATAATGATAGTTTTGTTAGTAATAATCTTCTATATACTGTTTTGTTCTTGGCTTTTGAAAAGGATTTTGAAGAACAAGAAAAAAACCACTCTAACATAATGAATACCCTTATAGTAAATGGAAAAACAACTATCGATAACTATAAAGAATATGGTAATGGTACGGAATAAGTTAATGGGTAGCCGCTCAAATTAGTGGATGGCGAGGCACTAATCGTTAAAACCGCAACAAAAGTGTTTCAAGGTTGGAACAATATTGATATATAGTAAGTTAGAGTTAAGGCAGTTTTTTAAACTGTCTTACTCTTTTTTAAAGTTCTTTGACTTAATGAAAATCGGAATTGGAATAAAGATTAGCTTTTGCATCCTATTCCAATAATACGTTTATTAAGGTTTCTATTGATTTCTAACCTATTTGCTTTGGCTTTTTTGAGTGTTTCAGAAAATAGGGATTTATCAATGGCATGACCATTAATAATTTCCATAGGTGTTTTGCCATACAATTGGCAAGGATATCTGTGATGATTATAATAATCCATAAAAGCATCAAGACTTGTAATATGTGATGCTTTATCTTCTGATGGTTTGCCACCCATAAATTCAGATTTATAAATGCTATGGGTAATCTCGGACATGGCATTAGAGAATGGAAACTCTTCTGTCATTGCCGTTATCTTTTTAACTACAGGTGGTGCATTAATATATTTTACCCAAGAGAGTACTTCAATGACTATTTCAGCTGGTCTCCTAGTGGATGGGACTATTAGTACTGGTGCTGGAACGGCTGGATTAGCAACTTCAGGTGCTGTTGCACTTACAGGTGTAGGAACTGTACCAGCTGGTGTTACGGCTTCAGCTAGCGAGCTCACTATTTTAAAAGGACTTGCTGAAATTACTGTAGGCGCATCAATCGCTTCCAATACAATTAATAACATGAATGAAGATGCCAATAGTGATAGCAGTTCTTCATCAAATTCTTCAAATAATGAAACAGGGGCAGAGGGTTCTAATGATTTAAACTATGAGAACCCAGGTCATCATGACCCAAGTGGAAATGGACCAAACAGTTATAACAAGACTAAGAGTGTACTACCAGAAAATCATAAAGAATTATGGGATTCTAGTTTGGCTGACCCAAAAAAGAGTAATTTGCGCTGGACTAAAGAAGGTTCAGGTAAAAAGGCGACTTACCACAGATTTCAATCGGACGGAAATGGAAATTGGCACTGGAATGGCTCAACTAACGGAGCTACACAGTCGATGCAACAGAGAAATATTAATATTAATCATGTACCTAACGAAATTAAAAAGTTATGATATTAATTGGCGATAAGAGCAATTTTGGAATTGAAATCAGAAAAACTAAAAAATGTATGGGTTATGCGAAAATTTGGTTAGGAGGCAATTCTATTGGTACTTTTCAAGATGAAATACATATAAAAGGTTACTTAGTAGAGGGTTTAAGACAAATTGCAAAAGTACCAATATTGAACTTTAATAAAGACCTTACAAATAAAACGGATATATATTATACGCTAAAAAAACGACTAGAGGATGAGAATGATAATAATATCCATGATTATTTAATAGATTTTGGCACCTTTTGTGATGATTTCACAATATTTTCATTTAGGTCCGAAGACAAGATTCATGTTTTATGGAAGTTGCATAACAGAGAGACACCATTTAGTGATTTGAATGAAATGTCAAATGATGTTTTTGACTTTAACATTGATTTTAAATCATATGGTTTATCATTACGGAAGCTTACAAAAGAAATTCTGGGAATAGTCGATTGTGATGAGCCTTCGCTTTTCGTTAATGGGATAGGTTAGTTGACAAATGTCTTCCTCTATGAGCAGAATGAAAATAAGAAAGAATAGAGTAAGATAGATATTAAGACTTTTGAGATTTTCGGTAATGGGTCAGATTAGTTGATGAACAATATACAGGTGCAAAGTATTTAAAAACAATTAATTATAACAATTAATAGATTATAAAAGGATGAACATATAGTTCATCCTTTTGTTTTCTATTTTTGAGTTATGTCAGATATCAAATAAATATTCAATACTAGGATAACTATTAAAAATACGAGGTTTATACAATATGAACCAAGCAAGATTGATTAATATCTATCATGCAATAGTAATAGCAAATACTGATTGATTGGGAAATGTTAGGTTCACATAATGCTGAAATACTTTGACAGGTCATCAAAAAAATCTTGAAATCATAATAATGAATTAAGCTAAAGGCTCGGATACATAATTAAAATCAAAACCAGATCCACTTATAATTGACCATTGGTCTTCATTTTTTTCATACTTCTTAACGAACTTATAAGTACCATCAATAGTTTTATTTAAGAAAATACCTCGAACCGTGAAGATAACGGTTGTCATTACCATGTCTTGTGTATTGTAATTGTAGGTAATATTATCTAATTCAATGTGTTCTATGTCCAATGAATTTGATAGTACTTCTAACAGGCTTAAGTTTTTGGCAATTTTAAAACCATTTGGTAGAATCAATTTAAAATCACTACTGAGCAAATGGTCAAGATCGCTCAGGTTGTTGTTTAATAAATTTTTAATTAGATTTTTTTCTAATTCTTCAATTTTACCATTGTAATTTTTCATTTTTTTGAGGGATTATTAATTAGAGGTTTTTTTAAGGGATTGTGATACATCCATAGTAGATAGATGAACACGTGCTTTTAATTATTCAATTGAAAATTAAATTAAAAAACCGCCTCATCTGAGACTTTGAAACATCTTATTAACAGAGTTGTTAACAATTCAACCTAATTTAAATAGGTCTAGAAATCATTGTTTTCAATATGTACTTTAAAAACAGTTTGTAGGATATAATTATCTATATCTTTTATACTTGGCAATAGGGTGTTTTCAGTCTTAGTCTTTTTATTACTCAGATGAATATTTGTATTTGGTTGAACAGGGTGGCTTTTAGTAATTACCTCTTCAACTTTACTACTGGAGAATTGATACTGTTCTTTTGTCTTTTTGTAAGAGCTATTGATGGGATTATTAAAGTAATGATCTAATTCAATTTTATGGTGTGTAAAGGCTTGAAATTGAAAGTCAAGTAGATATTGAATTTCAGGTGTATAATTTTTAGCAGAAGTTTTGGCTTCTTTTTTAGTAATTTCTGAAAAATTTGTCCATATCTGCAAGGCATTATAATAATTGTTTAAGAAAAACAGAAAAGCGTCTGAATCATTAGTCTTTCGCATATTAAGAATCTTATAAACTGATGAATTTAAAGTATTATGTTTTTCAAGTAAAAACATAATATCAAAACCATCTTTTAACAAGAAACTATCTTTACCTTTTAAAACAAGTAAATTATCAGTTAGGCCAACTTTATTGAAAACAGAGAGGTCTTGAGAGGTATTTTTATCCAGTATGTCCTGAGGTATGCAAAATACACCAGGATTATATAGTTGATTTAAAAGTTGGTCCAAGAGTATTATTTATTTTTAGTTAGTTTAAAATAATCTGAATAATCATTTGGTAATTCGGCATTAATATCTCGTAAATATTTTACAAGGGCTTCCATAGTTTCATGTCCAGTGATTTGCATGAGAATACTTTTAGCTTCAAATGGAGATTTTGTTTCTTTAATCGATTTATAAAGTCTCGTTATGAAGGTATGTCTAAAACTATATAAGGTATGATCTTCAGAGAAGCCTAATTCCTCTTTTACTTTTTTAAATCGCTTACTAAAATTTGTTCTTCGATTGATCTCTGAGGCATTCCATTTACCACCAATTTTCTTTGGTGTGAATAAAAAGTCATTAGGGTCAAGTAATGAAAGATCAGGCAATTGATTAAATAGAATATCAGGGATTAATTTAATTGCTAAATTTTTAGTTTTAGAAGTATACTGTAAAGTTTGTTCTTCAAGGTTTATATCTTTCACCTTAAGACGGCATACCTCAACAGGTCTTAAAAAGTTATAGGATATGAACTTTATAAATAGTAATAGAATGGGGTCATTTTCTTCAAGGTGTTGGAATATCAGTTCCTGCTCTTTATCAGAATAGGTCTTATGTCTTTTAGGTTTTGACTTTATTTGTTTTATGGATTTAATAAAATTTCTTTCAATAATATCATTGTCTTCTAATAGTTGAAAAATTGAGCTAAATACAGTTCTGTAATTGTTTCTATTTCTTGCAGATGAATTTAGTAGGACCTGATTCAGGTATTTGACAATATGACTCTTTTCAATCTCATGGATATATACTATGGATTTATATTCCTTTTTTAACCATCGCTGCAACGAATTCAGTCTGGCATTATAATCCTCGAGTGTTTTTTTACCAACAACATTTTGTTTCAGTACTATCGCTTTTTTAAAGGCTTCTTCTATGGAAATTGAATTGGTTTCTTTTTTATCATCTGAATTTGGTTGTAAAGCTTCGATATTTATAGATTCAGAATTTGATTGACCAGAGCTAACAGTTGTATTTGTTTTGATTTCTTCTTTTTCCTCCTTAAGATATTTACTGTGAAGTTCTTCATTATTACCGAAAGGATCATAACCAAGATTTAGAAAATGTTCGAGTCGAGATATGTATAATTTAAGAAGAGCATAGCGCGCAGATTTGGTCTTTAATCTATTGACACCACCATAAATATTATTCATTCTTTGCATTCTACCAGTATCAGGATTACGATAATAGAAATACACATACCATCGCTTTTTTAGATCCCCATTAAAATCATTTATTTTGGGTGTTGTAAATTTATTGTTTTGTCGCAAGCTATGTTCGAAGTTATGTTCGTTAATGTGTTCTAAGATAACTAATTGTTGGATATTTTGCATAAAAAAACGGTTTAGAGTGAACTAAACCGTTGATTTAAAAATATTTAAGTTTTGTAGCGAGATCGAGATTTGAACTCGAGACCTCCGGGTTATGAATTTGTTTCACTGAAAATGTGAAAATATAAAGACCTGAAAAACAATTACTTAAATTTCAAAAAATGTAAAAATATATGTTAAAACATATACTGTAAACTATTCGTTTATATATTGTAAAATGCTGAAAAACAAGTAATTATCAGAAAACCTAAGTTTCTTTAAGTAAATAAATGATAATCATGATGAAAAAATTGATTAGTAAGACAATAAATATAGGTAATACATGTTAATGTAAATGTTAAAAATTAACATTATCTTTTAAGAAAATGTGTGGAAAAACCGTAACAAAAATTTAAAAATTAATTCTAACTTGCGTACAGTTATTTGCTATTATTGACATAATACTCTAAAAAATAGGGTGTTATTTTTTGAAATATTGCTGAAATTCTTATATTTGGATAGGTAAGTGCCCAAATGCTTACCGTAAACCCCAAATTTATGAAACCTACAAAACGCTTTAGCGCATGGCTGTTATGTGCGCTTTTCACTGTGTCAATGGTTGCAAACGCAACAAATCCTATTCAATTAGATGGCACGTATTCAATCGACAAAACAAAAATCAAAAGACCAGGAAGCGGTATCGTCCAGTCAAATTAATTTTTTGACTTCAAGTCTTTTTGGTTCTTTTTTAGTGATCTTATCTGGATGTATTTTATATCTAGATAAGATCATTACGTTTTTTAATATGAATATTAACATCCCATCTAGATTTGAAGAATATGATTTAAACACTTTAATTTGGTCTGTGTCAGTAACAATTTCACCCTTACTGTTAATTCTATCTGCGCACCTTAAAACTATAAAAGCTGCATACGTTGTACCTCTTTATTGCTACACACTTCAACTTTGGTTTATTGTGTATGATTTAAACATAATCGATAAGGAGTATACTTACGCATATGCTATGGGTACCTGTGTTTTATTTTATTTTGTTTACAAGAAATACAGGTTTAATCAGAAAGACGAGATAACTAAAAGAATAGAGAAAAGAAAAGAGGAATTGTTAAATGAATTATAATAGTCAAAAAGCCTTATTACTAGCAAGTGAAAACGCCTATAAAAAGGGTGAACTTACAGCGCATCAATTTTTAAATATTTTAGATGATATTGAAAATGATGTATTAAATTTAGATAAGAAAATACTATCTAAAGATGTAGATAAAATAATTGCAGAATATGCGAAATTATAAGCAGAGTTAAATATTTGAATTTGAATTAGGAATATTTTTACCTAATTTTTTTTATTGTCTTTCTCTTCTTGCTCCTTATTTTTCATGTCCTTAATAACGCCTTCTCTTAATCGATCAGCGTACGACAAAATAAAATCTCTATCCATTTTTGAAGCAACATCAGCTAAGGTGTTTATTTGGTTTAACAAAACATCCTTTCGAGAAATGTTCTCTTTAAGCTCTTCTATTTGTGTTCTCTGAAGTTCAATGTAATTATCTTTTTGTTTTAAAAGCTCTTTTCTAGTTTCTATTTCAGACTCTTTTGAAGTAATTATATCTTTATACATGGTAAACACCTCTGCGCCTATCTTGTAACGATCTGGGGTATTTTCTGGTGTTTCACTTTCAGTTGTGACATATCCTTTTTGCTTATCCACATCCTCTAATTTCTTATTAATAAAGTCATCAATTGAATAGCCGTGAAGTTTGCATATTTTTTGAACTTTTGGTATCGTAGGCAAAGCTCTTTTGTTAATGTAGCTTCCTACTGTAGATAATGAAGCGTCTATTGCTTCAGAAAAATCTTTTCTAGAATTATAGTAATGTCTTTTTATGATATAAGAAATATTTATAGAAATGAAAATATCCATAAAAAAATAATATAGTTAGTGTAAATAGCTGAAAAACAGATGTTAAAGCGACAAATAACAATAATATTACGATTAAAAATAATATAGTCGTTGTATTTGACGATAATGTTACTATCTTTGAGTATCAAACTACTAAAAAAATCTAGTAAAACATGAAAAACATGATGAAAAGTAAGGGAAAACCTTTTAAAAACAGAAAAAGAGAAGATTTATGTGACTGCCTCTTCTCTTTTTAAACTAAATATTCGCTCGGTCACCACAACCTTATCGCGAAGTATGCGGTAAAGGTAAGCATTAAAATTATATCTGCAAACACAATGCAAAACAAACCTTATGTAAATCCGCAAACACTTCCATTGTTAAATCGAGGTAATTTGTCAAAATTTGGTCACTTCTGGTTGACATTTATAGGGTATAATTTTTTGGACATTCGCACCAAACGCATATATACAAAAGGTGAAATGTTTCATAGAGCTGAAAGAGAAAAATTAAACTTGGCAACAACGCTTTTATTTCCAAGACATATAAAATTAATAACCTATAAATAATTTCTAAAATGGAAAAACACACTCAAAAAAAGATAGAGCGTCTTTTTACAGAAAAAGGACCAAAAACATACAAGGATAATGGTTTCGTAAAGGACAAAAAGACAAACCAGTTAAAAAACGGTTTTCATCGTTTAAAAAGTGGAGAAATCATCTGTTTAAAAGACATTGGTTTAGATCATGATGGTAATGATTTGCCATTAGAAAAACCAAATAACCAAGACGTAGTAGATCCTGAAACGGTAACAGGGCAAGAAAGTAAATAATAAAGGTGATTGATTAGTAGATCATGAAAGCAGAATCGGTTTTTGACATATTTATGTGCCTCAGTGAAGGGGAAAAAAACCGATTCCGCCTCATGGCAAAGAATGCATCTAAATCTGAAGAAGGACAAAAAATAGATTACGAGCGTATGCACATAATCAAAAGCTGTCTAAAAATTAGAAGAAAGTTATAAGCAACAAAAAGCGTCATAATCACTCGCATACTTTAGCCATTTCAATATGTTGAAACAATTTCAAAGAATATGGCGCTTTTTAAATCAATATAATTAAAAAACATATGCTTTCAATCACACAAATCGCAGCCATAATAATGTTATCTATACTAGTTGTAGGTACTTTATTGCTCTTAATTGAAGAGCTGAAAGAGCGAAAAAAACTAAAGCATATGTTTTACAGAAATAAAAATCGCGAGATAGAGCAATTGGCAGCTCGGTTGGCTCATAACCAACAGGTTGCAGGTTCGAATCCTGCTCTCGCTACTAAAAACTAAATATTATGAATACAATCACCACAACCACAAACGCAACCGCAACCGCAACCATTGCGGCAACCATCACAGAAACAGTTACGCCAAAAGGCCTTAAAATAGTTTCTAAGGGTAGAATAAAGAAACCTTCTGTTTTTATAAATGCGTTAAAGCCTTACTACGAAGATGGTTATAAAATTAAAAGTTTAGAATACAATGCTGATGGCCATAAGTATGACGCACTTTTAAGACAAGCAACCGCAAAAAGTTAAGGTTATGGATTCTGGCGTGACACCTATAAGGCCTCAATTGCACATGTTCGACGATATGCCACTTTATTTAAATGAAGCTTTTATCGCCTATCATGATAAATACCCTAAAGTATATGAGACTTTTAAAAAGTACACTTTGATTGCAATTAATCAGTTAAAGCATAAACACTTTTCTGCTCGAGGTGTCTTCCAGGTTATGCGCTATTACAATAAGGATATTTAAAAGCAAGATGGTTTTAAATATAACAACAATTACACACCATATTATGTAAGGCTTTTTGAAAAAGAGCATCCAGAACATATCGGATTTTTCCAAAAACGTAAAACTAAATATTCAGCATAATGGCAGCACAAATATCAATTTTTATAGCAGTTATTTCATTAGTGTATATAGCCTATGTACTAGGTAAAAAAGATGGGTTAAATAATTATTTCAAATCCGAAGAATACATGTTAGATGTTACTGAAGAAATTTACAATGACGCAGTAATGAAGGATAAGCAAGCTTCAGTAATACTAAACGATGCCTTACTAAAGCAAGCAGAAGTTAATTATACGCTTGCAAAGGCCTATAAATTACATGAAAAACTACAAGAAGAAATCAATGCTTCCCATAAAAACAAACAAGATATAGATATAAATTTTCAAGGCCGAAAACTCATTGTGTTTACAGGTAACCACGACGGAAAGGATTGGGTGCAGGTTGGTATGAATAGACCTTGCGTAGATACAGGGGAAATGAATATAGGTAAAGGCGGCAAAGCCTATATATCTAAACACGCTACACCAGACGAGATTATAAAGAAAATTCTTGGCCTTGCAATCGCCTACGTAGAACATGAGATTAGGGAAGGTTTCACTTATCAAGGAAAAAGGCTTTTCGAACCACACATTTCTATAGAAGCCTTAATGAGTATATCAAATCAAACGGTTGGGCGGTTGCATCAACCACTTAAAAACGGAAATTAAAATGTTTGCAAAAACAATACAAGAGAATATCAAAAACAACAAGGATCTAATAATACTAAGTAGTATTTCAAAAAAGGTAAAACACATTCTAGACCTTGTAAATGCTGGGTCTTTAATAACTCAAGTCAACGGAAACCTGTATTTATCAATAACAACCACTATTGGGTTGCTAGATTTAGAAAACGAGGTGCAACCAACAACCAAACTTACAACCACTATTTGGAAAACCATCAAACACCACTATCCGGTTATTAAAGAAAAACCGAGAACATTCTGTATCAACCAGGTTGAAGTAGAAATAGTTGATTAATAAAATGCAATTATCTAATAACATAAAAATACCAGTTGGTTTAGCTACCAAAATACTAAACTCTAAAACCGAGAGAAAGGCTTTGGAGACGTATTTTATGTTAAAAGGTATTGCAGAAAATGGTTGGATATTAAATACAGTAAAGGGTCTAAAGAGGTTAGAACCAGAACTAAACATTTGCTACAAAACCATTAAAACCAGACTTAAATCATTAGAAAAATTAGGCTTGGTAGAAATGCATAAGACGCATATTAACCTAGCCTCTTACAAAACCCTTAATAAAACCTACAATATTCATGCGAGATATTATTTAATTAAACCAGAACTTGTAAAAACAGTAAAACTTGAGGACTATTTTATAGCACTTGCACTTAAAGAGAAAAAACAAGAATGCAGCAATGCCTTCTACTATAAACATTTAAAAGCAAACTTAGATAAAGAAATTATTAAAGGAGTTTTTGGTGGTGTAAAGCCACGAAGAAGCTACAAAGAAGCTGTAACAGAAGCACACCTTATTGATTTTATTAAGTATGCCAACAATAGTGATTTTAGTTACATTTTTAAGCACGCAAGAGCCGACGTAGAGATAGGATATAAAAAACTAAGTCAAATGCTAGGGTATAAGGGCAAAGGATCTTTGGCCTACACCAAAAGAAAGCTTCAGAAGCAAGGTATTGTAACCATTCATAAAAGAGCTTTAAACGTATCAACATCTACCCATTCTACCAAGTTTCAAAGACAAACTAATCTCGGTACCATAAACTATGATAGCCGCAAAAAAGAACTGCAACTGCAGCTTCCAGACCAAATAATAATTAACAATCAAACAAATATTATAAGATATGCAGAAAAATCAGCCTAAATCAGCGTTCATAAGACTTTGGAAAAAATTTGATACTACTTAGTTGTACTAAGAGTAAGGGTTTTTTAAAACCCTTCCTATTCTTAATATTATCAATTATCAATTACTATTTATAAATTATAAATTATAAAATGTCGAAATCAAATTTTAAAAATTTCATGTCTCACGTAGATGCTTTCATGGTTCAAAAAACCAAGAAAAGTAAGAACGGTAGAACAAAAGCCGATTATGAAATGAAGTGTTTCTGGAAAACACCAAAAGGTGGAAAGTTTACTTACAGAAGTGACGATATTCAAAGTAGATTGAAAGAAACAAATAACATAGATATTAACAGTGAGTTAAGAGCAATACAATTTCAATTTGGCGTCATTAGAAAGCGCGTTTTAGCTGCTATAATTTACGACAATACCCTACCATTTGGTGAAGACAATGTTCTTTTTCATTACAACAAAGGCAAAGTTGAAGTAGATAAACTTAACTGGGATTTGGCCAAACCAAAGAAAAAAAGGGAAGAAATGAATGATAATTTGATGAAAAATGTCACTCAGTTACAAAGCAAAATGCTGAAAAAATAGAACTAAATATAAAAGTCACCACAATTTATATAACACATGATACTAAAATTAGCAACCGCAACCATTATTGGTGTAGCAATAGGTGTAGTAGCCTGTTATCAATTCATTAAATGGCTTTACAAAGACGAAATATAAAAGCCATGAAAATTTATTTAGGAAATACCAAAAAAAACGCTCAAGAAGTAACTCTTATTGATGCCTTAGAACACATTTTTAGTCAGTCTGAAATAAAAAACATTGAAGTTTCAAAAGGTGTCGCTTCAGACAATAGCTGCTCTTGGGTAGAAATTAGAAAATACATTAAAACTGGCGCCGTCGATCTTTCATTAATAATTAATGAGGAAGGTAAAAAACTTCAACGAGTAAATATTCATCAAATGAAATATAAGCTCGATGAAGAGAACATGGAATTAATCGCATAAACAATAAAGTAATAACACAAAACATGAACTTTCAGAAACATCAATTTAGAATTTACAGCCTCATAGCATTACTTATAGTTGCAGCTGTAACAATTTATTTAAACCAAAAATACCATCTTAATACATTAGAAACTTTTGGTATTACTGCCTTTATTATTACTGCACTTGTCATACTACTTTTTACAATTAGAAAGAGAATTGAAAAACCAATTTTAGAGTATAACAAAAAGATGTATGAAGCTCAGGATAAAGCATTTAAAAACGGACTTAAGCCACACAAAGTAGGTCCAAAAAAGAAACATACAGTTTGGGCTAAAGACATCTATAAAGCTTCTCGTATTTATAAAGAGAAGATTAAGCCATTAGAGGCTAAATACCCACAAATGGAGTTTAGTATACTTAATTCAAAGTACAACAACCTCCCTAAAAACGCCTTTAAAAAATAGTTTTGGTTGCGTTAATCAACCACATTGCAACCATTCTCTTAAAATTAAAAATACTATTTGAATTTGATGAGTTTAGAATATCTAAGAGTTTGTATTATGAAGGCGCCAGGACATTTGTGGTATCGAGATCATATTGGCCAATACGTTTGGGTTCTAAAACCAAAATATTATGAAGTGGACCATTTTAATGTTAAAGGTGATAAGCACAAGATAATATTTATTGAAGATACAAACTATCGTAATAAGGACATTAATCATCACTAAATACAATAACAATTTTAATAATACAAAGTATATGAAAACCCTAGACATGACTAAAATAAACGATAGTGTTTTTTTAGACCAAAAAAAACCTTTAGGAAGCACCAAAATTTCATTACCCGTAGATGGAATAAAAATATCTAGAGAAGTTTTTGCATACGGAAGAGTAAGTACCGAAAATCAGAATTTAGGAATCCAAGTAGATCGTTTTAAAATGCTCGGAGTTAAGGATGATAATATATTCCTTGATCAAGATTCAGGTAAAAATGATGATAGAGATCAGCTACAATTACTCTTAAGGATTTTAAGACCAGGTGATAAGATAGTTTTTTATGATCTTACACGACTTGGTCGCAACCCTAAATATTTATTCACTTTAGTTGATCATTTCTACGAAACAGGAATACAATTTCAAGATTTAACAAACCCTTTTATAAATACCGAAAGCACCAGAACCGCAGAAGGCGAACTTGTTTTTGGAATATTCGCTTTAATTGGTCAATTCTTTAGAAAGCAAAGCAATGATAAGGTTTTAGCAGGATTAAAAAGATATAAAGAAGCTGGAGGTAAATTAGGAAGACCTGAAGGTTTAAGTCCAAGATTGAAACGGTTAGCCCCTGCAGCAGTTGTAATGCACAAAAACCCTACTACTACATTATCAGACATATGTGATGCTTTTAAAGTATCAAAAGGCTCAATCTACAAGATGTTTAAACATGAAGAATACGATTACAAGTCTTACCATAAGAACCATAATAATACTAACGCTAAGAAACTAAAACTGTAAATAAGATGAATGAATTAACAATTATTGGGATGTTAATAATATGTGGTGTCTTTGGGTTTGGATTTATAGCATTAGCAATTTATATCTCTTTTGATAAATCACCAAGAACATATATTAGAAAACCACCTAAAAATTTAAAGCCTAAAAATTAGATATGGAAGAATGTAATTGCAATTATGGCACCTACTACGATTTTGAAAATGATTGTCTCAGATGTAAGTCATGTGATTTATGTGTGGACAAGTCAAGAGAAGAATTTAATAATGAACATTAAACCTGTAAATAAGTAAGAAGATGGCAGAAATTAAAAACATTGAAGTAAAAATGACCTTTACAGTAGGTCTTGGCAATTATGATGCTACAGCAGAGCAAATCAAACAGCTAAGAGAAGCTTTTGAAAATAGCACAATCATAAGGGATGGACACGAGGATAAATACCCAGAAGCTATAAGTTGGCTAAACACATACATAGATTCAAGCGATGCTTATAAATGGGAGTATGAAATTGAAGATTTTGAAGAATAATAAAACTGTAAATATCAAACACTATGGCAAGAACCGTAAGAGAAGAAATTGAAAAAATACTTAATGAGCCAATTGGAGGTCATCCAAGTAGAGAAGATCAAGAAAAAATTAAGAGACTTGAAAAAGCTGTAATTCGATTAGCGGATTTATGCAGTCAAGTTTCTGGTAGAATTTAATAATTGTAGCATTTTGCTACATCAAGATAATTAGTTGGAAGCGGGGGCGCCCGCTATAAAATTCGCCTGACTTTGGCCAGAGTTTGAAGAGGAACTCTACCTGGTCTGAAAATGAGGATGCCGAGACACTTAGTGTACGGAGGATCACCAGAGAAACTGAATAGTGAACGCAATAAGCTGGTGTCGTGGGTTCGACTCCCACCTCCCGACAAGTAGTATAATTTAATTGTAAATTTTGATAACACAACCAAATATATATTGGATTGATCTGTTTTGTGGCGCAGGTGGCACTACAACTGGCATTCATTTAGCTAATGTAAACGCTAAAGTTATTGCATGTGTAAATCATGATCCGGAAGCTATAAAATGTCACAAGCGTAATCATCCAGACTGTTTACATTTAACAGAAGATGTAAGGGATTTTGAGGTGGTTTTAAAATTAAAATCCTTAGTAAAGAATTTAAAATCTAAAGAGCCAAATTCTATAATTAACATATGGGCTTCGCTAGAATGTACTCATTTTTCAAAAGCAAAAGGCGGCTTGTCAAGAGATGCAGATAGTAGAACGTTAGCAGATCACCTTTACAAATACATTGAGCAATTAGATCCAGACTATATCTACATAGAAAATGTCAGAGAGTTTCTTACTTGGGGTGCTTTAGATGAAAAAGGTATGCCTATCAAAGAATTAAAATGTGTCGATTATAATAGGTGGTGTAATGCTATTAAATTTTATGGCTATAACTATCAATACGATCTTTTAAACTCTGCTGATTTTGGCGCATATACTTCTAGAGAAAGATATTTTGGTGTGTTTGCTAAAATAGGGTTACCAATTATGTTTCCAGTAAAAACACACGCTAAAAGAAGTAAGTTAAACGGTCAAAAACTAAAACCTTGGAAAGCTGTTAAAGAGGTATTAGATCTAGAAGATCATGGTCGTTCAATATTTGGACTAACCAAAATGAATAAACCTTACTCAGAAAACACTTTAAAGAGAATTTATGCAGGTTTAATTAAATTTTCAAAAGAAGGAATGTTTATAAAAAGGTATAATGGTGGTGATCCTACGTTTAAATCATCTAGCGGAAATTCACCATTAGGTACAATCCTAACAAACCGAACACACGCAGCAGTCTTTTTAACCTCTTATTATGGAAATGGCAATGCTCATAGCGTAGAGGAACCATGTAATACATTAACCACAAAAGAACGATATGCAGCACACTTCATTAATTACGATTATACACAACCAACTCATAGTAGAATAAATGAGCCAGCAGGTTCTATAACTACAAGACCAAAACATAACCTGGTAAGCGCCCAATGGTTAGTTGATACACAATTTTCTAATAAAGGAAAATCTATTGAAGAGCCTTCGCAAACATTAATTGCTAGAATGGATAAAAAGCCTATTTATCTAATATCAGCAAATCAAACTTTGCTGACACCAAAGGAAGAAAGAGAGTTTAGAAATGAAACTGAAAAGTTAATAGTTGAGTTCATGCAGCAGAATGGAATATCTGACATTAAAATCCGTATGTTAAAAATATCTGAACTAAAGAAAATACAAGGATTTCCAGAAGAATTTGAATTGACGGGTACAAAAACCAATCAATTAAAATTCATCGGTAATTCAGTAGTGCCAATAATGGCTCAAAAATTAATCGAATCAAACTATGCAGCACTTGAAAATCATTTACGTGTTGCTATTTAATCTGTAGCTATGATAGACGCTTTATTAAAAATAATACTACATAAGTGGGTATGCAAGAATTATCCAAAAAGAACAAGAGTTGAAATCATTAAAACAATTTTTGTTAAGAAGGGTAAAATTAGAGAGTGGAGAAGTTATGATGAAGATCATAACAGAATTAAGTTAACTAAATATTTTGCAAAATGGCAGAAACCACTGAAAGATTACCAGACGAAAAAGTTAAAATAACATACGTTACTTGTAAGGATTGCGGAAACCCTGTATTTGCTTCTGTAAACCACTTAATGGACAAGCAAGGAAAAAAGGAAATAGCAGAACTTGTAGTAGATGGACACCCTTGTAAGACGATACCTTTATTAGAATACAGGAAAATAGAGACTAAAGGTTGGTGTGATACTAGATGTAAAGAAAATATTTAATTATGGCTGATAAGAACAAACCTCTGGAAAGCACCGAACCTAAAGCATTGGTTATACATGATGTTGTGGTTAGCGAAGCGGAGTTTTATTGCGAAATGGAAATGACTTTAGGCAAGGGTAATAGATGCAGGGTTGAGTGCGAACATTGCAAAGATTTAAAAGAGCAATAAAATTAACGACAACGGGCGAGTGTATGAGCAGTAGCTTTGCACAAGCTTAGATGAATGAACAAAACTTTAAATTAATAACCAAGCGATAGTTAAAAGGCTGACAGGCTATTGCTTATACATATTGTTAGCCACCGTTTTTATTATGGATTCAGAATTTAAAAAGGCTGTTTTAATAGCTGACCAATTAGAAAATGAAATTAGCGATATGGATTTAGGTTTAACTTATATCGAAATCGCAAAAACTGCCGAATTTACGGCAATGAAAATACGTGAGCAAATACCAATGTACACAGGAAGTATTAATCCGAAATGGAAATTGTACGATAATGTAGTCGCTTTACTCAAAGGTCGAGTAAATGGTGGCTAACGTTAATCGTATATGAAAAGTGCGTGAATTTAAAACAAAATATTATGAGTTATTACAAAACAAAAAAGAAGTACGACGATATGAATTTGAATGAGCTATTGGAAGCAAAACAAAGACATATTACTAATCCAAAATATTACTTAAAATTGGTTAAGCCACCATTTTATTATACTTGGTTAAACCTCTTAGAGACAAAAATAAATAAGAGAAAGTTAATTGAAATGCAGTAAGTAAGCATTTTTTATATACGCTGTTATATGACTTTTAATTTTTTGAATTATGAAAATAGATAGCAAATACGAAGAAACTTATGGGAGAATGTACATGCATAAGTTTTTGTTTGGTAAATACAAAGGTAGATACATTGGTGAAATAAGTGAAACAGACCTTGACTATTTAAGATGGTTGGTTGATAATTGGAAAGGTGAAAGAACTAAATTTTATAATATACTATGTGGTTAGTTAGGAATTGGAACTTTTAGCAAAAACTGTAAATAATAAATACGATGAACACATACGAAGCAACCATTATTTGCCACAAGGACAATGAATTAGCCAATGATAATTTTTATATCATAGAGCCAAAACATTCAGATTATAACATGATAAAATCTGGTAAAAGGTATAAATTAACAATAACTGAAATTTAAATTATATAAATGTCAGAAGAAGACTTTGAGAAATATATGGAAGAAATGAGTACAGAAATATGGATAGTATTATATACTCAAAGCAGATTGTTATGGTCAACAGTTTCTATGCCCAGACACATGGAGGAATGGATTTTAACAGACATTCATTGCCACTGTAAACCTTTGTTTTTTGAAAGTAAGAAACAGGCACAAAAATATATAAACAAAAACGACATTAAACGTGCAATCCCGGTAAATGTAACCGACAAAATGTTCGTTAAAACGCAATAATAAATGGCTAAAAGTATCAACAAAATAAAACTATTCGACGATTTCATTTCTAATATAAACATAGAGAATCCAAAATTTGAAGAAAGAACTAAGGTGCACGATTGGCGCAATTACGTTCCTTTTGAGTGGATGAATAAATGGAATGAATTCTCAGAAAGAGAAAAGAAAATAATAGCCGTAATGGCAGAAATGCAAGCTGTTAACGAAGATTGGAACTAACAAACTAAAAACCATTAAAACATGAAATTAAACACCAGATTAGTAAAGAAACTTAACGAACTATTAAAAAATAATAAAATACTGTTCGCAAGAAACATCAGACTAAAAAGTCGAATTGATGTTTTAACTGAAGAAAATTATAAACTAAAGTGCGATAACGAAGAGCTAAAGAGATCAAAAGAAAATTTTGAAAACAAACTGAGGGAACAAACAAGTGAAAGAACAAACTTAATAAAAGGTTATTTATATGGATGGTAAAAATATATAGTGTTTTACATTTATACATAAGCTTTATAAATAGTCATTACAACCACAACAAACGTTAATATGCGATTTTATAAGAATTATTGCAACCACTGTAAAACTGAAAAAATATTTATAAATAAGTTAGAAAATCCTCAGTCTACTACATGTACTAAAATCGTTAATATTTGTATGTCATGTAATACTGAAATTAAAAATCAAAAAAAGATTAAAATATAATGGACCACATACTTTTTGAAGTTATAAAACAGAAACCAATAGACATTACATTTAGTTTAAAAACGCACCAGCGTTTTCCAACCCATGAAATGTATCTTATTGAAGGTGAAAAAAAACTAATAATTTGCAAGTATAACCCAACCAGTAAGTTTAATAAGGAAGAGTTTATAAAATATATGCTAAGATATTTAAAGCAGAGATATAATGCGTATTCCGTCACCTATGGAGAACTAGAAAAACAACTAACAGAAAAAGCAAGTGATTAGATTATACAACTAGAAAAAACACTATCTTTATAGAGACTTTAAGTCTTAAACTAAATATTTTAAACCACCACAACATGAAGCCAAAAAAGGTAAACATTCCGTTTATGCGCTATTATGCAGTCGCAAGCGGTTTTTCTGGTCAACCAACAAATTTTGAAGACAAAATTGTTACCGGAGAAAAAATTCACACAATCAGACAGAGTTACGAGTATTGGGCCACACGTATAGACAATGCTCAAAAAGCACCTGGTAGTATCTACAAACTATCCTTATGGTCCGACAAACCATATGTTAGCAAACAACACCAAGCCAAAGTGGGTAATGCTAATGATCTTTGGTATGCGACCATAGAATTCAAAAAATTAAATGATAATATTCTTCTAATTAATAATGAAGAATATCCCTTAGATCTTGTAGCTGAGCGCGATGGCTTAACAAAAGAAATATTTAGAGATTGGTTTAAGTCATTTGTTGAAGAAGACAAGCCAAGCATTATCATAGGATGGACGTTTAACCCTTATAAATAATAAATACCAAGGGCATAACAGGAGATTATAAATATGTGCGTTACATACAACGCTCTTTAAGAGTTGAATAAACCACGCTGTATATGTCCTTTAAATCTTTGATTTTGAGCAAACGTAGACCAAAAAGAACACCTAAAAAGAAACCGAAGCATAAAAAATGGTGGTTACCAAAAAAGCAAGTAACAGTAACTTCATTAATAGCAAAAGGTCATGAACCAAAGTGTGTGTGTTGTGGCGCGGTAGATAATTTAACTTTTGATCATATACGGCCCAAGGCAAGAGGTGGAAAAGATATTACTGAAAACGGTCAAATCCTTTGCAAGAGGTGCAACCAGCATAAGGCTGACAGATTGATAACCTTAGAGGTATTAAGAATAGAAATAGAGGAAGCTGAAAATCTAAAGAGTAGGCAAAAAATAAATTTAGTAAACATGGAACCAACAATTGGAAGAATTGTAAAGTACAAACCAACAAAACAAGACAAAGAGGTTATGAAAACACACCAGAACTTAACAGGTTGTAATATTATGGATGAACTTCCGGCAACCATAGTTAGTGTTCATGGTGAAAATTGCATTAATGTAAAGGTTCATTTAGACGGTAACGCGCCAGATTTATGGAAAACAAGCATTGAGCATGGAGATGAAGCTGGGCAATGGGATTGGTTTGTAAAAAATTAAGAACAGCCTCTTAGGAGGCTTTCAATTAAATCTGTATCAAAAATTAACGATATGAAGGCATTTAAACTAATAATAACTAGTGAGCAAGAAATAATTGCTGCTAACAATCCAGTAGAAGCATTAAAATATTATAGCGACTTAACATCAATGAGTTTAGATGAAATCGCAGAAGAAACAGAAGATTTTATCGAGATAGATAAATCTGAATGGGAAAACATAATCTTAACTAATACAGAGTATGATGAAAGTAATCCTAATGACATGCCAAAATCATGGACTCTTTTAGAATTAATGAACGAAACTAAGAGTCCTGAATTATTATCATCAACCGTTTATTAATCCTGTAAATAATGAACTATTTAAATAATACACCAAAATGGTACAACTCATCAAAATTAATCTATGTAGTAGGTGTAGTTGGAATTATATCAATCATACTGGATTTGATTTTTGACTGGTTTCCATGGAATTAATACCTGAAGAAAATGAAAACACTTTTAACATACTTAAAAACATGTCTTTTAAATAGGGAAAATGAAAGCATGAATATGTCAATGAACCATGTTCATGCTGAAGGTATATTCTCGTTAGTTGTGGCTGGTGATGAATTTGGAAAGCTTACAAGAATATTTGTTGCGGATAAAAAGTTAAAACCCTTTAAAGTTCAGTATCACACGCACAGATACCCAATAACCATAACAGTTTTGAAAGGTAATATAACGCATCATACAGCGGTATTGTGCAGTGACAATTCTACAGGCTGCGTAGAAGTATCACAGTTCAACTATAAAAGTTTTTTGAATGGAGGTAACGGATTAACCTATGATAAAAAAGTACGGGTCAGTTGTCAGGATTATAAATTACCTATTGGCTCATCCATCAAATTAGGCGTTGAAGATTTTCATACTATGTCATGTTCAAAAGGCTCTATATGGGTAGTAGAAGAGCACGGGTTCAAGGTTGAAGAAAGCAAAGTACTTGGAGTTCCATTTACAGTTGATTGTTTGTATCATAAGCCTGCTATGTTTCAAATAAATGACAAGTGCCAACAAGTATTAAAACAAGTTAAAAGAGTGTTGGAGGCTTACAGCTTAGTAGATTAAATATTTAGTATGAAAATATTAATAGTAATAAAGTTAATTCCCAAATTTCTAAAGCTTTGCTTGAAATTTCCGCTAACCATAAGAGAAAATTTTAATGATGTAAAATCCATGTATCATTTTAGAACTGATAAAGAACTTATTGATATAGACGAACAACTAAACAAACTTTAGATAATGAAGATAGATGAAATTAAATGTCCAATATGTGACAAGTCAATTCATGTAGATGTTTTTGAGTATGATTCTGAAACAGGCATTCCTACAGCAGCTGGATTTCATACTTCATGTAATGAAACACCTTTTGAAGATAATTGTAATCGAACTTATGAACAAAACTTAGTGTTGGACGCTAAAGCCTTCATATTTATGAAAAAAAATAACATAACATTTAATCTGTAAAATAAAAACAGCAATTTTCACCAACAATTATATTGTAATAAGTGAAAAAGAAGCTCAACCATCAACCGGTTGATTTGCATCTGTTTTATTAAATGTTATATAACATAAAAAAAACAATGAAAATATCATTTAATGAATGCTTGCATTTTAAGCAAACAAATGTCGTTGAGAAAATTTGGTCAGGTCTTAATGAAACTGAATTAGACGATTATTTTAAAAGAGAGTATAAAAAATATTTTTTTCAAGAAACTGCCTCCTTTTTCGAAAGAAAACAGTTTAGTGAAATTTTTGAAAGATTAAATCATTACACAATTGACTGGCAAAAATATGATGATTTTAGAAAAAATAATATTTCAAAAAAAGCACATCTAATAAATATAAAAAATCACAAAAAAAGATGGGTTAAAAATCAATGGATAAATTGTTTCCTATTAAATAACATAGGATTATATAATTCTTTTACATATCCTATTTATATTGAATTAAAAGATTTTTTGATAAAAGAAAACGAAAAAGATAAAATAGAATATTTGAATCTTGGCTTTGATAGTCCTGAAGATATTTTTAAAATTAACGGAAATATTAAGTGTAAAATAGTTCGATGGAACTAAAATAGAAAGCTAGATTAAGTAACATTTTATACTATTAAACAAAAACAGCAATTTTAACCGACAACTACATTTCAGTAATTAGAAAATAAGCTCAACCAGCAACCGGTTGATTTCTACGTGTTTGTTAATTCTTATTATAATAATCTGGTAATAATCGCGCCATATCCTTATCATCTTCATCATGCGCTATGTGTCCGTGCACAATAAGCATAGCTTTACACTCATTTCGTCTAATTCTTCTTTTATAAGTAGCCTCTTTTAAAGAAATATTTCTATTTCTGCTAATAATTGGGGCTAAATCAGCCTTTATTTCATCATCAGAAATAGGATAAAGAAATTTAAATAAATCAGCTTTTTGGCATGTTCTAGGCCATTCTTTTTCGTTGGTTGTGGTTGAATTCATTTTTAAAATATTTAGTTACATAAAATTATAAAATATATTAATGTATAATTAGTTATTCATAAGTATAACTTATATAAGTTATTAAACGTCTATTAACAAAACTTGCGAAAAACTAAGACAAAACAAGAAAACATGTCATAAACCACAAGAAACACCCAGAACTTAAGGAAACCTCTTTACGCTAAAAATTACATAGACATATTTACACTCTACCAAGTAGAAAATGTTTTAAAATGAGATTTTTAGTTAGTTGAAAAAATTGATAATCGCCTTAGTGAATCTAATTCGCTAAGGCTTTTGTTGTTCTTTGAAATAGTAAAAGGTGTGACAGCAGAGCAAATAAATCAAATACTATATAGGTCCTTAAAAAGTGGGATTGAGTACAATAGATATTTTTCTAAAAGCGAATGTAAGGTTACACCATTAGCAAAAGGTAATACTAAAGTAGCCTTATCAAAAATGAAGCTTTGGGCTAATAAATATGCTCATCAAGCTAAAAATATAGCCCAAGTACTTAAAGGTAATAGCCTTAAACAAACTTGCGAAAATATTCATCAGTTTTTGTATTGGCATATACAGTATAAGATAGATCTAAGTGATCAGAATCTTTTATCTCCAGACTGTGCTTGGCAAACGCGTCAAATAGGCACAGACTGTAAGTCTTACAGTGTTTTTGCTAGTACAATTTTACAAAATTTAGGTATCAAGCATTATTTCAGAAGAATAAGACAAGAAGCAATGCATAAAGATGCATATACACATGTATATGTTGTTATTCCTAAAAATCAAAAAACAACTAAAAGAGAGTTGCCACTAACAGAAGATATACATGTTATTGATGCAACTATTAACACGAATAAAGAATTAGCCTTTTTAGGCAAAGATGATTTATATATGGAACCATCACTACAAATAAACGGTTTAGCAATTCCAAAAATGGATTGCGGTTGCGGTTGCAACCAAGATAAAGAGGTTGTTGCAATTAACGAGCATCCAAATCATAATTTCGCCGTTCAAGCAAATGAGCATGGACTAGGTTTTTCTTATTTAGGCTTTGCAGACCCTGCAACAGTAGCCACGGTATCTCAATTAGTTCCTGTTGATGATCTGTTTAGTAGTGTGTTTAGTGGTTTAGGAGATATTTTTAATGCAGGATTATCTTGCATAAATTCTACCTACACACCTTCAAAAGTAGAACAAAGAGTAAATGATGTTTTATTGCCTTGGTTAAATCAACAATTAAGTGCAATAAACCAATCTAATCCTGTAGTTGCTTTAGCTCAGTTGCAAAACTTAATGAAGCACATAAGAGGCAGTTACCAAGGTGTTAAAGGTGCAAGTACAGAAAGCAAATGGCGTAATTGTAGCAGAAAATCACTTAACCTTTTTGTAGACTTTTGGAGTAAAACATTTACTGAAGTAGAAAACACAAGAAATAATCTTGTAAGTCAACTTAGTAATTCTGGTTACGGACTATCCGAATCTACAAACACTTACAGTTCTAAGCAGTGGGATGTAGGTGATAAGCCAGACACTTATCAGGGCGACATAGGCTTAAACGTTTATGGGGCTAATTATAGATCACCTTATGATACTTTTCAAATTAAAGAATACGTCGTGACTTCTGTATCAAATACCGGAGGTAACATAAGTATAGGAGATGTGTCCTTTGATCCTATTGATGGTTACAACAATTTCGACCCAAATATTGGTGGTCTCATAGATATCATTGGTGGCGGAAATAACCAAGGTGGTGGGTTTAATAATGGATCTGGCATCAACAATGGCACAGACATTAATAACGGACCAATTAATACAAATAAACCGACAGTTCAAAAAGCAGGTTTCGGAATGGTTTTCGGAATTCTCGTAACTGCAGGAATCGCGTATGGTATCGCTACAAGCGGTAATAAAAACAAAAAGAAGACCGCATAACATTTAAAAATTAAATACAAAAAATAAATAAGATGAAATTATCACCAGCAAACAAAACATTAGCAAAAAATGCCGCAGGCATTGCTACTGGTATTGGAGCATCAAAAGTTATTACTTCTGATTTAATTCCAATTGAAAACGATTTATATAAGCAACTAATTTCTGCTGGCTTAGGAACAGCTGCAATGGTGCTTATTAAAAGTAAAGGGAAATGGTATTTAGACCTTGCTAAAGCTGCAGGAGCAGGAATGGTTATTGGTCCTGTACTACAATTAATCCAAAAGCATGTTTTACCAATGTTGCCAAATTCTAAAGCAACGCAATATGTTAACCAAGCATTTGGTAATGATGCAGGTTGCAACCCTAAACCAGGTATTAAGCAAGAGATTAAAACTCAAGCTTTAGGTAACCCTTCAAGATACCATAAAGGGTTTAGATTAGGTAACGCATCGCATGTACCAGCATCAGCAGGTCCTAATTTAACTTCAATGTATTAAGAGCCTCATTTTAAAACACTTAATAAGAAATAATAAAAACAAAAAATAAAATTAAATATCATGTACGGAAGTATTTCAAACAAACCAAAATTTTTAGCCGTTTTAGGATTCATCGCACTTCTAATCGGTACAATTTCTGCTAATGCACAAAAGTTGTATGCAGAAGGAAACCTTAAAGTAACACCAAAGGAGCACGCAATTCGTGTTGCTATCACTAACGGATCTAAGGATCTTTTAGAAGGGCAATCAGTGTCAAAAATAGGTGTGAACACATTTGACGGTAAAAAGCTTAACGATAACCGTAGTTTCATTTTTGATTCGCTCACTGTAAATTATGGAGTAGCTGCTACTGGTACCGTTGCATCTAATGTTAATTATACAACAGCTTTACCACCAGCATTAAGAGCAGGATCTCTTGTATTTAAACAAGATAATGATGTCATTTTCAGAGTGCAATTAGCCGCAATTGTAGAAGCAAAAAATACAGATGCTAGATTCTATGAGTTAGATGGTTTTCAATTACTTAGAGAAGACGTAACAACCGAAGTGTATTTAGAAATGCCAGATGGAGCAGACTTAGCACCAGGAACTGGTAATTCAGGTTACATCGAGGTATTATCTAAGGGTTGGGAGACAAACGCAAAGCGTCAATAATCACATAGACAAATCATTAATCATACTTAAAAGCCTTTAAGCATTAATGAGCTTAAAGGCTTTTTTTAAAACAATTTATCATGATAAAAGTTAGCGAAGGAAAAAAGCTTGTCTATGACAAATTAGATATTACAATTGCTCAAAATGATCGTTCATTTTTTCAGAACAAGCAACTGAGAAAAGGGGTTTGCAAAGGTGTAAAGATTATTGACTTTTCTGATGGTACCAAAAGAGCAAACGCGATTAATGTTGCTATTAATGATACTAACGGAAGTGCTTTAGTTGGCTCTACTGATTATAGAGATTTTATAGTGACAGGTGGTGGTTATGAAGGAAGTTTTAAAGGTGCAGAGTTTAGCACAAATCCTAGTTTGGATGTATCAGTAACTTCTACTGAAGACATAGCAGCTACCGATCTAAAATTGCAAATGATTTTCGCAATTGAAGTACCTAGTGGTCAAAGCAATTAAAAAGTAATCAAATGTTAGTAATAAGAGCAAAAAAGGTTGCTTACGCATTTTCTAATGATCTCGATCTAAGAAGAATTAAAAATCCTATAGGGTTAACGATTCAGAATGTAGGTACGAGTAATTTACTTATTGACGACCAGACACAGCAAATAATCGCACCAGGAGAAAGCTATACAACCCCATCTAACATAATGATTGTTGAGAGTGATTTTCAGGTTAAGTTTCAAGGAAATGGCAATAGAAAAGCGATTATACGCTACTACACTATTGTAGATAAAGAGACTGCATAGAGATATTGTTTAATGTCTCATCAAAAAATTTTTAAACTAAATAAACTCAATGAGCAATACAATAACAAAGTTGGAAGAGCACTTAAACAGCAATGGTGTAATAAGCATTGTTAACGGTGAAAATAAACTTCAACGAAAGGATGCTGTAAAAGACAGATATCTATTTCGTAAAGAAGATATTTATGCCAATTACCCAAGTGCTGAAGCATTTTTAAAGGACTTGCCAAATCGTGGTTTTGGTAACGGTACTGTTTTAGTCTGGAGAAAGCCAAACGGATCTAGAACAAGATATGTTGGCGAAACGCCACTGTCATTTTCTGGCCAAGAAACAACCAAAACAGAACCGGTTGAAACAACAGCAACCACAACAGCAACCACAACCGCAACCGCAACCGAAGAAACAACCAACACACCAAATGCTCATTCACAAAATCATACTACAATGTCACATACAACCAATAATGGAGCTCAAAATCAACCGGTACAATCACCACAAATGGGCATGCCAACCCAACAACCGGCTTTAGGTTTTACAGTTTCTCAACAAGAATTAATAACGTTAAATGTAAAATCTCAACAGTATGATTTTTTAAACACGCAATTAGAGAAAGCTAAATCTGATCTTTTAAAAGCAGAAACTGAATTAGCTACTCAAAAAATCAAGAATGCAGACCTAGAGCGAAAGTTAAATCTAGCCGACGATAAGAAAGAATTAGAAATCAGTCGAATTAGAAATGAAAATAAGCCTTGGTTAGATGATGAAACTAAAAAAGAACTTATTGGTGCAGCACCTACACTTTTAGCAACCTTAAGTGGTATGATAAAAGGTCAAGCTCAAGCACCAGCACCAGCAGTTGGTCCTGCAATGGCCAATCCTGCATTTACAGAGCATCAAGCTCAGGTGTTAGAACTTATAGAACAAGCTCCTCAAGAGTTTGAACCTATATTAAGACGTGTGCTTGCAGTGTCTCACTTAAAGGAGTTTGCAATGGCCTTAGATGGCTTGTTGCAAGAAGTAGAAATGTTACATCAAACCAATTAATACGATATGTCACAAAGAATTTTAACAGTAAACGGTGCTACTGAAGCAGATCTAGAAAAAAGGTATAAAGCAATAGAAGCTTTAAATGGCCAAGAAACGGTTGTTTTAGAGCGTCTTACAATGTTAAGCGCAAGCCCAAAGGCTAAAAGTTACTTATCAAACAACCTTTTATTTATAGGTGTTAAAAAGTTTTTCGGTATCTAAAAAAGTTATCAAATGAAATCCAAATCTACCATAACCAAAATAAAAAATACCGCAAAAAAAACGGCAAAAAAGACCGGTGAAACTGTTGCAAATAATCCTAAGACGGCTTTATATGTTGGTTTAGGTATTGTTACTGTTTTTGCAGCTGTTAAGGCATATCGTATTTTTTTTCCTAAAGGGAAACAATTAGACGATATAGGTGGCAATGATTTAAGTTTTCCACCAGCATCAATTAGCCAAGTTCAAGCCAAAATAATAGCAGAAAGGCTATATAATGCCATGCTTGTTTCTTTTGATTTAGATGGTACTGATGTAGACGAAATATTTGATGCATTAACAGGTCTTACTGTTAATGACTTTAAGAAAGTTTATGAGGCCTTTGGTCTTAGACAGTATTCTATTTTTTGGGGTAATGTTGGCGATCCTTTCTTTAGTGATAAGCACGATTTAATTGTCTGGTTAACTAATGAGCTGAGTACAAATGATATTAATGAATTAAGAGCTTTAATACCAGGTTTAAACATATAATATGAAATTAGATTATAGTATATTTTACAAAGGTCCTAGTATGGGTTTATCAATAAGACCTCAAACAAGGAATATAGAAATTGTTGTTTTAGACCCTGAAGGTAATCCAGCAGATGGTGTTATCGCATACTCAGATCATAACCCAAGTGTAAAAGCAGGAATCATTTCGGATGGTGTTTTATTGCTTGAGAATGTGCCGTTAAGCGCAACTTTAGTTTTTACATACTTCGGTGAAGTTGTAGACAATATACAAGTGTCTCAAATTAAAGGAGATTACATTTATGTTAATAAAAATGTATCCTTATCTGAAGCAGCAGATTTAGGTGTTGTTTCATCTAGTAGTAATAAGAAATATTGGCTAATAGGTCTAGGAATAACAGCTGCAATATTAGCTATTGCATTGATAGCTAAAAGCACAAAGAATGAACCAGTTAAAGCTACTGTCTAAATGCTGTTATATGAAAATAAAATACCACAATCTTATAGAAGCGCATTTGTTTCTAAGTTAAAGGAGTATTCCACTGCGTTGGGTATAGACCCCAATTGGTTAATGGCTGTAATTAATTTTGAAAGTGCAGGCACGTTTAGCCCTTCAGTTCAAAACCCATACAGCAATGCAACAGGTTTAATTCAGTTTATGCCTAATACGGCTATAGATTTAGGCACCAGCATAAGTCAATTATCAAAGATGAGTGCTGTAGATCAGTTATTTTATGTACATAAATATTACAACCGATATAAAAGCAAAATTAATAGCTATGTAGACTTATACCTAGCAACATTTTTTCCTGCAGCAATAGGAAAACCTTTAGAATGGGTTGTTAAGACGGCATCACTACCAGCATCACTAATTGCTAGTCAAAATCCTGTTTTTGATTTAGACAACAGCAATAGTATAACAGTAGGAGAGATTGAGCAGGTAATGCTTTCAAAAATTCCTAGCAATTGGCAAAACTTTTTTAGCAGAAACAAAACCACGATTGGCGCTGGAGCAATCTTATTTGTTGCTGCAATAATATTTTTAACAGTAACAGTAAATGGTAACAACGAACGTAACAGTGGGAGTAGTTAAGACTGTTAATAACAGTGTCAACGAAGCAGAAAACACAGCAGAAATTAATGGGGAAACCTTCAGGTTTATTAAGCATCCAGAAAATAATAATCCTGCTAATGCCAATATTTTCGAGACATATGACTATGGATTAGATTTTAATCGTGGTGGTAAAGAAGTGTGGAAGGTATTTCAATGGACCGGAGGTGATCTTAATAATGATGACAATTTTATAGTACACGATTATTTAAGAATACAACCAATACCATGATTATAGAAATACAAGAAAGAGAAAATATGCTTCATCGACTTTTAAAATGGTTGAGAGGTGAAATGCAAACCATTAGTGATGGTGAGCAATTACACTTTAAAGGTGTAGGAAATACATTAAGACACAAAAAAGAAGTAGGAGATTATCTCGTATTTGTTTCTAACGATCCTTATAGAGTTAGAAAATCCGCTTTGTGTACTTATCAAATAATTGATATCGACGACAATAAAGCCTATTTAGAACTATTAGAATATAACGTATTACGATGAGAAATTTAATCACAATTATAGCACTATTATTTAGTGTATCAGTATTTAGTCAAGGTGTTAGGACTTTAGAAATAACCCAAGTTGCACAGTTAGAACTTGCAAATATTAATTCAGAAACTAGGTTAATGCTATGGGATAGTACCAATTATGGTGCTGTGAAGTATGTAAAAATAGGCGATCTACCAACAAGCGGTGGTGCATCTTCCTATTTTGAAGAATATACACCAGATGTATACTTAGGATTAAGACTTAGACCTACATCAGCAAGTGGTGTAAGAGGAATGTTTTTTGACAACTCATTTAATGGTAGGGTTGGCGTGCAAACAGTTAATACAGATGCAGGTAATGGTGCTACTTCCGGATTTGTAGCGTCAACTAATGCAGATGTCTTTACGGGATCAATAGCAATGCAGCATTTTGGTAATGGTTATTTTGTGGATTATTTAAGAAATAGAGGTGCTATATTTTCAGCAGAATCAATACAATATGTAAGCTATGCAGGCCATGTATTTAGATACGGTGCGTCACTTTCTACTGCTGTCCCTGTTTTAACATTAACTGATAATGTTTTAATGCAAGTAGATGGTAACACTATTGATTTAGATAGTCAAGGTGGTGACATTATATTAAGAGGTTTATTAGACTTGCAAGGGCCAACCGTAATTTCTGCTTCTGGCGCAGGTTTATCCTTGTCCGATGGTAATATACAGATCAATAGTGTTCTTCAAAATAGATCCTTGCAAATAAGAAATACAGGCAATTTTACATCTAGTTTTAAACCAGATAATTTAACGCAAAATGTAGATGCTTTTCTACCTAATACTTCTGGAGTATTAGCAAACGCAATTACAGATGGTACTACAACAATAAATGCAGATAATGATGGTGTTATAGATGTGAGTGCTATTATACCTTCTAATGCTATAAATCAAGTAGAAATTACAACTAATGAATACACATTACTAGAAGCGGACATACAGAATATGACTCCGCATTATATAAGTGCTTCTGGTGATGTTACAATTACAATACCTACAACAACCTTTGTAGATGTAAAGTATCTTAATATAATAAAAGAAACAGCAGGTACAGTTACCATTATACCTTCAAGTGGTGTAAATCAGCAACAATACGTATTTACAGATGCGGATCTCACACAGACACTTTACATGAGAGAACCTAACACATGGAGATTAAGTCGTGGTGGTGCTATTGTAAGTAATTATACACCCCCTTTTAATAGTGGTTTTATTTTAAATGGAACTTTTGATAATGCGACCAATACTGATCCTGATACAGATTGGACAATAAGTGGTGGTACGGCAAACTTTGCTGGTATAGGAAATCAACAAAGTATAAAATTAGATTTAACAACCTTAACAAATGGCGTTACGTATGATCTGACCTTCGATGTTTTAAATGGTACAGGTAATTTTGATATAAGAGCGTCTTCAGATAACTTTTTAACGACACAAATTGTAGCTACAAGCTCTAATCGCTCACCAAATAATTATACTATTTCATTTACCGCCGATGCAAATCATACTCAAATTAGATTTAGAGGTAATACTTCTAGCGGTGCTTTCAGTATAGACAATGTTTCAATAATAGCACAATAATGAAGAAATTAATTTACATACTTTTATTATTCAGTGTTGGCTTAAATGCTCAAACTCTAGCCTTTCCTACTGCGATGGGCGCAGGCGCATATACTACAGGAGGAAGAGGGCAAGAAGTATATCATGTCACTAATTTAAATGCTACAGGAGCAGGCAGTTTTAGGGATGCCTTGTCTCAATCAAATAGAACTATAGTATTTGATGTTAGTGGTGTAATACAAATGATACCAGAATTTCAAAGTACTGATATTTTAATCGAAGCTGATAATATTACAGTAGCAGGTCAAACTGCGCCAGAAGGTAATATTACTATTACAGGTGCAAGGTTAAAATTTAGAGGTGATAATATTATTGTAAGGTATCTTAAGTTTAGGTCTACAGATAATGTAGAAGGTGCTATATCCTCAGATAATGGTAGTGATGTTATATTCGATCATCTTTCTGTGTCTAGTGTTGAAAGTAACCAAATGGCAATGTCAATGGTCAATAATCCTGCTGAGATTGCTCTCAATAGAACAGCACAAAATTGTTTAGTTGCATATTCTGGATTAGGTTTAATTATAGGAGATACAACACCGCCTAACGACACTAATAATGAAACGTATAGTGTATTAAATAATGCCTTTGTATTTACAGGGCATAGAATACCTGCTAAAGTAGCAGGAGCAGTTCATATGGACATTATAAATAATCTATCTCATGGTCATCAAGCTAGACTTATTAGAATGGATGATTGGTCTTATGAACTTAACCATATAGGTAATTATTATACACAAGGTAGACCTATGGATCAACTTCATACTGCATATTATGGTACTAGAAATGGATTAATCTATCAAGACGATAATTATTACGATCCAGATTTTACACAACCTGATGAATGGGAAAGATTTTTAGGTGACGAAGCTCCTTTACCTGCTTCTAAATTTGTGCAATCACCGTTTCCATATCAAAATGGTGAAACGTTAAATATATTGAGTAGTAGCGACTTAAAAACACAAATGTTGCCATTTGTAGGTTGTTATAAATATATAGATGACAATGGAAATGTAGTAGAGAATAGAGATAGTATAGATACTCAAGCTATTGATGATGCTCTAAATGAAACAACTAGAGGTAACATATCCGAATTTATGGATATTACAATTGGTGATATACCAACAGCCAATAATACAAGACCTGTTAATTTTTACAACACCAATCAACACATACCTTCTGCGTGGTTAACTGCTAATGGATATGCTGATACAGTAAATATTCACAACCAAGTTGAGCTAGATGGTTATACTGTTTTAGAAAAATATATCAATCAAGTTGACGGAAGTGGTACAGGTAATAATTCCCCACCTTTATTACTTAATAATTACCCTAATGCTAGTGTAGCATATTCATTAGATAAGATTAATGCAGATTATACAGGTTCTGCTATACGTGTAAGACGTTCTAGTGATGATGCTGAAACTGATATAGGCTTTGTTGGTGATAGTTTAGATACTGCTAGTTTAGAAGCGTTTTGTTTAGGTGATGAACTTGTTACTAATGGCGGTTTTGATACTGATAGTGATTGGGATAAAGGCGATGGATGGTCAATAAGTGGTGGTATTGCGAGTAAAACAGGTGCTGTTTTAAGTTATCTTACACAAACAAATTTATCATCAGTAGTTGGTAAAACTTATAGAGTTAAAGCGTCAATATCTAATGTAACCACAGGTAATGTAAGGATAGATAATTTTACTGATGGAACAGTTTACACATCTTCAACTGAAATAGATGTTATTTATACCGCTACTTCTGTTGGTAATTTTAGGTTTTTAGGATGGAATGGCTTTGATGGAACTATTGACAACGTATCCGTTAAAGAAGTATCAGACGCTTTTGTTACAACTTGGTATGACCAAAGTAAAGGTGGTGTTGAAAGTCCAGAATTAGTTACTAATGGTAGTTTTGATAATGATGTTAGTGGATGGTCTGCTTCACGCAATTCTGTTATTTCTTTTTCTACTGAAAAACTAAGAGTAACTAATGGTTCAGGTTCAACTTCTGGAACTGCTGACCAACAAATAACAACTAAAGTTGGGTCAACTTATATAATTAGTGTAGATATAGGAAATTTCAGTCCAGACTTAACAAGAGCAAGAGTAAGAATTGGTACAGGTGCAGGATTAACAGGTACAGCGTATTATAATAATAAAATGGTTTTTGAAAATACTTCAATAACAACTTCGTTTGTTGCTACAAGTACAGTTAGTTATATAACTGTTGGTCTTTTTGGTGGTCAATTAAGTTTAGATTATGCTGAATTTGATAACATTTCAGTAATAGAAGTCTTAGAAAACAATGCTACACAAACAACCAATGTTAATCAACCACAGATTGTTAGTAATGGTAGTGTGATTTTAGAAAATGGGAAGCCTACTATTCAGTTTGATGGTGTAGATGATTATTTAGAAGCATCTTCTGAAAACGTAATAAATACAAATCATTCTATTATTACAGTTTCTAAATCAACACAAGGTAGTTTACAAGGTATAACATCAATATTAGATAATTTTAATGATGGTGTAGAACTTACGCAATTAAACGGAACTTCTATAAGATATGCTTTAAATGATAATGATATAGATATATCCAAAAGTATAGATAGTAGAAACTTGCTTTTCGCTAATTACGACGGTAGTACACAAACTTTTAGTCTAAATAGTAACGCTCAAACAAGTTCAGTATCAACTAGTATAAATACTAATAATACAACACCTTTAAGAATTAGTGGCAGATTAGATGGTAATCGTATTAATGGCAATATCCAAGAAATCATAATATATGATAGCGACCAAAGTAGTAATAGACAAGCTATTGAAAATGATATTAACGGCAGATATAATATTTATGCACCACCTATAATAAATGTTACAAGCGTAAATGTTACACCTAATTCTCAAAGTGTAGAGGAAGGTAATACTACGCAATTAAGTGTAGAAGTACTACCTAATAATGCAGATGACACAACAGGTGTTTGGTCTACAGATAATGCTTCTATTGCAACAGTAAATCAAAGTGGCTTGGTAACAGCAGTAAGTCAAGGTGTGGCTAATATTACGTTTACATCTAATGATGGTAGTTTTACAGACTCTTCAGCTATTACAGTTACAGCACCTTCAATAATCAACGTCACAAGTGTCAACGTTACACCTTCAACAGCTTCAGTCAACGTAGGTCAGTCAACAGCTTTAACCGCAGAAGTATTACCAAGCAACGCCACAGACAAAACAGGTGTATGGAGTAGTTCTAATGGATCGGTAGCAACTGTAGATCAATTAGGTGTTGTAAGAGGTTTAACTTCTGGTACATCTACAATAGCATTTACTTCTAACGATGGTACGTTTACAGATACTTGTGTGGTGACAGTTACAGAAGTGTCAACACCATCACCTGTTAGTAATTCTGGCTTAAAAAGTAAAAAAGTAAAAATCATATTAATTAATAATTAATAATTAAAATGGAAAAAATAATAATCGCACATATTTCGCAGAGCATGTTAATCACCTTTTTTTTAGGTCTCATTTGTCTATTTCTTTATTGTTGGAAAACAAGCAAAGAAAACAATATAGGCTATACAACACAGCCATATATGAGGCTGACATGGCCAAATGTTGTGTTTCATCTTATTGCTAGTTTCTTGGTGCTAATGCTCTTAAATGAAATAAGTGAAATACTCATAGATAATTTTATTCCTGTGCTCAAAGGAAGTGAATTTTACCACAATACTTTAGCTGCCTTAACGGGATTATTTGGCAGTCGTTTGGTGGCATTCGTTTTAGAAAAAGCGCGTAAAATTAGAAATGAAAAAGATGAAAATATAAAACACGTTCATAAAAATGAACACTAATAATATTTGCTATTAACTAATCTATAGGGATAATGGAAAAGTTAAACACACATAAAGAAATGCTATTAACACTTATTACAAACAGTACATTATTGAAAATTTGTTTTGGATATTCCTCAACCTTATGGTTTGCATCGGTAATATCACCAGACAGTAGCCCTTTAAGCGGATTCATAGAATACATGCTTAATTCTATGCCGAGTAAAGTAGCCGGATATTTAGGGATAATATTTGGAGCAGCAATGGTCTGGAAAAAAATTAGCGAAGCTTGGAAAAGCCACAAACTTAATGTGTACGAAGTAAGAATGAAGCGAGAAAGCTGGAGGCAAAAGAAAGCCGAAACAGATCGATTATTAAATGAAAAAAATTAACCATGCTTTTAATTTGTTGTTATCTCATACTTAGGGAATATGCAAAAGAATGGCTTAGTAAACTATGACAAACGTAAGACAATATACAGATCGTCAATTATTAGAACGTGTAGAGAAAATAGGAGGTAGAATTCCAAATAAAGGAAAATACCTCATTATTGGCGTGTCAAGTAATGAAGATGCTTTTAACAAGTTTGACGACAAGTTTTATGTGTTTGATGGCCCACAATTTCAAATGGTTACTTCAGGAACCACTAACGCTGGCCGTACCGCTTTATATCATTTTGATAGATACAATTTGAGTGGTGCAGCTGTTTGGCGAACCAATCAATTTATTGAAGATTGTTTTAAGCCAGGTTATCATCGTGGCAGAATGAAAGCACTTCGCCAACACAGACCAATTTGGTTCTATAGAGACAACAACAAAGACCAAAAGACTGATGAAGAAGGAAAATTGTATTACGAAATTATCTATGCGCATTTTCATGGTGTAGATTACAATTTCTTTAATAATACTATAAGGCAAAACATTAATGGCTGGTCGTTTGCATGCCAAGTGGCAAACCGTATGTATGATTACCGTCAAATTATAAATGCATCATGGCAACGTAACAGAACTGTAGATTATGCATTACTAAAAGAGTTTTAATGATGAAAGCTACGAATAAACATATTGGTTTGATTCTATGGTATGGCATGCTAATAGCTTTACTGTTATGTAGTAGTTGTGGACCTATAAAAAAGTCGGTTAAAAATAAGAATACAAAAGAAACTTTAGTTCAACAATTTGACAAAGACAGTGTAAATACAAAAACGCAGCTTACAAAAGAGACAAAGATAGTTTCAGCGCCCATAGAAAAAACCACAGGTATTTCTTTAAGAACAGCGGATAGTATAACCAACAAACGAATTAATGAAGCTTTAAGATATTTTAAGTTTTCAGACCAAAGCGGTAATAATAAAGTTTCAGCGTCTTATGACGAAAAGACGATGCAATTACTTATAAATGCATTTGTAGCCCAAAGTATAGATAAAAGTAAGGAAACAGATACCAGTAGTGAAGTAAATACAAATAGAAATACACGAGTAGAAAAAACTTTTGAAGAAAATGTAGATGAATACATCAAAAAGATAAAAGTACCGTGGTGGATTTATGCCATTGCAGTTTACTTACTAAGACACCATATTTTGGCTTTGGTTGGTTTTTTTGTACCAGGAATAAGGCAAGTAAAATCCATAAATGATTTATTAAATACAAAACAATCTAATTCTTAATAACATGACAAAAGAATTAAAACAAGCTATAGTGATAAGTGTCATTACAACAGTGGCCGCTACAATTGCTTCTTACTATGTGGGTAAAGCAATTGAGAAAAGAAACGTAAAAAAGATAAACTAATAAAGAGTGATGCTATGAAGAAAGTAACTAAAATTGTATTGGCCTCTGGTTTAATATTGGCTGGTGTAACATGGTATGGAAGAAAAAAATATATAGCAGCAAAAAAAGTTTTATCGCAACTACAATTGGGTGTAAATAAAATTAAAAACTTCAACTTTGATTTTCCTAACATAAAGTTTGATATAGATTTAGCTTTAAAGAACCCAACTTCAATAGATTTTGGTGCCACTTTAACATCTTCTATTAATATTAGAAAAGTCAGGATATTTGATGATAGAGGCAACCCTTTGGGTGTGGCCGACGCAAATATTTACAAAATAAACCTCCCAGCAACTTCGCAAAGTATAATTAATATACAGAATGTTGTTGTAAACCTTTCAAATTTACTTAATGATCTCGAGGTTAACATTAATAATTATATGGCGAATGATTTTTCATCGCTAAAGTTTAAAATAGATGTTGAAGCTTTTGGTAAAATGATTACTTTAGATACTTAATACACCACAACCTTATGAATAGCGTACAAAAATTTAATAGCCTTAACGGCAAAACAGTTAGTAGAAAAGAACTTTTAGAATTGTCTACACAAGCTTTTGACGAACAACAGTTTGAAGTATTTAATAGATTGAATACGTTATTGACTAAGTATCCGGATGCAGACGAATTCATATTAAAATTATCAAAGAAAGCTACCTTTGATAAAAAGGCTCATGGTGGGCCAAAGCCTAAAAAAAGTAAGCCTACTAAAAAGAAGTCAAATGCAAAATTATCTGCCCCAAGACACACAGGATTGGCTAAAGAAGCTCTTACAGAATGCGGTAGGCTAAGACCTGGTTATAGATATGTAAAAGGTGGCAAGCTTGAAAAAGTTCTAAAGCCTAAAAACAAAAAAGGAGATTATGTTTGGCTTGTAAAAGGCACAAAAGACGTTAAAGTTAATTCTAGAGCTCAAATATTAAAAGCTTACATCAAAGATGATCAGGTTTGGTATAAAGTTAAGTTTGAAAATAACGTTATATCTGAATTAGCAGAGAACCATTTCGTAGGATTTAAAACTAAGCCTAAAGATTTTAAATTTGAAGAATTATCAAATCAAAAGAAGCTTAAAAAAGAAAAGGAAAATAAGATTGATAACAACTTAGGTTTACTACGTAAAAAGGCTAAAGAATTAGAAGAAAAAATAATTCTGCTTCAAAAAATAAAAGCAAAAGCCAATGATATACTTCGATTAAGAGACGCTAGCCGAGAGGACAGAAGAGACGCATCGCAAAAAAGATACAACTCCGAAAAGGAATTAAAGGAAGCGAATTCTCAACTATTCTTAATCAGAAACCAAATAAGAGCTTTAGAATCTGGCGGAAAACTCAGAAATATAAAAGACAAAAACGGAAGTGAATATTTGAATGTACCCGATTTTTCTAGTGCTAAAAGCCAAGAGATAGAATTCAACGATAACACAGTACTTAACCAACAAGTACCTGGTTACATTCCTTTATTTGATGATCAGTTATTAGAAAGAACCGGTATTGTTTTGGATGCTGCAGAAATTAGTCCAGACATATATGTAGTGTCTCAAAAATATGACAGAAATGCTACGAGCTTGGTTATACTAAACTTTGATCAACTGGTATTAACTACAGAATATTACGAAACCCTAATTAAGGCTCGATATAAAAAGGACGCTGAGATTAGAACGGAAAGAAATAAGCTTAATTGGGAACAATTGAGTGATGAGAGAAAAAGAAGATTCTATGAGGTAAACAACATAGCGGCTCTTTATAAAAAAATCCCTGCATCGTTACGTAAAAAAGTCAATTTATCACAATACGGCGCAATGACATGGAAAGAAAGAGATGAGTTTTATCCATTATATAAAAGAGAAAAATCTAAAAGAATATCAGGTAAATTTAGAAAAGGCTCATCTATGAGTATGAGTAACTATAATATGTACTTGTCTTTTATAGATCCTAGCGCAAAACGTAGCAATAGAGACGCTTATATGTCAATGTGGGAATATTGGCAAAATTACCTTAAAAAGTTAAAAATAAAGCTGAACGATTTAGATATAGCTAGAAAAAATTTATCAGAAGTTCGTAAAAAAGGAATGGAAACATCCTTTGGTAAAAAAGGATCAACCGATAAACTCAGGAAAAAGTATGGTGTTTATGTTAAACGTCAAAACGGTGACGCTATAAGTCCTACAGAAATAAAAGACATAGAAAATGCCATGGACCAAGTATTAGAGTACTATGGCGATATAAGACCTCTTTTGAGAAAATGGGGAACTACTGTTGTGCACACTGGTGAAGTTTTAGTGTATGCTCGTAAAGCATTGGGTGTTTTTTATCCGGCATTTAAATCAGTTAGTGCATCGTATAAATTAGGGAAGATAGAATTTGAAACCACACTTGCGCATGAGTTGGCTCATTTAATGGATTATCATATGGGAACCGTTCAAAACAAGAGATTTGCAAGTGATAATTACAGCAGTACATTTGGGTTAATTGGCACCCGATTTAGAGAGTTTATGAATAAAGAAACCAATAGCGGTTATTTAAACTCTACTGTAGAATGTGTTGCAAGAGCATTTGAGCAGTATTACGCTATTAAGAGGTATGGTAATAAATCACTTAAAGGCTATGTTGAAATGCTTGGTCCGGTGGAATCCGATACAACATATTATAATCATCCGTTTCATGTTAATAAAGATAATTTTGAAACACATGTAAAACCTTTGATTGAGCAGTGTATAAAAGAATTCCATAGAGACGTCATAAAGAATATTAAGACTATTGATTTAGACAGAAAATCTTTTGGACTTGCTGCAGGTGTAAATAATTTTAGTGGTATGGATATTTTAAAAATAAATGATCACTTGAGATCTAATAAGAAAGAAGTATCTAAAAAACTAAGTGCTCCTAAACAGACATGTAAAGCAAAAACTCAAATTGGTTTGTTCGGTACAAATAAGCAACTAAGCATTACTTCAGATGATTTCAAAAACATGAAGGTTTCAGAGCTTAGAGCATTTACCTTAGATTATTACAAAAAAGAGCTTCATGGCAAAAAAATAGCTATAAAAAACAGTTTAAAAGAAGTAGTATTTACCACAAAAGCAGGCAGGAAAATTGCTAAAGGTAGTGCAATGTATAAAGAGAAACCAGCAGTATTACAGCACTTAGAAAAAGTAATACAAAATTCTACATACAATAATTTTGGAAATCCCAAACCAACAGACCCAAAAGACTTGTTAGGATATCTTAATTTTAAATCTAAGATAGTAATAGATGGCAAAAAACGCCATGTAAGAATTGCAATAGCATTATTTGACAATAAGAAAACATTACTTAAAAACTTCGATTTAGGAAAAAGTAAAAAAGAAAGCGACTTATCTTCCAAAGGTTTAGATAAAGAGCCTTCAGTCGGAGAAGATAAATCGCATTCTGATAACAAAAGTATTAAAAATAATACCAACAACAAAAAATTAGGATCAATACATTTAAATTTAGAACCTAAACCTGTAGTTGAAAAACAGGTTAACCAAATTACTGAAGTTGCTCAAGAAGAGCAACCACCAATCAACCATCAACCGAAAGCGCAACCACAAGCGCAACCACAACTACAAACACAACCAAAACAGGTTGTTAAAGAAAATACTGATCCAAATAAACCGAAACAGACGGCTAAAAAAGTAAAAGGTGTTTTAACTTCTAGTGATTTAATGACTATGGAATTTGATACACTAAATTTCAATGAAGAATGGACTGAGTTTATGCAGGAGCCAGCAAAAAACATGAGGCTTGCTATCTGGGGAAAACCGAAAAATGGTAAAACTGCCGGTGCAACTAAATTTGCATCCTACTTAACCAATTTTGGTAATGTACTATATAATTTTGCAGATCAAGGCATTAATAAAAGTACTAGAGATTTATGGCAATTATCTGGTTTAGACCAGAAACCAAATGCTTTTTTAAGTGCTACTAGAGAATTAGATGAATTAGACCAGCTTCTTTCTACAGGAGATTATGATTTTGTATTTATCGATATGATAAATACATATATCCACAGAACGGGTATTAAGTACTTTGAATTTGAAGATCGTTTTTTAAAGAAATATCCAAATATTTCATTCATTTTAATATTTGAGGTTACCAAGAACGGAGACTTTAAAGGTGATCAAGGTTGGACCCATTTAGTTGATGCAGTTGTTACCGTAGAAAGTTTTGTTATGGAAAATCAAGGCAGATACGGTGTAGGACATCATGTAATATGGGAAGAAGGATTGCGCAAGACCAATCCAAAGAAACATAAAGAGTACTTTGATGATATCGAGGTGCCAACTGAACCATTAGTATTGTAATTATGAAAAAGGGTACCATTATATTGTTAGCTGCCTTTGTTGCATATAACGAAATTCAAAAACGCAATTGTAATCCAAAAGTATTTTACGTTAATCATATACCTGGCGGTTATAATGGTTGCATATTTCCACCTTTTGGGGTATTGATTAATAAGGCGCAAAAAGGAAATGAAATTTTATTAAAGCACGAAATGGTGCATTGGCAACAATACCAACGAGAAGGTTTACTGCCGTTTTTGTTTAATTATTGGGCCGAGCATTTTAAAGTAGGTTACGATCTAAATCCTTATGAGATAGAAGCAAGACTTAAAAGTGGTGAAATACCATGCTGTATTAAAGATTATACCAGCTGCGTTAGAGAAGGTAGATCGATCACGGTTTATAACCCCAATTTCAAAAATTAATTATATTTGATAAAGCATTAGTTATTATTGCTTATTGTTATACATTGAAAAAACCCACTAAATATTTAGTGGGTTTTTGTTGTTAAGTATTTTATTGAGGGTTAAAAAATATCTTAATCTTCTTCGGTAAATTTAATCGCGCTAGCTTTTTTGCCTCTTTCGTAGATAATTGCCGAAATTTCCTTTTTCTTAAACTTACGTTTCATCTTTTTAGCAAACTTCATTAGATCCTGTTCGATACTATTATTAACGAGGCCAGCTGTTATAGCTGATTTCCATTTTATGCCACCTCCAATTGTTTTTACAAAGTCGTATTCTAAAACAGGTTCGCTCATTACAAAGAATGGTATGCCGTTAATTTTTTGTACGGTCGCAATTCTGTCGTTTTCTTCAGTCTTTTCTTCAGTAAAGCGTATTGCCGTCATTTGTTTGCCATTGGTATAAATTACAGCATCAAATGAAATGTCTTCTTTTTTATATTCTTTAATTAATCTCTTAATGTATTTAGTGACTTTTGTTGAAATACTTTCGTTAATTAATCCACCAGTAACAGCTGATCCCCATTGAATACCTTTGCCTTTACTCTTAACAACTTCGTATTCTCTTACTGGTTCAGCTAACAAATAAACTTCAATACCATTTACCTTTTGAACCTTTGATTTAATTTGCCCAAAAACTGAGATACTTAATAATAATGCAAGTATGAATATTGATTTTTTCATGATAAAATATTAGTTATAAATTGATAATGTTATTACATATGCAATTTATTAATAAACAGAATGTTATACTATACGTAACGTTACGTATTTTTAAAGGTCAAGATTAATTCTATCTCCGTAATCTTTCGGAACAAAGGCATCAACACTTCGCAAATAGTTTCGCAAACTCTTTTCGCTCTTGTGTCTTGTTATAGGTAGCATTTTTAGAATAGTTTCTCGCTCATTTAGACCTTCAGCTATAAAACCATTATATATATCTGTAGCAATTGTGTGTCTTAGTCCGTAAACCGTATTTTCTAAACTAAGATCGAGGGCAGTTTTTACTTTATTGAATCTTTTGGTGAAATAGTCTCTTCTTTGAGTTTCATTTTTCACCTTATATGGACCAGGATGATTTTTTGGAGTAAACAGGTAGTCATTCTTTTTAAATTTTTTTATTTGAAAAGATTCAATAATTGGTAAAAGCTTATCAATAATTATTACAGTACTTGAAGATTCTCCTTTCGTACGCACATGAATTCTTCTGTTTTCGAGATCAATATTTTTAATTTGTAATCGAGAAACTTCAATCGGCCGTAAAAATGTATAAGCCATAAATACCATAAACTTATATAGGTATGGATCATTTTTTTTCAAATAAGACCTAAGCTCTTCAAGTTGCTTTTGTGTATATACCTTATGTTTTCTTGAGAGGGTTTTTCTAAATGGTATATCTAACCAATGGTTTTTCTCAAGGTGACCATCTTTAATGAGCTTAGTAAATAAAGAAGATATAGCACTTTTGTAATTGTTAGTATTTCGGTTTGAAGATTTTTTGTTAATCTCGTTCAAAAACGATGATAGATGTTTTTTTGTCAATTCATCAGGATAGCTGAAAGCTAAGTTCTGCCTGTGAAGCCAAGTTTTGAAAGCATTAGCCCTTTGTCTGTAGTCATCAAATGATTTTGACTTTAATTCACTTTTTTTATTGTCTAAAGCATAATCAATAGCTTGTATAATTGTCATTTTTTCTCGCGGGCCATCAATATGATCTACATTCTGATAAGGACAAAATCCGTCCTCAAGCAGTTTAGTCATTTCGTAAATGACAGTTTCTGCAAAAATTTTACGTTCACGAATTGATTTTTTTCTATTGATCCCTGCTTTAATAATAATCGGCTTGTTCCAATCAAATGTGTTGGTTTCTGGGTGTTTGAAAAAATAATATACATACCATGGTTTTTTCTTGTCAATAATAGGCCTGCCGTTACTGTCTTTTGGATAACTCAGCTTAGGAATTGTATATTTTTTTTCGTTGGTGTCGATAATAATTATCTTTTTTGTAACATATTTGTTTACATATACGGTTTTTTTTACTTTAGGCATTTGGAAGAGTAATGAGGAAGCCTAAAAGAAACGAAACCCCTAGTAAACATAGGGGTTTAAGTTTCTAGTAGCGAGATCGAGATTTGAACTCGAGACCTCCGGGTTATGAATCCGACGCTCT
>CAZFEV010000010.1:0-76594 GCA_964517835.1 uncultured Flavobacteriaceae bacterium | reverse complement strand
CCAGTGATTACTGGTTTCAAGTGACACTGCAAGATGGCCGAACTTTTACCAGTCACTTTGCACTGAAGAGATAAAAAATTGTATTTTAGGTTTTTACAAGCCCTATTTTTGAAACAACTAAAATACATATTACTTTTTTTCACAGCTTCTCTTTCAATATCAGTCTCGTCTCAAGACATTGATTTATTTGCGCAATTTAATGGAAGATACGATTATACTGCGATTGGAAATACTTTAAATCCTAACGAAAATAACGTCTCGAGTTTCTGTAGTGTTTTAAATGCTTCAAGCGCAAATTTGAATTTAGACCCAAGCAACCAAATTATCAAAGCCTATTTATATTGGGCAGGTTCTGGACCTGGTGATGATCAGGTTTCACTCAATAATATTCCGATAATAGCTGATGATACATATACGGTAACATATACCGATATTTTCAGTGGTGATTTAATTTATTTTTCATGCTATGCGGATATTACTAATCTAATTTTAAATGAAGGCAATGGCACTTATCAGTTATCAGATATTGACATCAATTCAACCCTATTATCAAACTCTGGCTACTGCAATAACAGGACAAACTTTGGCGGTTGGAGCATCTATGTTATTTACGAAAACAATTCACTTCCTCTAAATCAAATCAACTTATATCAAGGTTTAGAAATCATCAATAGAAATGAACAAGAAAAGGAAATAACGCTGACCAATGTAAATGTTTTAGATAACCAAGGTGCTAAAATTGGCTTTTTAGCTTGGGAAGGAGATAATAACCTCAACTTTGGTGAATCGCTATCTATTAATGATAATATCATTTCTAATCCACCATTGAATCTTGCTGATAATGCTTTCAATGGCACTAATACTTTTACAAATTCAAGTAATTTTTATAATGCAGATTTAGATGTTTACGACATTGAAAATAATATAAATATTGGCGACACTTCAGTTTCTATAAAGCTGACAACTGGTGACTTCGGACCAGATGGTATATTTAGAGCAGATCTCATAATAATTAATAACATCATCACAGTTCTTAATAGTCAATTACCCGATGCTACAATTGCTGCGAATGACTATACAGTGAATTGTGGTGAAAATAATGTCGAAATAGATTATACGGTAAGTAACGTAAATAGTACGGCACTTTTACCAGCCAATACACCAATTGCCTTTTATGTTGATGGTGCATTGGTTGGCCAAAGTCAAACAGTCAGTGATATTCCTATTGGTGGAAGTGAAACCAACACTGCTACAATTGTGGTGCCCGAAACATCTGACTCGTTAATTTTAGTATTACTTAGTGTTGATGATGATGGCACAATGACTAGTATTATACCAGAAATAAATGAAGAGAATAACTTAGAACTGTTAGAAGTTGAATTATTAGTGATACCAGATATAATAACATTACCAAGTTTATTGGAATGTAACGAAGGTTTTGAAACTGGGACATACAATTTATTTGAAGCACTTTCAGATATTGAATTTATTGAAGAGGATATTTCATTTTACACAACAATTGAAGATTTAGAAGATACATCTAATCAAATATTAATTCCTACAGCCTACAATAATACCGTAAATCCCCAAACCATATATATCCGTAAGGAAAACGCTCCATGCTATGAGATTTTTCAGTTTAACTTAACTATTGAAAACTGTCCACCTTATGTTCCACAAGGCTTCTCACCTAATGATGACAGCTATAATGATTGGTTTAATATTCAAAGACTATATAATGTTTTCACTGAACACGAACTCAAAATTTACAATCGTCTAGGCACTTTAATTTTTGAAGGCGATAACGAAAAACCTTGGGATGGAAAAGTGAATAGAGGAATTAACAACCATGGTAAAATTGTACCAACAGGCACTTACTTCTACATTTTAAATCTAAATGACCCTAATTACCTTCCGATGACAGGTTGGGTCTATGTCAATTACTAAGCCAAACATACATTCGCAATTTTCTTATCATTTGATATCAAATGTTAATATTAATTGCATTTCATCGTGTTTTTTTGTTTTTAATCCATATTATATCTAGTTTCGATTACATTTAAAATTAGCAACGAGTTAGCCCCAAACTAATTATTAGTCGATAATTTTAAACTTAACCTACTATCTATGGATTATATAAAACATTCCCTCAGGCTAATGTTATGTTTGTTTTGTTGTGCTACCTACGCTCAACAAATAACTGTTGACAATAGTATTTCCCCTCAAGATTTAATAGAAAACACTTTAATACAAGGATGTGTTGAAGTCTCAAATATTACGTCATCATATAATGGTAGTGCAATCGGTATAGGTAGCTTTGGTTACTTTGATAGTGCTGCATCCAATTTCCCTTTTCAAAATGGAATTGTGTTATCTACGGGAGACGCGAGTGCCGCAGGTAATGGTTTAACCAATTTAATTCTAAACGATGGTGACGATAGTTGGGTAACAGATCCAGATATAGAACAAGCTTTAGGCATTACAGGAACTTTAAATGCCACTTCAATAGAATTTAACTTTGTATCCATCTCAAACCAAATACAGTTTAGCTACATTCTGGCTTCAGAAGAATACTTCGGAAATTTCCCATGTAATTACTCTGATGGATTTGCTTTTTTAATTAGAGAAGCTGGCACAGCAGATCCGTATACAAACATTGCTGTAATTCCTGGAACATCAACTCCAGTAAATACTAATACCATCCATGATGAAATTGTTGGTTTTTGCCCAGCATCAAACGCACAATACTTTGAAGGTAATAATATTGGCGACACAAACTATAATGGACGCACAACGGTACTTACAGCAACTGCGGCTATACAACCAAATGTAGAATATCAGATTAAATTAGTAATAGCAGATCAAACCGATGAAAATTACGATTCTGCAGTTTTTATTGAAGGAAACAGTTTTAATGCCACAGTAGATTTAGGTGAAGACTTTTCAATGTGTGCAAGCCAGTTTACTTTAGATGGTAACATCCAAAATCCAGGAGCAACCTACAGTTGGTATTATAATAATACACTTATTCCAGGGGCAAATTTGGCAACATATGACGCAAATCAATCGGGAAATTATAGAGTTGTTATAGATATTCCTTTGTTAGGAACCACTTGCACAATTGAGGATGATATTAATATCACTTTAAATTCTACACAAACTACTGATCCAATATCAGATTTTGAATTATGTGATGACATTTCAAATGATGGTATAGAAACATTTGACTTAACTGTTAAAGACAGTGAGGTAATAGCTTCTGTAATGCCTTCAAATTATACAATTACATATCATCTTTCTTTATCCGATGCTGAAAATGATATGAATAGTATAAACGGACCTATTCAAAACACGTCTAATCCACAAACTGTATATGCAAGAATAGAAGATACTACAAATGGATGTTTGGCCTATGCACCAATTAATCTTGTTGTACATGCATTACCAGTCATCAATAATCCGAGTCCTTTATTAGTCTGTGATGACCAAAACGCGGACGGATTTACCTCCATAGACCTTACCCAACAAAATGAAGAAATAATAGGTTTACAAACAGGTCTAGATATTACTTATCACACTTCAGAAACAGATGCTGCAAGTGGTGTCAATCCACTACCTATGCCTTATGTAAATACCAATGCAAATGAAACTGTTTATGTAAGTGTAAGAAATCAACAAACTGGTTGTATCAGTACGACCTCATTAGATATTACTGTACTTGACAATCCTGTTATCGACACCGGAAATCATTATATTGATGCCTGTGATGCCGATCATGATGGTTGGGCCAGTTTTGATTTAACCACTATAATTGCCGATGTTTTACAAGGTATAACAGATGTTACAATAACCTTTCATGAAAGTAATGCAGAAGCATTAAATAATGAAAATCCAATAGCTGATGACACTAATTACAATAATATTGTTGCTCAAGAACAAATTGTTTTTATACGAGTAGAAAGTAATACCACTGGTTGTGCTGCTGTTACCCCAATAGAATTGCATACCAACCTATTATTAACTGCAACTAACATTAACGACATTATCGTTTGTGATGAAGATAATGATGGTTCTCAGGAGTTTAATTTCGAGAGTATAGCTAGTACTATTTATCATGAACTTGAAAATATTACCATCACATTCTATGAAACTGAAGCTGAAAGAGACAGTCAGATAAACCCTATTGATCCTTCATCACCATATGATTCGACTAGCAATCCTCAAATAATTTATATTACACTTGAAAGCCCTACATGTTTTGATGTCGCTGAATTTCAATTAATACTCAATCCTATAATTGAGTTTGATCCTGTAGACATGCAACAAGTTTGTGATAGTGATCAAGATGGTTTTACTTCAACAAATCTCTCAATATTCAATGATGCAGTTACAAATGGTGAAAATGGTTATGCTGTGGGATATTTTCTAACTGAAGCAGATGCGTCTTCAAATTCAAACCAACTACCAAACAATTATACAAATACAACAAATCCATATACATTATACACACGAATCACTTCTGTATCAACAGGTTGTTCTTCAACAAGTTCAATAGAGATAGAAGTTTTACCCGCACCAGAAAGCTCTGCACCAACAGGCATTATAATTTGTGATGCAGACATGGATGGCTTATCAATTATAGACTTACAAGCTAAAATAAATGAAGTGGTTACTTCAACAGTTGACAGAACCATTACTTTTCATTTAAGTAATTCTGATGCTATAAATGGACAAAATGCAATTGTAGATATTAATGCCTATGAGGCAAGTACACAATCTATTTATATAAGAATTGAAAATGACCTTACCGGCTGTCATTCTGTCGAAATACTTGATGTCATTGTAAATACATTACCTTATGTTGGTGATTTAAGTAATTATGTGGATGAGTACATTGTCTGTGAAGATGAAACAGATGGTATTGGTGGGTTTATATTTGAAACTAAAGATGCTGAAGCTTTAGATGGCCAGACAGGCAAAACTGTTTCCTATTATTTAACAGAAACAGACGCTATTAATGGTGTCAATGCAATTGACAAAACAAGTATTTATCAGAATATCAGTAATCCACAAACTATTTATGTAAGGATTGAAAACAATACAGATGCAGATTGTTTTACTACATCTTCATTTGAAATACAGGTTGGCACTAATCCAAATTACAATCAACCAACAAATTGGTTCATTTGTGATGATATTTCGAATGATGGTATTGCTGAGTTTGATTTATCTACTAAAGTTACTGAGATTTCAGCCGGTATACCAGAAACACAAAGTGTCACTTTTTACTTAACAGAAGACGATGCAAGAACAAGTACAAATCCTCTGCCATTACAATTTTCAAACACTGTAAACCCACAAGAAATTTATGTTCAAATAGATAACGGTACAATTTGTAATTCTATAACATCTTTTGTGTTAAACGTTATCCAAATCCCAGATGTAAATACATTGGATCAATTAGTACAATGTGATGTTGATTATGACGGTTTGGTGAATTGGGATTTGACCGTTGCCGAAATTGAAATATTAGACGTTAGACAAGAAAATACCGAAGTTTCATACTACGAAACTGTAGAAGATCTTGAGGCAGGAATTAATGCCATTGCAGACCCTGAAAATTTCACCAACATCTCAAATCCTCAAACAGTTTATGTAAAAGTGCATAATACGGTAAGTGATTGTTTTGCCAATATTCCTGTAGATTTAGTTGTTAATGTTCCACCTGCAATTAACACTTTTGGAACTTACGAAATATGTGATAATCCAAATAGCGAATTCAATCTTAACGATATTGATACTGTCATAGTTGATAATAGCACTAATGTCCTATTAAGTTATCACACTTCATACTCAGACGCTGAAACTAATAGTAATGCACTTGCAGCATCCTACACATATAACAGTAATAATGATAATATATTCGCAAGAATTGAAGACGCTACGTCAGGTTGTTTTTATGTGTATGAATTTACATTGCAGATAAATCCATTACCGGTTGCAAATCAGCCTAACGACATGCAAGCCTGTGATGACGAATCTAATAACGGCATTGAAACATTCGATTTAGAATCTCAGACTTTAACTGTTCTTGGAAGTCAGAATTCAACTGATTATACAGTAACTTATCACCTCAATGAACAGCAAGCTAATAATGACACAAATCCATTGGCTTCATCGTTCTCAGCAAGCACAAATACTGAAATTACAGTAAGAATAGAGAACAATGAAACTGGCTGCTATAGTTTAACAAGTTTCTTCTTAATAGTTAATCCATTTCCTAACACACCACAACCAATTTTTGAGTGCGATAGTAATTATGATGGAATAACTGTATTTGATTTAACAACTACAGAAAATGATTTATTTCAGTCAGATGCTACCAATGAGGTAATCACATATTTCGAGAGTATAACAGATTTAGAATCAGGCACAAATCCTATAATCAATCCTGAGAGTTATACAAATCTGAGTAATCCTCAAACGGTATATATTAGAGTAACAAATACAGTAGGTAACTGTTCTAGATATGTGCCATTAGAATTAAATGCCAATTTACCACCAGTTGTAAATGATATTCAAATTTTTGATGCCTGTGAAAACGACAATGGTAGCGTAGATTTAACTAGTATCAACAACGTATTAGTTGACACAGATTATAACGTTTTATTCAGCTATTATACTACTCAAAACGATGCTTTATTAAATCAAAATGTTTTAGATACAAATTACTTGTATACCTCAACAATAGAAACTCTATATGCACGTGTTGAATTTAGTACTACACATTGTTTCTTCGTATATCCGTTCACTCTGCGCATTAATCCATTACCAGTAGCACATCAACCTAATGACCTTATTGCCTGTGATGATAATTATGATGGACAAATGGAATTTAATCTTAATCAACAAAACCAAAATATTTTAAATGGCCAAAGTGCCACACTATTTAGTATAAGTTATCACAATACTCAAGAGGAAGCAGATAATGGTGAATTCCCATTAGCTCAGAATTACGTCGCTTATGATGGTGAAACCATATTTGCACGAGTAGTAAATAATTCAACAGGCTGTCATAACACAACACAGTTCTCAGTTGTTGTAAATCCATTGCCTTTCTTAGATATAGAGGATCAAGTGATTTGCTTAGACCATGGTCCATTATTAGTTTCGGCTAATACAAATATAATATCCGATCAGTACTTATGGTCTACAGGTGAAACCACTCCAGAAATTGAAATAACTGATGTTGGTTCTTACTGGGTCAGTGTTACTACTGAGTTTGGTTGTGAAGTATCCCAGAACTTTGAAGTTTCTGAATCTGAAGCAGCAACTATAGAAGCTACTGAAATTATAGATTTCTCAGACCCTAATAATATAACTGTGACAATAAGTGGAATTGGTAATTACTTATATCAACTAGATGATGGTGAACCACAAGAATCAAATATTTTTGAAAATGTAGCTATGGGTTATCATACGGTCAGAATTATAGACCTTAACGGTTGTTCCGAGGTTACAAGAGAAGTGCTTGTTATTGATATTCCTAAACACTTATCACCAAATGGAGATGGTCAATTTGATACTTGGCACATTGTAGGTGTAGAAACTTTGCCAGGAACAATCATTCATATCTTTGATCGTTATGGCAAGCATTTAACTACCTTAACACATGATACTCCAGGTTGGGACGGTACATTTAATGGTTTTAAACTTCCAGCTAGTGATTATTGGTTTACTGCATTGGTACAAAGAGGCACACAATCTTTTGAAGTTAAAGGACATTTTGCTTTGAGAAGGTAATAATATTCAAGTTTTCAACTATTTAAGTAAGTAATTACAACATATCAACCTATTAATTTTGTAGGTTAACGTAAAAAATCCCTAGTAATGGGTATTTCTTTTTATTTTTTTCTCTTATAACTTGCATTAGCCCAAACACGACTAATGTAACCTACTTAACACCAATTAAATAAGTTATACGTGAAATATAGAATTACAATTACCCAGATTCTTATTACCATTTTCTCAATAAGTAGTTTTGCCCAACAAATTACTACCGATGACTCACTACCATTAGAACAACTCATTCAAAATAGTTTAGGACAAAATTGTGTTGAAATATCAAATATCAGTTCAACTGTAAATGGCGATGTTAACGGTATTTCTAGCTATGGCTTTTTTGAGCAATCTAATTCTAACTTTCCGTTTCAGAATGGAATTGTTCTCACAACAGGTAATGTTAATTCTGCCGGTAACACGACCAATACAAACTCATTAAACGAAGGTGATAGTAATTGGGGAACGGATATAGATTTAGAAAATGCATTAGGCATTTCAAATACGCTTAACGCCACATCGATTCAATTTAATTTCATCTCTGTAGCCAACCAAATTCAGTTCAACTATCTATTAGCTTCAGAAGAATACGAACAAAATTTTCCTTGTTTTTATTCAGATGGATTTGCCTTTTTAATTAGAGAAGCCAACTCTACAGATCCGTTTACAAATATTGCTTTGATTCCGGGTACTAATATACCTGTAAACACTAATACCATTCATGATCAAATTGTTGGTCAATGTGCTGCCTCAAATGAACAATACTTTGAAGGTTATAACATAGGCGACACAAACTATAATGGAAGAACTGTGGTGATGACGGCTACCGCAGCAATAACACCAAATGTCGCTTATGAAATAAAACTAGTTATTGCAGATCAAACTGACAATAACTATGATTCTGCGGTTTTTATTGAAGGTAATAGTTTTAATGCTAGTGTAGATTTAGGTCCCGATATTACAACCTGTGGAGAGTCTGTATCTTTAAATGGTGATATACAAAATCCTCTTGCAACCTATCAATGGTATCAAGATGATGTATTAATGAGCGGTGAAAATGCAGCTACTTTAAATGCTACATCTTCTGGATCGTATAAAGTTGAAATTACTATTCAATTAAATCAAACGTCTTGTGTCATTGAAGATACCGTAGAAATCACACTAAATTCAGAACAATCTGCAAGTACCATATCTGATTATCTGCTTTGCGATGATGACTCAAATGATGGTGTTGAGGATTTTGATCTCAACACTAAAAATAGTGAAGTACTTTCTTCCGTGCCTTATTCTTCCTCTTACAATATCACTTATCATTACAGCGACGACGATGCTCAAAATAATATGAATCCTATTAGTGGGATCATTCAAAATACAAGTTCACCCCAACAAATTTTTGTAAGAATTGAAGATACTTCTAATGGTTGTTTAGCGTATTCTACCTTTAACCTTGTGGTAAATAGCAAACCTGACTTTGTTGAGCCAGACCCAATAGTGGTATGTCAAGACGCTACCCAAGAAGATTTCACTTTTGTTGATTTAAATTCGGCAAATGATCAAATATTAGATGGAAATACCAATCTTTTTATTAGCTATCATTTTTCTCAACCGGAAGCAGATATGGGTATCAACCCCATTTACTCACCTTATGCTAATAATAATATATCTGAATCATTATTTGTAAGAATCTATGATCCAAATACAGGATGTTTTTCAACAACACCAATATCTATAGTATTCCAAAATGGTCCACCGATTAGTACAGATTCTCCATATATTAATATGTGTGAACAAGATTTTGATGGCTTTGAAACCTTCGATCTCACGTCCGTAATAGATAGCATTCTTTTGGGACTGACTGGTGTTACTGTGTCTTATCATGAGTATTTATTTGATGCGCATCAGAATATAAATCCAATTGGTGATCCAGAAAATTATCAAAATTTTGTGCCAAATTACCAACAGATCTATGTTAGAGTACAAGATGACTCTACAGGTTGTTATGCAGTAACTGAGATAGATTTATTTTCAAATATTATTCAAACTACATACTCAGCTGAAGCTTTTGTAGTATGTGATGATGCAAGTAATGATGGTATCGCAGATTTTGATTTATCAGAGGTTGAAACCGAAATAGAAGATGGTTATGATGAGTGGGAAACAACCTTTTATGCTACTGAAGAAGACCGAGCTAATGATGTTAATCCACTAGACGAAACCGTACCATATACAGTATCTAACAATGGTACAATAATTTATGCTACAATTATAAGTGATGACTGTACAGAATTTGTCACTGTTACACTTTCTATTTCTGACGCAGTTGTGTTAACACCTCAAACTGGTGAATATTGTGATGACAGTGTTAATGATGGCTTTACGACTTTATTTATGCCAACATTTAATGAAGTGGCAAGTCAAGGTGTAAGTCCATATAATGTTAAATACTATCTTACAGAGCAAGATGCTCTAAACAACGAGAACATATTACCAGATTATGTTTATAATAGCTCTAACCCTCAAACCTTCTACATTAGAGTTACAAATACCCAATCTGAATGTTATGATGTCTCTACCATAGAGATTAGCGTGGTTGACGCACCAGAAGTGATGTATCCAACAAGTATTATTGTTTGTGATGACGACGATGATGGTATTTCTACTGTAGACTTGACTTCAAAAATTCCAGAAGTTGTTTCGTCTACCGCAGGTTTTGAAATTTCATTTTATAGTAATTATAATAATTCGCTTGAAGGTATTGACCCAATCGCAGATCCGGCCAATTACACAACATCAACAGATTATATCTACGTAAGAGTAGCTAACGAAACCTCAGGTTGCTACAGTATTTCGGGCTTCTACGTTTATATTAATACACTTCCTGAATTTATACCTATTTCAAATTTTGAAAATTGTGAGGCTGACATTAGTGGCGTTGCAGATTTTTATTTCTATTTGAAAGACCCTGAAATCTTAAATGGACAACCAGATAAATTTGTAAGATATTTTGAAACTGAGCAAGACGCGTTAGATGGCACTAATGAAATAAACAAGTATTCTATTTATAACAATACTTCAAGTCCGCAAACCATTTATGTTAGGGTAGAAAACAACACAGATTCGGAATGTTTTGGAACGTCATCATTTGAGCTAGAAGTTGGTGCATTGCCAATATTTAACCCTGCTGAAAGTATATTTATTTGTGATGATATTTCAAATGATGGTGTAGTTACAGTAGATCTCAATGAAACCATGACAGCCATGGAAACTGGAAGCCCAGAGAGTTTAACGATTACGTTCTACACATCCCAATACAATGCAGAAAATAGCATTAATCCATTAACCGACTTAAATTTCACTAACACAGTAAATCCTCAACAACTTTTTGCCCGAGTAGATAATGGCACTTATTGCTATGGACTTTCGTCGTTTGAAATTAATGTTATTGCAGCTCCAACTGTAAATCCTGCATCACCTTTGGTTGCCTGTGATGACAATTATGACGGCATTTTAACATGGGATCTTACCATTGCTGAACTAGAGATACTAGATGTTAGACAAGACAATATCGTAGTTTCTTATTTTGAAACGCTTGAAGATCTAGACCTCGATATTAATCAAATTTTAGACCCACAGAATTACACGAACACATCAAATCCACAAACGGTTTATGTGAAAATTAATAATACTATTAGTAATTGTCATGTACATATTCCAGTTGATATTATTGTGAATTTACCTCCAACTGTGAATGATTTTATGACTCATGAAATATGTGACAATTCCGATTCGAGTTTTGATTTAACAACTATAAATGCAATTGTTACAGATGATACTACAGGCATAGATTTCACCTATCACAATACTGCAAGTGATGCTGAAAATAATTTAGCACCATTAGATACAAATTTCATCTATTCGGCATCATCTCATATCATTTATGTAAGACTAACATATACTGAAACTGGTTGTTATACGACATATCCTTTTGAGCTTATCATCAACCCATTACCTATCGCAAATCAACCAATAGATTTAGAAACTTGCGATGATACGTCTAATGATGGTTTTGAAGTATTTAACCTCATATCTCAAAATGCATCTGTGCTTCAAAATCAAGACCCAAGTATATTTTTAGTGAGCTATCACAACTCTCAATCAGAAGCAGAAACAGGTGAGAATACCTTACCGGAAGATTATAATTCAGGAAATAACGAAATCATTCATGTTAGAGTGGTCAACTCAATTACAGGATGTTTTTCTACAACATCATTTACCACAATTGTGTATCCTGCACCATCATCTGTGAACCCAATAGTTATATGTGATACAGATTACGATGAAATCAACACTTTCAATCTCACAACAGCTGAATCTGAACTATATCCGGTAATGCCAAGTAATGTTATTATTACCTATTTTGAATCATTAGACGATTTAGAGTCAGATGCAAATCCAATCACAGTTCAAGATAACTACACCAATTTAAGCAATCCTCAAATTGTATTTATTAAGGTCTTTAATACTTCAGCAAATTGTTATACTGCTGTTCCACTTGAGTTAAATACGTTGTCACCGCCACCAATAAATGAGTTCGAAATTTATGAGATATGTGATAATCCTGATAGCGCTTTTAACCTTAATGAAATAAACACGGTTATTGTTGATGACACCACAAATGTGTTACTATCTTATCACTCTAATTATACTGAGGCTGAAACCAATAGCAATGCATTATCAACAGATTACACGTACAATACTATCGGCGACATTATATATATAAGAATAGAAGATGCTACAACAGGTTGTTTCTATGTGTATGATTTTACGCTACAAATAAATCCATTGCCAATTGCTAACCAACCAAATGATATTGAGGTTTGTGATGATAATTCTAACAACAACCTTGAAAACTTTGATTTAGAGACACAAACCAATACCGTATTAGGTGACCAAAGTGCTGATGGATTTACCGTAACCTATCATTTAAACCTAGAACAAGCAAATAATGATGTTAATCACCTTGGACCAGTATATACAGCTAGTGATGATACAGAAATAATTGTTAGGATAGAAAATAATGAAACTGGATGCTATAGTTTAACCAACTTTAATCTCATTATTAATCCTTTTCCTAATGCACCAGAATCTTTATTAGAATGTGACAACGATTATGACGCTATCACTCAATTTGATTTAACGTCAGTTGAAGATCAACTTTTTGATACTTTTAATCCGAATGAAGTCATCACCTATTTTGAAACCGTTGAAGATTTAGATAATGACACAAATGCTATAGCAAATCCTGAGAACTATTCGAACTTAAGTAATCCCCAAACGGTTTATATCAAAGTTTTAAACACAATAGGCAACTGTTACAGATACGTACCATTAGAACTAAATGTAAACTTACCTCCAGCTATTAATGATTTCCAAATCCATGATATATGTGCAAATGATACAAATAGTTTTAATCTTACTACAATCAACGACATTATAGTAGATTCTGATTACAATGTTTTATTCAGCTATTTCTTATCTGAAGATGACGCTATTTCAAATGAAAATGCATTAAACCCTAACTATACATACTCTAGTAATTTAGATACGATTTATGCACGAATTGAATTCAGCACAACCCCTTGCTATCATATATATCCGTTTTCACTGAGAGTTAATCCGTTGCCAATAGCCAATCAACCAAGTGATTTGATGACTTGTGATGATGATTTTGATGGTATTCAGAATTTTAGCTTCGGATCGCAAACATCAACAATTCTTGGTACTCAAAACCCATCGGAATTTACAGTGACGTATTTTAATAATTTGCAATCAGCAGAAGAAGGCATTGAAGTAATTTCAAGTTTCACCTATGATGCGTTTGATGGAGAAGTCATTTATGGAAGAGTTGAGAACAATACAACAGGATGCTATACTTTAACTCAGTTTACAACTATAGTTCATCCTAAACCAATAGTAGACATAGAAGATCAAGTGGTTTGTATTGATAACTTACCGCTAATTGTTTCGGCAGAAACATTTACATCTTCTGACGCTTATCTATGGTCAAATGGTGAAACAACTTCTGAGATAGAAATAACCGCACTTGGCACATATTCAGTTACTGTTACTTCAGAATTTGGATGCTCTACCACAAGCACATTTGATGTCATAGAATCAGAATCAGCAATGATTGACGTTGTTGAAACCGTTGATTTCTCAGATCCAAATAATATTACAATTACAATTAGCGGCATTGGTAACTATCAATATATTCTCGATGACGGAGATCCACAAGACTCTAACATTTTTGAAAACGTAGCATTAGGTTATCATACCATTACGATTATTGATCTTAATGGATGTGCTGATGTAACACGAGAAGTTGTGGTTGTTGATGCACCAAAATTCTTTACACCAAATGGTGATTTAGACAACCCGACATGGCACATTGTTGGTATAGAAACGTTGCCTGGTAGTGTTGTTTACATTTTTGATAGATTTGGTAAACTTCTAAAACAACTAGGTTCTAACACAGCAGGTTGGGATGGCACTTATAACGGAAATAAAATGCCAGCAAGTGACTATTGGTTTATGGCAGTGATTGAAGGTGGTGAAAAATCGTTTGAAGTTAAAGGTCATTTTGCCTTAAAACGTTAATTGATTAGCACTGTTCTTTATTGTAACTTTGCTTTATGCGATTTAAAATTGAGTCAGAATTTAGCCCAACTGGTGATCAACCAGATGCAATAAAGCAGTTAGCCAACGGAATTAATGAAAACGAAAAGTACCAAACACTTCTAGGTGTTACAGGTTCTGGTAAAACATTTACTGTAGCAAACGTAATTGAAGAAGTACAACGACCTACTTTGGTTTTAGCTCATAACAAAACCTTAGCAGCACAGTTATATTCTGAGTTTAAACAGTTCTTTCCTAACAATGCTGTTGAGTATTTTGTGTCGTATTATGATTACTATCAACCCGAAGCTTATATTCCTGTTTCTGGAGTTTATATTGAAAAAGATTTATCAATAAACGAAGAAATTGAGAAGATGCGATTAAGTACCACGTCTTCCCTACTTTCAGGTCGTAGGGATGTTTTAGTTGTGGCCTCAGTATCATGTTTGTATGGTATTGGTAATCCAGTCGAATTTCAAAAAAATGTGATTACAATCGAACGTGATCAAGTCATCTCAAGAACAAAACTACTGCATCAACTTGTTCAGAGTTTATACTCTCGTACCGAGGCCGATTTTAAAAATGGTAATTTCAGAATAAAAGGAGATACTGTGGATATATTTCCTGGATATGCAAATAACGCTTTTAGGATTCATTTCTTCGGTGATGAAATTGAAGAAATTGAAGCCTTTGACGTTATGACTAACGAGGTTATAGAACGGTATGATAGATTAAACATCTATCCTGCAAACATGTTTGTAACTTCTCCAGATGTATTACAAAATGCCATTAGGGATATTCAAGATGATTTAGTAGTACAGCACGATTATTTTAAAGATATTGGCAAACACCTTGAAGCTAAACGACTTAAGGAACGTACTGAGTTTGACCTAGAAATGATACGAGAACTAGGTTACTGTTCTGGTATTGAGAACTATTCGCGTTATCTCGATGGACGAGCACCAGGCACTAGACCTTTCTGCTTATTAGATTATTTCCCAGATGATTATCTGATGGTTGTAGACGAAAGTCATGTGACCATATCTCAGGTGCATGCTATGTATGGTGGTGATAGAAGTCGTAAAGAAAATTTGGTAGAATATGGGTTTAGATTGCCTGCCGCAATGGATAATAGACCTCTAAAGTTTGAAGAGTTCGAATCTTTACAAAATCAAGTGATTTACGTATCAGCAACACCAGCAGACTACGAATTACAAAAATCTGATGGTGTTTATGTTGAACAAGTTATTCGACCAACAGGACTTTTAGACCCAATTATAGAAGTTCGACCAAGTCTAAATCAGATTGATGATTTAATTGAAGAAATACAAGACCGCGTAGAAAAAGACGAACGTACTTTAGTAACTACATTAACCAAGCGCATGGCAGAAGAACTTGTAAAATATCTAACACGTATTGCCATTAGATGTCGCTATATTCATAGTGATGTTGACACCTTAGAGCGCGTAGAAATTATGCAAGATTTACGTAAAGGTTTATTTGATGTTTTGGTTGGAGTGAATTTACTTCGTGAGGGATTAGATTTACCAGAAGTATCTTTAGTTGCCATACTTGATGCGGATAAAGAAGGTTTCCTTCGGTCTAATAGATCTTTAACTCAAACAGTAGGTAGAGCTGCGCGTAACCTTAATGGTATGGCAATTATGTATGCTGACACTATTACTAAAAGCATGCAGAAAACTATTGACGAAACCAACTATCGAAGAGAAAAACAAATTACTTATAACACTGAAAACAATATTGTTCCTAAAGCACTAAATAAAAGTTTGGATAGTGCACTCGCCAAAAATTCTGTAAGTACATATAAGACCGAGCTTGACGCAAAAATAGCTGCAGAACCAGAAAGTGAATATCTTACAAAATCCCAACTCGAAAAGAAAATCAAAGAAAAGCGTAAGCAAATGGAACAGGCTGCAAAATCTCTAGACTTTATGGAAGCTGCAAGATTTAGAGATGAGATTACAACATATCAAGAAAAACTAGAAAAATTAAAAGTGAAATAAAAAATCCGCTTTAAAGCGGATTTTTTTAACCTAATTATACTGTACTTTAAATATATCTATTAGAAAATCTGGTGGAACTATTTTATTTGGAAAACTGTCCATCAAATCTAAAACACGGTTTATAGATTCATGACTAAGACCCATACGTAGACCGAAATTATGAATCTTTACCAATTGTTTTGAAGACACCCTATGATCTAAATTCATAAGTAAAACCAAACGATGAAACTGAACAATACGCTCACTATGTGATTTTAAATGCACATAAGTAACAGGATGTTCTATTAAATAATCAAAATCTTCTTTAGATATACCTAACTGCTTGGCAATACTATATAAAAAATTATATTCTATAGACTTAAGACTATCATCCGACTGAGCGAATGCAATCATCTCTGATAATAAGCTTAGTTTTTCTTGTCTATTCATCATGGTAACAGGCAACATTTTGTCTACTGTAAAGTTAAAGAGGTCAATTATTTTATTGTCGTTGATATCTTGTATCTTGTCGAAAAATATTTTGTACTTGGTCGGAATAATTCAACGTTTATCAATGCTAAACACCAATAAACACATGAAACACAAACTGTTTTTTATGCTCTTTTTTGCACTATTTTCATGCAAAAACGAAGTTCAAGAGACTGTTTTTCAGAATGTTACAAAATTCACCATTTCATCACCTCAACTTGACACAACAAGACAAATTTGGGTATACTTACCTAAAGATTACCAAAATTCTGAAAAGCGGTATCCTGTGGTTTACATGCATGATGCGCAAAATTTATTTGATGCAGAATCATCTTATGCGGGAGAATGGAAAGTTGATGAGTATTTAGATGACATTACTAAAAATCAAAGTATAATTATCGGAATTGAACACGGTGACGAAAAGCGTATTGACGAATTGACACCTTTTAAGCATGAAAAATATGGTGGAGGAAAAGGTGAAGCATACCTTTCGTTTATTAAAAACACCTTAAAACCACATATTGATATCACATATAGAACAAAACCTGAAGCGGAACATACCACCATTTTTGGTGCATCGCTTGGTGGTTTAATTTCCTTCTATGGTGCACTAAAACATCCTGAGACGTTTGGCAAAGCAGGTGTATTTTCGTCTTCCTTCTGGATAAACCCAGAGATTTATGACATAGTATCAAATACAGAGATACCTAATTCTTCAAAATTTTATTTTCTTGTTGGTGAAAACGAAGGAGATTCTATGGTTCCAGATCAACAACGCATGGTCGATCTTTTAAAAGCAAAAGGCATAACACAAATAGAAAGCCAAGTCATAAAAGATGGAGAACATAATGAAGCGCTTTGGTCTGAAAACTTTGGTAAGGCTTATGAGTGGCTTTATAAATAAATACTTATGACAAACAACGACATATTTAAAAAACTAAGAGTTGCACACAAATTACGCGACGATGATATTATTAAGATATTAGAATTGGTAGATTTCAGGGTTTCAAAAAGTGAACTCGGTGCTTTCTTTAGAAGAGAAGATCATCCCAACTACAGAGAATGTGGTGATCAAATTTTAAGAAATTTTCTTAATGGACTTATCATTCATCTTAGAGGTCCTATGCCTAAAAAGCAAAACCCAAAACATAAAAAAAGCAACAATTAATAATTGTTGCTTTTAAATTTTGTCAAGGTCGTTTAAACTATTTGGTTTTTAACATAGTTACCGGCACAGTAAAATACTTACCATTTGCCACATCACTAGACACTTTCTTATAGTTTAATCTGTTCTTAATGTATATTTCAACATCCTCGTTGTCAGTTTCGACATATAATACAACAATTTCGCCATCCTTATTTACAGCTAATTTTACAGTTGCTTTGGTATCTGCATTAAGTTGCACATACGGATCTTCTAATAATTTACTCACTGTTTGAGAAATTAATTGATTTGAAGAATTGGTCTTTTTTACTTCTTCTACTGGGTTGGTGTCTGCTGTAGCAATACTGCTAAACGTAATTGATACTACTAACAGTAACATTTTTAGAGTCCTCATAATAATTCGATTTTTAGATTGATACTTAATAGACGACTTCTATTTTTATTTGTTACAGTGCTTAACAGTCCTTAACACTGATTAATACAACTTTAACTTTTTAACACATAAAAAAAAGCGCTTGATTAGAGCGCTTTTTCATTTAATTCGTTCTTCTGAATTTAAGCAATACTTTATAAGTCTCATTTTTATTAACGGCTACTTCACTAATCTTCTCATAATTAAGATGCGTTTTAATAAATCTCTTTAAAAAAAAGTTATCCGTATGTATTTTTGAGATTACAATTTCATGGTTTTCATTAATTTGAAATTCAACTACTGCGTTTCTGTCAATACTTAAGTCTGCATCCGCAACGCTTAATAGTTTTGTAACTTCCTTACCAACTGTTTTGGTAGCCTTCTCTTCAATAGGGTTGTTTGCGAATGCAATACCACTAATGACAAATGCAAATGCCAATGCCACAGTTCTTAAACTTCTACTTACGCCAACCTTGTTGACGGTTTCATTTTCTTGATTTGTTTTTGAAAAATTCATAATTGTTCGATTTATTGATTGATATAATAATGACGAACATTTTTGCAGAATGTTACAGTTAACTAACCAAGGAATATACTTAATACATGCAATAAATGGGTAAACAAAAACAAAAAAGCCTCATCAAATGATGAGGCTTAAATATCTATCTTTTAGAAGATTATGCTAATACTTCTTGTACTTTATCAGCTGCTTCTTGGAATTCTGTTGCACTTAAAACATCTAATCCTGAATTGTCAATTAAATCTTTTGCAATATCAGCATTAGTACCTTGTAAACGTACAATGATAGGAACGTTTATTGTCCCCATATTCTTGTAAGCGTCAATAACACCTTGTGCTACTCTATCGCAACGTACAATACCACCAAAAATATTTATTAAAATAGCTTTTACATTAGGATCTTTAAGTATAATCTTAAATGCTGCTTCTACTCTAGCTGCATCAGCTGTACCACCAACATCAAGGAAATTAGCAGGCTCACCACCAGAATGCTTTATTAAATCCATAGTTGCCATGGCTAAACCAGCACCATTAACCATACAACCAACATTACCATCTAAATCTACGTAGTTAAGACCTAATTCGCCAGCTTCAACCTCAATTGGATTTTCTTCACGTTTGTCGCGTAATTCAGCTAGATCTTTATGTCTAAATAAAGCGTTACCATCTAAAGTTACTTTAGAATCTACTGCCATGATTTTATCATCACTTGTTTTTAATACTGGATTAATCTCAAATAATGAAGCATCAGACTTAACGTATGCTGTGTATAATGCAGAAACAAACTTTGTCATTTCTTTAAATGCTACACCAGATAAACCTAAGTTAAATGCCACACGACGTGCTTGAAATGGCATTAATCCTAATGCTGGATCTATTTCTTCTGTAAAAATTAAATGTGGTGTTTCCTCTGCAACTTGCTCTATATCCATTCCACCTTCAGTAGAATACATAATCATATTTTTACCTGTACCACGATTTAATAATACAGACATATAGTATTCTTCTGGCTCATTGTCACCTGGGTAATACACATCTTCTGCAATTAACACTTGGTGTACTTTTTTACCTTCAGCAGATGTTTGAGGTGTTACCAAATTCATACCGATAATTTGCCCGGCGATTTCTTTTACTTCGTCAAGGTTTTTGGCAAGCTTAACTCCACCACCTTTTCCACGACCACCAGCGTGAACTTGAGCTTTAATAACATGCCATCCAGTTCCTGTTTCTTCAGTTAACTTTTTTGCTGCAGTTACAGCTTCATCAGCAGTTTGAGCCACAATTCCTCTTTGAATGCGTACGCCAAAGCTGCTAAGTAGTTCTTTTCCTTGATATTCGTGTAAATTCATATATGTTTAAGTTTTATGATCTCTTACCTTTTTAGGTGGTAAAAGAATGTGAATTTTGCCTCGCAAAAATAAATAACCTTTATGGTTTAAACAATTTTTTAAAACTGATTATTTAGACTGACTTATATTAAAAAGGAAAAATAACATTACCGTTACAAACTATATACTTGCTTGGCAATTTCTAACTCTTCATTGGTGGGAATTACTAAGATTTTTTGTTTTGAATTAGCTTTATTGATTTCTCGTAAATCGTTTGTTCTTATGGTGTTAAGTTTATCATCAATTTCAATACCAAAACATTCTAGGTTTTCGCAAACTAATTTTCTCATAAAAGCTGAATTCTCGCCAATACCAGCTGTGAAAACGATAGCATCTAATCCATTCATAGCCGCAATATAACTTCCGATATATTTTTTTATTCTATAAGCGTTTATTTCTAAAGCCAATTGGCAATCTTTATTACCGTTTTGTGCTTCTTGTTCTATATCTCTAAAGTCTGAATAACCTGTTAAGCCCAACATTCCACTGTTTTTCTGTAACCAATTATTCATCTGAGCTGTGGTTAGATTTAGTTTATCCATGAGATAAAAAATCACAGATTGGTCTATATCACCACTTCTCGTTCCCATTACAAGTCCGTTCATTGGCCCAAACCCTAAAGAATGATCAATGCTTACTCCATCTTTAATAGCAGTTATACTACAACCATTTCCTAAATGAATGGTTATTAATTTTGAATTATTAAGTTTTAAGTAGTCTGTGGCTTTTTCAGACACATATTTGTGACTCGTACCATGGAAGCCATATAAGCGGATGTTATATGCTTCTGACCATTCTTTAGGAATTGCGTAAGTATAAGCCACTTCTGGAATGGTTTGATGAAACGCGGTATCGAAAACTGCAACTTGTTTTGCCTCTGGGAATAAGTCTTCAGCTATATTTATTCCTATTAAATTAGATGGATTGTGTAATGGTGCTAATGAAAATAACGATTCAATCTTATCCTTAACAGCGTCATCTATTTCCACCGTTTTTGAAAAATAACTCCCACCATGAACTACGCGATGTCCAACTGCATCAACTGTACTATTGGTCTCCTCTAAAGTATCTTTCAAAACATCAACCATGCTTTCTAAAGCTTGTCTATGATTATGGGCTACAATGATTTTTTCGGAATTAGATGTACTAGACTTATGGCTTATTTTTGGTTCATCCAATCCAATGCGCTCAACTTGTCCTTTACAAAGCACTTCTTGCGTAGGCATTTTAATCAGTTGATACTTTATCGAAGAACTTCCTGAATTTATTATAAGTATTGTCATTGCTTCAATTAATTGATTATTACAAATCTTGCGCTTGTATTGCCGTAATGATAACAGTATTAAACACATCGTCAATAGTACAACCACGGCTTAAATCATTCACGGGTTTATTTAATCCTTGTAACATCGGCCCAATAGCTAATGCACCTGTTTCTCGTTGTACAGCTTTATAGGTGTTGTTTCCTGTATTCAAATCAGGAAAGATCAAAACACTTGCTTGACCTGCAACTTCAGAATTAGGTAATTTACTTTTAGCAACACTCATATCAACTGCAGCATCATATTGAATAGGACCTTCAATTTTAATATCTGGTCGTTTTTGCATTACAATTTCAGTAGCTTGCTTTACGATTTCAACATCTGCGCCTTTTCCTGATTTACCAGAAGAATACGATAGCATAGCCACTTTTGGCTCAATACCAAAATTTTGACTAGAATTAGCCGAAGAAATTGCAATTTCTGCCAGCTCTTCTGCTGTAGGATTTGGATTGATAGCACAGTCGCCAAATACCGACACTCTATCTTCTAAACACATAAAAAATACCGAAGACACTACTGAGACACCTGGTTTAGTTTTTACAAATTGTAAAGCCGGTCTTATAGTATGTTGTGTGGTATGCACTGCACCAGAAACCATACCATCTGCATGTCCTTTATACACCATCATGGTTCCAAAATAAGACACATCTACCATCATATCTTTTGCCATATCTAAATTGACATTTTTATGTTTACGTAATTCATAAAATGTCTGTGCATAGTCATCAAAATTTGGAGATGATATAGGATCTACAATATGAGCTTTAGTTAAGTCTAAATTCAATTTTGCTGCTCTACGTTCAACATCCTCTTTTTTGCCCAATAATGTAATATCTACCACACCATTTAATAATAACCTTGCTGCAGCTGTTAAAATACGGTCATCGTTTCCTTCAGGTAGTACAATATGCTTCTTAGATTTCCTGGCTCGTTGCAATAAATTATACTGAAACATTCTTGGTGTGATGCCTTCAGGCTTAAACGAGATTAATTTATCTAAAAGTGCAGCTTCTTCTACATGCTGTTTAAATATTGAAATGGACCTTTGAATCTTTTGCTTACTTTCTGCGTATATTCTCGATTTTATATTACCAATACTATTGGCTGCGCCAAACGTACCTTGCTTTACAGATATAATAGGAACACCATGACCAAAGCCTTCTATTAGCTTCATTATGGTAGCTTCTGGCACTAAATCACCAGTTAAAATAATACCAGATATTTGCGGATAGTTATCAGAAATATTAGCTTGTAATGCACCGAGAATAATATCTGCTCTATCACCTGGAGTAATAACCAAACTATTAGGTTTTACATGTTCTAAATAATTTCTTAGCTGCATGGCTCCAACACCAAAACTTCCTGTCTGATTGTCTAAAAATTCTTCACCTAAAATTACACGACCATCAAGCGCTTTTAAAATCTCTTTTAATGTAGGATTAGATAAATTTTCAACTCTCGGAAACGCATATATGTGAGTATTGTCAGATATCACCTGTTGTAATTCTGAAGCATAACTATCAAAATTTTCATGATCAATCATATTGGCAACTGCCGCGATAACTTCAACTTCTTTTTCCTTAAAGGTATTTATTGCTAGTTGAAGTGTTGAACTTAATGTATTTTCATCCTTATGTTCTGCACTGCTCACAATAATGGAAGGAATACCTAGATTCTTTGCTATTTCCACATTCAGATTAAACTCATTAATATTTGAGTCGTCTGTAAAATCACTACCTTCTATAACTACAAAATTGAAACGCTCTTCAAGTGCTTTATACTTTTTAATTATGGTGTCAATTATAGTGTCAGTATCATTATTTCTTAGTAGTGTTACTATTTCACTTCTTTTAAATGCATATGCCTCTTCTTGGGACATATCGAGATTAAAGTGCGTTAAAACAGTATTAATATGATTATCTAACTTATTATCTTTTTGATCATCTATAAAAGGTCTAAAGTATCCTACTTTATCCATATTACCCAAAAGTAGATCCATTAAACCTAGGACAAATAGGGATTTACCACTATGCTTTTCTGTGGTAGAGATGTAAATTGCTTTACTCATGTTTGTTATAACTTTTTGATGCAAATTTAACCATATTGAAGTAGCTAAATATGATAAAAATCATCGAATTAATAATTGAACTCATATGAGTATTTTTATAATTTTGTTAATTATATAACATATTGTTTAAAATGTGCTAATTGCTGAAATTTTCATGTTTCTTTGGTATTTACCCATTTATATTTGGTAAAAAATTAAACATGTCGCAACAATTATTAAATATTGCCAAGGAATACGGAAGTCCATTGTACGTCTACGATTCTGAAAAAATAATAGCGCAGTACAATCGATTATCTAAGGCATTTAATAAAGTAAAAAGCTTACGTCTTAATTATGCTGTAAAGGCACTTTCAAATATATCTGTATTAAAGGTATTTAATGCTTTAGGTTCAGGATTAGATACGGTTTCAATACAAGAAGTTCACCTTGGATTAAAAGCTGGTTTTAAACCAGAAAACATCATATTTACACCAAATGGGGTTTCGCTTGAAGAGATTGAAAATGTTGCAAAACTTGGTGTGCAAATAAACATAGATAACCTTTCAATATTAGAACAATTCGGTACTAAGCACCCAAACGTTCCTGTTTGTATTCGAATTAACCCGCATGTTATGGCTGGTGGAAACACCAATATTTCCGTAGGACATATAGACAGTAAGTTCGGAATTTCTATTCATCAGATACCGTTATTGTTACGCATTGTTGAAAATACAGGTATGAATATTAATGGTATTCACATGCATACAGGTAGTGACATATTAGATATTGATGTGTTTTTATATGCTAGTGAAATACTTTTTGAAACCGCTAAAAACTTTCAAAATCTTCAGTTTATTGATTTTGGCTCTGGTTTTAAAGTGCCTTATAAAACTGGTGATATTGAAACCAATATTGAAGAATTGGGTGATAAACTATCTAAGCGTTTTAATGAATTTTGTAAAGAGTACGGCAAAGAATTAACCTTAGCCTTTGAACCAGGAAAGTTTTTAGTAAGTGAAGCTGGTGTATTTTTGGCTAAAGTCAATGTTGTAAAGCAAACGACATCAACCGTATTTGCACAAATAGATTCTGGTTTTAATCACCTTATAAGACCAATGTTATATGGTTCTCAGCACGAAATTATCAATATCTCAAATCCAAAAGGTCGAGAACGTTTTTACTCAGTAGTCGGTTACATTTGTGAAACCGATACGTTTGCTAACAATCGCCGTATTAATGAAATTAATGAAGGTGATATCTTGTGCTTTAAAAATGCTGGTGCCTACTGCTTTACAATGGCGAGTAATTACAATTCACGATATAGACCTGCGGAGGTACTCATTCATAAAGGAAAAGCACATTTGATTAGAAAACGTGAGACTTTTGATGATATCTTAAGAAATCAGGTTGAGATTGCTGTCTAGAAGGATACAAATAGTTATGTCATTTCAAGCGTAGTCGAGAAATCTTATAGTTTTTAGTTTTTTAAAACATTTCGACTACTTCGTAGTGTGCTTTCAATCAAAATATATTTTGATTTCAACCAATGCTCAATGTGACAGTTTGGAAATAATTTTGACTTTTAGCCAACTTCTAATTTTTATTCATTTTCTAACTGTTCTCTATACAAACCAATGTTATCCTTTTCTTTTTGAGGTAATTCTGGTTCAACAATATCGGTATATGTTTTTAACGTATCTAGTAAAATCTTGGCCACAATATATCTAGCAGTTGCTTTATCATCTGCGGGAATATTAAACCATGGCGCATGTGGTTTAGAACTTCGGTTTAATACATCCTCATAACAGTCTTGGTATTTGTCCCAAAGCTTACGCTCCTTTAAATCGCCAGAAGAAAATTTCCATTGCTTATCTGGTCTATCTAATCGTCTTAATAATCGATTCTTTTGCTCTTCTTTAGACAGGTTTAGGAAGAACTTAAAAATAATTGTGCCGTTTTCAGCAATGTGCTTTTCAAAGTTGTTGATTTCTTCAAAACGTTTGCTCCAAAAGGCTTCATCAACATCATCAACCGACTTTACATCTGGCATATTTTCGTACATTAAATATTCTGGATGCACACGTGTCACCAAAACATTTTCATAATGTGTTCTATTGAATATTCCAAACTTACCTCTAGCTGGTAGTGCAATGTAATGTCGCCAAAGATAATCGTGCTTTAATTCTAATTCTGTTGGTTTTTTAAAGCTATGAGCAATAATTCCTCTTACATTAAATTCTTTAAATACCTCACGTATTAAGCTGTCCTTACCAGCTGTATCCATGCCTTGAATACAAAATAATACTGCATACTTCCCATGCGCATACATGGTATTTTGAATTTCTGCTAGATCTTTACTTACATCTCTAAGTGCTTTCTTTAATTCTTTTTTGTCAGCACCTAAATCAACCTTTGTAGCTAAGTTTTTTATTTCTATTTGAGACTTTATTTGGTAGTCTTCTATGTTTATGTCTTTCATTTAAATTAAAGATAATGATTTATTGATATAGATTTTAATCAAAACTGCCTGTTGTATACAACAAATTGCTCACCTGAAATAATTGCTCACTGCCTTGTAGAACTTCAAAATTCATAGTACCTGTTATCATTTTACTAGAATCAACAGTTTCTTTGACATCTACAGTAAAACTTCCGTTAACTTGATAATCAACCCATTCTTCAGCAAATTCATCTAAAGTCTGTGTGGCGATTATATCTCCCATATATTTCTTCAACTCAATATAATTATCAATTGAATTCTCATTAAAATTATAAGTCCCAACCGGAAAATTCCATAAGTCATCATTTGTCTTAATGGTTAATTTATAACCATTATTTGAATAGAATTCATGATCCTGTTTCAAGGTTATTAAGTTCTCAGTCATTCTACTTTGTATAGTATTAAACTCAAATTCATTTGAACTAAAAGAAATATCTTGAAAAAATGGAACAGAACAATCAATTCTTCGAAATGACCCTAAATCAAAAGAACCACTGATTTCTTTGATGTTATTTGTATTACCTTCATTTTCTTTGTACAATACACCATTGAAATTAAACTTGACATCATTATTAGTTTCGTCATATTGAAAATTAGTTATTTCAATTGCACTTTTTACATCAAAATTAGGTGTTAAATGCCAAATATAGGAAGGCCTTTCTAAACAACTCACACGCTTAATCGCACCGTTTTTAAGTAATGTAAATTCCAACTCGTAGAAAGTATCATTATTATCAATCTCTATATTAATATATATCTCTTGGCAGTTTGTATTACCAGAAATGATGTAACCATCATTACTATCTGATATTTCATAGGCTGTACCATCTAAAGTTAAACTGACTCTGCGCGTTATCTCTTGATTGTTAGAATCATCATTATTCTTATCGCAAGAAAGAAAAGTCAAGATTAGCACTAAAATAAATAGCGTTTTATGCATACATTTAAATTTGAGAACTGATTTAGATTAAGTACAGTAAAAAATACGTCGATAAACTTAATGTCATAAATATATTAAGTTTTTGTAGTTTTATCAATCAAAACTTAACTAACTGAAATTTGTTAAAACAATTCTTCTTTTTAACCTTATTTGCACTTTTTACTCAACAAATCTTTTCGCAAAACAATACTACTAATTCTGAATTACTAGATAAAGATATTAGCAAACCAAGCATCGTATCTACTCATCCTTATGGTATACTTTTCTCTAGATGGCAAGGTAATTTTCAGACAAAACCTTTAGGACAACAAAATTTGGATATCAGTTTAGAAAGTGGAAACGTTTGGTCGCCGCCAGTTACAGCATATCTCCCAAATGATCCAGAGGTTAGGGAATTTGTTAGTCAATTTGAATGGCATACACGAGAATTTTCTGTAGATGTCAACGAATTAGACGCTCAAACCCTAGAAGTTCAAAACGATGGTGTTATAAAAGGATTACGCTTAAATCTAAACATTCCTATTAATTCTGAAAGTGAGCTTAAAGTTGGTATGCGTTCATTTTTATTAACTGGTGGAAAGTTTCCTTTTTCAATAATTACTAGTGACGATACTATAGAATACTTTCATAGTAATATCGCTGGTGGTGAAGATCCGTTTGACAGACAACTCTACCCTTTAAATGAAGGACTCATTAGATACAAAGACAGAAATAATAATGAAATGATTATTGAAAATGGTGATTTCATTCTAAGTGGATTTGAGTTCTCTTATTACAGATATCCTGAAAACTTCATAAAAGGATTTGGTTTTAATTACGGCACGCATATTGGCGTAAATACATCACAGTTTAATAAATCTGTGGATGTTGGTGCTTCTGCCAACCTCATTAAAAAGTTCTTACTGAAGAATGAAAAAACTATTAACGCTGGATTAAGTATAGGTGGCACTAAAAATAATCTCATTGACCTTAATAGTGACAATATGGACTTTAGCAACAATGCATTCATTGGTTTTTTAGAAAGTATTGTTGAATTTAATTTTTTATCAAAAAGCAAAAAAACGATTCATAGTATTGGTGCAGATTTTTATCTTCAAACGAGTTTGAACAAAAAAAGTGAATTTGATTACTTAATACCTACAAAGAATGGCACCTCTTTTAAATCATGGAATTCTGGTATTTCAAACCTCTATAGGAATAATAATTACTGGACCTTGATGTATTCTTTCACCAGAAAGATGACTACTACATTTTATATTCAACAAGATTTTACAGTGACTAATAATCCTGATATACAAACTGGTGTTCGTGTATCATTCAACTTATAACTGTCTTAGCTTATTTTGAAGCAAAAGCCTTTACATCACTTTCACTGACCTCTTTTCCACCAAGAATAATAAGACGTTCAATAACATTTCTAAGCTCCCTAATGTTACCTGTCCAATCATACTCTTGCAATAACTTAATAGCCTTATCAGAAAACGACTTTTTAGCAGTTCCTTGTTCTTGAGAAATTTTGTTGGCGAAGTATTCTACTAATAAAGGTATATCTTCTCTTCTATCATTTAGTGCTGGTACTTTAATTAATATCACAGCCAATCTGTGGTATAAATCTTCTCTAAAGTTACCTTCTTCAATTTCTTTTTTAAGATCTTTATTGGTCGCAGCAACAACTCTTACGTTCACTTTTATATCCTTGTCACTACCAACACGTTGTATTCTACTTTCTTGAAGCGCACGCAATACTTTAGCTTGTGCAGACATGCTCATGTCTCCAATTTCATCTAAGAAGATTGTACCGCCATTTGCTGCTTCAAACTTACCAGCTCTATCTTTATTTGCAGATGTAAAAGCACCTTTAACATGACCAAATAATTCACTTTCTATAAGCTCACTTGGTATAGCCGCACAATTCACCTCTATCATTGGTCCTTTTGAACGCTCACTTTTTTGATGTAACCAATGTGCTACTAACTCTTTACCTGTACCATTTGGACCGGTAACTAACACACGTGCATCAGTTGGAGCCACCTTGTCAATCATATCTTTGATTTGAGCGATCGCATCACTTTCTCCAATCATTTCGTAGTTTTTGCTAACTTTCTTTTTTAGCATTTTATTTTCAACTACGAGCTCCTTTCTATCTAAAGCAATGCGCACAGTATTTAAAAGTCTATTTAAATCTGGTGGTTTAGAGATATAATCAAAAGCACCTAAACGCATGGTATTAACAGCGGTATCTAAATCACCATGACCAGAAATCATTACTATTGGTGTCTCTGGCTTTATTTTCTTAGCAGCCTCTAACACCTCAACACCATCCATTTTAGGCATTTTAATATCACAAAGCACTAAGTCGTAATCTTCTTTCTTTATTTTGTCAATACCAGCCAATCCATCCTCTGCTTCATCAACTTTATAGGCATCGTTTTCCTCAGAAAGAATCTTAACTAGGACTCTTCTAATTGCTGCTTCGTCTTCTATGATTAATATTTTAGACATCGTTTATATGTTTTCGTTTTTAACATGAACCACACGTTGCGGAAATGGTATCTCAATTTTTTGTTTTTCTACCTCATGATAGATGGCAAAGCGTAAATCACTTTTTATCCTTGGCACTTCAAAAGTACTCTTTGTGAAAAAGCATAACTTAAAATCTAAACCACTATCCCCAAAGTATTCAAATAAAGCAAAGGGCTTTGGGTCTTTTAAAACCTTGTCGTGTTTTAGTGCAACTTCCTCTAACAATGTTTTAAACTTATCAACATCTGTACCATAGGCGACAGACACATTTACTTCTTCACGAACTGTTGGATTATTCTGTGTCCAGTTGACCACAACTTCAGTGACAAATTTATGATTAGGTATAATCAGCACCTTATTCTCTTGAGTAATTGCTTTGGTCGTTCTAATATTAATTTCAAATATTTTTGCTTCTACACCATTTATAGTGATGACATCATCTAAAAAAATAGATTTATCACTAATAATCACAATTCCGGAAATGACGTCTTCAAATAAGCGTTGAAGTCCAAAACCCAAACCAACAAAAAGTGCTGCTGAGGCTGCGACAAGCGCAGTAATTTTTATTCCACTGGCATCTAGTGTAGTAATGATGACAATTAAGAAAATAATATACTTTAAAAACCCAAAAACAGTCTTAAATCTAAGTTTATAGTCAGCTGGTAACTTTTTTGTCACTAAACGTCTTACAGATCTTAAGATAAGATGAGTAAGTAATAGTGTAATCACCAAAACTAATATAGTCTGAACAGTGATATGGATTTCACCGCTATCGTATATAGATTTATTCAGAAATTCTGCAATTAAATCTTTAATAGAAAATTCTTTAACTTGATTCAAGATTATTAATATTTAATCCACTTATACAACTCCTTGTAACTAGGTTTTTTACCATACATTAAAATACCAACTCTATAAATCTTTGCTGCAAACCAAACCGTAAACATAAATGTCCCAATGAGTAGTAGAAGAGATAATCCTTGCTGCCAAAGTGGAACCCCAAAAGGAATACGCATTAACATTACAACTGGTGAAGTCAATGGTATAAATGAGAATATAGTTGATACTGTGCCATGCGGATCCTCAATCACTGTAAACACACCTACATAAACGGCTAAAATTAGTGGCATGAGAATTGGCAACATAAACTGCTGTGTATCGGTTTCATTATCAACTGCAGCACCGATTGCAGCATATAACGAACTATACAATAAATAACCACCAACAAAAAATAATATAAAAGCGAAAGCTAAGTTTAAAATTGGTAAGTTTCCGATAGCTAAAAAGATATTTTCTGCCATCATCTGTGCACCTTCAGCTTCTATTGCTTGATTTACTAATTCTTGCTGTGGTGTTGAAGCTTGACTTAAATCTATTCCAAGTATCACTGACACAACCGTCATAAGCACTCCTCCTAAAATCAGCCAAATGACAAATTGTGTAATTCCTGCTAAAGATGTTCCAATAATTTTACCTAACATTAATTGCACAGGTTTTACAGAGGAAATAATAATTTCTATTATTCTGCTCGTTTTCTCCTCGATAACACTGCGCATTATCATATTACCATATATAATGATAAACATGAATAATAAATAACCGGCCATACCACCAAAGGCAAGTTTAACTACGTTATCTACTTTAGAGCTTTTTTCACCTTCAAAACTCACTTGAGAAATATCAATATCTACTTCTGATGCTTTAATCATCTCAATACTAACGCCATCTTCACGTAGTTTCATTTGTTTTAGGCGACGTTCAATCTTTCCTTCTAAACTAGAAATCACGGATAAGGATGGAGAATCTTCAGAATAGAACTTTACATTATCAACCAAAAGATCTAAAGAATCGACTTTAGCTATATGCAACAAACCATAATCTTCCTTTTCCTTAACAAGAGTCATTGCTGTTTCTAGATCGAGAGCATTTAGAATTGAATACTTTGTATTATCGGTATCTTTAAAAACTCCATCTAAATATCCTGTCTCATCTAATACAGATATTGTGCGTTGCTTATCATTATTTACTTGAGATAAATAGGCCACGAAAGCAATTAAGGCAATCATTATTAATGGGCTTAAAAAAGTCATAATAATGAATGACTTATTCTTTACTTTAGTAAGATATTCTCGTTTAATAATTAAGGGTAAATGATTCATTCTAATTATTTTTTACAGTTTGAATAAAAATATCATTGGCACTAGGTATCACTTCTACAAAGTGGTGTACCTCAGCTTTTGATGTTAAAAATGATAACAAATCATTTGGAGAAGTGTTTTCATTAATCTTAATATTCAACTTAATATCATCATTTAAATTCTTGAAAGTAGCCGGAAGTACTTCAAACTTATCCTTTATTTCAGATACTACCGAACTACTATTTCCTGACTGCAAACCGACTTCAAAGGTATTCGTCTTGTATTGCCGTTTTATATCTGTAAGCTTGCCATCTAAAACCTTATTGGATTTATGAATTAAAGCAATATGATCACACAACTCTTCAACAGATTCCATACGATGTGTTGAGAAAATCACTGTAGCACCTTCTTCTCTGAGTTGTAAAATTTCATCTTTTATTAAATTGGCATTTATTGGATCAAAACCTGAAAAAGGTTCATCAAAAATTAAAAGTTTTGGTTTATGCAACACAGTTACAACAAACTGAATTTTTTGAGCTTGACCTTTACTTAATTCCTGAATTTTTTTATTCCACCAGTCACCTATTTCTAACTTATCAAACCAATATTTTAGTCTGCTTTTAGCTTCGGACTTAGACATTCCTTTTAATTGAGCAAGGTATAATGCCTGCTCACCAACCTTCATAGATTTGTATAGACCGCGTTCTTCAGGCAAATAACCGATATCTTTAATATGCTCAGGTCTTAAGGCATGCCCATCTAATTGCACAGAGCCAGAATCTGGCATTGTAATCTGATTAATAATACGGATTAGTGTCGTCTTACCTGCACCGTTTGGGCCAAGCAACCCAAAAATACTTCCTTTCGGAACAGCGATAGATACTTCATTTAGTGCTCTAAAGTTCCCGAAGTTTTTTGACACGGAATCAGCAACTAATAAGTGGCTCATATATAATTTAGATTTGTCTAAAGGTTAGATTGTAAATATATTAAATGTTAAAGATTAATAGGCATAACCTAGAAATAAAAACAAGGTTTCATAAAAAACAAAACCCACCCTTATGGTTAAATAAGGATGGGAAAAAATTGCTATGAAAAAGAAAAATTACCGCTAATAAGCATTAGCGATAATTCAAAGATAGTATTTTTTCTTAAACAGACACTTTTTATGAAAACATATCTTTCACCTTTTCAAAAAAAGATTTGTCTGAACTCTCAGGTTTTGGCTCAAAATGTTCGTCCTCTTGCATGCTTTCAAAAAATTGTTTCTGCTTTTTACTCAATGTCTTTGGTGTCCAAACATTTACGTGAACCAATAAATCACCTTTACCATAACCATTAATACTCGGTATACCTTTTCCTCGTAGTCTTAAAATCTTTCCAGATTGTACGCCAGCTTCAATCTTAATTCTAACTTTTCCGGTTACAGTATCAATTTCTTTCGAAGTCCCTAAAACCGCATCAGGTATACTTACATACATATCGTAATGTAAATTATCTCCTTCACGCTTTAAGGTTGAATGTTCTTCTTCAGTAATTACAACTAATAAATCTCCAGAGATACCATTTCCTGGCGCATCATTACCTTTACCTGTAACTTTTAGTTGCATACCATCTACAACACCAGCTGGAATTTTAACCGAAACAGTTTCTTCAGATACTTTTAATCCTTGTGCATCAGCATCAGACGGTTTTTTGTCTATTATTTGACCCGAACCGCCACAAGTTTGACAAGGTGCAGATGTTTGCATACGTCCGAGGATAGTATTAGCAACTCTTGTCACTTGACCTGTTCCGTTACAAGTAGTACACGTTTTATAAGTAGTTCCTGGTGCTTGAATTTTACGTTTTACTTTAATTTTCTTCTCTACTCCATTTGCCACTTCTTCTAAAGTAAGTTTCACGCGTATTCTAAGGTTGCTTCCCTTAACCATACGTCTGCCGCCTCCACCTCCGAAGCCACCAAAACCACCACCAAAAGCACCTCCAAAAATGTCACCGAATTGGCTAAAGATGTCATCCATATTCATGCCGCCACCGCCAAATCCGCCAGCACCATCAAATGCCTGATGTCCAAACTGGTCGTAGCGTGCCTTTTTATCAGCATCACTCAAAACTTCATAGGCTTCTGCTGCTTCTTTAAATTTTGCTTCAGCTTCTTGATCATCTGGATTCTTATCCGGATGATATTTTAAAGCCATTTTTCGGTAAGCTTTTTTTATTTCGCCTGCGCTCGCACCTTTGCTGACACCTAAAACTTCGTAATAATCTCTTTTCGCCATACTATTTATTATTGCCCAATTACCACTTTAGGGAATCTAATCACTTTATCACCTAATTTATAACCACGCTCAATAACGTCGATAATCTTACCTTTCAAATCTTCATTAGGTGCTGGAATCTGAGTTACTGCTTCATGATCGTCTGCATTAAAAGCATCTCCCTGATTTACCTCTATTTTAGATAATCCTTTTTGCTCTAAAGTATTTATCAGTTTATTATAAATAAGTAATACACCTTTACGTAACTCTTCGGCTTCTTTGTCTTCTTCAATATGAGTTAAAGCACGCTCAAAATCATCTAAAACAGGTAACATAGCTACCATAACTCCTTCACTTGCAGTTTTAAATAACTCAATACGTTCTTTGCTCGTTCGTTTTTTATAATTTTCGAACTCCGCAAACAAACGCATAAATTTATCTTTCTCCGCAACGATTTGATCTTGTAATTGTTCTTCTGCAGATTTTTCCTCTACCTGAGTTTCTACCTCAGTCTCAGCAGTTGCTGTAGTTGTATCCTCTATTTGTGGCTCTTCTACCTTTTTATTTTTATCTTTCTTACTCATGTTAGAGTTGTATTTTAAAATCTTAAATTAAATCTTCGATTTAGAGGTGCAAAAGTACTGCCATTATTATAAAAATGTCAAAATGTCATTAACATTTTTTTATAGAATCTCAGGTTAGATTATACTTAACTTTGTTGAAATCTTATAATTCAAATAAACATTAACATGAAAACATCTTATTTAAAAATTTTTGCTCTTGTAGCATTTGTAGCTTTTTTTAGTTGTAAAAACGATGCAAAAGAAGCTGAAACCACTTCTGCTGAAGATGCTGCAGTTGCAGAATCAACAGCTATTTCTTATAACACTGACACTGCAAATTCTACCATAGAATGGAAAGGTTCTAAACCACTTGGATCACACAACGGAACCATTTCTATCTCTGAAGGTTCAGTTATGGTAAATGATGGCGTTATAGAAAGTGGTAGCTTTATGATAGATATGAATACCATTACTGTTGTTGACATCCCGGCAGAAGATGAAGGTAATGCAAAACTTAAAGGGCATTTAACAAGTGCTGATTTTTTTGATATAGAAAAATATCCTACTGCAAAATTTGAAGTTACTGGAGTTAACACTGTGGAAGGAAAAACAATGCTTTCGGGAAATCTGACACTTAAGGACGCAACTAATAATATTAGTTTCCCGGTAGAAACTTCTATGTCAGAAGATGGAAGTTCTATGAAATTAAAAAGTGAAACATTTACAATAGACAGAACGAAGTGGAATGTAAAATATGGTTCTAAGTCATTATTTGATAATCTTGGTGATAAATTTATTAATGATGATATAGAGTTAAAAATTACTTTAGTCACTAATAAAGCATAATTAGTTTTTCTAATTTGACTATTTAAGTCGAATTATTTAATCATACAAAAAGCACTCACAGTTTGTGAGTGCTTTTCTTCTCCATAGCAATTTTACTTCTAAAATTGCTTTACCATTAATCAAAAACCCATCTCCATAAAATTTGATTAATAGTGTTTAGTAATGCCTATTAACATAACACTAAAAACTCTACTATTTTGGCATTACTACAGAGTCAATTACATGAATCACTCCATTACTTCCTTCTACATCCGTTGCTGTGATTTCGCTGTAATTTCCTGCTTGGTCTTTCAACCATATTTTACCATCTTTTTTGATTACAGTTAATATTTGTCCTGCTAAGGTTTTCACTTCTACTTTTCCTTTTCCTTCTTTTAAAGCAGCCACTACATCACTTGCCATTAATTTACCTGCGATTACATGGTATGTTAAAATCTTAGCTAATGTTTCTTTGTTTTCTGGTTTTAACAGATTAGATAAGGTTGCTTTGTCAATTTTTGCAAAGGCTTCGTTTGTTGGTGCAAATACTGTAAATGGACCATCACCTTGTAAAGCTGCAACTAAATCACCAGCTTTTAAAGCTGCAACTAGAGTTGAAAAATTTTCATTTCCTACTGCTGCATCTACAATTGTTTTTTGTGCTGTAGCCATTTGAGAAAATCCTAATGCCACTACAGTTGTTAATACAAATACTAACTTTTTCATAATTTTTTTAATTTTTGGTTAAACTCTAACACTCAAATTTCATTTTTGATGTGCTTTCGTTTATATTTACACAGGCTCGTTTCTGATGGATGAGCCCATCCATTTTTTTGGGAAATCTTTAACATTGATGCAAAACGATACCGCGCTAATAGAACAAATACAAAATAAAGACGAGCGCGCGTTCTCATTACTCTACGACAAATACGCTGGTGCCATTTACAGTGTCATTCTTAAAATGACTAAAGATGAAGGTAAGGCTCAAAACCTTCTTCAAGATACCTTTATGACGGTATGGAATAAAGTTGACACTTACGATGCTGATAAAGGACGTTTTTATACGTGGATATATCGCATAGCAAAGAATAAAGTGTTAAATAGTTTAAGAAAAACAGATTTACTCATCCAAACCGATGATTTTAGTGTATATGAAAATAAGGAAGAAGATAGTAACATAGATTCTGAGCACTTAGAGCTGAAAGGTGCAATTACCATGTTAGAAGCGCATCATAAAAAAGCCATAGAACTTGTCTATTTTAATGGACTTACGCATAGAGAAGCCCATTTACAAATGGATGTTCCTTTAGGTACTTTTAAATCTTACATTAGACAAGCGCTGAAGTTATTACGTAAAACCTACACGAAGACACTTAGTTTTCTGTTACTATTATTTAATTTGATGTGAAGATGAAGTGGGATAAAAAAATAATAATCGAAAATGGCCTGTTAGAACAATATCTTCTGGGCGAACTCAATAATAATGAATGTCAACAAATTGAAGAGGCCTTAGCTTCAAATGCTGATTTAAAATCATATTTTGAAGACCTCGAAAAAGATTTTGAAACCCTTGGTATTGAAAATGCTGTTGCTCCTCCTGAAAAGTTGAAAGCTCAACTATTATCCCAAATAAAAGAATCTATTTCACCCGAAGTAAATGTTGTAAGTATTGAAAACAGAAGCAATACTAAAACCTATTTCAGAATCGCTGCAAGTATAGCAGCATTACTGATGATAAGTACATTTTGGTTGTATAATCAGTTAGCAGACTTTAAAAAAGAACAAAAAATTGTTAATACCGAAAATGAGAAGTTAATTAATACAATTGAAAATCTTAATAATAAATTAGAATCAGAAACTGCACTGTTTGCCACATTATCACATTCTGACACTGAACAGTATATTTTAAATGGTAATGCACTTATGCCAAACGGCAAAGTAGTGAGTTATATTAATCATAGTACCAAAGCAGTTGTAATTAACACTGAAAAATTACCAAAATTAGATGACGACCACGATTACCAAATGTGGGCAGATGTTGAAGGCGAAATGATTAACATGGGAGTGATACCAAAGGACAATAACCTGTTAGCAATGAGTTACATTGAGAACTCTGAATCATTAAATATTACGATTGAACCTGCAGGTGGAAATGATCATCCTACGGTTGAGAAATTGGTGACGAATGTTTATCTCCGATAGGCTCAAGTAATAAATCCTCTAAAGCAGGTCTTAAATTGGCATATAAAAAATTATAGCCTGTACTTTCAATTTTTTGTGAACTTACGCGCTGGCTTTCAAACAAAAGCATGTGCATTTCACCAAGTACCAATTTCATTGCAAATTTAGGAACATTAGGAAGTATTAATGGCTTTTTAAGTACACTAGCAGCTATTTTAGTCAATTCTTGATTGGACACTGCATTCGGTGCTACACCATTATATACATCTTCTAAGTGATGTTCTAAAGCATGAATAAAAATTCCTGCCAAATCCTCTACATGAACCCAACTTTGCCATTGTTTTCCATCACCAAAAACAGCTCCAGCTCCCATTTTTATCGGTCTTATAATTTCTGGTAAAGCACCACCTTCATTTGCTAGCACCAATCCGATTCTAATTTTAGCAACTTTACAACCAAGTTGCTTGAAACCATCAATAGCTTCTTCCCATTGTTGAACAACTTCACCTAAGAATGATTTGGAAACTTCAGTATTGCTTTCCTCATAATAGTGTGTAGAACATGAAGGATAAATTCCTATAGCACTTGCTGATACTACATAATCAATTTGATAATTATGATTTTTTATAGTATCCTGTAATAATTGAGCTGTAAGTGTACGACTTTCAAGTATTTCTCTCTTGTATGATTTTGTCCATCGCTTAGAAATCGATGCACCTACTAAATTTATTATTGCATCAACACCTTCAAGACACTTATGATCTATATCCTTTGTCTTAGGGTTCCAGTAAAATCCTATATAATTACTCTCATTACTTAACTTAGATTTTGAAGTTGTTAAGTAATGAACATTAAAACCTTTTTCGTGACATTGCTTTACAATCTCCTTACCAATTAATCCTGTCGCACCCGTTATTAAAACTGTCATTCTTCTGTTTTTAACAAAGATACAAAAGGGTAAAATGGGTTATTGCAACTTTAATTTGGATTTAACGTTTGGAAATATTTCGTGTACGTCGAATCGAGTGTTTCGAGTTAATGTGAAATATATCGAGAATTCATATAAATTTAAACAAGAGTCTCAACCCTGAATTACAATAGATTCCTGCCTACGCAGGAATGACAATGCTTTATAATACATAACGTCGGTTAGAGTGGATTTTATGATTCTTTGAATTATGAAATTTGTATCTAGAACTCGCATGAATTGAAGCTCTTATCTTCTAAATACTTCTCGATACAAAATCTTTAAAAGATTTCACTCGAAGTGACGACACGCTTATTACACTTGATATGATTTACTGTCATTCCTGTGAAAAAAGGAATCTCAAAAGTCGAATTCGCATAGATTCCTGCCTTACTTCGACAAGCTCAGCACAAGTCGCAGGAATGACAAAAACATTTGGCTCGTTGTACTTCACCGAATACTTCGATTACCTCCTATAAGAGCATTTAGCTAACTTTGTTCACTGAATGTTAAGAGCACAATTTCTCAAAAAACATTTGGCTCGTTGCGCTTCACCGAATGCTTCGATTACCTTCTAAAAGAGCATTTAGCTCACTTTGATCGCTGAATGTTAAGAGCACAATTTCTCAAAAAACATTTGGCTCGCTGTGCTTCACCGAATGCTTCGTTGCACGAAGCATTTCTCTTTTTCCAGGTGGTCCAGGAAGGCGTTCTACTTCAAAACCAACTGCTTGCATAGCGCGTCTAACACTTCCTTTTGCTGAATACGTCACCAACACACCTTTTTTTCTTAGAGCCTTAAACATGATTGCAAAGATATCTTCAGTCCAAAGCTCGGGCTGCACTCGTGCACCAAAGGCATCAAAATAAATAATGTCAAAAGTATTTTCGGAGTCTATCTCTTTAAAGAACTTTTTCTGTTTTTCTAATTTAAAATGAGTGGTAATCTCATGCTGGTTTTCCCAAGAGACTTTGTGTAGTTTTTCAAATTCTAATTGATGGTCTTTTGAGATTAATTCAATGTAATTTAATTCTGAAATTTCATCAATTGAAACTGGATAAGCTTCTACTCCAACATAGTCAATTGTTTGATGTAATTCTTCAGCCTTCAGAAAAGTTAAAAAGGCATTAAGTCCTGTACCAAAACCAATTTCGAGGATATTTATAGATATAGATTTTTCATTTGCACTTCTACTGCGCTCAGTGTGACATGATTGTAAAAAGAAAAGCAAACCATGTTTAATAAACACATGATTTGCTTCATTTATTGCACCATGAATGGAATGGTATTGTTCATTCCAATCTTCAATCTGAATGGTTTTAGAACCATCAGCCGTGGTGATAATCTTTCTATTCAACTATTTAATAAGTAGTTTTTTAATCTTAGGAATTGGCCCTGTACATTCCGTCTTATGACACTGCAAACAATTATTGATAGAACTATTATAACGTTCCTTTAATTCTATATTTGATAAGGTATCTAAAACCGCTTTTTGAGATTCTATAAAAACATCTACAACGTTATTCCAAGCTGCAGTGCGTTTATTGCCTTTGGTCATTTCGGCAGAATGTAACGTCATTAAATCTAAAGGCATAGACACTGGTACTTCACCTTTTTCTATTTGCGCTTTAATTTGCAGATTATAGACATACATCGCGTTCATAAAACTAGCCATTTCAGAAGGTTGATACATAATTAACTCTTCTTTCTCTGGCTTAGTTTCTTCTACTTTTTCTTCATCATTCTTACAGCTTATAAAGCCTATAAAAACAAAGAGAAATACATAAAGCTTATTGTTTAAGAAGGACTCCATCAGCTAAGAATCGATATTCAAATTTAGATTCTGTAATTGCAGCAATCTCTTCTTCAGATTTACCTGCATCTTCCGCGTAGTGTCTTAATTCATCAACTGTTGTTTCTGTAACAAACGCTTTTCCGTTAACCACAACTTCGCCTTCAGCATTAAGTGGCATAAAGAATCCATAATCTTTAAATCTCACAAACACTTCATCTTTATTACCCATATCTAACTTCATCCAACATCCCTTTTTAGAACATACATCAGTAATAGTTCCTCTCATTTTTGCAGGAATAGTGTCACCAGCTTTTAAATCTTTGTAATGTACCATCATACGCTCAGCAGATAAAGCATCAGCATCGTTAATTTCCATTCCGAAAGAAGCATAAGCAATTTCTTCATTTTGAGTTGTTTCATCAACTTGATCCTCAGTAGTTTTCGCATCATTTTTACATGCAAATAAGGCTAAACAAAACAGTGTACTTAAAAGAATTTTTTTCATTATTTATTGTGTTTAATATTGATTAATTATCGAAATGCAAATTTACAAAATTTAAAGAAAATAGCTTTTATTTAAAGCCATTGATTGTGTATTTTTGCAAAACAAAATAAGCAACTATTATGGCCACGATTTATACTGAGGATATCTTAATTGAAAAGGCAAAAACATCAAAAATCAACGATGTTGATTTCAACAATTTAAGCTTTGGAAGCACTTACACAGACCATATGTTTGTATGCGATTATGAAAATGGTAAATGGCAAACTCCTAAGATTATGCCTTATCAACCAATTAGTTTAGATCCATCTTCTAAGATTTTCCATTACGGCCAATCTATTTTTGAAGGTATGAAAGCTTACAAAGATGCCACTGGTGATGTATTTTTATTTAGACCTATAGATAATTTTAACCGTATGAATATTTCTGCTAAGCGTTTAGCTATGCCAGAAATGCCAGAAGCTTATTTTATGAATGGTTTGAAAGCGCTTTTGAAAATTGAAAAAGACTGGATACCAACTGCTGAAGGAAGTGCGCTATACATAAGACCTTTTATGTTTGCTACAGGAAAAGGGTTTCATGCGTCACCTGCTGATGCTTATAAATTAGTGATTGCTTTTGCTCCTTCTGGACCATATTTCTCTGGAAAAGTAAATGTACTCATTGAAGAAAAATATTCGCGTTCTGCAAATGGTGGTGTTGGTTTTGCAAAAGCTGGTGGTAATTATGCCGGTCAGTTTTACCCAACTCAACTTGCAAAAGATAAAGGTTACCAACAAGTTATTTGGACAGACGATAATACGCATGAATATATCGAAGAAGCTGGTGCCATGAATATTTTTGTAAGAATAAATGACACTTTACTAACTGTACCTACGAGCGATAGAATATTAGACGGTATTACAAGAAAGAGTATTTTAACAATTGCGGAAGCTGAAGGTATTACAACTGAAGTAAGAAAAATAAAAGCTACGGAATTAGTTGAAGCTGCAGAAAACGGAAGTTTAAAAGAAATGTTTGGCGCGGGTACTGCTGCGGTAGTATCTCCAATTTCTGGCTTTGGTTATAAAGGCAAAGACTTTGAATTACCAGAATTAGAAAACACATTTGGTCAATTCCTAAAGAAGAAGATTACAGATATTCAGACAAATAAGTCAGAAGATCCTTTTGGATGGAGAGTTAAGGTATAGTAGTAAGTAATTATAAGTAAAAAGGGATAAGTTATTAGTTAATTACTAATTTCTTATCCCTTTTTCTATGAACTATTAGCTTATTTATCTAAAATTTCAGCAATATTAGGTTTAAAATAGTTAGGTCCTTTTAGCACCTTACCGTCTTCTCTATAAATAGGTTCACCATCTTCACCCAATTTACTCATGTTACTGCGCTGTATTTCTTCAAAAACTTCTTCAATTTTATATTGTAAACCGTGCTCTATAATTGTTCCGCAAAGAATGTACAACATGTCGCCTAGAGCATCAGCCACTTCAACCAAATCATTATCATTTGCAGCCTCTAAATATTCTTCATTTTCCTCACGCATTAACTTATAGCGTAACATATTTTTTTCTATTCCTAAATCTGCTTTTGGTGTTTCTCTATGGCCTATTTTAAAAGCTGTATGAAAGGCTTTAACAGCATTAATCTTGTCTTGCATTTAAAATGTAAATTTCATTTCCGTAGAAACGGAAATCTTAGTTTTTATAGTTAATTTTGCTTAAAAATAAACTAATGTTCTCAACCGGTCAATTGATTTTTGGATTATTATTCTTCATCGCTTTTGTTATCGTCATTGCATTTCAATATCGAAAGGACAAAAGGATTCATAAGACACATTATAAAGGCACCGTTTGGATACTTATTGCGTTCATTAGCTTTATAGCTTTAATTGCTACTGTAAAGTTTATTTTTATGTAACTAGGATAGGTTTCGTCTTAATTTTCCTATAATTTTCATTTTATTTTATAACTTCATAATCTAATATACCTGATATTGGGTATGTTATGATGCAATATGCTGTTGCATCTTTGTAATATTAACCAAATAATCCCTCTAAAATGAAAACTAATTTTTTAAAGACTTTGCTCATTATCTTTTCACTTACAGTTATCTCTTGTTTCGGTAGTAAAGACAGAGCGTTATTACAAGAAATTGATGAAACAACAAAAAAGTTTGAAGAATCAATTACGGACAAATGTAGATACGAGTCAACACCAGACGATTACACATACATAATAGATTACGACTTAAAATTTGACTGCAATAACAAAGTGTACCAACCTATACATCTAGACCTTGTTGCTGGAATTGGATTGTTTGGAGAGGCTGAAATTAAGAACGAAAAAGTTAAAACACTTAAAATGCTACTAAAAGAGGTTGGATCTTGTTCGAGATATGATTTATTGAGCGCAAAATATGATAAGAGGCAAGATATAGGAAATGGGAATTACATGCATCACTTTATTGTAAAAATTGAAAAAGGATCAGAAAATGAAAATGCAGTTATTGTTGATCTTGGAAGTGCAAGTGATTATGATGACAACAACATTATCATTGATTTTCTAAAATTAAACCCAAATGACCTTATCGATATACATATAGATTCGGAGGATGATTTAATTAGAACGTTAAATGTAAATCGAGATAAGACTAGATTTGGACAGCAATTCTGTAAAAGTAAAGTAACTGGTCCATAATTATGAGTAAAGGCAAATTATTAATCTTACCTCTAATAATTATTCTTAATTTTTTTGAGTTAGAAGCTCAAAGTTTCAGATCACTTTTAAATCAAATTAAAAGGAACCAGCTAGACAGTTTAGATACTCTAAAAAATGCCACTGAATTAGAGAGACAGTTTATTATAAGTCAAACAAATCTGTTAAAGTATTGGGAAATAAACAGTCTAAAAAATGAAGATTTGCCAAAGGTACTTTCTGAAAGAGATTCCGTTTTAATGTTAACTCTTAAGGGTGATTTCAATTTATTCAAAAGCAATCCTAATGATTCATTAGCGTTTGATTATTACACCTTGGCGCTTGAAAATGCAATTAAGATCTCGGATACAGTCTTAATTGCAGAAACAAGCAAGAAAATAATGTCTCAATTACTTAAAAGTCGTAATTCTTTAGAAGCATATCCAAGATATTTATCCATTTACAAGAAATTCTTATATGATTCTAACGAGTTAGCCACGTATCTTTTTCATAAATTCAATTATCAAGGTAGTGCACTAAATAAAGACTCTATTGATTCATTAAAAATAGCTGCGAGAATAGCTAAAACAACAGGAAATAATTTCATTATTGGTAAAATTAGTCAGCAAATCGGTATTCATTTTCACTATTTCAGAAAAGAAATAGATTCTGCCCTTTTTTATTATTTGAAAGCCACTAAAAAACTCGAAGAGAAGCCATATAAAGTCTTCGAAAATGAGCTATTTGGTAATTATGGGAATATTGGACTTATATACCAAGAAAAAAAAGAATACAATACTGCAATGACATATTTTTTGAAAGCAGACTCTTTAAAAATTCCTAAATACAGATATGTAGAAAAAGTAAAAATCAACGAAGTTTTGTCAGATAATGCAAGATTTAGAAAAAGTTGGGAAGAAGCACTTTATTACTTAGACATGAGTAATCGTTATGCTGACACGCTTAACGAGTACAATAAAGCTAATAAAATAAACGAAATCAACATTAAGTACCAAACTGCTGAAAAAGAGAAACAATTGCTCATTGAAAAGCAAAAAAAAGAACAAAACCGAAATCTACTGTTCGGATCTTTAGGTGTGATCTTTTTTGGCGGTATTACATTTTTCTTAATTCAAAAAAACACACGCAAAAAACAACGATTAGCAGAACAAGAAAAACAACTTGAATCCCAGAAACTTGCCACTGCTTTAAAAGAACAAGAGTTAACTGCTATCGATGCTATGATAGAAGGTCAAGAAAAAGAACGTCAACGTATAGCTAACGACCTTCATGATGATCTTGGTGGTCTTATGGCGACCGTAAAACTGCATTTTAACGCCTTAAAGGATAAAAGTACACCAGAACTTTTTGATAAAACTAACAATCTAATTGATGAAGCCTATCAAAAAGTACGTACTGTGGCGCATGCTAAAAACTCTGGGGTTATTGCGAAACAAGGCCTTTTAAAAGCTGTACAACATATGGCTGATAAAATATCTGTTGCTAATAAAATTCAAATAGATGTCATAGACCATGGATTAGACCAACGTCTAGAGAACAGCTTGGAACTCACACTTTTTAGAGTGATACAAGAACTCGTAACAAATGTCTTAAAACATGCTGATGCTTCAGAAGTTACGATACACCTCACCAATCACGAAGATAGCATCAACATTATGGTTGAGGACAATGGTAAAGGATTTAATCCAAGTCAAATTACTAAATCCAACACCGGTATGGGCATTAGTAGTATAGACAAACGTATAGAGCACTTAGATGGTAAACTCACCATTGAATCGGAAATAAATCAAGGAACTACAGTAATTGTTGATATACCAATTTAATCAAACATATAAAATAACATGATACGACTAGCCATAGCAGAAGATCATCAATCATTAATTGACGGTATTAAACTTCTTCTCGAATACGAAGATGATATTGAAATTGTAGGTGCTGTAAATGATGGCGAAGCACTAATTGATTTAGTACGATTAAAGCAACCGAATGTAGTTATAACTGATATACGAATGCCAAAAACAGATGGCATTACAGCAACAAAAACTATTAAAAAGGAATTCCCACACACTAAAATCCTAGGCTTTACAATGTTCGATCAAAAGGATGCCATTCAACAAATGATAGATGCTGGTGCTTCGGGATATTTACTTAAAAACTCACCATTAGATGAAGTTCTAAAAGCAGTTAGAGCTGTTCACAAGGGTAATGTATATTACGATTCTAATATTACCGTTGAAGCTGAAAGCAACAGCAATAAAAAAGGAAAAGGAAAATTGACCAAACGTCAAATTCAAATATTAGGTTTAATCGGGCAAGGAAAAACCTCTAGAGAAATTGCTGATGAGCTATTTATTGGCATACATACCGTTGACACACATCGTAAAAATATGATAAGAATTCTTGGTCTTCATGGCAAAGGTGAGTTAATGCGTTATGCTTTAGAAAAGAAATATCAATTTTAATTCACTTATTTACTATAAAACAGTATCTTAGAAACACTATAAACCAACTTAATTATGAAATCAAACATCCAATTAAACCTCAAAGAGGTTTTAAAAAAACAACTCATTCTGAGTGTATTTCTTTGCTTCGCAGTTAACTTTATGTATTCCCAAAGTTATGTCGGTCATAGTATTGACAATTACTCTGGTGTGCACGGTATCATTTATAATCCATCTAGTGTAGTTGGCTCAAAAGTTAGAGCTGATATTAATTTAGTATCCGCTAGTTTCTTTGGAGGTAGTGACTATTTTGGCATTAATGTAGGCGATATTATTAATGGTGATGGAGAATTTGATTTTGATGAAGATGCTGAACGTTTCACAAGTAATAACAACAACTTTTTTGTTAATGTGGATGTATTAGGACCTTCATTTATGTTCAACTTAAGTCCGAGAAGTAGTATTGGTATTACAAGTAGAGTAAGAGCTTTTGTAAACATTAATAACATTAATGGTGAATTATTTGAATCATTTGAAGATGGTTTTGATACAGACAAAGACTTTGACTTTAGTTCAGAAAACTTAAGCGCTAACATTCATGCTTGGGGAGAAGTTGGTCTTACTTACGGTAGAATTTTAATTGACAGACCTCATCACGTTTTAAAAGGTGGATTCACATTAAAGTATTTACAAGGTGCTGGAAGCATTTTTGTGAGCAGTAGAGGTCTTGAAGGACAATATGACTCAAATGCTGAAACTATTTCTACTACTGGCGAATTAAGCTATGGTACGAGCAGAGATCTAGATGATAATAACGATGATATTGACTTTAGCGATTTATCTGCTGGCTTTGGTGCAGATATCGGCTTTACGTATGAATGGCATCCTAACAGAGAAAATAATGGAGAACCTAGTTATAAAGACAGCTATAGACTAAAAGTTGGTGTATCTGTTACAGATATAGGATCTATTAATTATGAAGATGCCATAGTTAATGATTATAGCTTAGATGTTGACAATGTTGATGTTTCAGATATTGAAGACGTCGAAGAGTTCCTCGATGAGAATTATTCAAGCACTGAAACTAGAGAAGCCACAAAAATACAGTTACCAACAGCACTTCATGCCATGGTAGATTACAGATTGGCTAAAAAATGGTATGTAAGTGCACAAGCTGATTTCTCACTAACGGATGACAACTCAGAGCTTGGAAGTAGAATTATAAACACTATTGTAATTGCACCAAGACTTGAAACAAAATGGTTTAGTCTGTATGCACCTTTAAGTTTTAGAGAATATGGGGACACATCTTTTGGTGCTGGTCTACGTTTTGGACCTTTAACTGTTGGTTCAGGTTCTGCGATAACAAATCTAATTTCAGACAGTTCAAAAACAACTGACGTGTTTTTTGGCCTTAAGATTCCTTTATATAGAAAATAATACCATTTAATAAAGACTTTATGAAAACAAATAAGTTATTAGCCATATTATGCCTGTCACTATTTTTGTTCAACTTTACCTGCAGTGACGACGACAATGACGATGATGAAACAACAGCTAACGAAGAAAATATTATTGGCACTTGGCAATTTCAATCGAGTACTACAAATGGTGTAATAGATACCGATAATGACCCATGTCTATCCCAATTAACTATTACTTTTAGTGCAACTCAAGTCACAACAAATGATGTCTATGGTGAAAATTGCGAAATGATGGAAACTTACGTCAACGGTTATAGTATAAATGGAAATATTCTAACTGTAATAGATGAAGGAGAAGCTTATGACTCTGAAATCTTAACGTTGAATGACACTACCTTTACCATTGAAGATTTTGATGAGGGTGATGTTTACACCGAAACATATACAAGGCTTTAATTGTTAAGCACCTGATACTTACACTAAAAATCCCCACTATTGGGGATTTTCTCGTTTTTGCTTTCACTATAAATTGCCATCATTTATTAATCCAATTGTAATTATTATGAAAGCTTTAAAACACATCCTTTTAATTTTATGCCTTAGTGCCCTTTTCACATCATGTAGTAATGACGATGAAAACAACACCGACGAATTTGATGGTAGTATAGAATCCATTGAGAATTTCTATACACCAGAATTATTAGATGCATTAGTTAATCTTGGTTTTAACATTAATACGGGTGAAAACCCACCAATTGTCAATGGTGATTATTTATTAAGTCCTAATATTTTAGAGGTTTCAAATGTTTCAGGTGATCAACCCGGAAACTCATTCAATAATGTTCAGATTGAAATCTCCAATCAATCTAACGAGTCATTAACTCTTAATTTTAATGCAAATGATGGTGGATCAATTGAAGGAATAGAATCATATATTTCTGGTTCTGGTAATAATTTTTCTATTTTTTTAAAGGTTGAGAATACTACGCCAGATAACCATACTTGGATAGGAGCTTATGCCTATTCAGGAACATTAACTTCAGAGGGATTTACAAATTTTCAATTTGCCCTGATAATGTTAGACGATTTAGGTGACCCTAATAACAACCTTATAGAAAATAATTCTGGTCGTCTTTTTATTGACGAAGATGGGTTGGTTGAAAAGGTAAATTCTGCAGATAGGGTATCAATTAGTCTCAGTGAGAATTTACCTCATCCAGGTGCTTCTAAATAAACTTTAACTGTAGTAACTAAAAATGGGATTTTGTCGCCAATTTTAATATAAAACAGTAATTTGAGCACAAATAACATTACGATCTATTGGTGTTTTTCTAATGAATAAACCCTTATTTAACCAAATTTCTAAGTCATTTTTATTTCCCCATCTATTTCCTTAACTTATTGGACGCTAATTAATTATTAAAATAGTACAATATGAAAAAGACTACATTTTTAATTATTTCATTATTTTCTTTACATATTCATGCGCAATATGCACCATTTGCATTGGATGAAATATTCAATAACGGTTTAAATGACGTTAGTATAGGTTATACAGATTTTGCTGACGTTGATGGCGACGATGACCTTGATCTCTTTTTGACAGGTAGTTTTGCTGGAGTAGGTCAGGCCCTACTTTATCTTAATGATGGAACAGGAATTTTCACTCAATCCTTAAACAACAGTTTTGTTTATTTAAATGATACCGTTGCCTTTGCAGATGTGGATGGCGATAATGATCAGGACATTCTCTACACGGGTTTTGACAGTTCACAAATTAGAACGACTAAGCTCTACCTTAACGACGGTTCCGGACAATTTACCGAGGACACGTCTAATAATTTTGTTGGACTACGTAGAGGTAGTATTGTCTTTGGTGATATAGATGGAGATATGGATCAAGATCTTATTTTATCGGGTTCGGCTTTTGATGGAGTAAATGTTTATATATATACAGGGATTCTTATTAATGATGGTAACGGTGTTTTTACAGAACAGCCAAATTCAACAATCGAGGCAGTCATAGACAGTGGAATACAACTTGCCGATATTGATCATGACAACGACTTAGACCTTTTAACCCTAGGTGGAGCTCAATTCAATACAAGAATAAGCAGACTCTATACAAATGATGGTAACGGTAATTTTACCCTTGTAAATAATACACCTTTCCCAGATTTGTCACAGGCAAGTGTAGAATTTGCAGATTTAGACGGAGATCTTGATGAGGATATCATCATCTCAGGTAATCCATTTGGTGGAATACCATATGTTGCAGAGATTTATATTAACGATGGTAATGGCAACTTCAGTATTAGTGCAAACAATAATTTAGAAGGTTTAAGAGGGACAATTAATACTACAGACATTGATAGCGATGGTGATTTAGATATCTTAATCAGTGGATTAAACAACTCATCATCTTGGATAAATAACCTTTATATTAATGATGGAACAGGCAACTTTACTGAAGACAGCCTATGGAATTTTGACGGCATTGCTTCCGTTAATCCTAATCTGGTCGCCGACATTGATAATGATGATGATGACGATGTTTTACTATTTGGTACCGATACTAATACCAATCAAACAGTAAACAAAATCTACAGAAATGTACCAGCTGTCCCAGAAACCGAAAGAAATGCACTATTAGATTTCTATAATTCTACAAACGGAGATAATTGGAATTTCAATACTAATTGGAACAGCCGGTTTTCTGCAGAAATGTGGAATGGTGTGTCAACTATAAATATCAATGATGAACTACATGTTTCTGGAATACAATTACAAAATAATAATGTAACAGGAACGATACCAAACTCTATAGGGAATCTTCCAGAACTTGAAGCATTTAATATATTCATTAACAGTGTAACTGGTGAACTTCCTCCCCAAATATGGAACTTGACTGAATTAAAACAATTAATTATTGGAGGAAACCCACAACTTACACTACCAAATGGTATTCCTGCAAGTATTTCAAACCTACAAGAATTAGATTGGTTAAATGTTTCAGGAATACAACTAGCTTCCTTACCGCAAGAACTGTTTAACCTTCCCCTAATTGATAGATTAAGAATAAATACCTGTGGGCTTAGCGGTCCAATCCCTGAAGGACTATCTACAATTAGGGATGTTAGTGCATCTGGAAATGATTTTGAGGGATCTATACCTGTGAGTTTTCAATCTACACCTAGCAACTACAGATTAAATATTACAAATAATCTATTTGATTTTAGTGATTTGGAGCCTTTGGTACAATCTAACAATTATCAAATCTTCAACTATTCACCACAACGTACTACAGACCTAGCCCAAGACATCGAAACAGGCATTGGGTCAAACATAACATTGACCGTAACTGCAGATGACATCAATAGAAGTGCACCAAATTCTGCTCAAAACAATCAATTTCAGTGGTTTAAGGACGATGTGGCGATTCCTGGTGCTAATGGCTCATCCTATGTGATCACAAACGCTCAAATAACAGATAGTGGTGTATATTTCTGCAGAATAACTAACCCTATTGTTGTAGATTTAGTTATTGACCGAGCACCAATTAATGTTGTTGTTGATGGTTCTCTAAATATTGATGATAATGACACAAATAACATTGTAGTTTTTCCAAACCCTACTAATGAGTGGCTTTATATTAAAATAAACAATTTAACGCAAGCCAATCTTTCTATTTATGATTTAAATGGCCGTACCATTTTACATAAGGTTGTCAATGGAAATAGAATTGCACTCAATGTTCAAACATTAGAAAAAGGTGTATATTTTTTGCAAATCAAAGATAAACAAGCAACATATTTACATCGTTTCATCAAAGGATAGGTATAAATCAATTAAAGCATTGTGCTTAATTATACTAACACTAGTTAACATCAAAAATTTAAAAAATCCCCTGTATTGGGGATTTTTTTGTGCCATGTTTAAAACTACATTTATTACATGGAAAAACCACTCATCACCGCCAAATATCAAATTGTAAAACTTATTCAGTTACTAGGTATGACAAATAAGAACATCTCTACAGAAGAACTTGTTTGCATACTAGAGAACACCAAGAGCATTTACTATAACCATGCTATTTTAGATGCCATGATTTTTAGCTTAAAATCGTTGTCTCACAACAAATTATATAAAAAAGAATGTCTTACCCAAAGAGAACAAGATGTCATGCTAATGATAGGAAATAGCCAAAGTAACGTGCAAATTTCTGAGGCATTAAAGCTTAGTGTTTCAACAGTAGAAACGCATCGAAAAAACATTAGAAAGAAAATAGGCATCAAAGGAAATTCTAATTTCATGGTATTTGCAATTGTGTATAGACTACAGCACCAGCACCTTACGGAATCAACAAAGTATTTGTCATGATTATATTATGTATTTACTTAACCTTAAAAAGTTACCTACTTAAACTTCAAAGTGGCAAAAAGAAACCTGCAATGAAATAGTTACGAACACATATTAAGGGCAATGTAATTTATAAATTGCTATCTTTGGTTAACTACTAAATCAACTAACTAATGAAAGCATTAAAATACATCCTATTACTTCTCCTTGTTCTTATTATTGGATTTTCCATTTATGTTGCTGTGCAACCTAATGAGTTTAAATTTGATAGAAGCAAAACCATAAAAGCACCTGTTAGTTTAATTTTCAACAAAGTCAACGATTTTAAAAAATGGCCAGATTTTTCGCCGTGGATAGAACAAGAACCGGATGCACAACTTACTTATGGAGACGTTACAGTTGGAAAAGGTGGAAACTACTCTTGGTTAGGGGAAATATTGGGTGAAGGTTCTATGAAGACCATTGCAACAGAAGATAATAAGAGTATCACTCAAGAAATTAATTTTATTAAACCCTTTGAAGCCCAATCAAATATTAACTGGAGCTTTGAAGAAACTCCAGAAGGCACAAAAGTCACTTGGGCAATGGATGGCAATCAAGATTTTGTAACGAAACTCGTAACGGTTTTTATGGGTTCTATAGAATCTCAAACAGGTCCAGATTTTGAACGTGGATTATTTAAGTTAGATAGCATAGTGCAAGAAGACATGAAACGTTATGATGTTAAGATAAATGGTGTTACTGAATATGGTGGTGGCTTTTATATTTATAAAACCACAAATGCCAATTCTAAAAATATTAGTGCTAAAATGGGTGAAAACTATGGTGTCATAATGCAATTTATGGGACAAAACGGTTTAAAACAATCGGGAATGCCTCTAACTGTGTATAATGAAATGTCTGAAAGCGGTGTCATTATGAGTAATGGTATACCAGTAAATGAAAAAGTTGAAATACCTGAAGGTGCTGACGTAGCCTTAGGTTTCATACCGAACATGAAGGCGATAAAAACCACATTAACGGGTAATTACACCAATCTAAGAAAAGCTTACAAAGCTGCTTATAAACATCTAGCAGAAAATCAATTAGAACCAGCTGAGCACAAACCTTTTGAAATCTACGTCACTGATCCTGGGAATTATCCTAATCCTGCTGACTGGAAAACTGAGATTTATATTCCTATTAAAGAATAACACTAGTTTTAAAGCAATAATGAAACAAATCTTATTGGTTTTTATTGGTGGAGGTTTTGGAAGTGTATTACGCTTTCTTTTAGGCAAATGGCTTAATAACTCAAATGATGGTATTCCGTACGGTACTTTTGCAGCCAATATCATTGGTAGTTTGCTGATTGGTGTCATTTTAGGATTAGCCGCTAAAAACGAAACGCTTACAACTAATCAGACACTTTTACTAGCCACAGGTTTTTGTGGAGGTTTTACAACATTTTCATCCTTTGCTTATGAAAATCATGTGTTTTTAAAATCTGGAGATTTTACAAGTTTTGCTATTTACACCATAGCAAGTGTTATTATCGGATTCTTAGCTGTTTTCTTTGGAATGTATGTAGTAAAGTAATGAGTGGTTCGTAGTAAGTCAATCTATAATTTCACAGTTCGTACTTTACTCTAAAAACTTCCAACTTCATACTTCTAGCTTCTGATTAATCACATATCACTTTTTCTTAAAAGCCTTAACACCAGCTTCAATTCTTGTAGCAACATAGTTTTCTCTTGGTACTATTGGGCAAGAATACTTTTCATTATAAGCACAATAGGGATTAAAAGCCTTATTAAAGTCCACTTCAATGGAATCTCCCTTTGGAATTTTTAAATCAATATAGCGACCACCAGCATAACTCCCATCACCATTGGTGTCATCTAAAAAGGGTAAAAACAAATAATCAGGTATTGCACCTTCTTCATCAGGACTTTCTTGATAAACATTAAGTTGATAAGTTTCACCTTTTAATTCAAATTCAATAATACCATAAACACGTTCTTTTGAAACCCTATCAGTAGTCGTTTTCATATCAAACCAATCAGAATCTGGAGTACGTTTTAAAATTGACTTCACAACATAAGCTGAATCAAACTTAAAAAAATCTAATTCAACAAAATTTTTCCTATCCTTATCCTTTAACGGTGACTTTGAGGCATCCTTAAAATCAGCATTCATTTTTTTTTGCCAAGATGTCTCACCTTTAAGAGCTTGTTTACCTGAACAACCTAAAATAATTAAGCTTATAAATCCAATAACTAATAATCTCACGATGATGAAATTTTTGTTTCAAAAATACAACTTATCAAAATTTATTGTAGCTTTGATTCAACAATCCAGGATAATGATGTTACAAATTAGATATACAAAACAGAATAACTGTGTGATTTCTTCAGGAAACACTCGGGCGTATTATCTATTGTAACAACTTCTATATACCATTAACAATATTTAAAAGTCCGACATTACGTCGGACTTTTTATTTTTATATAACAACCAAAATGATAACACTATTTAAAAACTACTTTAAAACATTTGAAGGTCTTTCTAGAGAAGTATGGTGGCTTGCCTTAATTACATTCATTAATAGATCGGGCACAATGGTTATTCCGTTTCTAACACTCTACCTTAATGAAAACCTCTCATTCTCATTATCTGAAATTGCTTGGATCATGAGTTGCTATGGGGTAGGCTCAGTTGTAGGCACATGGTTAGGTGGAAAACTAACTGACCAAATAGGTTATTATAAAGTAATGGTTAGAAGTCTATTTAGCACAGGAATAGTGTTTATTGCTCTGCAGTTTTTAACATCACTATCTCATGTATGCCTCGGCATATTCTTAGTAATGGTTGTTGCGGACACCTTTAGACCTGCAATGTTTGTAGCCATGAGTGTTTATAGTAAACCTGAAAACAAAACGCGTTCTGTAACACTTATAAGATTAGCTATAAATCTTGGTTTTTCGGCAGGTCCTGCTATTGGAGGATTAATTATTGCACATTTGGGATATAGCGGTTTGTTTTGGGTAGATGGTATAACCTGTATACTTGCAACTTTACTCCTAATAAAAGTTTTAAATCCTAAAGTTGCTAAACCTCTTGATGACGTTAAAACCGAAAACCCAGAATCTGCTTATAAGGATAAACCTTATTGGGTGTTCTTTTTAGCTATGTTCTTATTTGCTGCTATTTTCATGCAATATTTCTCTACAATGCCATTGTATTACAGAAATATTCATGAGTTGACTGAGGTTGAAATAGGATTACTATTAGGTTTTAACGGCTTCGTTATTGTGGTATTAGAAATGCCTCTAATCCATTGGTTAGACAGATGTAAATACAATAAAATAATGTTAACAAGTCTTGGTATGCTATTAACACTATTGAGCTTTACTGTTTTAAATCTTACATCGTACTCCGGAATATTAATAATGAGTATCTTATTAATGACTATTGGTGAAATGATTGGGTTTCCATACTCAAATGCCTTTGCAATGGAAAGATCTAAAAAAGGTAAAAAAGGGCAGTATTTAGCCATGTATTTAATGGCCTTTTCTTTAGCCAATGTGTTTGCTCATAATGGTGGACTGCAACTTATTGATCATTTAGGCTATGATGCCACTTGGCACATAATGTCGGCATTAGGTGTGTTAGGAGTATTCTTATTATACATTTTGAATATTATTCTAAAAAATGAGGCATCACAATCTTAAATGTTTAAATATCCTTCATACTTTTATTTCAAGGATATTTAAACTTTAGGTGGTTTAATCTCACTATGTTTTATAACATGAGACAACACTATTTGTGTTTTAGTTTCACCATATGTTATAAGTTGATCAATAAAAGATTCTAAATGCTTTTGATTTTTAAGTACCACTTCCATAACGATATTCTCATTACCAGTAATGCGATAACAATTTACTACCTCATCATAGGTTTTCACTTTTTCTAAAAAAGGCTTTAACATGCCCATAAAAGCTCTGAGTGTAATAATTGCCTTTAATTGATAACCGGTTTCTAGTGGTGACACAAATGTTGTATAGCCTTCTATTATCTCAGCATCTTCCATCTTTTTAATGCGCTCATTTACAGCTGGTGAACTAATACCAACTCGCCTACCAATCTCTGCATTAGACATACGAGAATTCTGTTGTAGTAGCTTTAAAATCTTCCAATTTAAATTATCCATAAATATTAAACCAAATACATATTATTGAATTAATTATTAAATCAAATATACACTTTTACCTTAATAATTAAAGTTTAAAACCATGATTAGTCCGTAATTTCGTATCACTTGCTATTTAAAAATGAATTATAACCTACCATCACATCTCTCTGAATTGCCGATATACAAAAAGGCTATGGATATTATTATGCTTTCTAGAAGTATATCAACCTATATTAATCATGATTTGTCTTATTTAAATGATGATGGTTCTGAAGACAGTAATATATACTTTACAGGTGATATTATACAACAGTCTAGTAATCTTGCACCAGAAATTATAAATGCAGAACGTGAACGTTTCTCAGATAAGAAACACAAACATATTGCAAGCTTAGATAGATTAACTTCCCAACTTTATAGTAACTGCAAACGCTTAGAAAGATCTAAAAGTAATGGGAGAGATTATCTACCAATTCTTAGAGGTGAACTTAAAAAGTTTAGAAAACTTCAAAGAAGTTGGATGATGACCTTATAGAAAGTCTATTTCAATACTCTCGTATCTAAATCCAAAAATCCTTTTTTAACAATCTTAACTTTTGAAAAATCCTTATGATTTGGATTTATCAAGTAATTAAACTCGTTTGGTAATACCGCAGAAGGTACTTTTAATAGTAAGTTTTTGTTTTGCTGCAACCATTCGCTACCATAATCTTGAGTAAATGAAAGCGGCGGATTATGTCTCCACTCTTTTTTTAAAATAGAAGTTGGTAATTTTGACTGTTTAATATCATCTGGAAGGTCAATTTCTATAAATCTGAAATCTTCTTTGACAAACTTCATGTCAATATGTACTAATAATTCTAAAACACTTAATGATAAATGCTGCGAAGTGTATAAAACATTAAAGCCCCTTTTATTCCATCTTCCACCAAATAAGCGCGCACCTTCACCAGAAAGATCATTTATAAAATTTTGCTTAGCAATTCTATATACTTTCACAATCTAGCTTTTACGAATACACACCATAAGCAATACGACCTAAAGTATCTTTAATAAGTTTTGTACCAAAACTTGTATCTAAAAAGTCTATGGGTTTTTTATAGTCTAAATGACGAACTTCTGTATGCAACCAATCTGAAAAAGTAGAAATAGAACCTAAAACTTCTATGCCTTTAGAAATAACTTCAGCTATTTCTAAAATTTGCTCAGTACTATAAACATTTAACAAGTCTGTATCAGACTTGCGTTGTATTGTTCTATGAGACACGTGTATTAGCTGACTCATCTTCTCCATTGAAATACCCAGAATATCACTAACTGTTTGTATAACAGATTTTGGTAAACCCTTTCTGGTAATTTCTATAAGATCTATATCGCTATTTATGGGCTGGCTTACTGCAACACTACCACCAAGAATACTTGTAATACGATCATATTTATTGCTTAAACCATAAAAGTGCTGAGGTTCATTAACAATATTTTTTATAGATTCTTCTTGTGAGTAATTTTTCATAAAAACGACATTTGTCTCAAAATTACAACTTTTTGTCGTAATTAGGAAATTTACTCCAACTTTTTAAGACTGAATCGATAACAATATTCAACCTATATTGCAAAGTTTTAGGCACTTCATAAGGTATAATAAAAAACTCGCACGGCCTCAAAGCAATTGAGTCGTACAAGTTTTATTTCTTGGAACATGTATTTTTGAGATTCTGAGACTGCGTTCAGCATTAGAGACTCACACAGTTTTTTTTACAAAAAACTTGATTCTCTGCTTACATATTTCTTCTGTACTGACCACCAACTTCAAATAACGCTGTTGTTATTTGACCTAAAGAACAGTATTTGGTAGCTTCCATTAATCTCTCAAAAATATTTTGGTTATTCACTGCAGCTTCTTGTACTTCTGCCAATTGCTTTTCAACAATTTTAGCGTTTCGTTGATTTAGATTTTGAAGTGTCTGTATTTGTTCTTGTTTCTCTTCTTCAGTTGCTCTAATCACCTCTGCAGGAAGCACTGTTGGTGATCCTTTACTACTTAAGAATGTATTTACACCAATAATTGGAAATTGACCATTATGTTTCAACGTTTCATAATACAAGCTTTCTTCTTGTATTTTACTGCGTTGATACATGGTTTCCATAGCACCTAAAACGCCACCTCTTTCAGTTATACGGTCAAACTCTTCTAAAACTGCCTCTTCAACCAAATCTGTTAATTCTTCAATAATAAAAGCTCCTTGTATTGGGTTTTCGTTCTTGGCTAAACCTAATTCTTTATTAATTATTAACTGAATTGCCATTGCACGTCTTACAGATTCTTCTGTTGGTGTGGTAATAGCTTCATCATAAGCATTGGTATGCAATGAATTACAGTTATCATAAATAGCATATAAAGCCTGAAGTGTTGTTCTTATATCATTAAAATCTATCTCTTGAGCATGCAACGAACGCCCTGAAGTTTGAATATGATACTTCAACATTTGTGCTCTAGGATTGGCTCCATACTTATGTTTTAAAGCCTTTGCCCAAATACGTCTTGCTACTCTACCAATTACAGCATATTCTGGATCAATTCCGTTAGAAAAGAAAAATGATAAATTTGGTCCAAATTTATTGATATCCATTCCTCTAGAAAGGTAATACTCCACATATGTAAATCCGTTAGCTAAAGTAAAAGCCAATTGAGAAATTGGATTTGCACCAGCTTCTGCTATATGATATCCTGAAATGGATACAGAATAGAAGTTTCTAATATTATGATTAATAAAATACTCTTGTACGTCACCCATTAATCGCAAGGCGAACTCAGTAGAAAAAATACAGGTATTCTGAGCTTGATCCTCTTTTAAAATATCTGCTTGTACAGTTCCACGAACCTGAGCAATAGTCTTAGTTTTAATTTCGTTATAAATAGCTTCTGGTAAAACTTGGTCACCAGTAACACCTAATAACATTAAGCCTAAACCGTCATTACCTTCAGGAATGTCTCCATTGTATTTTGGACGTTCTTTTCCTTTATAGATTAAATTTATTTTTTCCTCAACTTCTTTTTCTAAACCATTTTCTTTTATGTACAATTCGCATTGCTGATCAATAGCAGCATTCATGAAGAAACCTAACAACATCGGCGCAGGTCCGTTTATTGTCATACTTACTGAAGTCATTGGATCTGCTAAATTAAAACCAGAATACAATTTCTTGGCGTCATCTAAGCAGCAAATGGATACGCCAGCATTACCTATTTTACCGTAAATATCAGGTCTATGATCTGGGTCATTACCATAAAGTGTTACAGAATCGAAGGCTGTCGATAAACGCTTAGCAGGCATTCCTAAACTCACATAATGAAAACGTCTATTAGTACGTTCTGGTCCACCTTCGCCAGCAAACATTCTTGTAGGATCTTCGCCTGTACGCTTAAATGGATATAACCCTGAAGTATACGGAAATTCACCTGGTACATTTTCTTGAAGCGTCCATCTCAAAATATCTCCCCAAGCACTATATTTTGGAAGTGCTACTTTTGGAATTTGAGTATGCGACAATGACTCTGTATGTGTGTCAATCTTAATCTCTTTATCTCTAACCTTAAAACTATAAACAGGTGCTTTGTAACGATTTACTTTGTTTTCCCAGTTTGTGATAATTTCCCAATTGTAGGGATCAAGATTCATTTTTACACGGTCAAATTCAGCTATTAATAGTTTTAAAAAATCTATTTTATCATCCTGAACTTGATTTAGAATCTCATCTTGCTCAATGCCTTGTTTGCCAATAAAAGATCTTTCGACTGTGCTCAAGGTAATATTGGCTACAGAACAAATCGTTTTAAAAATGCCATATAACTTTTGAGCAACTTCAACCTGGTTATTAGCTTTTACATCATAAGCTCTATTGTTCTCTGATATCTCAGATAAGTATCTTGTTCTCGCTGGTGGAATCACAAAAATCTTCTCACTCATTTCTTTCGAGATCTCAAATGTAGACTGTAAATCTGAGTCTGTCTTTTCAACCAACTTATCCATGATCGCTTTGTAAAGCGTATTCATTCCAGGATCATTAAACTGAGAGGCAATGGTGCCAAAAACCGGCATTGTATTAGGGTCTTCATGCCACAAATTATGATTGCGCATGTATTGCTTCTTTACATCACGCAAAGCATCTTTTGCACCTCTTTTATCAAACTTATTTATTGCCACAAGATCAGCAAAATCAAGCATATCTATCTTTTCTAACTGAGTAGCTGCACCAAATTCTGGTGTCATAACATATAAAGACACATCACTATGCTCTAGAATTTCTGTATCGGATTGACCAATACCTGATGTTTCTAAAATAATTAAATCGTATTCTGCAGCTTTAAGAACTTCAACTGCTTCATTAACATATTTAGATAAGGCTAAATTTGATTGACGCGTGGCTAAGCTACGCATGTATACACGTGGTGAATTTATGGCATTCATACGAATACGATCACCTAATAACGCACCACCAGTTTTTCGCTTTGAAGGATCTACAGAAATAATACCAATAGTCTTTTCTGGAAAATCTATCAAAAAACGACGTACCAATTCGTCAACTAAAGAAGATTTTCCTGCGCCACCAGTACCAGTTATTCCTAAAACTGGTGTTTTTGAATTTTTATTCTTGGCATGAATGGTATCTAATGTCTCTTTCGCTACATCAGGAAAATTCTCAGCAGAAGATATTACTCTCGCAATTGCTTTTGGATTCTTTTCTGAAAGAATGTTCACTTCTCCATTTAATGTATCACCTACAGCAAAATCAGATTTTTCAACCAAATCATTAATCATACCTTGTAAACCTAATTCTCTGCCATCATCTGGTGAATAAATTCTAGTGATCCCATAATCCATTAGCTCTTTAATCTCTTCCGGAAGGATTACTCCACCTCCACCGCCAAAGATTTTAATATGTTCAGCACCTTTCTCTTTTAAAAGATCGTGCATATATCTAAAATACTCATTGTGTCCGCCTTGATATGAAGTCATTGCAATAGCATTTGCATCTTCTTGTATTGCTGTATTTACAACTTCTTCAACACTTCTGTCATGGCCTAAATGAATCACTTCAACGCCTGTAGATTGAATGATTCTTCTCATAATATTAATGGCTGCATCATGCCCATCAAATAATGACGCTGCAGTTACAATTCTGACTTTATGCTTAGGTTTATACGGAGGAATTTGATTCATTCGTAAAGAATTATGATTTTAAGATTACAAATTTACATATTATTCAAAAAAAGACACTTGAAATTAACAATTTTCTAAAAATCAAAATCTAATAACTTCACTTACTATTTTATTTAAATTTAAACTTTTTTAAAGGTGGAATTATGAATAAAATCACACTCTTAATACATTGTAAAGATCAACCGAATATTATCGCTTCTGTCACCAATTTTATTGCTTCTAACAGAGGTAATATCATTTATATTGATCAGCATGTTGATAGAGAACAAGATATCTTCTTTATGCGTTTAGAGTGCGAATTTGAAAATGATGATTTCTCAATTAAAGGGTTTAAAGATCTTTTTAGCAAAACCTTAGCTATTGATTATGGTTTACAATGGAATATCTATTCTGCAAATAAAAAACCAAAAATGGCCTTGTTTGTCTCTAAATATGATCATTGCCTGTATGACATTCTTGGACGTTATAATTCTGGTGAGTTACATTTAGAAATTCCCTTCATATTGAGTAACCACAAAGATTTAAAACCAATTGCAGATAGTTTTAAAATTCCTTTTTATCATGTCCCTATCTCAAAAGACACAAAAGCAGAAGCTGAAGAAAAGCAGTTAGAGTTGTTGAGTTCCTATGATATAGATTTTGTTGTATTAGCAAGATACATGCAGATTGTTTCTAATCGACTTATTGATAAATACCCGAATAAGATTATTAATATTCATCACTCGTTTTTACCTGCATTTGTTGGTGCTAAACCTTATCATTCAGCATATAAAAGAGGTGTGAAAATAATTGGGGCTACAAGTCACTATATTACCGAAGAGTTAGATGCAGGACCAATTATTGAACAGGATGTAGCACATGTATCACATACACATTCAATAAAAGATCTCATTGCAAAAGGACGAGATTTGGAAAAAATAGTGCTGTCTACAGCTATTAAACTACACGCTAACAGAAAAGTAATGGTTTATAACAATAAGACCGTTATTTTCTCATAAATATTAATACTTTTAAAGAAAAACTCATGAAACGTATTCTACTTTTAATTGCCATTATATTTATATTCCAATCATGTGCAGAACTTCAGCAAGTTGTGGATTCACTGCCACAAACTAGCAATGTTTTGAGCAATGCTGATATTGCCTCTGGCCTAAGACAAGCTTTGGATAAAGGTATTGAAAAGCAAGTATCTAAATTGACGCAACGTGATGGCTTTTATAAAAATGACTTAGTAAAAATATTACTACCAGAAGAATTACAGAAAGTGGATAATGCGTTAAGAAAAGTAGGATTAAGTAGTCTGGCCGACGAAGGTTTAAAAGCGCTTAACAGAGCTGCTGAAGATGCAGTAAAAGAAGCTACACCAATATTTGTTAATGCAGTAAAGGATATCACTTTTGATGATGCTAAAAACATTTTATTAGGTGACGATAATGCGGCGACTGCTTACCTTAGTTCTAAAACAGAGACTGCTTTATATAATAAGTTTAAACCTGTAATCAGCAATTCCTTTGGTAAAGTAGGCGCTGATCAAATTTGGACAAACCTCATCACAAAGTACAACAACCTGCCATTGACTAATGATGTTAATCCGGATTTAACTGATTATGTAACAGGAGAAGCTCTCAAAGGTGTTTACACAATGATAGCTGTTGAAGAGAAAGAAATTAGGAATAAGGTGTCTAGTAGAACCACAGATTTACTTAAAAAGGTATTTGCTTTGCAAGACTAAACTTACAAAGTGTTCTTTTAAGCAAATACTTATAAACATTTTTTAATTTTTATGTATTTATTTATTACATTTAAAGAGCTGATAATAAATGTAATACTTTGAATTATTCTAAAAAACTAGCTCAAAAAAGGAATAAACTTATGCAGGAGTATCTTGGATTAATTGAAGATGCTTATAATCTTAGACAGACAGATCATGCATTAAGTGACTTCTCAGAATACAGAGCTAAAAAGGTTTTACATGAAATTAATAAGTTATCATTTATAACTGATAATTCATTTCTGAGAACTAGTTAATCTTTTGGTTTATACAAGCCATCAAATGCTACTACAACATCTTGTCCTTCGGTAAAGGTTTCCCATTTTTGCCTTACAGTACCATCTGCATTGTCAGTCCACGTCACTTAATGATAAAATATTTTTCCTCCTACATTTTTCTCGTCGTCAGTTCTAAGAATCATCTGATTACCAACCTTATTACCTTTTAAATGTAAGCTTTGTCCTTGGTTATCTACCCAAACTTGTTCCCATTGATTCGTTTTAGAATTATAAAAGCTATTACTTGTACCCGTATAACCTGGTGTTGCGCTCGTCCAGTTTTCACGTAAAACACAATTACCTTCAACCTTTATTAATACGTTATGACCTGCCTTGGTACCATTAGGATTTGTTACTTCCCAAGTTCCTACCCAAAAATCAAATTCTGAATGTTTTTCTGTGCAACAAGCGCATGTATTGTTTTGTGCAGTGGCAAAAAATGAGATTAAAAAAAGAATGTAAAAAAGTGATTTTGTTTTCATGATTGACTGATTTGCTACAAGTTAGTAAACTACATTTAATTATATGCTAATATTTTCATAACATAAAACCATCAAAAAAAACAGATCTTTGCAAAGCAAAAGATACATTAAGTTGAGTCTTAAAAGAGATTAGAACAGTTAGTTAGATTAGAAAAGTCGGTAAGTAGTTAGTGCCGGCTTTTTTATTTTAGTAATGTTTCAAAATAAGGAAATGAATGCTTCAGCCTGCTACCATACCATGAAAATAATTCACCATCTACAATGATTATCTTTTTTTCAGGGAACTTAGATTTAAGCTCATTTACATGTTCTTCTTTAAATGGATAAGGTTCACTAGATAAAAAGATAGCGTCTGCTCTCTGTAATGATGGATGACTTAAGTCAATCTCAGGATAACGTTCTAAATCACTAAAAGCATTCTCAAAACCAGCTTCATTTATCATACTATCAATGAATGTGTGAGAAGCAGCAACCATCCAAGGCTTTTTCCAAATGAAGTATGCGATTTTTAATTTAGTTTTATGTTGAATCTTTTGCTGAAAAGTTTCTCGTTGAGCTTCAATATCTGATATAATTTCTTCAGTTTTTGCCTGAACCTCAAATACATCACCATACATTGCCATCAACTCATAGCAATCTTCAAGATTATAAATATCGCTAATATGAATTGGGGCCACATCTTTTAAAGATTCTATTATCTCTTTTGAGTTCTCCTCTTTATTGCAAAGAATGATGTCAGGTTGTAAATCCTTTATTTTTTGAACTTTCACATGCTTCGTTCCACCAACAACTTCAACTTCCTTTCTAAGACTGCGAGGATGCACACAAAACTTGGTCACACCAACTATTGACGATTTCAATCCTAAATCAACCAGCAATTCAGTTTGAGAAGGCACCAAAGACACAATTCGTTTTGGCACACGATCTAACTGAATACTTCTATTTAGTTGATCTTTAAACGTCATTTTAGAAATGACGGTTAAGTGCTTCTTTCATTTGTGCTTGAAGTTCAGAAGCTTTAATTGCTGCTGCTTCAGCAAAGTCTTCGGTTTGCGATGCATAGATAATACCACGAGAAGAATTAATTAATAAACCTACAGAATCATTCATACCATATTTACAAACGTCTTGCAAGTTTCCTCCTTGGGCACCTACACCAGGCACTAATAAAAAACTATCTGGAATTATAGTTCTAATGTCTGCTAGAAACTCTGCTTTTGTAGCACCAACAACATACATTAAATTCTCAGAGTTAGTCCAAGTTTTTGAAGTCTTAAGAACTGACTTATATAGTTCTTTTCCTTCTACTTGTTTTGTTTGAAAATCAAAAGCACCTTGATTAGAAGTTAAGGCCAAAAGAATAGTATGCTTATCCTCAAAAGCCAAGAAAGGTTCTACAGAATCTTTACCCATATAAGGTGCAACCGTAACACTATCAAACCCTAAATCTTCAAAAAATGCTTTAGCATACATAGTACTAGTATTACCAATATCACCACGTTTTGCATCAGCTATGGTATAAATTTCAGGATGATTTTCATTTAAATAATTAATGGTTTTCTCTAATGCTTGCCATCCTTTTAAACCGTAAGCTTCATAAAAAGCAGTATTTGGTTTATAAGCGACACACAAATGATGTGTGGCATCTATAATAGCTTTATTAAATGCAAATATTGGATCTTCTTCTTCCAATAAATGTTTAGGTATCTTATTTAAATCTACATCTAACCCAATACAAAGAAAGGATTGCTTTTTTTTGATTTGACTGACTAATTGATCTTGGGTCATAGCTGTCATTCCTGCGAAAGCAGGAATCTCTTTTTAGTTACTCAGTTTAGATAGATTCCTGCTTTCGCAGGAATGACAAATCTTTAAATTATATCGTCATTAGCTTTTAATAGCTCTGTATTTTCTGCTAACATTAGTTCATCTATAATTTTTTGAATATCACCATTAATGATGTTAGAAAGATCATATAAGGTTAAACCAATTCTATGGTCTGTAACTCGACCTTGTGGATAATTATAGGTTCTAATCTTTTCACTTCTGTCACCACGTTTTATGATACTCTTTCTCCGTTCAGAATCAGCTTCTAATTGCTTCTCTAACTCTCTTTCATAGAGTCTAGAACGTAATACCTTTAATGCTTTCTCTAAGTTCTTATGTGATGATTTTTGATCTTGACAACTTACAATCATACCTGTAGGTTCGTGATGAAGTTTAATAGCAGAATAGGTTGTATTTACAGATTGTCCTCCAGGACCTGTTGATGTAGTTCTTTCAATTCTTACTTCGGTCATGTCTAACTCGTAATCAAACTCCTCAACTTCTGGCGACACCATGACAGTTGTTGTACTCGTATGCACACGACCTTGGGTTTCTGTTTGTGGTACACGTTGTACACGATGCACACCAGCTTCAAATTTTAAAGTGCCGTAAACATCTTCACCGTTGACTTCGAAAATGATTTCTTTAAAACCACCTGAAGTTCCTTCACTAATATTTACAACACTTGTACTCCAACCTTTATCTGAACAAAACTTAGAATACATTCTGTATAAATCACCTGCAAAAATACTAGCTTCGTCTCCACCAGCACCTGCTCTAATTTCAACTACAGCGTTTTTACCATCATCTGGATCTTTAGGAATTAACAAGAAACGTATTTCCTCTTCGATAGCAGGTAAGGCTTCTTTAGCTTCATCTAACTGCATTTTAGCCATTTCAACCATTTCAGCGTCAGAACCATCAGAAATTATTTCTTCAGCTTCAGTGATATTGTCAAGAAGTTCTTGGTAAATAACACCTTTATCAACTATCTTTTTTAAGTCCTTATATTCTTTATTTAATTGTATGTATCGTTTTTGATCTGATATAATATCTGGTTGAATAATTAAATCATTCACCTCATCAAAACGTTGCTTTACAATCTGTATTTTCTCTAACATCTATCTTCAAAAATTGATTTTCAAAAATACGATAATTTATGAATTCTAAGGCGTGTGTTTACAGGACATATTAACAAAAGTCAACACATCCTGTATAACTGTAAATGCTAGTGGTTTTTGAATATTATTTTTTTAGAGTAAAGAAGAAAGTCGTTCCTTTTCCTTCTTCACTTTCTAGCCAGATTTTACCTTGGTTTAATTCTACTACTTTTTTAACAATAGCAAGCCCAACACCTGAAGAAGCACTTGAGCTCTCTAGCTTTGTAAATGTTTTAAAGATTTTTTGGTGATAAGCAGCATTAATACCAATACCATTATCACTGACTGCAAACTCATAATGATCGTCTTTTGTCTTACAAGTCACCTCGATGATACCTTTGTCTTTATCATTAAACTTAATGGCATTCTGAATGAGATTCTGAAAAAGTTGTTGATACTTTAATTTATTTCCATTAAGACTTGGTAAATTCTCTTGTACGATAACGAATACATTTTCTGGAATTGCCATTATTCTTTTTAAATCTGATAAAAGCTCATTGAGATCTACTTCATTATTTAATGAATCTTCTTCTGAAGCCACAGAATAATCAAGTATTCCTTTAATCAGAGCATCCATTTTTTCTGCATTAAAAAGTACATTCTTTAAAGGTTGCATACGCTCTTCGCTAATGAGATCTTTATTATCCATAATAAACCATTCTACAAGGTTATTCATGTTAATCAATGGTGATTTTAAATCATGAGACACAATTTGTGCATAGTCATTTAACTTCTCATTGCGATCCGATAAATTCTTAAGTAAAATTTCCTTTTTGCGCTCTTGTTCTTTTATAATATCATCTTGTTCTTTTCTTTGCTGAACATTAGCCAACATATTAGCGAAAACAAACAAAATATCCTTTTCGGTGTCTGAATAGTTGTAGATATCTCTTACTGAATCAAAACCTACAAAACCAATGAGTTTATTATCTTTTATTTGTGGTATTGCAATTAAGCTTTTTATTCCTTGAGGTTCTAAAAGGTTCCTTAAACTATATTGATCATCAGACTGTGGAAGCAAAGCTACCTCAGGCACATAAAATGCTTCTCCTTTTTCATGAGCATTCATCCATTCTTTAATAAAATCTACAGGTACATTCTGCAAATTATCTTTTTCAGGTTGAATCCCAATGTTACACCACTCATGTGTATTTGAAGTGGTATTATTAATGAGGTCATAGGTAAAAACATAACTTCGATCAGCATTAACAAACTGACCAATTTGACGTAAAGATGTTTCTATTAAATTATCTATATCCGAAAGATCGTGATTGATAAATTTTTCAGAAATACTAATTAATAAGTCTTGAAATTGAATTTGATTATCGACAATGTTTCCATCCACAATGTCGATGACTTTTGCGTTTTTCATGAGAGTAGGGGCTTAAAAGTTGAGGTAAAGATATGTAATTTAATCGATACTTTTGTGCATTTCATCGAAAATAATGTTAAAAAAACCGACACAAAATGCTCAAATCGGCTAAAATGAAGCCATCTTAAGAGTAAAATCAATTAATAGTAACCACTAACCATCAAATAAATTAAGAAATAAATTCTACAGATTATACGTTAGGAATATATGATGCAGAGATTCCTAGCTATACTTGCATTTTATAAACCGTTTGTAGTTTGGTCGTCTATTATAACAGCTTTTATCGGATTTTTTAATCCGCATTTAGTTCCGGCAATAGTGACCAAATTATTTTTAACGGTTTTTGCATGGTACTATGTAAGGGAGACACCTAACAAACGAAAATTAACCTTTTATAAAAATCTTGGAATTTCACCTATTAGGCTTTTTTCTTCCATGTTTATTGTAGACTGCATTTTAACCATCGGTTTCCTTATAGTGTTTAAGGAATTTACATAAATAATAATGATATTTGAACTAGATAATGTAGAACTCTACTTTAAGAATACACGTATTTTACATGGTATTTACCTAAAAGGAGAAACCGGAAAAGTTACTTCGATTTTAGGTCATAACGGTTGCGGAAAAAGTAGCCTAATGCATATTGCATTTGGTAATTTACAACCAAAATATAAATTGGTTAGAATAAACAATACACCTATTCTAAAACCACTTTACAAAACAGGTCTTGTTAAGTTTTTACCTCAATACAACTTTATTCCAAAAGGTATGAAGTTGTCCTACGCTTTCAAGCTTTTTAACATAGAATGGAACAATTTCATTTTGGATTTTGAGATTTTTGAGAAATATAAAAATTCGCGGCTAAAAGAATTGTCAGGTGGAGAAAGACGGATTGTTGAATCTTATATTATTTTAAAATCAAAAAGTGAGATTGTTTTTTTGGATGAACCATTTTCTCATATTTCACCTCTTCATATAGAAAAAATAAAACAATTAATTATTCTTGAAAAAGCCCATAAAATTATGATTATCTCAGATCATATGTATAAACACATTATTGATTGCTCAGACGAGATATACCTACTAAAAAACGGTACAACTAAAAAAATTAGAAACCTTACTGAACTCGAAGATTACAAATACCTTAGTGAAGGTACACTATGATCAATACTCAAAAGTGCCGTATTCACTTTTAATGGTAAGTTTTTTAGAATCTGACGCTTCTACTCTACCAATAATTTGCGCATTAACATTAAAAGATTTTGAAATCGCAATGATATCTTCGGCAATTGCAGAATCAACATAAAGCTCCATACGATGACCACAGTTAAACACCTGATACATTTCTTTCCAATCTGTTTTTGACTGCTCTTGTATCAATTTAAATAAAGGTGGAATTGCAAACATATTATCTTTTACAATGTGAAGGTCATCAACAAAATGAAGAATTTTAGTCTGTGCACCACCACTACAATGTACCATACCATGAATAGTATCATTGTTGTATTTATTTAAAATTGCCTTTATAATTGGTGCATAGGTCCTTGTAGGTGATAATACAAGTTTACCTGCATCAATTGGTGAGTCTTCAATACTATCAGTTAATTTAGTTTGACCAGAATACACTAATTCCTCTGGTACAGCTGCGTCAAAACTTTCTGGATATTTTTCAGCTAAATATTTAGAAAAAACATCGTGTCTTGCAGAAGTAAGACCATTACTTCCCATACCACCATTATATTCAGTTTCGTAAGATGCTTGTCCAAAAGACTCCAACCCAACAATTACATCACCAGCTTTTATATTGGCATTGTCAATGACATCTTCTCGCTTCATACGTGCTGTTACAGTTGAGTCGACAATAATCGTTCGCACTAAATCACCAACATCTGCTGTTTCACCTCCAGTAGAATGTATTTCTACACCAAAAGACTTTAAATCTGCAATTAATTCTTCTGTTCCGTTGATGATTGCAGAGATGACTTCACCTGGGATTAAATTTTTATTTCTCCCAATTGTTGATGACAGCATAATGTTATCTGTGGCACCAACACACAATAAATCGTCGATATTCATGATTAAGGCATCCTGAGCAATTCCTTTCCATACAGAAATATCTCCTGTTTCCTTCCAGTACATATATGCCAAAGAAGATTTTGTCCCGGCACCATCAGCATGCATTATTAAACAGTAATCCTCATCATTTGTTAAGTAATCTGGAACAATTTTACAAAAGGCTTTAGGAAACAAACCCTTATCAATATTCTTAATGGCATTATGCACGTCTTCCTTAGATGCAGAAACACCTCTTTGCGCATATCTTTTACTTACCGAATTACTCATGGAGAAGACTTATTTATTGGAAATGCAAAAGTAAGAATTGAAATGAATTATTGTTATTCTTCTTCAATCAAATTTGATTTGATTACTGTTGGAATACTTTCAAGTCTTCTTTCTCTTTCTTTTGATCCACCAAAATAGAAATTTAAACCAGCACCTACCCTAATAATGGTATCATCATCTTGATCATTGATTAAAAACTCCATATCATCATCCATGCTATGGTTATATTCACCAAATAATCGCACACCTAATTTATCTGTCACAATATATTCCATACCAAAACCTAACTGTAGTTTTATTGAACTTACCTCAAAAGAATCTAGCGCATTATATCCAAAACCTGCATAAAAAAATGGTGTATATTCATCGTATGGAAGCACAATATATTCAAAATTAAAATCTATAGAATTTAATTGCTGCTCTATTTCTATCTCTTCTTGATCAATTAAACTGTAAGATAGTTTATAGTTATTATAAGACACACCCACGGCAAAATGATCTAGAATGTATCTCTTGTAACCTAACCTATAATAAAATCCGTACTTATTGTTTTCGGTATCACCGGTAGCTAGTGTGGCAGCACCAAAAGAAACATCAAATGCGTTTGTACCTCGGTAATCGAAAAACACAAGCTTAGCATATTCTCTTTGCCCATTTTGAAACTCAGATTCAGTATAGGGATCTAATTGATCATAGTCTCGAGTATCTTGTGCATGAGATAAAGTAAATCCAAAACTTAAAAAAAAAGTTAGAACTAAAAATTTAGATTTGAGCATCATGTAATAATAACTATTCTGTGTAAGGTCTAGCTGAGGATTAAATGGGGATTTCAATATAAGAAATAAAAAATAAGCACAAAAAAATAAGATAAAATCTATTAATTAAAATAGATCTTATCTTACTTTTCATCAGATTAACAATTCTGATATTTTGTTTATCTGGCTTAAGACTCTGCTTGTAGCTTCGATTGTATACTTACAACATCCTCTTTAACCACATCTTTAATGTTGTCTGAATCATTGTCAAGCGATAAAATAAATGTTGCCCCTACAAGAATTGCTACACTTAGTAGTAACTTCTTCATTGTGATAAGTATTGATTAATAGCATAACAAAAATACTAAATAAACGCTTGTACATAAAAAGCAAAATGAGAAATTTATCAGAAAAATATAAGGTTTTCGATGATTAGCGTTTGATACCGACAAAAAGCACACAGCCTGCAGATTAACTGCTTTAAGTGACTATTCGTCGCCCGAAGAAAACCAGTCATCTAACATAAAATATCGATGAATGAAAGGCATAAACCCAGAATCATTTGAATCTATCAATAAAATAGAACGAATTAAGACTATTTAGTGAATAGTAACTCTCTGTATTTTGTTAAAGGCCATAACTCATCATCTATCATTAACTCTAGTTTATCACAATGGTATCTAATATCTTCAAATAAAGGTTTAACTTTTTTACAATAGCCATTCGCCTTTTTATCTATGTCAGAGTGCTTGTTTAAAGTTTTTCTCTCATCTGTCATCTTGGTCACCAATGAATTGATGGCTTCAATATGCTTTGAAATTTGCTCAATAAGTTCTAATTGTTCTTTTGCATAAGCTTTAAACTTATCGCCATAAATCGTTTTAAGACCTGTTACATTTTCAATCAAAATGTTCTGATATCTTACTGCTGTTGGTACCACATGATTTCTGGCAATATCACCAATAACCCTACTCTCTATTTGAGTATGAAGAATGTACTCCTCCATTTCAATCTCATAACGTGCTTCAACTTCGACTTTGTTCATTACTCCAAGACTGTCAAATAATTCAATCACGGGTTTACTAATTCTTACTTTTAGCGCTTCTGGTGTAGACCTATTATTACTTAAACCTCGCTTTTTCGCTTCTTTTTCCCATGCTTCACTATATCCATTTCCTTCAAAAAGAATAGATCTTGAGGTTTTGATATATTCACGCAATACATTAAAGATTGCATCATCCTTCTTCATTGATTTTTCATCAATCAACACATCAACTTCTTTCTTAAAATCAATTAATTGTTTCGCGACTATAGAATTCAGAACTGTCATTGGATTTGCACAATTAGCTTTTGAGCCAACTGCTCTAAATTCAAACTTATTACCTGTAAATGCAAATGGTGAAGTTCTATTTCTATCAGTATTATCTAAAAGTATTTCAGGGATTTTCCCAACAACATTAAGTTTTAAATCTGTTTTCTCTTTAGGTGACAACTTCCCTTTTGTAACCGTTTCTAATTCCTCAAGCACTTTGGTTAATTGCTGACCAATAAAAACAGAGATAATTGCTGGTGGTGCCTCGTTAGCTCCAAGTCGATGATCATTACTAGCCGAAGCAATAGCAGCACGTAACAATTCTTCATAGGTCTGAACTGCTTTAATCGTATTAATAAAAAAGGTTAAAAACTGAAGATTACTCATCGGCGTTTTGCCTGGTGATAATAAATTAACACCTGTATCTGTGCTTAAGCTCCAATTATTATGTTTACCAGAACCATTGACTCCTGCAAATGGCTTTTCATGCAAGAGCACCTTAAAGTCGTGTCGTTTTGCAATTTTTTGCATCACATCCATTAATAATGAATTATGATCTACGGCTAGATTAGCTTCTTCAAATATGGGCGCCAATTCAAACTGATTTGGAGCTACCTCATTATGCCTTGTCTTTACAGGTATACCTAATAACATGCACTCATTTTCTAAGTCTCGCATATAAGCCATTACTCTATTAGGTATAGTCCCAAAATAATGATCATCTAATTGTTGACCTTTTGCTGGAGAATGCCCTAGTAATGTTCTTCCAGTTAATACGATATCTGGTCTAGATGTAGCTAAAGCATTATCAATTAAAAAATATTCTTGTTCCCAACCTAAAGAAGCACTTACCTTTCTTACATTCTTATCAAAATACTTACAAATAGCAACTGCAGCTTTATCAACAGCATGCAAAGCACGTAACAATGGTGTTTTATAGTCTAAGGCTTCACCTGTATACGATACAAAAACTGTTGGAATACATAATGTTGTACCATAAACAAATGCCGGCGACGTCGGATCCCAAGCCGTATATCCTCTAGCTTCAAATGTATTTCTAATTCCACCATGTGGAAAACTAGAAGCATCAGGTTCTTGCTGTACCAATTGACTGCCATCAAATTTTTCTATGGCTAAACCATCTCCAATAGTCTCAAAAAAGGCATCGTGCTTTTCAGCTGTCGCACCAGTTAACGGCTGAAACCAATGTGTATAATGCGTAGCACCTTTAGAAATGGCCCATTCCTTCATTCCTATAGAAATGTGATCAGCTAACAAACGATCTATTTTTGAACCCTTTTCAATTGCTTCTAAAATACTCGTTAAAGCATTTTTAGATAAAAACTGACGCATCGCCAATTCGTTAAAGACGTTTTGACCAAAAATCTCAGACCGACGTTTAGATTCATTTATCTCTAAAGATTTCCTTTTTAATGATTCTTTTACTGCATGAAATCTTAATGTTGCCATATTCTCAAAAATTTAGGTCAAAAATACGATATTTTCAAAAAGAGAAATATTAACCCTACAAAAATTAGGGTTATCAACAACTATTGATAACATTTCACCTAAAAGACCCTCATTTTTTTGACCAGACAAAAAAAATCCCAATATTTGCACTTCGAATTTTATTACATTAAATATCAACAAAATGAGTAAGTCTAAATTAGAGTACATTTGGTTAGATGGATACTATCCAACTCAAAACATGAGAAGTAAGACTAAAATTGAAGAAAATTTTAGTGGTAAATTAGAAGATTGTCCGATTTGGTCTTTTGATGGTTCATCAACAAGACAAGCTGAAGGTGGTTCTTCTGACTGTTTATTAAAGCCAGTTGCAATTTATCCAGATCCTGCAAGAAGAGATGGTTATTTAGTAATGACTGAGGTTTTAAATGCTGACGGAACTCCGCACGTTTCTAACGGTAGAGCAACTATTGATGACGAAGATGATGATTTCTGGTTTGGTTTTGAGCAAGAATACTTTATCATGGATACTAAGACTCAGTTACCTTTAGGTTTCCCTGTTGGTGGTTATCCTGCACCACAAGGTATGTACTACTGTTCTGTTGGTGGTAAAAACACTCATGGTAGAGATTTAGTTGAAGAACATGCAAACTTATGTATTGATGCTGGATTAAACTTTGAAGGTATTAACCAAGAGGTTGCTTCTGGTCAGTGGGAATTTCAATTATTTGCTAAAGGTGCTAAGAAAGCTGGTGACGAAATTTGGGTTGCTCGTTATTTATTAGACAGACTTACTGAAAAATACGGCTGGTACATTGAGTATCACCCAAAGCCATTAGGTAAAGATATGGACTGGAATGGTTCTGGTATGCACGCAAATTTCTCTAACACTACATTAAGAACTGCTGGTAAAAAAGAAACATATGAAAAAATATGTGAAGCATTTAGACCTGTAGTTAAAGAACACATAGAAGTTTATGGTGAGTTCAACGACCAACGTTTAACTGGAGATCATGAAACTGCTGCAATTACAGATTTCTCTTATGGTGTTTCTGATAGAGGTGCTTCTATCCGTATCCCAATTATTACTGTTGAGAAAGGCTGGAAAGGTTGGTTAGAAGACAGAAGACCTGCTTCTAATGGTGACCCATACAAAATTGCTGCGAGAATTATTAAGACTGTAAAGTCTGCAGATGTATAAATCCTAATCTACTTTTATATATAGAAAGCCTGCATATGCAGGCTTTTTTATTTTAGAGTGATGTAGATAAAAAACAAATAAGCCCCAAATAATAGCATCCCCTTGTAACGACCCAATTCCATACGTTTTGGAATTAACATTAAAGGAATTAATACTGCAGCAAATGCAATCATCCAAAAAATATTGGTTGAAAGAATTTCAGGTGTATTAGGATTAACAGAAATTGGTTTTATGATAGCAGTTAAACCTAGTACTGAAGCAATATTAAAAATATTTGAACCAATTAAGTTACCTAAAGAAATGGCCTTTTCCTTTTTTAAAGCTGCAATTACAGAAGCAGCTAATTCTGGGACACTTGTGCCAATTGCAATCACAGTTACAGAAATGGCATAATCGCTTATACCAACAGCTTTGGCAAGCTGTTTAGCACCATCAACCAACCATTCTGAGCCATAATATAATCCTGCCGCACCAATTAATAACCACGCTATTATTTTAAAATTTGAAACTTTAGCCAAAGCATCATCCACTTCTTCTAAATTCGCTTTTTTCGTGGATTTTATTGAATTGTTTATAAGAACTATTAAAAATATAACAAGTGCTATAAACAAAATTGCTCCTTCAACAGCCGTTAAAACTTCATCATTCTTTAAAAAATAATACAATGCAAAAGAGACTAACATCATCATTGGCCAATTGTATTTATAAAAATCTCTTTCTATAACTAAAGGAGAAATAATAGCTGTTATTCCGAGGACCAATCCAATATTCGCAATATTAGATCCTATTACATTTCCTAAGGCAATGTCAGAAACTCCATCAAATGCCGCTTGAAGGCTCACCAATAATTCTGGCGCAGAAGTCGCGAATGACACAACCGTCATACCTATGACAAGCTTTGAAATGTTTAATTTAAAGGATAGTCCTACTGAAGCTCTGACCAGAAAATCACCGCCAACAACCAATAAAACTAACCCAGCAACAACTAATAATATGCTCATTTTTTATTTTAAAAATTAATCCATCTGCAATAGTAGTACGAAGATAGTATTTCATTTTCACAGAAACTAAAAACTAAATTTTTCGTTAAATAACTATAAAAATAGTTTTAAAACTATTTTTATAGTTATATTTGAATTCCAATAGACAATAGACATGCAAAAACTAACAAATAAAGAAGAAGAAATCATGCACATTTTATGGAAGCTAGAAAAAGCTTTTGTAAAGGATGTACTTG
>CAZFEV010000009.1:0-77263 GCA_964517835.1 uncultured Flavobacteriaceae bacterium | reverse complement strand
AAAAAAAATTGAAAATGAGATTATCTATTATTGTTTTTTTACTTGCTATTAATACAATATTTGCCCAAAATCAGGATATCAAAGGACGTATTCACTACGAAAATCAACCAGTACCATTTGCGTTATTAAAATTTAAACTAAAAACGAATGTGTATGAGTGTTACACTAATAAGGATGGTGAATTTACCATTAGTCTACCATACGGTGATTATAATATTTCTGTAAAGTATCTAGGTCTTAAACCAAAAAGTGACAATGTAAGTATCACAGACACCAATAAAACAAGTTTAGTTATAGAGTTAATTGAGGATCAACTTGGACTAGATGAGGTTGTGGTTAGTGCAACGCGAAATAGAGTTAACAAAAAAGAAGCACCTATTATAGTAAATACGCTTGGTGATAAGTTAATCTCAGCGACACAGTCTTTAGCCATTTCTGAAACTTTAAATTATTCACCTGGTGTTAGAGTAGAAACTAATTGTCAAAATTGTGGCTTTACACAAGTTAGGTTAAATGGTTTAGACGGTAGTTATTCTCAGATTCTTGTAAATAGTCGTGCGGTATTTAGTGCGCTTAATAGTGTCTACGGTTTAGAGCAAATACCAACTCAAATTATTGAACGTGTTGAAATTGTTCGTAGTGGTGGTTCGGCATTATTTGGATCTAACGCCATAGCAGGTACAGTAAACATTATTACTAAAGATCCGGTTTTAAATACTTGGGAAGTTGGGAGTTATCTCGGCTTGGTCGATGGTGAAGCTGCAGATAGAGTGCTTAATTTTAATGCGTCTTTAGTGTCTGATGATTTAAATAGCGGAGCTACATTCTATGGATTACATAGAAATAGAGATGCATGGGATGCCAACAATGACGGTTTTACAGAACTTGTCAAACTGAGGAATACCACATTTGGCACAAAGGCCTTCTATAAACCAACAGATAGAAGTCGTATTACATTAGATGCTACAGTTTTAAATGAATATCGTCGTGGTGGGGACCGATTAGAATTACCGCCACATCTTACAGACATTACAGAAGAGCTTACCCATAATACCATAATGGCTGGTGCCAGCTACGATTTTCATAATGCACAAAACACCGATTTCTTCTCCTTATACAGTTCTGTACAATACACTAACCGAGATAGTTATTATGGCGGTTTAGGTGGCGGAACAACGGCTCAAGATACATTGACAGCAATCAATGCCTACGGAATTACTAAAGACTTAGCGATAGCAAGTGGTTTTCAGTATACCAAAGAGTTTGAGGAGGATGTTTTAACTTCTGGAATTGAATATAACATTAGTACCACAGACGATGTTATTTTAGGTTATAACAGAAGCGTAGATCAAGATGTTAGAGCTACAGGTTTGTATGCACAATACGAATGGAAGCCTAATCAAAAATTTTCTGCATTAATCGGGTCTCGATTAGATCATGTAAGTGTAGATGGAAATTATGTAGTTGGTGAAATTGAAAGAAATTCAGATGTCTCACAAACTGCATTAAATCCAAGAGTTACCTTAGCCTACGAGTTTTCCAAAAATTTAAAGTTCCGTGGTGGTTATGCAAGAGGATTTAGAGCACCACAAGCATTTAATGAAGATTTACATATTTCTTCTGTAGGTGGTGAACCACAGTTTGTGATTTTATCAGAAGATTTAGATGCCGAGTTTTCAAATGCATTTACAGGATCATTCAATTATACCAGAGAGATTAATACCATGCAGGTTAATTTATTAGTTGAAGGCTTTTACACAAGCCTAGAAGATCCTTTTACACTAGTGAGCACAGGTGCGCAATTGCCAAATGGTTCTATAGTTGAAGAAGTTAGAAATGGTGAAGGTGCCGCAGTTTACGGATCTAATATAGAATTTGGGTTTTCACCTTCAAAAAGATGGTTATTTCAGCTAGGTGCAACTGTGCAACGTTCAGAGTATGATGAAGCCCAAGTGCTATTCGAAGCTGATGGAAGTAATCCAGATGAACAAGACATTGTAGTATCTGAGTTTACGAGAAACCCCAATTTTTATGGCTATTTAAATACCAATTGGACACCAAGTGATGCCTTCAATATATCACTTACAGGTACCTATACAGGAAGTATGATTGTGCCAAGAGTAATTAGCAAGTCAGGCTTTTTAAGCTTAAATGAAAGTGATGCGTTTTTTGATGTTAATATTAATGCTGAAAAGCGATTTGAGGTATCTGATGATTTTCAATTAACTTTCAATGTTGGAGTGAAGAATATGTTCAATAGTTTTCAGGATGATTTTGAAGTTGGTCCAACAAGAGATTCAGATTATGTCTATGGTCCTGCATTACCGAGAACATTTTTTATAGGACTTAAAATAGGAAAGTTGAATTAATGAAGTACCTGTGTATAGTCATATTGTCTAGTTTACTTTTAAATGTTGCACCAAAAGAAGAAATAAATTGGTTAACATTTGAAGAATTAGAAGTTGCTTTAGCTAAAGAACCTAAGAAAGTAATTATCCATTTTTATGCGGATTGGTGTGTTTACTGTAAAAAAATGGAGCAATCTGCTTATTCTAAACCAGATATTATTGAAACATTAAATGCAGAGTATTACGCCATAAAGTTCAATGTAGAATCTACAGATGAGATAGAGTTTGGTGGAGAACGCTTTATAAATGCTAACGTCGGAAAAAAGCGAAATCCGTATCATCAAATTCCTGAATATTTAGCTGGTAGAGAAGGCAAAGCATTAGAATTACCAGCAACTGTAATTTTAGATGAGGATTTCAATATAATAGAGCGTTATTATTGGTATTTGTCACCAAAAGAAGTGAGGAAAATTTTAAAAGAAAACTAAGATGTTCACCACATTAACAGAAGAGAATTATTTAAAGGCTATTTACCATATTAGTCAGTCTAGTGGTACTGATGTGAGTACTAATGCAATTGCCAAGCAAATAGATGCCAAGGCATCTTCTGTAACAGATATGCTTAAGAAGTTGGCAGACAAGAACCTCATTACTTATATAAAATATAAAGGTGTTAATCTTACTGAAAAAGGAAGACAAGCTGCTGTTTATATTATTAGAAAACACAGACTTTGGGAAGTGTTTTTGGTTGACAAGTTAAATTTTTCATGGGATGAAGTTCATGATGTTGCCGAGCAATTAGAGCATATTAAATCTCAAAAGTTAATTAGCGAATTAGATGCGTTTTTAGATTTCCCTACACACGATCCACATGGTGATCCCATTCCTGATGAAAATGGCCAAATACAACGCACTAATAAAATTATGTTGTCGCAGGCTCAAATTGGTAATTCATACACATGCGTTGGGGTTATAGACTCTTCTTCAGAATTTTTAAAGTATTTGGACAAACATCAAATTGGTATAGGAACTCAGATACAAGTTGAAGCTATTGAAGAATTCGACCATTCTATGAGTTTAAAAATAAACACTAAAATAATGGTAATGTCCAAGGCAATTACCAATAATATCTACGTTAAATCAATCTAAGTTATGGAAAGTATCATTCAATATTTCGAATCCATTGACCCAATATTAGGTGCATTATATGCCTCTTTATTTACATGGATTTTAACTGCTGCAGGTGCGTCTTTAGTCTTCTTTTTTAGAGGTATGAATAGGGCTGTTTTGGATGGAATGTTAGGGTTTACTGGTGGAGTCATGGTGGCGGCAAGTTTTTGGAGTTTATTGGCACCAGGGATAGAAATGAGTCCTGGTGAGGGCTTTGTGAAAGTGATTCCTGCAGCTGTAGGTTTTGCACTTGGAGCTTTATTTTTGTTTGGGTTAGATAAAGTACTTCCGCATTTGCACATTAACTTTAAGGATAGTGAGAAAGAAGGTATTAAAACGCCTTGGCACAGAACAACACTTTTGGTATTAGCCATAACGTTGCACAATATCCCAGAAGGTTTGGCTGTTGGTGTGTTGTTTGGTGGAGTAGCGGCAGGCATACCAGAGGCAACTATTGGTGGAGCAGTTGCTTTAGCCTTGGGTATTGCGATACAAAACTTTCCAGAAGGTTTGGCGGTTTCTATGCCAATGCGTAGACAAGGTGCAACCAAATTTAAGAGTTTTTGGTATGGGCAATTATCTGCTATAGTAGAACCGATAGCAGCGGTTATTGGTGCTGTTGCGGTTACCTTTTTTACACCAATATTACCTTATGCGTTGGCATTTGCAGCAGGTGCTATGATTTTTGTTGTGGTGGAAGAAGTAATTCCAGAAACCCAACGCGATAAGTATACTGATGTCGCAACATTAGGGTTTATAGGTGGCTTTATAGTAATGATGACGCTAGATGTTGCTTTAGGGTAAAAGTCGTCATTCTGAATATATTTTATCATTTCACTTATAAATAAAACATAATATGAACGATATCTCATTAATCTTCGGAGCGATATTCGGTGGCCTTTCCATAATTCTTGGCGCTTTTGGTGCGCACAAACTAAAACAAGTGTTTACACCTGAGTTATTACAAAGTTTTGAAACCGGAGTGAAGTACCAGATGTATCATGCTATTGTATTATTAGTTTTAGGCTTTAACCTCGATTTTCAATCTGAATTACACAACTGGATTGTTTGGTGTTTTATAATTGGGGTCATACTTTTCTCTTTTAGTATTTACGGATTATGTTTTAGTAGCTCAAAAGGAAAGAAACTTAAGTTTTTAGGGCCAATTACACCAATTGGAGGATTGCTACTGACAGTTGGTTGGGTTTTGTTATTGGTTAGTTTTATTGGTTAAAAGTTCTTAGTTACAACCACAACCATCATTACCACAAGCCTTTGTAGATGCTTTTTTAGGTTTCCAAATGAATTTACGCACAAGAAATGCTATAGCGAATGCTAGCGTTGTAAAAACAAGTATGTTCTGAATCATAGAATTCATTTAGTTTTTGTTTTGATAATACCAGGTATAAGAAATACAGAACCAGCACCGATGCACAAGCCCATTATTAAATCGGCAAAATTATTGCCATCAAACAACTTGTTTAATATTATGCCTGCCGCAACGAGTATAAGTCCAATAATTCTTGATTTTGCCATGTTATTTGTTTAAAAACTGAAACGCTACTAAAGCTACAAGATACGCAAAACCACTCATAACTACTAATTGCAGCAAAGGCCATTTCCAACTATTGGTTTCCCTTTTTACTATAGCCAGAGTACTCATACATTGCATTGCAAAAGCATAAAACAACAGTAATGAAATACCGGAAGCAAATGTAAATACCTTTTTGCCATCAGCATGTACTTCTGCGGCCATCTTACTTTTAATGGTCTCTTCATCTTCGGAGTCACTTGCACTACCAACACTATAAATTGTTGCTAACGTACCTACAAATACCTCTCTTGCTGCAAAAGAGGTTACTAATCCAATGCCTATTTTCCAGTCGTAACCTAAAGGTTTGATTGCGGGTTCAATGGTCTTTCCAACCATACCAATATAACTGTGTTCGAGTTTATGAGCTGCAATTTTATCTTCTAAATCAGTTTCAGAGAGATTTGGAAATTCTGTCTTTACAATTGCTTCTGCATTGTTAAAGTTTTCTCCAGAACCATATGACGCCAAGAACCATAACACAATAGAAATCGCTAGGATAATTTTACCAGCTTCAAAGACAAAGGTTTTTGTTTTTTCAATGACTGTAATAGCCACATTTTTAAATAGAGGCAATTTGTAGTTTGGCATCTCAATCACAAAGTAAGACTTGCTCTTTATTTTTAAGATTTTGTTTAATATGTATGCCGCAAAAACCGCGGTTAAAAATCCGATGATGTACAAGGACATTAATGTCAGGGCTTGATAGCTTATACCGGCAAAAGTACCTTCAGGAATAACTAAAGCAATAATTATCACATAGACTGGCAATCTTGCAGAACAGGTCGTAAAAGGTGTCACTAAAATGGTGATAAGACGTTCTTTCCAACTTTCAATATTACGAGCGGCCATTACTGCAGGAATCGCACAGGCATTACCGGAAATTAATGGCACAACACTTTTACCGCTCAAACCAAAACGACGCATCACTCGATCCATTAAGAATACGACACGACTCATATAGCCGCTTTCTTCAAGTAATGCAATAAATAAAAACAAGAAAGCAATAGGTGGAATAAATACCATAATACCTCCAATACCGGCAATAATACCTTCGGCAAGTAAGTTTGTAAAAGCACCTTCTGGCAAGGTATCTTTTACCCAATCTGCTAGGTTAGCAAAACCAGCATCAATAAGGTCAGTTGGGTACGCTGCCCAATCGTAAACCGCTTGAAACATTAATAAAAGTATAGCGGCAAAAATGACATAACCCCAAACTTTGTGCGTTAAGACTCTATCTAATCTAGAGCGTAAATCTGTTGCAGCATTTGGGTCAATAGTTTGTCCTTTTTTCAGCGTTTCATTAATAAACTGATAGCGTTTTATGGTTTCTTTTTGTTGTAATCGTTTAAGATCACTTTCAGATTTAGTTTTGAATTCTGAAACACTATCAATGGTTTTTTTATCTACTTTACCAAAATTAACATCCTGTGTTATCACTAACCATAGTTTGTACAAGAGTTGATTTGGGAATGCTTTTTGGAGACCTTCAAAATAGGATTTATCTATAACAGAGGCATCAAGACAAGGTTCGGTAGAAAGATTTTCGTAATCAGTAATAAGTTGTTTTAGCTCATCAATTCCTGTATTTTTTCTCGAACTTATGAGCGCAATTTTTGTTTTTAATGCTTTTTCTAAAACCGGGATATCTAAAGAAATCCCTTTGCGTTGCATTCTATCTGACATGTTAATGGCCAGAATTGTAGGGATTTCTAAATCCTTTATTTGTGTGTAGAGTAGAAGGTTGCGCTTTAAGTTTTCAACATCAGTAACTACAACAGCAACATCAGGAAAATCTTTATCATTCTTATTTAAAAGTAACTCTATAACTACATTCTCATCTAGTGATGATGCGTTAAGGCTATAGGTTCCTGGTAAGTCAATAATGTTTGCTTTTACATCATCGTTGAGTTTAGAGACACCTTGCTTTTTATCTACAGTAATACCAGGATAGTTACCTACCTTTTGATTTAAACCGGTCAAGGCATTAAATACAGATGTTTTTCCGGTATTAGGGTTTCCTATTAAGGCGACTTTAATCTGCTTACTCATCTACTTGGTCAATTAAAATATGAATAGCAGTGTCTTTTCGTATCGCTAAATGAGATCCATTAATGTTAAGATACATTGGGTCAGAAAAAGGGGCAACTTGCACTAGTTCAACAGGATTACCAGGTAAGCATCCCATTTCTAGAAGCTTTAGAGGTATATGTGCAGAAGATACATCTTTAATGACTCCTTGTTGTCCTTTTTTTAAGTCGGCTAGTGTCAAATCCGTTATATTTTTTGAATGAAGCTATCTAAAAAGACATAAAAACTTATAACTGTCACATTGTGCGCAGTCGAAATGTCTCTAATTCTATTAATTGAGATTTCTCGTTTCAGCTCGAAATGACATAAAGTTTTTAGACTGCTTCAAATACAGCTTCATTTATTTAGAATAAATATAAAGAAGCAAAAATAAACTAAAATATTAAGTGTATAAAGCGCTTTTGTAAGAATTTAAGATTCGTCTTTTAACGTTTCAATATCTTCTAGAAGTTGTTCAATGTCTTCTAGATTTGTACCATCATAAAACCCTCTAATCTGACGCTTTTTATCTATAAGCATGAAGTTCTCTGTATGTATCATGTCATACTCGTCGCCATTGCCATCAGTTTTAACGGCTAAATAACTTTTTCGCGCTAGTTTATAGATTTCTTTTTTATCACCAGTTACTAAATTCCATTTGCGATCAATGACTCCTTTTTTTATAGCGTATTTCTTTAATTGTGGGACACTATCAATTTTTGGTGTTACAGAATGAGACAATAACATAACGTCGTCATCATTGATAATTTCCTTTTGTATTTGATACATGTGATCTGTCATAATTGGACAAATCGTTGGGCAAGTTGTAAAGAAAAAATCCGCCACATATATTTTATCTTTATAAGTATCTTGAGTTACAATTTCACCATTCTGATTCGTTAAACTGAAATCTGCAATTTTGTGGTATTTCATCTGATGTTGAATAGAACTATCAACCAATTCTTCGCTCACCATTGCAGGTTGATAAATAGGTAAAGGCTTTTTGACATTCAGAATATTATAAATGATACTTATGATAATAAGGCACAGGACAGAAAAGAAAATTCCAAACTTTTTATATCTCGCAAAAAATGATAAAAATGACATAGTTTAAAGCAAAATTTTTCGTCTCACAAAGGTACGATTAAGGGTAATTTTTAGATGTATTTTTAACACAAATATTCGCTGTGAAACCCTTTAATTATAAATCCTTGTTAAAAAAATTTCGATAAGAATTGCTTTTGTTTCCTAAGTTCATTGAAAATCTTACTTTTGTCAATCGAAATTTGAAAATGACTACATGGAATTTGTAATAAAGATATCCCAATTTTTACTGAGTTTATCATTACTTATAGTACTGCACGAATTGGGACATTTTGTACCAGCCAAACTATTTAAAACCAAAGTTGAAAAATTCTACCTGTTTTTCGATGTAAAATATTCTTTATTCAAGAAGAAAATAGGAGAAACCGTATACGGAATAGGTTGGTTACCTCTTGGTGGTTATGTAAAGATCGCCGGTATGATTGATGAAAGTATGGATAAAGAGCAGATGGCACAACCACCGCAGCCATGGGAATTCCGCTCTAAACCTGCTTGGCAACGATTAATCATTATGTTAGGTGGTGTTACAGTAAACTTTATATTGGCTTATTTCATTTATGTTTTTGCATCGTTTGTGTATGGAGATACTGATATTAAAATAGACAGTCTAAAAGGTGGTTATGAGATTGAGAATCCTGTGCTTTTAGAAGCTGGTTTTAAAACTGGAGATAGAGTTTTAGCCATAAATGATTTAAAGATTGAAAAAGACTCTGAAATTGGTCAGAATATTATAGGAGCAGAGCAGATAACCGTAGAAAGAGCAGGAGAAGAAATGGTAATCAATTTACCTGAAAACTTTTTAGGTCAGTTGTCTGATGAAGGTAGTAAAAACCTCTTTAAATACCGTTATCCTTTTATAGTAGAGTCAGTTCCTGATTCTTCAGCTAATAAAAATATTGATATTAAAGCAGGAGATGTTATTCTCGGACTAGATGGAAAGAAATTAGAATACTTTGACTTGTTTGAGGATACTTTAGCAGATTTAAAAGGTCAAACAGTTGCCGCTGAAATTCTGAGAGGTGACGAAACGATTACTAGAGACCTAACTATTAATTCCGAAGGTAAACTGAATATATTCAGACAAATTAACGGTACCAGATTTGTTGAGTTAGGTTACTATGAAATTACTAAAAGAGAATATGGTTTTGGAGAAAGTTTTGCTGCTGGTGGAACTAAGTTTGTGTCTACCATATCTAATTACTTTTCTCAGTTAAAGGCAATATTCAATCCTAAAACAGGTGCATATAAAGGTTTAGGTGGTTTTAAAGCAATCTATGACATTTTCCCAGATTTTTGGAGTTGGGAAGCGTTTTGGAGGCTTACGGCATTTTTATCTATCATGTTAGCAATTTTAAACTTGTTACCAATACCTGCATTAGATGGTGGACACGTTATGTTCTTATTATATGAAATGATCTCTGGGCGTAAGCCAAGTGAGAAATTTTTAGAACGTGCACAAATGGTTGGTTTCTTTATTTTAATTGCACTCGTACTTTTTGCAAATGGTAATGATATTTTTAAAGCAGTCACCAAATAATTTTTTTGAATTAAGGTCAAAAAAATAAATTTTCATATTGTAGAAAATAAAAAATAATTTATATTTGCGCTCGCTAAAGCGAACAATATCTTCCTCTTTAGCTCAGTTGGTTAGAGCATCTGACTGTTAATCAGAGGGTCCTTGGTTCGAGCCCAAGAAGAGGAGCTTAGCGTTTAAACCCATTCTTTTTAAAGAATGGGTTTTTTTATATGTAATAATTGGGCGAGAAGCGATGTACTGAGTTTATCGAAGTGTTTATGCTGAGCTTAGTCGAAGTAAGGCCAAGAAGAGGAGCAAATAAAGCCATTTCGAAAGAAGTGGCTTTTTTGTTTTCATATCTTATCTCGTTTATCTTACAATAAGAATCCTGATTGATATAATAATTTCCTCTCAGTTTCTGTTATACATTAAAATCAATTACACTTTCATGAAAAAACTATTAATTGCTTTTGTATTTCTATTCTTCGTAACAACGGTATTAATAGCTTCTGGAAATAAACGTTTTAATTCGCAACACTTTGAAGTAGGACAAAAGATTGATAATCTACATGGTGTTTATGTCTATTACAATGGTGATATGAATAATGTATCTGGTCGCAATATGCATAATGGCTATAATCTCGGATTAAAGTACCAATGTGTTGAGTTTGTAAAGCGTTACTATTACTGGCATTTTAATCATAAAATGCCAAATAGTTATGGTCATGCTAAAGACTTTTTTCAGAGTGGATTAAAAGATGGCGAGCTGAATAAAGATCGTAATTTATCCCAGTATAAAAATAAAAGTACTTCAAAACCTGAGATAGGTGATTTAATAGTGTTTGATGGCAATGTTTTTAATCCTTATGGTCATGTAGCTATAGTTTCTAAAGTATCTAATGATGAGATTGAAATCATTCAGCAAAATGTAGGTAGAACAACAAGAGAAAACTATACTTTAAAGAAGCAATCTAATAAATGGTATATTAATGATAGCGCGATTTTAGGTTGGTTGAGAAAATGACTTTAAAATTAAAATAAGCTATTAGTTATCTCTGTATTTTTTACGAAGTTCTTCAAGCATCACTTTAGTCATAGCTTGTAAATCATAACTGTGCTGCCAATTCCAATCGTTTCTTGCCACACTATCGTCAATTGAAGAAGGCCAACTATCTGCGATAGCTTGTCTAAAATCTGGTAGGTATGAGATTTCAAATTCTGGTATTTCAGTCTTTATACTATTGGCAATTTGTTCTGGGGTGAAAGTAATGGCCGAAAGATTATATGATGATCTAATGGTTAAATTTTCAGGCGGAGCTTGCATTAAATCAATGGTGGCTTTAATGGCGTCATCCATAAACATCATTGGTAGACTTGTGTGTTCCGATAGGAAACATTCATATTTACCTGTTTTTATAGCTTCATGATAAACCTCAACAGCATAATCTGTGGTGCCTCCTCCAGGCATTGCCTTATGACTAATAATACCAGGATATCGCAGACTTCTTACATCAATACCATATTTTTCGTGATAATACTCGCACCAGCGTTCACCTACTTGCTTGGTAATACCATATACTGTTGTTGGCTCACAAATGGTATGTTGAGGTGTGTTTTCTCTAGGAGTAGTTGGTCCAAACACAGCAATACTACTCGGCCAATATACTTTTTTAATAGTGCCGCCTTTGGCTAAGTTTAGCACATGAAAGAGTGAATTCATATTTAAATCCCAAGCTTCCATCGGATATTTTTCACCAGTAGCACTTAGTAGCGCAGCCATTAAGTAAACCGTATCGATATTGTAATTTTTACAACAATCCTTAATCGCATTGAAATTCTTTGCATCAATAATCTCAAAGGGTCCAGAATTAACAAGCTCTAAGTTTCGGGTATTAATGTCACTCGCAATAACATTTTCAGCACCATAAATTTCTCTTAATCTTGTAGTTAGTTCTGTGCCAATTTGCCCGCAGGCGCCAATTATGAGTATTCTTGAAGACATATTATATTGAAATATCCTCAAAAATATGAATAAAATAGGTCTGTAGAAATTAAATTATTCATAATTAATACGATTTATCTACGAAAATGATAATTGTGTTGATTAATACATACGATTGAATAAAAATTTTAGTTTAAGTATATTTACAACCTAATTATATACCTGTGAAAATACGTTTAGTATTACTTAATTTACTTTTAATTGGTTTGATAAGTTGTGGTGAAGACACACCCAAAGATGTTGATGAAACCGACAAAAAGGAACAACAGCAACCACTTATTACGGCTAAAGCCATTGAACAATTTAAATTCAATGATTATGTGTTGAGTGTAGATGGTGAAAAGGCGGTTGAAAACTGGCAAAAGTATCAAGAGCTATCCATACAAATAGGTTATCTGAGAAAAGCAGATTTATCTTTTTTTATAGGTGAGAAAGAAATGTTGAAAGAATTTATAAACAAGTTTGTTGATGAAATTCCAGAGGAATTAGGTCAGAACCCTATTATTTCTAGAGTAGCAATCGTTCAAACCACTGTTTTAAGACTTAATGAGAATTTGACATTGGACAATATTGAAGAGACCGTTAAATTGGAAAGTGTCAAGGAAGTTTTGATTGCATTTTCAAATTTAAATTATCAAATAAATAAGAAACTTGAAAGAGATAAGTATGACAAGATAAAGTCTGAATACTAGATGTTTTAGAATAAAAAAAATGCGACCAAGTGGTCGCATTTTTTTGTTTGTTCTATTGAACATTTTTAGTTTTTAGCTGCAGCGGCAGCTTGCTGAGATTTTTGATTTTCTAATGCTTGTCTACTTACTTTAGCTAAATTAAAGTTAGGATCTATAGCAAGTGCATCATTCATTAACTTAAGAGCTGCATCTATGTTTGTAGTTTTGTTTTCGGCAAAAGATAGTAACCCTTTTAAGTAAGTTAATGCCGCTTTCATAGATGTTTCATAAGGTTGTTGCGTTTCATAATAGGCACGCTTCATGTCATCTTTAACATTAGCAAGACCATATTCTATGTTTGCTTTTGCGCCAGCCAAATCATTAATTTGAAGTTTGATATCTGCCATTTCATAAGCTAAATACACGTTTGGATTACGCTTAAAAAGCACTTCATAATGCTCAATAGCCATTTTTGGTTGATTCAGATTTTTTAGAGCTAAAGCTTTTACTTCAACATTCATATCTGAGTCGTTTTCATTTTTTTCGTAACCAATGGTATTAAGAGCTTGCATGTATTTACCTTCAGATAAATATAAATAAGCAAGGGTATCTTGTCTAGCAACATTTGGCTCTAATAAGTTAAGGTGTGTCATCGCATTGATAATGCCTTGTACATCACCTTGTTTTTTCATTTGTTTGTAGTAAGCTTCATAGTGTGCTTTTAAATCTTCATTAGTTTGGGCAAAAACACCTGCAGCGCAGAATATCATTCCGATGGTTAATGCCACAATTTTAATCTGTTTCATTGTGTGTTCATTTATTTGAGGGCTAAATCTATAAAAATTAATAGTAATAGAACTTAAAAAACTATTAATTTCTAAGGCGCCTGTTTAAAGCGATATTTCAATTGTTGTAACAATTCTGAACTATCTATAATTTTTCCTTTACTTTTTTCGTTAAGATTGAATTCTGGCAGGTCTAAACCATGTGTTTTAGAGTATGAGATATAATAGTCTGATTTCTTCGGATGAAAAGGGTATGATGCGTTTATTGCTGTGTTCCAATAGTTTTGTTGAAGTATAGTAGAAATAATTTCAATACAATCCTCTTTGTGTATTAAATTAATAGGTGCATCTGGGTCTGAGATGTTTTTCCGTCCTGAAAGCACTTTTCCAGGATGTCTTTCAGAATCAATTAAACCTCCAAACCTTAATATTGTTGTGTTAAAATTGTCATTCGCTTTGAGCATTTTTTCAATCGCGATTAATTGTAAGGCGCTATTTGAAATTGCATTGGGTTTAGTGTTGTTTTTAATAACTGGGAAATGTTCTTCATTTTTGAATACCGAAGTTGAACTGACATATAATACATTTTTAATTTTATGCCTAGTTATAGCATGCATTAAATGCTCAATTTCTTTAACATGATCCTTATCGGGCTGACGTCTTAAACCAGGTGGAATGTTAATGATAATCGTTTCACTAGCGTCAAGAAAAGCATCGATTTTACCTGTAGTACCGTTTTCATTTAATTGAATCGTATAGCCTTCAATAGCTGTGTTTTTGAGTTGACTTAATTTTTCAGTGGATGTTGTCGAACCCTTTATTTTGTATCCGTTATCTATTAAGTTTTTAGCCAATGGAAGTCCTAACCATCCACAACCAATAATGCTTATTTGTCCTTTCAAATTGTGAAAATTATTGTCAAATAAAAGTACTAAAACTTAGGCGTTTATTGCTTGTTTTGATAAGTCGTTAATTTTCAGTAACTTTAGAAGACACACTAAAATGAAAAATTATGGGGATAAAGAGTTTTCAGGGTTCGCGCAAGCAGCAAGCTAATACAGCGCAACCTATAGCACTTAAGGTTAAGGATTACATGACGACAAATTTGGTGACATTTAGACCAGATCAATCAGTACAAGAAGTTGTACAATCACTTATTAAATATAGAATTTCTGGTGGACCTGTAGTAAACGAAAAACAAGAGTTAGTAGGCATCATATCAGAAGGTGATTGTTTAAAACAATTGAGTGAAAGCCGTTATTATAATATGCCATTAGATCATGATAATGTTGAAAAGCGCATGGCAACCGATGTTGAGACTATCGATGGGAATATGGACGTTTTTGATGCAGCAAACAAGTTTTTGCAGTCTAAAAGAAGACGGTTTCCGATTGTAGAAAATGGTAAACTTGTCGGACAAATTAGTCAGAAAGATATTTTAAAAGCAGCATTGCAGCTTAAAGGTGAAAACTGGAATAGTAAAACCAACGGCAATTGGTAGCTATTAGTCGTCTCTTTTAACTAATGCATAGTAATCACCATCTATTGGCAAATAGCCTTGATCATACACAAAGTAATATATTTTTCCTGCCTTTGTGGTGTATATACTTGTGATATAATTAAAGTCAAATCCCTTTTCTATTAGTTTAGCTCTTGAGCATTTTGATTTCTTGTTAGGGTTAAGTGCTTCCAAGATTCTATAGTTTTTCCTAAGACGATTATTAGTATTTCTTATTAGGTTCTTAGAGTCCTTGTTTATCCGGTTATTATAGGTGTTTCTGCAACCATCACTACAGAATTTCTTGTCTATTCTACCTATTATTTTTTCACCACACTCAGGGCATTGTTTTTTCATAAATGTCACATTTTGAGATAAATATAATGAAAAATATTCGTTTTCAAATGACTACAAACATTTACAAACGAATTTAAACAGGTAATAACCGACTAAAGTTTGGAGGTGAACATAGCTTTGCAGTGTCGGATTGTTAGTCACATTGAGCGTGGTCACTGAGGTTTCTCGAAGTGCAGTCTAAATGTTCTAAAATTCGATATTATTTTAAAAGTTCCTGAAACGAGTTCAGGGTAAAAGTATTAACTGTTTAACAATTAAAAATTAGAAATTATGAACGCACTTAAAAACAAAGTACAGTTGATTGGTAACTTAGGTAATGACCCAGAAATTATTAATCTAGAATCGGGTAAAACGCTTGCAAAATTTTCTCTGGCAACTAATGAGAGTTATAAGAATGCAAATGGTGAAAAAGTTGTAGATACACAATGGCACAATATCGTTGCTTGGGGAAAAACGGCAATGATTGCTGAGAAGTTTTTAGGCAAAGGTAAAGAAGTAGCTATAGAAGGTAAACTAACCAGTCGCTCATGGGAAGATAAAGACGGTTTTAAACGATATATAACAGAAATTGTTTGTAGTGAATTATTGATGCTGAGCAAATAGCATAATTAATTTCCACAAAAAAGACCGCTTTCGTAAAGCGGTCTTTTTTCAAAAAAAAAGTTTCTGTTGTTTAAAACAGTAAAGTGTTTAAGTAAGATGTTTATTCTTCGTGTTCTTTTTTCTTTCCACCACTAGTCATAAAATTAATTAAGACACCAATAAGAATTAGGCAGACTAATGCAAAAACGGCAATCATTAAAACACCGTTATTCCATCCGTAATTTGTGAGATTATATGTTAACATAATAGTATAGTTTTATGATTACGAAAAGTACTTTAAATCTTTAGTTAAAAACATGATATTTATCAGTGGTAAAGGATTTGAGATAGACTTCTTACTTCACTTATCCTGTATATTAAATCTTATCGAGAGTATATATTTCAACGACTAATTGTGATGAAAGAACGGTAGAATTAAACTTAATCATTTTTACTCTTCGTTTTGATGTTCTTTATTACGATGTCCCTTTTTCCAATGCGCTTTGAACCAAGAAGGTTCTTCGATGTCATAGTTATAAATATAATCACTAATAGTTTCTATATCATCTTGACCATAGGGTTGATATGGCATTAAACCAAATCTTTCCACCGCACCATGAAGTTTTGCTTTTTCTTTTGAAGGTGCTTTTAAGAAGTTCCATATCGCTTCCTTAAATTCTTCTTTTGTGGTGTCATCATTTATATAGTGCTTTTTAATGGCAATCATTGGTGGTGCAATTCTTCCATCTTTTTCTGGCCCTTTAGGATTATGACAAACATAGCATTGTGTTTCTAAAAGTCTTTTTCCTGGATGAGTATCTGCAGTAAAAGCATCTTCACTATTAGATGAATCATGTTGACCATATGGGTCTGTATTTTTGTTATTACAACTAACGAGTAGTGTAACAAAAAATAACAAGAGTAGGTTTAGATTTTTCATTAATGAATTCTTTAAAAATGAAACCAATCAAAATTACCTTATTTTCAATTTTATGGACGTAACATATGTTACAAAAAGTAGTTTTAATATGTAATATAAATACACCAATGAAGGTAAGTCACCTCATCAAAAAGTCCTCAATTCTGAGGACTTTTTGATGGCGTTAAGCCACTTTCTTAAGAAGATCAAAACACGGACATTTTTTGCAACGTTTGTGTTCTGCTTTTTTATATTTCTTGCAACATTTACTCTTTACTTTTCCTAAAGAATCCGTGCCACTTGCTTTAAGAACTTTAATGCGTTCTTTTTTAAGCTTTTTATTCTCTTTTTTTTTGCCCATCGATTTTCATCGTTTTCAACGGCGCAAAAATAACTATTTTAATTTATTCTAAATAAAATTTAACACTTTTATGCTGGACCTAAATCTTGTGCAGCTGAACTTACAGTTAACTGCTGTATGTCTCTATCAAATAAGTATAAGCCACCTTTATCATCACCAATCATGTTTATTTTGTCTAAGATAGTTCTGGCTACAGCTTCTTCTTCAATCTGTTCTGCAACATACCATTGTAAGAAGTTGTGTGTGGCATAATCTTTTTCTTGCAGTGAAATATGCACTAATTCATTAATACTTTCCGAAACAAAAATTTCATGTTTTAGTAATTTTTCGAACATTTCTTGAAACGAATTAAAAGTGACATTAGGCGCATTCAATTCTGAAACATGCGCATGTCCACCACGTTCGTTAACAAACTTCACAAGTTTTAACATGTGCTCACGCTCTTCATCTGATTGATCATACATAAAATTAGAAATTCCTTCTAATCCTTTAACTTCTGCCCAAACGGCCATTGCCAAATACACTTGAGATGATTCAGCCTCTATTCTAATCTGCTTATTTAAAGCGTCTTCTATTGTCTTTGATAACATAATTTTTTTTTTTGTAAAGATACTGACTATATCACTTAATCTAAAGTTTACCAATGTTCTTAGTCTTATTCATAATTAATCTAATTTTATTTTGATTGGTTTTTTTAGCATCATTGAGTGGTTCATTAGCATCGATTGTCTAAAATATTGCATATTTGTACCCATAATGATAAATACAATAGCACATAGAGCACCTAAATCACTGATGTATCAGTGGGATTATCGTGGAAATAGTATCGAATTATTTCAACGGTCTAGGACGATATGTGTCTATTTTTAATCATCTTTTATGTAAGGAAAAAGAGAGAAAACTATAAATAGAAGTAAGCGTCCAACAAAATTGGACGCTTTTTTTATGAAAAAATTCAAAAAATTTGAAAATAGATTTTAAAAATGAAAATATAAAGATTGAAGATTAAGCTATTGAATAACAAAAGCTTGCAAAAAACCTTCAAATATCTGCATTATGCGGACAGGGATTTAATTGCTTAAATCAAACATAAACACCTGATAATCACATAAATAAATTCAATTTTTATTTGGAAATTAAAAAATAGTTCTCATCTTTGCATCGCAGAATTTAATAATCATCTGCAAACTATAATTAATAAGAATTCTGAATTTTATTTCAGATTAAAAACAAAGAAGCCATGCTAAAGCATATAGTAGCATTTCAAATTTTTAGTGATGACTTAGGGTCATTTATAGGGCTTCGGTATTATTGGTAAAATTACTTTCCTAATAATAATCCGAAGCAAGTAAACTGTTTCGGATTTTTTTATTCCTAGCATTTAGAATAGGTCTGTCTAAACAGTTTTAACACCAGAACAGTTAAAACAATAACCTGCTGAATTTATACAAATTCATTCGGCACAACTATGAAGTATTATGGAAAACAATGTATATAACATCCACTTATTTAGAGCTATTGAAGCTTATCCGTGGGAATTAGAAAAAGCTGTTGAAGCATTAAATTATGCTTTAGCATACGATCCGGAAAATGTAAAAGCCCTGCACTTAATGGCCAAAGTGCATTACGAACAATTGGGCGAATATGAAATGGCCAAAAGCTATTTTGAGAGTGCCTTAGCGAGCAGGTTAGATGTCCCAGATATCTATCCAGATTATATAAGGCTTTTAATAAACAATGAAGATTTTGAAGAAGCTCAAAAGTTAATTGACTTTGCTTTTACTGTAAAGGCTATTGATAAGGCAAGTATCGCTTTATTACAAGGACAATTATTTGAGAGAATAGCAAAATACCAAGACGCTATTAAGTCTTTGAAGGATGCAAAACAGTTTGCTTTAAATGATGATTTTATAAGCTTCGTTGATGGAGTTCTTGCTCGAGTGAAAAAGAAGAGAAAAGCTCAAGAAAATGAAGACAGAATTATAGAAAATCAGACCAAAAAAGAAACTGAAGAAGCACCAAAAAGATGGTTTCAGAATCGGTTAAATAATTTATTGTAAAAGGGAAGGAGAAAATCGGCAACACTAATTTTTTAGTTGAGCTATAAGTTGGTTTGCCGATTTTTAAAAGGAAGTGTTGAGCAAATGGTTGGCTCGCCTGACTGTAAATTAGGTCTTTTAAAGCATGTAGGTTCGAGTCCTACCACTTCCACAAATTTTAATATAAACTCATGGTGTAATGGATAGCATTCAAAACTACGGATTTTGAGGTATGGGTTCGAGTCCTATTGAGTTTACAACTTAAAGTGTCATTGATGTTATCTATCTATACACTTAAACGAGGAACAGTAGCAAAGTTGGTCATTGCGCTACACTGAAAATGTAGAGATACAGGTTCAATTCCTGTCTGTTCCACAAAAACGTTCATTGACAATTTATGATATTCTAAAAAATGAATGTCATAATACAAAACAATCATTACAGATTAATTTCGGTTAATATGTAATGGGGCGGCTTATCGTCCTTAGATAAACTTGGTAACAAGGATAAATCTGTTTGCAGGCACTGCAAGTGGAGACTGCTTTTTTAAAAGTAGTACAGGTAAGCAAGCAACCAACATAAATCACAACATGCTAGGGGCAACCGCTGAAGTATTTTAGGGTTTATAGCCAATTAAAGGAGGCTTGAGATGGAGACATCAATAGGAAAAGTTGTAGTAATAGGTTACGTGGAGATGATCCGGTCTTGCGGAGCGTATTGCAGTATTAGAGGTACCCAACTAGAAATGGTTCGGTGGCTCAACGTATCGTATGTTGGGAAACATACAAGAAGAAGGTTGGTATTTTGTAGGCAAAAATCTACGAATCCATTTCCGAAGCCCTTCTTCTAGGTCAAGAGATCTTAAAGGTCTAGGTTCGATTCCTAGTGTCCATATCGAAAAGGGATATAGCTCAATTGGTAGAGCACTGTACATTTCATACAGCGATAAAGCAAAAGACTTCGGACATTGTAGCAGCTAGTAGTTGCCTAAACCCATTGAAATATATGGGACAATTGAGGTCGCAAGCCTTAATTGTGCGGTGAACATTCTAGTAGGCCGCCTCAAAAGAGGACGCCTATGAATGGTGAGGGAGCCAACCCTCGTAATTGCAAAGCGTGGTCTTTGAGCCACTATGCAGGCCAAGTCTAAGTTGCCGAACAGCTACAATGTAATTAGGCATCAGATAAGTACATGACTTTCTAGCAAAGAAATGAGTGTGGAAAACTAGGGAAGAGCTACGGCTATAATCCTAGGAAAGCTTATCTATAAGCGAAGGTATTCTCAGCGCGCTTTTTTTAAAATATCAAGCTGGTCTTGTTGGGTGTTTCGGTATAGCACTATTGTATAAAACGTTGCAGTGATGTATGATGTTTTTATATGCAACTAGACTTGAAGGTTAGACCTATTAACCAAAAAATGGTCCCAAGTTCTATTAGTCATGGGTTCGATTCCCATCTTCCCCACAACATTATACCGTACAAATGGGGAAGTAGCTCAGCGGTTAGAGCGATAGATTTTAATTGCGCAGGTTCGAGTCCTGTCAGAGCCACTATTTTAGGCTTTGTAGCTCAGTTTGGTTAGAGCACTGCACTCAAAATGCAGCTTTAGGGCAAAGTATGTCCACCAAAGCTTATCATCTTGTAAAACTGATAGCCACGCAGTCCGTCAACTGCTCACAAAAATGACAAAAAGCATAGGTTGTGAATTGGCTTTTTTATTTCAACTGTCAAATGATAGCGGTTATTCTAAAGCAATCTTAAAGGTATTCAGAATTTCTAAGCAGTAATCTCTTAAAATAGTTACTGTAATGTTTAAAGGTAAACCTGTAAAACAAATGTGTTCTTATGTTTGCTGGCTTTCATTACACTAATTATGGCAAAGGTTATCAATAGTTGTTCCATACCATTGAGATGATTTGCAATCTACCGCTTTTTAAAAAGGAAAATAATAGACACTCTTAAATTACAGTACTCGTCTGTGATTTATAAGTTGGTAATCCGTCCGTTACATGCATTACCATATGCCTTAGTTGGCAAAATTTGAAGTTTAATATTAAAATTAAGAACAATGTTACGAGTAAGAATTAATGCAGGAAAAGTAGGTTTGGTATTTAGAGGTGGTGATTACGTAAAGGTAATTACTCAGGGAATACACTGGCTAGGTTTCAACAAACGTATTGTAACGTTTGATTTAAGTACTATGTTTACTGCACCAGTAGCATTAGAAATCTTGTTAAGAGATGAGGTCTTAGCAAAAATGCTTGATGTAGTAGATGTAAAGGACGGAGAATTGGTGTTTCTATACGAAAAAGGCATCTTTAAATCTGTTCTTACTTCAGGAAGATATGTCTTCTGGAAAGGTTTAATTGATCGTGAATATCTAAGGGTAGATTTGAGCAAAATCTATATTACAGAAAATATAGACAAGGCACTTTTTAGCAAATTAGAAGTCTCTAGATATATCAGAACTTTTGAGGTAGCCACTTACGAAAAGGCTGTTTTCTTGGTAGATGATGTGTACACTAAAACATTAGATGGTGGTACATATCGTTTCTGGAAAAATGATACCTCAATTAAAATTGCCAAGGTAGATTTACGTCAGTTACAATTAGAAATTTCTGGACAAGAATTGTTAACTAAAGACAAAGCTGCAATTAGAATTAACTTTTACACACAGTATAAAGTTACCGATGTAGAAAAAGCACTTTTAGAAAACAAGGATTACGAGAAGCAATTGTACATTACAATGCAGTTAGTATTGCGTGCTTATGTAGGTGCCTATACTTTAGATGAATTGTTAGAACGTAAAGACAATATTGCAGAAGCCGTATTTGAAGATGTAAAAACAAGTGCATCAAAATTAGGTGTAACAATCTTGAATTGTGGTATCAGAGATGTGATTTTAACTGGTGAAATGAAAGAAATAATGAACCAAGTTTTAATTGCGCAAAAGAAGGCTCAAGCTAATGTTATTATGAGACGTGAAGAAACAGCTTCTACTCGTAGTTTGTTAAACACAGCGAAATTGATGGAGGAGAATGATATGTTATACAAGCTCAAAGAGATGGAATATGTTGAAAAAATCGCCGATAAAATTGGCGAGATTACAGTATCTGGTAATGGTAACATGGTTACTCAATTGAAGGAGATTTTCTCTGGCAAATAAGAGATGTTAAAAAAGCGCAAGTGATTCACTTGCGCTTAACTTTTTGTTCATCTTATTCTACAGTTAAAGTATACTGTGGTGTTGGGTTTAGAGGACAGAAATATACATATTCGCCTTTTTCTAAAGTTGTAATATTGGTTTGTCCTTTGGTGTTGTTTTTCACAACATTGGTAACATAAGCGGTTTTAATATGATTTTCTGGCTTAGAGGCATCATCACCCTTTTTTACTAAGACAAAACCAACATCGTGTCCTACGTTATTGTTCGAAATTTCAAAAATGTAATTTCCTTCTGTTAAGGTTAAATTTTGCTGTGTGAATTCACCTTTAGTTTGTTCTAGGGTTACTGTTTTTGGACCCATTTCTTTTTTCATCATTTTGTCTTGTGCATTTCCATTTAAACTAAATGCTATGATGATTACGAATATTGATAAGATTCTTTTCATGATTTCTAATTTTATTAATTTGTTTAAGATTCCTGCTTTCGCAGGAATGACAATGATTATTTAATATTTCTAATTATACAGTTGCTGTTTCTAATGGTTGTGCTACTGGAAAATCTACCGGAATTTGAGTTGTTGAGTGGATATAATTTGAAATAGTTTTGTCCCCAACTAGACTAATAACATCAATTAAATTTCCTTTGTTATAACCTGCATTGAAGAAGTTTTCAATAACAGAAGCATCTGTTCTTCCTCTGTTTTCGGTTACATTTTTTGCAAGTTTTGCCAATGCATCTAGTTTGTCGTTAGAAGAAGAATAACCAGCTCTAAATTCTAGAATGTCATTATCATTAAAACCGTTCATTTTTCCGATTGCTGTATGTGCTGATAAACAATAGATACAGTCATTTACCTGGCTTACGGCTAAGTTTACAACTTCTTTTTCTTTAGCAGAAAGCGATGTTTTAGCGCTTGAAAATGATAAGTAATTTTCTAAAGCTGTATCGCTATGTGCATAGGTTGCATAAAGGTTTGGTACAAATCCTAGTTTACTTTTAAGATTGTCGAAAATTGCTTGATTGTTCTCGTTTACTTCGTCTCGTGTTGGTACATTAAATGTGCTCATAATTTTTAAATTTTAGTTTTATTATTTGTTATTGAATATTAAGATGTGGTCTTTCACTATCACAATAGAAATCGTGAATGTGTTTTTGCTCACAATGTGTTTTTGGATTAATGGTATGCTGAACCTGCTGCTTTCCTTTTCTGAATATTTCTATCAGATTGAAAATGGAAGTATGTTTTAAATTCATCTTTACGTTGTTTTAATTTTACATTGCAAAGATGCGACCGATAACAAGGCTAAAGAATGTTCATATTACCTTGTGACATGTCAATTTTTCCCTAATGACTGTTTTTGTGTTGTTTTTGAAATTGTGAAGGTGATAAAGAGGTGTTTTTTTTGAATAAACGACTTAGGTGAGACGCATCATCAAAACCAATGTCATAGGCAATTTCTTTGGCGGTTTTATCAGTATACAATAATTGTCTTTTGGTTTCTAATACAATCCTATTATGAATTATTTTTAATGGACTTTTATTGAATTTGGCGAATGTATTAGAAAGCGTTTTGGGTGATTTAAACAATTTTTCTGCATAAAAGGCCACACTATGTTCCTCTTTAAAATGGCTTTCTACAAGGACATTAAAGTGTCTTAATAAGTCTATTTTAGACGCTTCAGATTTTAAGGTATCAGAACTATTTTTGAGAATCCGTGTCGCTTTTATCATAAAACGCGCCATAAGCATTCTAAGCATTTCTGCTTGAATATTGTCTTCAGTATCTAGTTCATCAAGAAAAACTTCATGCAATAAGGAGAATTTAGTTTGTTCATTTTCGGATAAGTTAATGATTGGAATAAAATCATTTCCGAAGAAAATGAGACCAGCACAGCCAACTTCTTTATCGTGATCTTTAATACAGTAAAACTCTCTGTTAAATTGATAGACAATTAAATTTTTGCCTTCTATCAACCTAAAATTTTGTACTGGTGTAAGTGCTAAAATAGTATTGGTCTCTAATGTAAAAGGAACGCCATCTACTTCAAAATGAGCTTCTGAATCCTTTGTCCATATAAATGTAAAAAGACCTATAGGCTTTGAAGTTTTAAAAGGCTCTAATAAGGTCTCATTGGCTATATTTAAAATAGCACCAGTACTAAATTCTCTAAATTCTTTAATCATGTAAAGATTGTCAATATTTCCCTCGAAACCTTACAATGATTAAAAGAAAATCTCTTGTGCTAATCGAAATGTATTAGCATGAGCTTCAACAATAACCTTTATATCGGGTGAATACCCGCCACCCATTGAGCACATCACAGGAATATTATGTTCTTTACAAGTTTGAAGTACAAATCGGTCGCGTTCCTTACAACCATCAATGCTTAGACCTAACTTACCTAACTTGTCACTGGCTATAATATCTACACCACTCAAATAATAAATAAAGTCTGGTTGAACCTCATTTATAAGTTTAGGAAGTGTTTGATATAAGATGTCTAAATATTCCTCGTCACCAGTATTGGTTTCTAAGGCAATATCTAAATCACTTTTTTCTTTTTTAAAAGGATAATTGGCTTTACCGTGCATTGAAAAGGTAAATACTGAGTTATCATTCTGAAAAATCTCAGCAGTACCATTACCTTGATGCACATCTAAATCTACAACAAGAATTTTTTTAGCCAATTTTTTAGATTGTAAGTATCTTGCACCAATAGCTTGGTCATTCAACAGGCAAAAGGCTTCACCACGATTTGTGTAAGCGTGATGAGTACCACCTGCAATGTTCATGGCAACCCCATAATCCAATGCATGTAAACTAGATTTAATAGTGCCATCAGCAATAATAACTTCACGTTCTACCAACACTTCGCTAAGTGGAAACCCAATTTTTCTAGCGGCTCTCTGATCTAAGGTTATATTGACCAAATCATAGTAATATTCTGGCGTATGAACTGCTAAAATGTACTTATCGTTAGGTATTTCTGGTTCAAAGAAATTATCATGTATGCAGGTACCTTCATGAAGTAATTGCTCAGGTAAGAGCTCATACTTTATCATTGGAAACCTATGACCTTCTGGTAAAGGATGTTTATAAATAGGGTGATATGCTATCTTAAGCATGTAATCGAATCAAAATCTTCAATTAATTTAATGATATTGTTTTTTCTTCAGAAATAAATGCCCCATCATTTGCTACGCCTTCAATAAATAAGGTGACAGGTACTTTTGGTTGAGGTATTTTAAAATTAACATTCCCGTCTTCTTGTATTTTTAAGTTAGGCAACCAATCAACAACACCATACTGTTGGAAAAAATCATCTTTATAAGATTTATATTTTGGTGTGTAAAACTTCTTTGTTACACTAAAAGTTAGAGGAAGTTTAAATGATTTAACTGTATCACCATAGTTTTTGTAACCTAATTCTGGTTTGGTATAGATTTTTATTGTACCGTTTCCACCTCTAATGCCTTCACCAATTCCAGTGGTGTTCACTTCTATATAATCTACATTAAACATTGGGAAATTAATCAAAATATTGGTGTTGTATAGTGGCATATCATCAAGAAAGAAGAATGGAGTTGAGCCAGTATTTCTAGTATATGAAATTGGGTTTTGAACAACTAATCCTGTTGGTGTATCATAGGCTCTTAGATTGGTCATATTGTTGATAAACTGCGTTAATGTTGCAAATCGTTGTCTATCATTATCATCAAAAACAAAAATATCTCCCCAAATAGTTTTAGTAAGTTTTAGAGCCTTAATTCTTTTTTTCTCTAATCGACCTTTCAATATAACTTCTTGCAATTCGTATACATTTGCTGCGGTTTTGTAGAAGACCTTTTTATCATTTATTATTTCTTGATCTATACTAGATTTAGGATTTAATGGGCTTATACTTTTGTTAAAATCTGGAATATCGCTAGGAAATGATTGCAAGTAAATCTCAGCTGGTCTCATTGTGCCTCGCTTACTAATCTCAGAAATCATGAGTTGTTCATTTGGTGTAGGAAAAATATTCTCAAATGAGAACATATCTTCTTCTTGGCTCATTTCAAAAACTACAGGTTCATTGGTCATTGAAGAATGAACAACATACGTCATTTGGTCAGAACTTTTATTATTCCTGTTAGCCTTGACCAATATTCCTTGTTCAAAATTATATGTCCTTTCTGGAGGATAATTAAATATCTCATTCCAATCATAACTACTCCATCCTTGAGTTAACAACAATAGGTCTAAATCATATTTCTTTTTAGCATCGATATTATTAAAATAATATTCACCATGTTCTATATATCCTTTTAAGTAAGGTTTTAAGAATGTACTTGATAACAGGTTGTCATTTCTATTATAAGCTTTTGTGTTTTTAGGTAGAACGGAAACACTCAATGAGTTAAAACTATTTTCTTTAATGTTATTAAGGTTCAACGTCAGTTCAAGCGAATCTTTACTTTTGTTTGTGGTTATATTATTTGACTTAAGCAATTCAATGCCTTCATAATTAAAAAATAATCTCTCTGCAATTGGTTTATCACTTTCATTAAATAATGTCAATATATTAATTCCTTTATATGCATTGTTAAGATCGATTGATTTGGTAATAGTTTTGTTATCAGTAAAGTAAACATCCATTATATCATAACGATCTCCATTATGTAACATAAGTGTGTGTCTTTGATTTTTAATATTTTCAAAGGTTTCGTCATTGGTTGTGATAGAAATGAAAGCTTTAGACTTAAGCGTTTTTACCGACATTATTATACCTTTTAAATTAATAGGTGTATTAATGTTAACATCAATGGATTTGCCATAGTAGTTTACCGCAGCCTTATAAGAATTGTTAATATCTGGAATTAACTGAAAACTACCAATACCAAGGTGATTCGTCCGAAACTTGGTTATAAGAAGATTGTTATTGTCGTAAATTTCACCTTCTGTATTTGGAATGCCATGACCTTGATCATTTTTAATAATAACTCCAACATTGTTTGGAATATTATTCAATAAATGGCCACTCTCTGGTAAAAACTGAATGTCAATGCCATCACCAGTATCATTGTCATCAATATATTCTTCCACGTCTGGGTCAATTATTCTAATTTGCTCTTCATGGTGGTTGTTTTCATTAAAGTTTTTCATCCAGTTAGTATAAGCCTTAACTGTATAGTATCCTGAAGTAAAAGAAGAGTCAATTTCAAAGTTAAAATTAGCAACTCCATTCTCAACCTTTAAGAGTTTTTGTTTTACAGTGTTGTTATTTTTATCTTTAATATTAACGTATAGATTTGTTGTAAGTTTTGAAACACTTTTTGTGTTTTTACTGAGTACATAAGCCTTAAGTCCGATTAATTCCCCTTTGATGTAAGTAGATTTATTTAGTTGAGCATAGACTAATTCGCGAGGAGCTTCCGCATATTTAGTGTAGCTTTCTATAATTGATGATTTTTCTTGAGCATTAATAGCAACAGAACAAAATAAAAAGTATAGTATTAATGCGTAACGATTTAGGATGAACTTTGACATAAGAAAATTTAATTTGATATTAAATAATTGCATGCACGGTGATTAAAAATTTAAACCAAAATTTGCAGCTAACATTGTTTGTGTACTTTATTAAGAAAGATACTGAAAAGACTAAACAAACATTATTGATTTAACTTTTTGTTAGAAAACATTAACTCCTTTTAGAGCTTTTATTTCTAATTTAAGCAATCCTATATACTGCAATGATTGAAATCAGGAATGATATTGGAATAAACATTACTTATGCAACTTCAACTGTATACGCTTACGTTGCAAATCTACTTCTAAGACTTTTACAATTATTTGTTGGTGTAAACTCACATACTCATTAACATCGCTAACATAAGAATCTGAAAGATTAGACAAATGAATTAAACCACTTTCTTTTATACCAACATCAACAAAACAACCAAAATTGGTAATGTTATTCACTATTCCTGGAAGCAGTTGGCCTTCTCTTAAATCGTTAATGGTTTTAATGTTTTGATTGAAGGTAAACACCTTGGCTTTTTCTCTAATATCTAAACCTGGTTTTTCAAGTTCTTTGATAATGTCTTCGAGTGTTGGTAAACCAACATCATCTGAAATATAATTTTTTAAATTAATCTTTTTAAGTGCTTCAGAATTACCAATAAGGTCTTCCAAAGATTTACCTTCGTCTTTAGCAATTTGCTTCACTAAGGCATAACGTTCTGGATGCACTGCCGAATCATCTAACGGATTATTTGCACCTTTAATTCTTAAAAATGCAGCACTTTGTTCAAACGCTTTTCCACCTAAACGAGCTACTTTTTTAATATCATTTCTTGATTTAAATGCACCATTGTCGTTTTTGTGAGCAATAATGTTTTCGGCAAGTTTTGGTCCAATACCAGACACATAACTTAATAGTGATTTACTTGCGGTATTAATATTCACACCAACAGCATTTACACAACTCTCAACAACAGTATCTAGACTTGTTTTTAGTTTGGTTTGGTCAACATCGTGTTGGTATTGTCCAACACCTATCGACTTGGCATCAATCTTTACCAATTCTGCTAATGGGTCTTGCAAACGTCTTCCAATTGAAACAGAACCACGAACAGTAACATCGTAATTAGGAAACTCTTCGCGCGCAATTTTTGAAGCAGAATAAATACTTGCGCCAGCTTCGCTCACCACATAAACCTCAATATCGTTTCTAAATCTAATTTTACGAACCAAAGCTTCTGTTTCTCTTGAAGCGGTTCCGTTACCAATGGCAATAGCTTCAATTTTATAGGCATCTGCTAATGAGCTAATTTTTTTCATCGCACCAATAGCATCTTTTTTTGGCGGATGCGGATAAATGGTTTCGTTGTGCTTTAGAGTTCCTTTTTCATCAAGACAAACCACTTTGCAACCTGTTCTGAATCCTGGGTCAATAGCCAATACGCGTTTTTCTCCAACAGGTGCACCTAAAAGCAATTGTTTTAAGTTTTTAGAAAATACTTTTATGGCAGCATCATCTGCTTTGGATTTTGCGTTTTGAAGTGCTTCGTTAGTTAAAGATGGTAACAATAATCTCTTGTATGCATCTTTGATTGCTAGTTCTATTTGCTCAGCACAAGCGTTATTAGATTTTATGATTCGGTCTTCAATCTTTGTTAAAGCACGTTCATCATCAATCTCTATTTTAACACGAATAAAGCCTTCTTGCTCTGCTCTAAGAATAGCTAACAATCGATGCGAAGGAATACGACTCAAAGACTCAGACCAATCAAAATAGTCTCTAAATTTTTGTGATTTTTCATCCTCAATTTTAGCTTTTATAGCCTTGGTGTTAATAGTTGCGAAACGTTCTAATTGATAACGAATATTATTTCTAATATCTGTACGCTCGCTAATCCATTCGGCAATAATATGACGAGCACCTTGAAGAGCTTCATCTTCCGAATTTACATCGCCTTTTACGTATCTAAATGCAATAGAGTCAATATCATTTGCATTCTGGCTCATTATAATTTTTGCTAATGGTTCTAAGCCATTTTTACGAGCAGTTTCGGCTTTGGTTTTGCGCTTCTTTTTATAAGGCAGATAAAGGTCTTCTAGGGTTGTTACATCTTCAGTAAGTTCTATTTTCTTCTGAAGCTCTGTAGTTAACACATTATCTTCTTTTAAAGCTTTCAGAATAGTTGCTTTTCGCTTTTGTAAAGCTTCAAATTGTGTTTTTAACGTTACAATGCTTCCAATTTCTACTTCATCGAGATTACCTGTTTGTTCTTTTCTGTATCGTGAAATAAACGGAACAGTACAGTCTTCGTCTAAAAGTTTTAGTGTGTTTTTTACACTAGTTTCTGATAGCTGGGTTTTAGATACTATAAAAGATAAAAGTTGCATTAATAAGTGTTATTTTAAGAATTGACCAATGAAAAACCTTCGTCAGTTTGAGTGGTCACGCATCGCGTGATTGTATCGAAAACCTGCCTGCTACAGGCGAGGCAAGAATGTTTTTCAATATAATTTCTCGATACAATTTTTCGTGACTCAAAATCACTCGAAGTGACGCGAATAATTACTAGCTTTAACTTATCTGCAAACCATTACTAACATCTCCAGATTCATCAGGATTTACAAATACTAAATTACCTGAAGTGTCTTCAGTCATTAAAATCATGCCTTGGCTCTCAACACCACGTAATTTTCTTGGTGCTAAGTTTACCAATACAGTGACACGTCTGCCAACAACTTGTTCTGGCTTAAAGCTTTCGGCAATGCCAGAAACAATGGTTCTTGTATCTATACCTGTATCAACTTTTAAGACCAAGAGTTTTTTTGTTTTTGGCATTTTTTCGGCTTCTAAGATAGTGCCAACTCTAAGGTCTAGTTTGGTAAAGTCTTCAAAAGTAATTTCATCTTTTTGAGGTTCAATGGCCTTGTTGGCGGCCTCATTTGCTTTTTTACTAGCCTCAAGCTTTTCTAATTGCTCCTCAATCTGTTTGTCTTCAATTTTGGTGAATAACAATTCAGTTTTACCTTCTTGCAATTGATGACCAGATGGTAATAAGATGTCTTTTGTTGAAACGTCATTCCAAGTAGATTCTGTTTCGAGTTCAGAATGACAAAGGATGGTTTTTAGTTTTTCAGAAGTAAATGGTAAAATAGGTTCACTTAAAACCGCTAAAGCAGACGCAATTTGTAATGCTACAAACATGACTGTTTTAGTGCGTTCTTCGTCGGTTTTTATAGTTTTCCATGGTTCTTCGTCAGCCAAATATTTATTACCGAGTCGTGCTAAATTCATCAATTCTTGGCTTGCCTCTCTAAATCGGTAGCGCTCAATTGAACTTGCTATTACAGCAGGATAAGCTTTTACTGCAGCTAATGTGTCTTCGTCTATGGCTTTAAATTCTGATGGCTCAGGAATAACGCCGTTATAGTATTTATTGGTTAATACAGCCACACGATTAATGAAGTTTCCGAAAATTGCAACCAACTCGTTGTTGTTTCTTGCTTGAAAATCTTTCCAAGTAAAGTCATTGTCTTTTGTTTCTGGTGCATTGGCCGTTAGTGCATAACGCAACACATCTTGCTGATTCGGAAAATCTTGTAAATAGTCTGGCAACCAAACTGCCCAATTCTTAGACGTAGACAGTTTATTTCCTTCTAAGTTTAAGAATTCATTTGCAGGTACATTTTCTGGTAAAATATAAGAGCCTTCAGCTTTTAACATCGATGGGAAAATGATACAGTGAAACACAATATTATCCTTACCGATAAAGTGAACTAAGGTTGTGTCTTCATCTTTCCAGTAATCTTCCCAGTTTTTACCTTCGCGCTCAGCCCATTCTTTAGTCGCAGAGATATAACCTATTGGCGCATCAAACCATACATAAAGAACCTTGCCTTCGCCACCTTCAACAGGTACAGGAATTCCCCAATCTAAATCTCTGGTTACAGCTCTAGGTCGCAATCCATCGTCAATCCATGATTTTACTTGCCCATAAACGTTAGGTTTCCAGTCTTTTTTATGACCTTTTAAAATCCATTCTGTTAAGAATTCTTCGTGTTTATTTAAAGGTAAAAACCAGTGTTTTGTTTCTTTTAGAGTTGGTGTATTACCAGTTATTGCCGATTTTGGATTGATTAAATCTGTAGCATTATGACTTGTTCCGCAATTTTCGCATTGGTCACCATAAGCTTCTTCGTATCCACATTTTGGACAGGTGCCAATTACAAATCTATCGGCTAAAAACTGATTGGCTTCTGCATCGTAAAGTTGCTCTGAAACTTCTTCAACAAACTCATTTTTATCATATAAGGTTTTAAAGAATTCTGAAGCCGTATCATGATGAATTTTAGCTGAGGTACGTGAGTAATTATCAAACGAAATACCAAAATCTTCAAAAGATGTTTTGATGATTGCGTGATATTTATCTACAATATCTTGAGGTGTGACACCTTCTTTTTTCGCTTTAATTGTAATTGGCACACCATGTTCATCGCTTCCACAAATGAAAGCCACATCATTGCCAGTCAATCTTAAATATCTTGAGTATATATCAGCCGGAACATAAACACCTGCCAAATGTCCAATATGAATTGGTCCATTAGTATATGGTAATGCTGCTGTTATGGTATATCGTTTTGACATGATTTCAATATTTTGAAGCTACAAAAGTACACAATATAAGAACAGTTCTAAAAAAAATGTACATTTACAAAAAGCCGATTTCTATGATTTTGAAGCGTACATTTTTATTTATGTTTTTAGCCATAATATTTGGCTTTAATCATGGACTTTTAGCTCAAAATGAAACTGATAACACTTCTGAAATGACAACAGATTTAGTACAACCACCATATTTAAAAGCTGGCGATACAGTAGCCATTGTTGCACCATCAGGAATTTTAAAAAACAGAGAAGCTGAAGTACAACGCTCTGTAGATTTATTAAAAAGTTGGGGTTTACATACTGTTGTAGGAAAACATGTTTTTAATCAGAATAATCACTTTGCAGGTACAGATGAAGAACGTTGTGAGGATTTACAAAAAGCCTTTGATGACCCAACAATAAGTGCCATTTGGTGTGCACGTGGCGGTTATGGTAGCGCGAGAATATTAGATAAAATAGACTATACCAAGTTTAAAAAACACCCAAAATGGGTGATTGGTTATAGCGATATTACAGCAATACACAATCAGTTACATAATCAAGGTTTTGAATCTATACATGGTTTGATGTGTACGAGTTTGTCTGATGATTTTGATAAGATTAAAGAAACCATAGAGACTTTTAAGTCTACCATTTTTGGGAATCCTGTAGGTTACGAATTACAAGGTTCTAAATATAATAGAGTAGGTGAAGTCAAAGGGCAACTTGTTGGTGGAAACCTTACCATTTTACAAACCATGTTGGGTTCTAAAGAAAGTATTGATACTTCTGGTAAAATCTTATTTATTGAAGAAATTGGTGAGTACAAATATCATATTGATAGGTTACTACAAAGTCTAAAGCGCGCTGGTTATTTTGAAAATTGCAAAGGTGTCATTATTGGTGATATGACTAAGATTAAAAGGAATACAACCGTTTGGGGAACTTCAGTAGAACAATTGATTTTAGATGTATTAGAAGAGTACGATTTCCCAATTGCATTTAATATGCCAGCTGGCCACGAACCAGATAATAGAGCATTGGTTTTTGGTAGAGAAGTAAGTTTGAAGGTTGAAAAAACTAAATCATCAGTAACTTTTGAATAGTTAAAGAACCGTCTTTTTGAGTTTTCACTCTTTTTCTCGGTTGCAATTCTACAAGCTCAGCGCGACATAGCTCTGTATGGCAGAAAAAGGAAGATTAATTATTCTCTTTTTCTAAAACGATTTTTAGCTTTTGATTTAATATTTTGATATCGCCATTTTCATTGGTAATCACAATTTTGGTATTGTCGCTATTCCAATCAATACCCCATAGTAAACTTTTACCAAGCGAACGACTTTTTAGTAATTCGCCATCAGTATTCCATAGACGAATTTTTTCACTTGAAGTAGCTAGAATTTTACCATCGCTAGTCCATTTTAGATTTCTATATTCCGCTTTACTTTCTTCAACGTCTTTGATGTTCTCTCCGGTATCTTTCCAAAATTGTAATAAAGGTGGATATTCCTTCTCAAAATCGCCATAGTCACCTGTGACAAAAAAGTTGCCTGATGGATGCCATTCTACACACAACATTAAAATCTCAACATCTCGCGGAACTATGGTTTTTAATTGGTCATTGTCTAAATCATAAATTGAAATTTGACTACCAACGGCTACTATAATATTTTGTGTTGGATGCCAACTTAGACCTGTGATTGCCTTTTGCTTTAAATCAATTTTTTTAATGAAGTTACCTTCACGATCAAATAGTGTTAAATGACCTGAGTTATCTCCAATAGCTAATAAGGATCCGTCATTATTCCAACTCAATCCTCTAGCGCCATGCTGGTGAACATGTTCTAATTTGGTAATTTTATCGGTTTTTTTGTCAATCAATACTGCAACGTCTTTTGAAATTTGAGAAGTAACTGCAATAATTTCACCAGATTTATGCCAAGCTGTTTTTGTAATGGTTCGTGGCATTTTATAGCTTTTTACAACTTCTAAATCGTTGGCGGAAAGGATTTGTAATGTATCCCAATTACCACCAACGGCTATCAATTCTTTATTAGGACTCCAATCTGTAGTCCATAGAAGTTTTTCGTAGTTAAAACTTGATTGAGTCGACTTACAGCTCTGAATTAACAACAGAAATATTATGATGATTTTGAGTTTCTTCATTTCAAAAAAAGTGGTTTTCAGAATTTCACTTTCAAGATAAGCTATAATTTAATAGCAACTTCAAAGCCAATGGCATCAGAGATTAAGCCGTCTTTGAGTTTGCCTTCGACTTCTTTAGAATTATATGTAATGCCCCAACGAGTGCGGTCTATTTTAAATCTGGTTTTTAATTCTTTGTTTTCATAGTCTACTTCAGCTTGAAAATTGATAGCAACTGTTTCGCCTTTAATAGTTAAATCTGCAAAGATCTTCATGTGATTACCATCGTGGTATTTTACTCTAGTAATTTCTAAAGTTGCATTTGGAAAATTTGGCACATCAAAGAAATCTTCATTCTTTAGATGATCATCTAAGCTAACTCTCGCTTCTTCTTCATCCATGTCGGTGCTTCGTATAGTATTCATGTCAATGATAAATTTTCCACCAGTAATACTCCCATTTGGATCTTTGATGAAATAACCTTCTTTAAAGTTGATGTTGCCTTCATGACCACCGAAATAGAATGCGTAATCACAAGACCATTTAATAGCGCTTGTTGATGTATTAATATCTAAAAGCTCTTTGTTTTGAGCATTTAATTGTAAAGCAAAAGCAAAACATAAAACTGCAAATAGAATTCGTTTTTTCATGATGAATTTTTTAATTATTTTTTGATGGGATAAAACTAGGTTGAGACGCAATGCCGAATGTCAAAAAAGTGTAAAAGAAGTGTCAACACTTGTAAAATATCATCAAATTGTCTGTTATTTACAGTCGCTATGAAGAACATCTTATATTATTTATCGGTTATAACACTTTGTTTGTTTGTGTCATCTTGTTCTGAAGGCTATAATCAAGATGAGTTTACGGCAGATGTGAAAGTCGCCATGCGTTCTGCAGGTAATCAATTACTACTTTCTAATAATGATTCTGTGTCTTTGGTCTTACCTATTAAAGCAATATCAGGCTCAAAATTTGAGCTAGGTTTTGAAGAGCAGCTTTTTATTGTTCCAACAGATTTGGTCGACTTTATTGATGTTAGTTTTAAGAATACTGATTTACCAAAAAAGTATAGAGTAGAAGTCATTCAATGTTCTGATAATGAGGTTGCGTATAGTTATGAAATTAGTAATGAGATAGAGAAAACTATCATTCCGTGTTTAGATAGAAATTTACCGAAAGGTTGTTATAAAATTCAAGTGCAATTTCTAGGTCGGCTAAAGTCGAATACTTCAAATTATGGGATTATTATAACAATAGGGTATTTGATTTTGATCTGTCTGTCATTCCTAATGTTAAGACGTAAGTTTAACCAAGCTAAGTCACAAAAAGTTATTGAGCAACCCTTTATTAGATTAGGAAGTTATAAGTTTTATGCAGACCAAAACAAGCTTATAAAAGAAGCGGTTGAGATTAGTTTGTCTCAAAAAGAATGTGAGCTACTCGAAATATTCGTTGCAAACCCAAACATTGTGGTTAAGCGAGACGAGCTTACCAAACGTGTTTGGGAAGATAAAGGTGTTATTGTAGGTAGAAGTTTAGACACTTATATTTCGAAACTTCGTAAAAAGCTAAAAGAAGACACTTCGGTAAAACTTGTTAATGTGCATGGTGTCGGCTACAAATTAGAAGTTAGCAAATAAATTATTGATGTATTTCTTCTAGTACTGCATTATTAATTTCATTACCTGAAGAATCAATTTCTACAAACCAAACATTGGTTTTACACTTTCGGTTAATATCATAATTGTTAGTACAGTCTTGTGTAGTGCCCTTAATCATGTAACCTTTTGAAGTAATTTCGGCAGTATAACCATAATCGTTATAAAAATTACCATAGGTGTTCTGCCATATTTTTTTTCCGTTTTTATCTGTTTTTATCACATAGATGTCATAATTACCCTTACCGTAAGAACTCGTTGAACCAATAATTAGATAACCATCATCAGTTGCTATTAAAGAATTGGCTTTGTCATAGCTCTTTCCTCCAAAGCGTTTGGACCATTCCTCATTACCATTGTTGTAGTTTTTAGTAAGCAAAATATCTGACGTAACTCCATTTTTAGAACTGATAGTAGTCACTTGTATTGAGCCATTTTCTAATTCAACTATTGGATGATACTTAAGATTACTTGTCTTCTTAAATAGCATGTTCTTAGCTCTTCCATAGTCCATGCGAATTTCAGTAATTCTATTAAACTGGTCACGTTGCGCTTTAAAAACATAACTAGATACTAATAATCTGTTCTGATTAATGACTTGAACGGTTTTAGATTGATTCTTCTCATTACCAAACCAAAATTTTAAATTATTCTCTTGGTCTAATTTGAGTTGAAAACTTATATCTAGTTCACTATTTGTATAAGAACCTTCAAAAGCTAACAGATCTTTGGGTGAAGCCGTCTTTTCATTACTTCTCTGGTAAGTCATGGTTTTGCCAGACGCATAGTATTCTATCATTTTGTCATTATAAAAGACAATTTTTAATTTAGGGTTGTAAACAAAAGCAAATTTGTTAGCACTTTCAAGACGCATTTCGAGGTTGTAATAATTGCCTTCTTTCCAATAATATGTATCATTTTCTTTTACAATTCTTACTAGCTTGTCACTAGTTGGATAATTGTATTGACCTTCAATCTCAACCTTTTTAGATGCAACAGTTTTATCAAAATAGGCTGTGTTGTATTGTTCGACTTTATCAATTTCAGGAAGCAATACAGAGGCAATTTGTTTGGCTAAAATGTCACTTCTTAGATTACCATTATTACTCATAATAAATATGGTTAATTGCTCGTCAGGAAACCTAAGTGTTTGGGCATTGTAGGCATTTGTAACACCATCGTGATGAATGGCTTTTCTGTTTAGTATGTCGTCGAGTTTTAATCCAAAGCCATACGTGTTTATAGTGCTATTTGGGATAGTTTGTTGACTTTTTAGTAATAATTCATTATTGTTCTTTTGAGCATTTTGAATGGCCTTTTCGAAATGTAACTGGTCTTTTAAAGTGGTATATAAAAAGCCTTCACCAGCCGTTTTTGTCACTGAAATAGAATGAAATAATTCACCATAACCCCAATCTGAGTAAGGATTTGCTCTATTAGGTATAACTTGCATATAACGTCTTATGAAGTTGGTTTCTGTCATACCTAAGCTTTTAAAGAACTGTGAAGAATAGTCTGTGAATTTTTGGTTAGAAACTGCTTCAATAATTTTAGCGAGTATAACATAACCAGAATTACTGTATGAGAATTGTGAGCCTGACTGAAAGCCTAAATCATTTTGTTTTTTTAAGAGTTCAATTACATCGTTATTGTCTAGTCCAACACGTTTCCACCAAACAATATCGTTTAATCCCATTAATTCAACATAATCTCTGATGCCACTAGTATGATTAATAAGATGACTTATTTTAATGTCTTCTTTAACTTTTGGGTATATATCAGTAAGGTATTTTCGTATATCGTCTTCCAAACTCAATTTACCTTCTAATGATAGTTTTAAAATCATTAATGCCGTAAATTGTTTTGCGGTAGAGGCAATATTAGAACGCGTTTTTTCACTTATTCTTACTTGGTGTTCTACATTGGCAAGTCCACGATATTTTTCATAAATCACTTCGCCATTTTTTACAATACCGACCATTAGTCCAGGTTCGGTTTCTGTAATTTTAGAGTTAATAATAGAATCAATCTTTTTAATCTGATAGTCTTGAGCTGGAAGAAATAGTGAAAGAATAAATACTAGAAGCGTTACAAAGGTTTTCATAATGTGTGATTCATAATTTCTTCAAAAGTCTTCTAATTTACAAAGCCAAACGCTTCAAATCTCGATTTGAGACCTATTTTAAGCCATTTTATCTAAATAATCTTTTGGTGATAAAGCTGTACTTTTTTTGAAAGCACGGTTAAAAGTGGCTTTGCTATTAAATCCGCAATCTAGTGCTATACCTAATAACGTTCGTTTATGATGTTCCCCTTTATTGAGTTTTTCCTTTACTGCATCAATTCTGTATTCATTAACATAGTCATTAAAGTTTTTATTAAATCTAGAATTAACTGTAGATGATACTATTTTAGTGGTTGTGTTTAATTCTCTTGCTACATCTGAGAGTGTTAGTCGTGGATTTTCGTAAAGGTTTTTTTTAGACATCAATTCTGAAAGTCTTTCTTGCCATTTTTGGTCATCTTTGTCAGAAGTATTGGGTTTATTTTCATTTTGCTCTACCTTCAAGTTTTCCTCAAATACATTAATTAATTCTAGTTTTTCACCTTTTAAAGCTGCTTGCTTAACAATGCTACTATAGCCTGTAATAGCGATATAATAAAACACAAATGAGAAGGCAATATAATGCCAGTATTGACTGCCAAAATTCCCCCATTCTGGATTGGTTATAAAGAACACTATTCTCAAAACCAGTATGGTTAAAAAGGCAATCATGAAGTTTTTAATCCACTTAAATAAAATAGATTCTGCATAACTCACTGTCTCGAAAAGTATCTTTTTGTAGTAAGCATAATATTTTAAACTCATTATTAAATAAATAAACATAGAGACTAGCCCTGCAACTTGGTACCAGTTTGACAAGTCTTTATCTTTATTGTCTGCGTAGAAATAATAGTCATCTAATATGAGTTTATCTGTTATGAATACAACTAAACTGTAAACTGCATATAGCAATGCTGGAATAAAGTGAAAGTAGTCTTTTTTAGTAAGTTTAAAACTAGAGTTCAACAAGCTTTTTGTGTAAAAATAGACCACAGGACCAATGAGCAAAACTTGCATAAATGGCATAAAAAATAAGAATTCTCTCGTGAATCCACCACCATACCAACCAGCGTAACCAAGCATGTAAGGAGTAATATACATGGCATATAAAAACAAGAGTAGGCTTAACCATCTGCTAGCAGTGATATTGTGAATTAGGCCTTGCCTTATCGTTAATGCAGAAAAAATAATGCCATTGAAAAAAAATATAAGCAGCGTAGAGCTATAATCATTAAAGTTGAAAGGAAATTCCAAGATGAAAGAATTGATTGATAAATAGTTATCTAAAAATACTATTATTTTTCTATTTTAGAATTATGGCGCAACACAACGAACTTGGTAAAAAAGGCGAACAGCTTGCTGTCGATTTTCTTTTAAATAAAGAATATTCAATTCTTGAACAGAATTATAGGTTCGATAAAGCGGAAGTAGATATTATTGCTCAGAAAGAAGATGTGCTGGCTATTGTTGAAGTTAAAACACGTTCAACTACCGATTTTGGAAATCCGCAAGATTTTGTAAAACCTAAACAGATTCAAAATTTAGTAAAAGCAGTAAACGAATATGTTATAGTAAACGACTTAGATGTAGAAATTCGTTTTGATATAATCGCGATTGTTAAGAAAGATAACAACTATGAGGTAGAACATCTAAAAGATGCATTTTATCATTTTTAGTTGTACAAGAGAATATGAGTAACAACTATGGCCAAACTGTAATATAAAACATTAGTCACCTTTGTTTTTGTGTTTAAGGACTTAAAACGGTGTAATTCTTTTTTAATAACGTCGAAGGACAATATTATGCTACCTAACACTAAGCCTAGGCCAATAAACCAATATAACGATTGTGGATAAGGTAAGGTAATGTTTGTTATAATGAAAAGTACAAGTAGGGTACTTATAACTAAAACTCTTTTCTCGCTTTTAGTCTCTAAATTATTGCGCTTTATGATGTCTCTAACTTTATAAGCTATGAGGGTTGTTATAATTGATAAAAAAACGACAGTAAATATCATCGCGGATATCAGGATTAATTTTAGAGCGTTAAAAATAAAAATTCTTTAGGAAACTATAATGCTCTTTTAGCATTTTAACTTGGATTTCACTTGTAAAAGTTCATTTCATCGATGTATTGCCATACACTTTCAGGTAACATTGGTCTAATGTTTCTTCCAGCTTTAATTTCCTGTCTTATAAACGTAGAAGACAGCTCCATTATTGGGGCCGATATGTTAAAAATTTTATTGTTATCAATAAACCTCTCATTTACAGAGCTTTCAGAAATTCTTGGGTATACATAAATATCATGATTTTCTAGAATTAGCTCATAGTTTTTCCATTTATGAAAACTTTTTAGGTTGTCTTCTCCCATAATTAATGAAAACTCGTGCTGAGGAAATTTTTCTAAAAGATAGGTTAACGTGTCAATGGTGTAATTTGGCTGTTTTAGGCCAAACTCAATATCGCTAGGTTTGAGCTTGTCATAATCGTAAGTGGCACGATAAACCATTTCTAAACGTTGATGGTTGTCTAGTAGTGTGCTTTTCTTTTTAAAGGGACTTTGAGGTGTAACTACAAACCAAATTTGGTCTAAATTACTATGCTCAGCTAAATGATTTGCTATGGTAAGATGACCAATGTGAATTGGATTAAATGTGCCAAAGTAGAGTCCTATTTTCATTCCTTTGTCATTCCTGCGAAAGCAGGAATCTCATTTTTAAATTAGTATGAGTTAATTAGATTCCTGCTTTCGCAGGAATGACAGTTCTTAGTTTTTTAAAAAATCAGAAACCAAATGGTAAGCATTGTCAAGTGCTTCTTCTAAGTTAGAATTCACAACAATTTCGTCAAAAAGTGGAGCTGTAGCTAATTCTGCAGGTGCTTTAGAAACACGCATACTTATTTTTTCTTCTGTTTCCTCACCTCTTTCCTTAAGTCGTCTAACCAATTCATTTAAATCTGGTGGTTTCACAAAAATAGCAAGAGTTTGTTCTGGGAATTTACGTTTAATTCTCAATCCTCCGGACACATCGATATCAAAAATAACATGCTTACCTTTTGCCCATATCCGTTCTACTTCAGCTTTTAAAGTGCCATAAAAGTTGTCTCTGTAAACTTCTTCCCATTCTAAGAATTCGTCAGCTTTAATCTTGTTTTTAAACTCTTCAAGAGATAAGTAATAGTAATCTTTACCATGCACTTCGTTGCCACGAGCTTCGCGTGAAGTTGCAGAAATAGAGAACTCTAAATTTAATTCTTCTTGTTGTAATAAATGACGTACTATGGTTGTTTTACCAGAACCAGATGGTGCCGAAAACACTATAAGTTTGCCCTGTTTTTTATTCATTTCTTCTGACATAATTCAGTGTAATTAAAGGGCATTCAATAATTGTTCCTTAATCTTCTCTAACTCATCTTTCATTTGTACCACCAACTTTTGCATAGGTGCATAGTTAGATTTAGAACCTATGGTATTTATTTCTCTTCCTATTTCTTGAGAGATAAAGCCTAACTTTTTACCATTAGAATCATCAGAATTAAGCGCCTTTATAAAATAGTCTAAATGGTTATCTAGTCTAACCTTTTCTTCTGTAATATCAAATTTTTCAATGTAGTAAACCAGTTCTTGTTCAAATCGGTTTTCGTCTACCTTTTCTTTAATGTCAGCAATGCCTTTGTTTAATCTTTCACGAACTCCTTCAATACGTTCTGGGTCCATGGTTATTACATCTTCTAAAAGATTTTTAAGTGTCTTAATTCTATTTAGAAAATCTTGTTTTAATATCGCTCCTTCATCTGTTCTATATGCCACAATTTTAGAAAGCGCTTCATTGATACCATTATTGATTATAGTCCATTCCTCTTCGTCAATTTCATCTCTATCGGTTGCTACAGCATCTGGCAATCTAATAGCCATTTTTAGCAATTCTGTGGTGTCACCATCAACGACTTCTCTGAGTTGTTTGATATATTCTTGTACTACGGTTTTGTTAATTTTAGAACTAGTATCTTCTCCTGTAATTTCAACAAAAAGAGAAAAATCTACTTTTCCACGAACCAGATGTTTTGCAATACCTTTTCTTATGTCTAATTCTTTAGAACGATACATTGAAGGCATGCGCGCATTGATGTCTAAATTTTTACTATTTAAAGATTTTAATTCTATTGATATTTTTTTTGTTGGGAGCTGTAATACAGTCTTCCCATAACCTGTCATGGATTGTATCATTAATCTGAAGTCATTAAAGTTGAGCAAAGGTACAAAAATGTATGTCTTAATAACTTCTTAAAGGGATGAACTTACTGTAGGGACTTTTATAACTTTGTCATGATTATTTAAAATAAATTTATGTACAAAAAACAATTTGAAATCCGTTGGAGTGATGTTGATGCAAATGCGCATTTAGCTAATTCTGCCTATACCAATTTTATGAGTCACGCAAGAATGTCTTTTTTTGCTGAACAAGGTTTTACAATGCCCGAGATTAGGAAATTTGGTATTGGTCCGGTTGTGTTTTATGAACACATGTACTATTTTAAAGAGTCATTTTTAGGCATGCCAATTACAGTTACAATTGAAGTGTCAGGATTGAGTGAAGATGGTATGCTTTTTAAGTTTGAACATAATTTTTACAATCAAAAAGGGGAAAATTTAGCGTTTTGTGAAATGATGGGTTCTTGGATAGATTTAAAAACTAGAAAACTGACAGGTTTACCCGAACCTCTTCTTGAATTGGCGGAGAAATTTCCAAAATCGAAAGACTTTAAAGTACTTACCAAAGAAGATACTCGCAAACATGGCGTAAGGCCAAAACCTTTAAAAGTTTAGTTTGTTTTAAAGGGTTGATGCTGCTTAAATGATTTAATCTGGACGTTTTTTATAAAGGGTTTCAAGATTTGATTTGGTAAATAGCGTTTATGCTTGCAATAGCAAGTGAGTGTTTTTGGTTGCGCACCAAGCGTACTTTTTATTTCTGATGCAGTTCTACCGAGGTTAATTTGTTCAGATTGGGTTTCAATACCAAGACGAACATAATCATTCAGAATTCTTGGATAAATACCATATTCCTTATTCTGAGCATAATCTATACCGATAAAGTGTGCATCTAAATGTGTTCTGTTTTGCATTGCAGACAGAAAACCAACCAATTTACTTTCTAAGAAATAACCTTTAACGATAAACTTATCTTTAAAGGTTTCTTTGAGTTGAATGTATGTATTGAGGTTAAGAATTTGAGCATTAAAATCTGCATTATCAATGGTGTTTTGATACAGTGCTTGAAGCTCTTCTTTGTAAGTGAAGATATCTTTTGTTGTGAAAAATTTAGCTTCAAGAGTTTCACTTTTTTTATCAGCTCTATTAGCTTTTACTCTGTATTTAGATTTTAAAGCATTGGTATAATCTTCAAAGGATTGCCATTCTGGTTTAAGATAAATAATCATGTTTGGCTCAACGTGCATTGAAGCATAATCAAAAGATCTCAAATGGTCTGTAATGTCTAGTGATTCGTCTTCAAAATCTTTAATAAAAATAGCATGCAGTCTGGTACAACGATATATTTTTTTTGTGGCTTTGGCTAATGCTTTAAAAGTTTCAATTTTTGGCTCACCATCTTTTAGAAATGTACCATACTCACCACTTAAAAATATATTACCACAAAACATTACGCGTAAGCTGTTTTTACAAAACATGTTGTTTACTGCTCGTCTTATTTTTGGGGACATTTTTATGTTTTTGGTAATTGTTTCGATACCAATAGTTACAATCTGTGTATTGGCAAATGCAACTGGTTCTTCACCTTTAAGTACAATGATGTAGTTAAAATCTATATCTGTATTAGCAATTTCGAAAGCTCTTAGAAAGTCTGGTGAATAATATAAGTTATCACAACAATTTAAGCTATCCCAATATGCCTTTGGAATGGCATCTACTGCTTTAAATATTTTTGATCTTAACTTCAAATTAGATTGTCTTTTTAGGTTTTAAGGACACCAAATATACACCTGAAAATATCAGTACCATCGCAAGGATTTTTACGATGTCAATAGTATCTGCTCCCATAATTATAGCAAAAAGTCCAGCTATAACAGGTTGTAAATAGATGAACACACCAACTGTAGATGCTTTCAGCTTATTAAGTGCTAATGGGTTTAACAAGTATGTGCCAAAAGTAGCGCCAATAATTACAAACAATACCGAAAAAATAATATATGGAGTAAATGTTTGCCATTCTACAAGTTGTAACTCATGATAACCAAACGGAATAAGTAATACAGTACCAAAGAAGAATAGCCATTTTATAAATGTAAATGGATGGTATTTTTTAGTGAGTTTTTTGATTAAAATGATGTAAATACTATAAGAAACAGCGTTGAGAAAGATAAGTAAATTACCAAGCGGAATATTGTCCCCAACTCTTTCAGATTTACCATAAATGGTTAAAACCAAAGCACCCGAAAATCCTAAAATTGCGCCAAAAATTCTTTTTCTTGTGACTTCTTCCTTAAGAATGTAAGCGGACAGAATTAATATAATGATAGGCACTATAGTCATTATGGCCGAAGCATGTATGGGAGACGTAAATTCTAAACCTTTAAAGAAGAATAGCATATTTACTACAACCCCAAATACAGAAGCGACAAAGAGTTTAAAGAAATCTCGATTCTCTATTTTTTGTTGTGGAATAATTGCACTGAGCAACCAAAAAAGTACAGTTGCACATGCAACTCTTAAAAGCACAAAGCCAAAAGGTTTAATGTAGTTATCATTAATTACAACTTTAGCAATAGTGTAGTTTAAACCGTAGATGAGTTGCACCATAAAAAGTGCGAAAATGGCAAATGCTCTGCTATTCATGTATTGCTTTTTTAGCAGCCTCTACTACTTTTTTAGAATTGCCAATAAATATTTTATTATTGAAGATAAGTACTGGTCGTTTTAAAAAGGTATAGTGTTCTAGAATGTAGTTTTTATAATCCTCATCTGTTAGGGATTTATCTTTTAGTCCAAGTTCTTTATATAACCTTGCGCGCTTGCTAAATAAACTCTCATAGCTCGCTGTTAATCCACGCATGTCTTCTAGTTGAGAAGCTGTAATGGCTTCAGTTTTTATATCTTGAAGTTTAATATCTTCAGGTAAATCGAGCGAATTGATAATACGCTTACAAGTATCGCAAGTACTTAAGTAAAAGAGTGTTTTCATTTATATATGATTTCAGCAATGCAAAGAAACCGTATTTGATTTAAAAAATAATTACATTTAAGGAAAATATATGCTTATGGAATGGGCTTTTGATATCACTATTAAAAACAGAAAACTATTAAAAGGGTTTTTAGAAAATATGTCTCTTGTGGATTTAAATACCATCCCAAAAGGCTTTAACAATAATATTATTTGGAATATTGCTCATGTCATTGTAACCCAACAGCTTTTGGTGTACAAGCTTTCTGGATTGCCTACTATTGTTTCTAATGAGATGATAGATGCTTATAGAAAAGGTACAAAACCAGAAAAAGATTTAACAGAAGCTGAAGTTGCTACTATTAAAAACTTGTTGTTCTCAACAATTGAAAAATCCAAAGAAGATTACGAATCAAAAATATTTCAGACTTATAATGAATATACAGTTACAACTAAAAACACCTTAAGCAATGTTGAAGAAGCTATTGAGTTTAACAACTTTCATGAAGGTATTCATTTGGGTTATATTTTGGCTTTGCGTAAAGCGTTAAATAACAACAGCTAATTGAGTATTAAAATACCATCAAGCTCTGCAAAGGGAATTACAAATTCTGTATAACCTCGGTCATAAGAAGCAATTTCGTAGATATTGTATAATAATACTATACCATCTTCGGTGTAACCAATATTTTCAGCTAATTGAAATGGTTTGCCAAAAAAGAAATCTTCCATTTTTCCATTTTTGTATTCAGCTTCAAGGCTTTTTATAAAATGTGCTTTTGCAACTGATTTAAATGCTTCTATGTCTTTAATGTTGTCTTTAAATTCAAAAGTTTGTCCTGTTTTAGCATTAAGATTTAAAAATGAAATAGCATCATTACCATGCGCACCACCTTTAAATTCGTAAGTACTAATGGCTATTGTGATAACGTCTTCTGATTGGTATGTTTTTTCTGTTTCAATATGTAGTTCCCATGTAGGTTCTGCTGCTTCTTCAAACTGCGTTTTAAAATCTAAATATTCCTTATTAAATGTATTTGCCACATCTTTTAAATGCTCTGCGTTGTCATTAGAACTAACATTTTTGAGGATTGCTTTTTCAATATTGGTGTTTATTATTTTACTTAATTTATCCTTACCTAAAGCACTATCATAAGTAATTGAGATATCAGCTTCAAAATCTTTATCTAATGAAGTTGTTTCAAATTGCAATAATTTAGATTCATCATTACATGAAAAAACTAGGAAAATTAAAACCAAAATTTGTAGTGAGCGTTTCAAGCTAAAATAGATTGATGTTAAACAATAACTAAAGGTAAACTATAGATTTGAATACAACGAATTATGCTTTACTTTTGTTGCCTTATAAACGATTTTGTAAAGTGCTAGGCACTAATTCGTCTAAGGTTTTTTAATTATATAAACTATGAAATTCAACACAAAAACAATACATGGTGGTCAACAACACGATCCGGCTTATGGTTCTGTAATGCCACCAATATATCAAACATCAACGTATGCGCAATCTACTCCTGGTGGACATAAAGGATACGAATATTCAAGAACTCATAATCCGACAAGAAATGCCTTAGAGAATGCCTTTGCAAGCATAGAAAACGGTAACTATGGTTTGGCTTTCGGTTCTGGTTTAGCGGCTATTGATGCTGTTTTAAAATTGTTACAACCAGGTGATGAAGTTGTTTCTACAAATGACTTATATGGTGGAACATATCGTTTGTTTACAAAGATATATGAAGAGTTTGGTATTAAATTTCACTTCATAGGTATGGAAAATGCCGAACGCATTGAAGATTATATCAATGAAAACACAAAACTCATTTGGGTAGAAACACCAACCAACCCAATGATGAATGTTATTGATATAAAAACTACAGCAGATATTGCTAAAAAACATAACGTGCTTTTAGCGGTTGATAATACATTTGCTACACCATACTTACAACAACCATTAGATTTAGGTGCGGATATCGTAATGCATTCTGCTACTAAATATTTAGGAGGTCATAGTGATGTTGTTATGGGTGCTTTGGTTGTTAAGGACAAAGAATTAGCGGATAGACTTTATTTTATTCAAAATGCCAGTGGAGCGGTTTGTGGTCCTCAAGATTCATTTTTAGTTTTAAGAGGAATAAAGACTTTGCACATCCGTATGCAACGTCATTGCGAGAATGGTAGAGCAGTTGCTGAGTACTTAGCTAGTCATCCAAAAATTGAAAAAGTATATTGGCCAGGTTTTGAAAGTCATCCAAACCATGACATTGCAAAGTCTCAAATGAATGATTTTGGTGGTATGGTGTCTTTTACTACAAAAGGAAACAACTACGAGGAAGCTATAAAGATTGTTGAAAATCTAAAGATTTTTACACTTGCAGAATCGTTAGGTGGTGTGGAGTCATTAGCGGGTTATCCTGCTAGTATGACGCATGCGAGTATTCCAAAAGAAGAACGTGAGAAAACAGGTGTTGTTGATTCTTTGATTCGATTAAGCGTTGGAATAGAAGATGAAGAAGATTTAATTGAAGATTTAAAACAAGCCATTGGATAACCTTAGATAGAACATCTTGAAAAAAGAAAAGCCAAACATAATGTTTGGCTTTTCTTTTTTATGTAGAGTGTTTTTTTTAATCTAAGTAATAAATGTATCCAAAGTTTAACCAAACCATCCAATCATTCGATTTGTTTGATGGTAATTGGTGATTAAGACCATCAGTCCAATCACTAAAGAAATATTGAAACCTTAAATCAACCATTAAATCAGATAATACTGTGAGTTTATATCTAGTACCAACACTAGATACTATTGACCATGTTGATCCTGATTCTGCATTGACAGATCCTGGCTCCCAAAACGAATAATAATTATTCGGGTTATTCTCATTTTGATCACCAAAGGTGGTTTCAACAGAAGGATTAAATGTTACGTAATGCGCTCCAAGACTTACAAAAGGAGCAAAAGAATATGCGCCAGCTGCGAAGGCTCTAATACTTCTTGGGAAATACTCTAATTGCATACCTACATCCCAATTTTGAGCTTCACCCGTATGTGCTCTTAATTGATTAGCTTCAACAGTCGTTCTATCTGAGTCTACCCATTTTCCAAAATGGTTTAACGTTGTTTTATTCCAAGCTATTTCACTTCTAAGTTTGAAGTGGTCGTTAAAATAAGTATCACTTGTGTAGCAATTACAGTCTGCGCGATATGCAAAATTGATATAATGTACGATTCCAATTCCAAATCCGGTATTTCCCGAATTCGTTTCAAAATCATATCTCACACCAAAATCAGACATATAAGCCACAGGACCAGTAATTACGCCAATTTCATGAGAGAATCCAAATTGTGCATACCCAAATTGCACCGATATTAACAATACAAAGGGCATAAGTAGTTTTTTAATCTTAACGTTCATGAAACTGTATAATTATTACGAAAGGCTAAACAAATATATGAAAACACGACTAACCACAAAATAAAACGGATGAAAGACACTTTTCTTGTATGTTTAAAATATTTACAATATCAATAGTGTGATTTAAAATAATATTGAGAATATCAAAAAAAATATACATTAATTTTGAAGATAACGTATATTTGCAGTCGATAAATCACTATTTATTAACAATATTTTATATGAAAGATAAAATTGAAGAGTTTTTAGCACTAGTTGAAAAGCGTAATGGCCATGAACCAGAATTCCTACAGGCAGTTCGCGAAGTTGCAGAAACAGTTATTCCGTATATCGTAAAGCACGATATTTATCATGGCAAAAACATTTTATTAAGAATGGTGGAGCCAGAACGATTAATTTCTTTTAGAGTTTCTTGGGTAGATGATTCTGGAGAAATTCAAGTTAACAGAGGTTATAGAATACAAATGAACTCTGCAATCGGTCCTTATAAAGGCGGATTAAGATTTCACCCTACTGTAAACGCTAGTATTTTGAAATTCTTAGCATTCGAACAAGTGTTTAAAAATAGTTTAACGACACTACCAATGGGTGGCGGTAAAGGTGGTTCTGACTTTGATCCAAAAGGAAAGTCAGATAACGAAATAATGCGTTTTTGTCATGCATTCATGACTGAATTATATAGACATATTGGACATAATACAGATGTACCTGCTGGTGATATTGGTGTAGGTGCTAGAGAGATAGGATTTATGTTTGGGATGTATAAAAAACTGAACAATACATTTACAGGTGTGTTAACTGGTAAAGGTCAATCTTGGGGTGGATCCTTAATTAGACCAGAAGCCACAGGTTATGGTACTGTTTATTTTGCTGAGAATATGTTAAGCACTAGTAATGACTCATTCCAAGGTAAGAATGTTGTTATTTCTGGTTCAGGAAATGTAGCGCAATTTGCTGCAGAAAAATCTATTGAGCTAGGTGCAAAAGTATTAACACTATCTGATTCTGGTGGATATATTTATGATGAAGATGGTATTGATTCAGAGAAGTTAGCTTTTGTTATGGATCTTAAGAATAATAGAAGAGGAAGAATTAGTGAATACGCTGACAAATATCCTTCATCAAAGTATTTTGCAGGAGAGAGACCTTGGTCTGTGAAGTGTGATATTGCATTACCATGTGCAACTCAAAACGAACTAAATGGTGATGAAGCAAAACAATTAGTTGATAATGGTTGTATTTGCGTGTCAGAAGGAGCCAATATGCCTTCAACACCAGAAGCAATTCATGAATTCCATAGTGCTGGTATTTTATTCGCACCTGGAAAAGCTTCAAATGCTGGAGGTGTTGCAACATCTGGTTTAGAGATGAGTCAAAATTCATTACGACTAAGTTGGACGAGAAAAGAAGTTGATGAAAGACTAAAAGAAATCATGAAAAACATTCATGATTCTTGTGTTGAATATGGGAAAAATGATGATGGTTATGTAGATTATGTTAAAGGAGCTAATATTGCAGGATTTGTAAAAGTTGCGGATGCAATGCTTGCTCAAGGTGTAATTTAAGAACCTTCTTCAATTTAAATACATAAAGCTTCTGTTTTGCAGAAGCTTTTTTTGTTAGTAATTATATGATATCCCTAAGATTATCGTTAGTATTAAATATATTTGGGCAAAGAATTAAATAGATGTTTTTAAGAGTCTTTAAGTTTAGTGTATTCATTTTATTTATAACTACACAAAGTTATTCTCAGGATTTCTCTGCCTTATGGGAAGGACATTATTCTTATATTGAAATAGTTGATGTAGTAGAAGGTAATAATAAAATCTATGCAGCAGCTGAAAGTGCTTTTTTTGAGTATGATATATTGACTGGTGAGATAAAAACAATCACTACTGTTCAGGGGCTTTCAGGGGAAGAAATTACAACACTATTATACAGTGAAGCATATCAATATGTGGTGTTAGGTTATGAAACAGGGTTGATTGAAATATATTCAGAGATTGATGGTAGTGTCTTATCGGTGATCGATATTTTAGAAAAACAAAATATTACACCAGCTAGAAAGCGAATAAATCATTTCTACGAGCATGAGGGTTTGGTTTATATTTCAACCGATTATGGAATATCTGTTTATGATTTGAATGGGCTAGAGTTTGGGGATACATATTTTTTAGGAAATGGTGGTGCGCAAATAAATGTTAATCAGGTGACGATTTTTAATAACAGCATATATGCGGCGTGCTATGGTGCTAATGGGATTAAAAAAGCAAGTTTGGATAACCCTAATTTAGTGGATTATCAGCAATGGGAAATAATTGTAGGTGGAAATTTTGCAACGGTTAACACATTTAATAATAAGATTTATGCTGTTCGATTGAATAGAACTCTAGAGGAAATTGACGGCACTCAGGTTAATTCTCTTTTTGTGTTTGAACAGTTACCGATTGACTCTTCTGTTAGTGCATCTAATTATGTGGTGTCTACTGAGGCCGCAATTTATGTATATGATACAAACCTTCAATTAGTGAATAGTTTTCAACCAAATGATATGTTTGAAACTTCCTTTAATTCGGCAATAGAGTTCAATGGCTTTATATATATTGGTTCTGATGACTTTGGGGTTTTAAGAAGTTCCGTTACTGATAATTCGCTTTACACAGAGATAAAGCCAAACGGACCTTTGATGAATAGCCCATTTAGGGTAAATGCAGAAACAGCAACCGTTTGGGTGACTTTTGGTGAGTTTGGTGAATTTTTAAATCCATATCCGCTGAGCGAAAGAGGAATGAGTTATTTGAATAATGAGGTTTGGGAAAGTCTTCCTTATGACAGTCTTTTTGAAGCAAGAGATTTGAATCGAATAACACCAAATATTTTTAATCCGAATCAAGTCTTTGTAAGCTCTTATTTTAGTGGCTTGCTAGAGCTAAATAATTTTGAACCAACCATACTTTATAATCAGACTAATAGCGGGTTAGAATCTTTAATTCTAGAAGGAAATCCAAACTACGTTGACATAAGGGTTTCAGGTTCAAAATTTGACAGAAATGGTTTGTTATGGACAATGACTAGTTTGGTTGAAAGACCTTTAAAATCCTATGATCCTAATACTGGTAATTGGCAAGATTATAGTTTTTCTACACTAATACAAGATCCCGGTGATGAAGTTGGTTTTTTCGATTTAGAAATTGATAATAACGGAACTAAATGGATAGGCTCATATTCCAATGGTCTAATTGCTTTTAATGAAAACTTCGGAAGTAATTCCCTTAGAAATATGAATGCTGAAAGTCAAAATATTCCTCCATTTAGTCGTTTTACATCTTTAGCAATTGACAATAATAATCAATTATGGGTAGGAACCACTAAAGGATTACGTGTGCTTTTTAATACAGGTGGTTTTTTTGAAGATCCAAATCCTGTTTTACGTTCGGTTATTATTTTAGAAGATGGAATAGCGCAAGAACTATTAGCTGGAGAATCTATTTTAGATATTGAAGTTGATGGTTCTAACAATAAATGGGTAGGTACCGTAGATTCTGGTGTGTTTTGTTTTTCACCTGATGGTCAAAATACCATTTATCATTTTACAACAGACAACTCGCCATTACCGTCCAACTCTATAAATGATATATCTATTGATTCTGATAATGGAATTGTTTATATAGCCACTGTGAAAGGGCTTTTGTCATTCAGAGCTGGAGGATCAAAAACAGAAGATACTTTAGAAAATGCGTTTGTTTATCCTAATCCAGTAAGACCAGAATATGATCTTTTAGGGTCTAATGATCTCAATGATATCAACAAAGGTATTAAGATAAGTGGATTAACGGAAGATGTAAATATTAAGATAACTGATGTAGAAGGTAATTTAGTGGCTGAGGCACAATCTAATGTTAATAGAAGAGCCTCTAGTGCTAATTATAATTTTGCAATTGATGGTGGAACAGCAATATGGAATGGTAAAAACTTAGCAAATTCAGTGGTGCAATCTGGTGTATATTTAATTATGATTTCAGACCTAGATTCTTTTGAAACTAAGGTTTTGAAAGTCTTAATTGTGAGATAGTATGCTTACCAAAAACCAGAGCATAGTTCTTTCAAGGTTAAAATATAGAGATTATGATCTCATTGTAAAGTGTTATACACTTCAAAGAGGTGTCGTAAGTTATTTACTTCGTGGTGTTTTAAAGTCTAAAAAAGGTCAGTCAATAACGGTTTATTTTCAACCTTTATCTCAACTTTTAATAGAAGAAAATTATAAACCCAATCAAACGTTACATTCTATTAAAGAAGCAAAGTTGAATTACATTTATTCATCGCTTCATACCGATATATTTAAAAGTTCTATTGTAATGTTTCTCTCTGAAGTATTATCCTTGGTTTTGAAGGAAGAAGAACAGAATGTAGAATTATACAATTATTTAGAGACTTCATTTCAATATTTAGATAATGAAGATCAATTTTCAAACTTTCATTTATTATTTCTGTTAAGGCTTACGAGATATTTAGGTTTCTACCCTGAAAGATCTAACAACGCGTTTTCATTTTTTGACCTTCAATCAGGCATATTTTCCAACACTAATAACGGTATTTATACGATTTCAGGTGACAATTTAACATTGCTAAATCAGCTTTTGGGCATAAATTTTGATGCCCTACATACACTGAAAATTAATGGAAAACAAAGACAAGCTTTTTTAAGCATGTTATTGTTTTATTTTGAGTTACATTTGGAAGGTTTTAAAAAACCAAAATCACTAAAAGTACTCAACGAAGTATTTCGTTAAGAATCATAATCAAAGCTCTTGTTGTAGATGCGTGTAAAGGTGGCGTTTAAGAATTTTTATCTCTTAGTTTTATTTCTTTTTGTACAGTTGAGTTTTTCTCAAGTGGTTACTGTACTTGATAAAGATACCAAGGAGCCAATACAGGATGTTGCAATTTACAATTTAAAAAAGACGAAATATCTAGTTACTGATGTTGATGGTAAAGCAGATTTAAAAAGATTTAACCTAAATGAGGTTGTCATTTTTCAAAACCTTTTATTCAATAAACTTCAAATTACAAAGTCAGAGATCATATCAAATTCTAATATTATTTTCTTGCAGCCAAAAGTTGAAGGTTTAGAACAAATTGTTATTTCAGCTTCTAGATTTGAGCAAAGCAAACGCGATATTCCACAGTCGATAATAAATATTAGTGCTCGCGATATTGTTGTTGCAAACCCACAAACAAGTGCAGACTTATTAGACAATACAGGAAATGTTTTTATTCAAAAAAGTCAGCTTGGTGGTGGAAGTCCAATGATTAGAGGTTTTTCTACTAAACGATTATTGATTACTGTCGATGGAGTAAGGATGAATAATGCCATATTTAGAGGAGGAAATCTTCAAAATGTGATATCTATTGATCCTTTGTCAATAAATAATACTGAAGTTACACTTGGTGCAGGTTCAGTGGTTTATGGTAGTGATGCGGTTGGTGGAGTTATGAGTTTTTATACTAAAAAGCCTCAATTGTCATATAAGGATGAGATGTTTTTACAAGTTAATACACTTGGAAGATATGCTAGCGCAAATAATGAGTTAACGGGTCATTTTGATTTAAATCTCGGATATAAGAAATGGGGTTTTTTAACAAACGTAAGTTTCTCTAGTTTTGATGATCTCAGAATGGGTAGTCATGGACCAAATGAATATCTGAGGCCTAATTATATTATAACTCAAAATGGTGAAGATATTTTAGTGTCTAATCCTAATCCTAAAATTCAAAAACCAACTGGATATAACCAATTAAATTTAATGCAAAAAGTACATTACGAGCCTTCAGATAATTTGCAATTTGATTTGGGTTTGTATTATACTTCCACAACCGACTATCCACGATATGATAGACTACTTCGACCTAGAGATGACATGTTACGGTCTGCAGAATGGCAATACGGACCTCAACGTTGGTTTATGAGTAGTTTTCAAGTCACAAAAACTAGTAGCAGCTCTAATTTTTATGATCAGATACAAACAACCTTAGCATATCAAAATTTTCAAGAAAGTAGAATTGTTAGAGAATATCAATCGCCATTAAGAGAAACCAGAGAGGAAAATGTCGATGCGCTTTCTTTTAATCTCGATTTGGAAAAAAGACTAAGTAACAAAACATCTTTGTTTTATGGATTGGAGTATTTGTTTAATCATGTAGGTTCAGAAGGAAAAGAAGAGAATATTGACGCCAATACAAGTGTTCCTAATGTTACAAGATATCCAGATGGTTCAACTTGGCAGTCAATGGCAGCATATGCCAGCCTTAAATTTAAACCTAGAAAAGAATTTGTGTTTCAGACAGGATTAAGATATAATCAAGTGATTACAAAGGCTGATTTTATAGAAAATAATGCATTTTTAAATCTACCCTTTAACGATTCTGAAGTGAATACAGGTGCACTTACTGGTACGGCTGGTATAACATGGTCACCGAGCGATATGATTCAATGGAAACTCAATGCTTCAACAGCATTTAGAGCACCAAATATTGATGATATAGGTAAGGTGTTTGATTCCGAACCTGGATCTGTCGTAGTACCCAATAACAACTTGAAACCAGAATATGCATATAGTGGTGAATTAGGATTAAAGTTAAATTTTAATGATAAAGTCATTTTTGATCTTGGTACATACTATACGTTTTTAGACAATGCACTTATTACAAGAAACTTTGTGCTGAATGGGGAAACAGAGATTATATATGACGGAGAGTTGAGCACTGTACAAGCCATTCAAAACGCATCTAAGGCATGGATTTACGGTTTTGAAGCTGGTGTTGAAGTCAATTTTAATGAACAGCTAAAATTAAGATCTCAATACAATATTATTGGTGGTACAGAGGAAAATAACGGAAATGAGGTTCCTGTAAGGCATGTGGCACCGAATTTTGGTAGAACACATTTAATCTGGAAATACGAAAAGCTGTTGTTAGACGGTTTTTTGGTTTACAATGGTGAACTTTCATTTAATGAACTAGCACCATCAGAATTGTCTAAAGATTATCTATATGCAAAAGACGATAATGGTAATCCTTATTCACCATCATGGCATACTATTAATCTTAGGGCACAGTATAGTTTTAACGAAAAGTTATCTTTAGTCGCAACTTTAGAGAACATCACAGATCAAAGATATAGACCATATTCTTCAGGTATAGCTGCAGCTGGTAGAAATTTTATTCTTGCATTAAGATATGCGCTTTAACTAACGTTGTTTAACTATTTTTCTACTTAAGACCTGTCCGTTAGACAGTGTTACTTTTGCGATATAATTAGCTCTATTTAGCTGCAAGTCGTATATTTCAGAAGAACTATTCGCATCTAGATTATAGAGGCTCCTTCCTAAAATATCTAATATTTCCACATTTGTGATGCTAAAGTTTCTACTTACTTTAAATTGAAGGTCTCCATTATTTCGTTCAATGATTTTTAATTCCGCATTTTGCATTACCTCATCATTTGTAGATAAGGTTGTGTTCTGAAATACAATCTCGAAACGAGAATTAAATTCACCTGTATTTGATGTAAATGAGTAGTCTGAATCTTTAAGGTTATGAATAACGTTTAATAGGTTGTCTTTGATATAGATTTTATTTGTAGTCATAAAACTACCTTCAAACTGAATTAAAGAAATGGTATAGATAGTGGCTTCGTTAATATTTGTCACATAGCCTAAATCCACCACTTCATCTATATCTAAATCGGAAAGTGATTTCCCTTGAATTCCGAATTTTCTGCTTTCTCCAGTAATGTTAGAGAATAAAGCAGTATGTACGCCATTGTTAATGTTTTTAGGTGCGTCAAAGATATAACCATCAAAGTTGGATGTTGCATTATTTGTATAACCCACTAATATTTGACTAAAAGCACCATTATCGGTCGTTAGATTAAGCCAATACCGCTCAACAGTAGTGTTTGAATTTCTATAAAACTGATCGTTATTACCAGTCGATCTCATAGAGTTATTGAAAACCACATTGCTTTGCGCGATATCACCAGTAGTTGAATCAGCTGTTACAGCATCACTCATCGCTACAAAAAATCCTTGGCCAGATGCTACATAACCATTAGGTACACCTTGAGATGTGTTGCCTTCGGTGCCACCCATATAGTTTAGAATAGCATAGTCGGATTGTGCAAAATTAGATACTTGGTTTCCATTATTATTAGCATTTGCTTGGCTAACATGCGACCATAAATAAATAGCACCTTTAATAGCTCCGTTAACATTCAATTCTTGAGCGTTTTCATTAAAGAAGTCAGCAGCATTAATTGCAGATGGATATGGGTTACCAATAAAATTCCAGTTGTTATCATTTAATTCAGAGTCATTTCTATAAACAGGAACATTATAGATTCCATTATTAAAGAAACCATCAAAAGTGTATGCATAATTAGTAGGGAAAAAGAATAGATTAGGGTTATGTGTTGAAGCATATCCAACACCAGGAGTCATTACTTCTGCACCACCAACAGATATCCACACATTAGCATCGTCATCAATATTATCTTGGCCAGCAACAGTTGCACCGTTATTGTTAGTTTCTGCTGTTGCATCTAAGAAATTTGCTCCGTTAAATTTAAATCTACGAGAAGGATTACTGTCTGTTAACCCATTAGCTATAGTTGTATTTGCAGTAGGTGAACTCCAATAAGTGTATTCGTTAGCCGTATTCATAATGGCCGTTTCTTTTGTAACTAAGATATTACCAGTACCTGATACTGTAGCTAAATCATTGACTTGAACAACAGATCCTCTTGTGGATACATTGATGTCGCCATTAGCAACAATATCATTCTGAATTTGGATATAAGTATCATTCTGAACGTTTAGATTAAAACCAGCATTAACAGTTAGGCTACATGCGCTGAAACTGTCTTCTAATCCGCTTCCGGCCGTATCAAAATTTCCGTTAATAATGACACTGTCAGAAAGTGTTGGCGGTGTATTTTGTGCGGTACCATCATTCCAATTCCAATTTGTGCCGTCCCAAGTTACTGTGCTAGAAGTTGTACTGATAGCATTACTAGCAATAGAACAGGTGGCATCTTCAGTTACTTCACAATAAAATTGATATCCATTTAAGTCTATACCAGAAATAAATAAGGCATTGGTAGTTTCACCTGTTACGGTAGCTGCAGCAAACGCTGCTGTTGTAACATCCAACCAATTAGTAGTTGAACCGTCGTTGTATTTCCATTGGTATGTTAATGTACCGCCATTTCCAGCCGCAGCCATAATAGAAATTGATACGTCAAGGCATCCATTGATAACGGTTGGTTGACTCGTTATTGTTGGGTTTCCGATAATAACTATTGAGTAATTTCCTAAATCACTCGAGTCTTCTGTTCCGTTTCCAACCCATTCTGAAGCATCAAAATTAGGGTTTGGTCCTGTAATATTGGTGTTTCTCAAATAAGAAAAGCCTGCTGCACCTGTCACAGAATCATCGTGCCAATCATCCACAACTGTATTTGTAGAAGAAAATACCAACTCTAAACGGTCATCATCATTAAATCCGCTTGTATTTGTAAATATAAAATCTGGTGTAACACCAGCAACATCGCTATCATTACTTACTTTTCCAATCAACACATCACCATCATTTATATTGATTGCTGGGAAGTTGTATGTAAAAGTGACTGCACCACCAAGAGTAGCATATCTGTCAATTTTATATTCTGATAAGTCTATTGTAGCTCCGGTTCCATTATATAATTCGATATAACCTAAAGAACCACTTGAAGAATCGTAAACCTCAGAAATTATTAAATCACTAAATGGACTAGAACAAGTGCCAGCGAATTCTGTTACTGTAAAATTTGAACTTGTTTCTGTACAACTTGACTCTATTACAGATATAGAACCAGCAGCAGTATTTGGTACAGTCGCTATTAAAGTATTATTATCAACAAACTGAGTTGTAGTAGCTGCTATACCATTAAAATAAGCGATGCTAGTAGCAGTGAAGCCGCTTCCAATTATTGTAACTTCAGTGCCTTCAGGACCTTCTATTGGTGAAAAACTAGTAATTGAGTGGCTGCATGCCACAGGAGGTGTTCCGTTTAGAATAATTTCGTCTATGGCAAATTCTTCACCGTCGGCGTTTGCTGTTATTGATAATCTTAAATCTAATAAATTTCCTGTTCCTGTAATGTTGGCGTTAACATTTTGAAATATTGTACTTAACGTTATTGAGCCATTTGTAGCATCTGAATTGGTTCCTGTTCCATTAAAAACAATAATACTATTGTATCCAGAACCGTCAATATTTACCTCAAAAGTTATGTTGTCAGCAGCATCGAACGCCCCAGTATCGGCAGCTATATCAACACTTAATGTTAAATTGCTATAACCAGATATATCAATATTTGACCAAGTAAGTGTTCTGGTTGCAGAACCACCATTACCATCTAAATCTTCTCCAATTAAATATGTATTTGTATTTCCAGTGTATGTAGGTATTCCTGTTGTTACGGGACTTCCATCGAAATCATCTGAAATTCCTAGTGGATCAAATATTCCGAAATAGTCGTCAGGACCATCAGTAAAAAAATTTTCACTTTTTGTAAAACCAGAATCATCATTAAAAGACTCAGTTAGGATTTGACTAAAAACGAAAGGAAAAAATGTTAGGCTGAAGACAATTGAGAAAAAGTAATTTCTTTTCATAAAGCGGATTAATTAACTGATTACAAAAGTATTGTATGTTAACGTTAACAAAGATGCATTTTAAATTATCAAATTATTATATTTTTAGAGCTTGAATCTACAAAGAACATATACCGTCGATGAAGCGCAGAGAAAGCTAGAAAATTATTGTGCTTATCAGGAGCGTTGTCATAAAGAAGTGAAGACTAAACTTTTGGAAATGAGAATGATTCCTGAGGCCATTGATCAAATTATGGTGCATCTCATTCAAGAGAATTATCTTAATGAAGAGCGATTCGCCAAAGCATTTGTATCAGGTAAATTCAGGATAAAAAAATGGGGTAAAAATCGAATTGTTAGAGAGCTCAAATTCAGGGAGATTTCAAAATATAGTATAGAAATTGCCTTAAATGAAATTAACGAAGAAGACTATCTTAATACCTTAGACGATTTAATTTTGAAACGCATAGATCAGGTTAACGAACAGCATAAGTTTAAGAAGCGAAAAAAAGTTGCTGATTACCTACTTTATCGCGGCTGGGAATCTCACCTTATCTATGAAAAGTTAAATGATTATATATAAAAAAGCCTTTTCAACAATGTATTGAAAAGGCTTCTAATTTTTTTATTAGCTAATTATAGATTAAAACTAGCACCTACATTTATAGTAAATTGGTTGTAAAATAAATCTACTTGATCATCATACTTAGCAAACGGAAACGCTGCTTCAGTATAAATACCAAAACCGTCTGAGAAGAAATATCTCGCACCCAAGTGACCACCAAAATTCTTTAAGCTTAAGCTGATTCCTGGGTAAAAATCGAAATTATCATCGATATTTAAAACGCTTCCAAGATTAGCGTTAAATCTTGCTTTTAAGTCAAAACGATCACCAAAATCTGCAGCATCAGCTAAGATGTCATCCATGCCCAATGCATATGAAGTTGAGACACCAACAGAGATGTTGTCTCCTAAACCATAATCAAATGTAAAGTTAACACCAGTCGCTTCATCTTGAAAATTCGCGCCAATTTGAAGTTTTTTATCTCCTTTACCCTCAAATACTTGAGCGCTTGCGAAAGAAAACGAAACTAATGTTATTAATAAGAATAAATTTTTCATAAGTATAATTAATTTGAGAGGCCAAATATATTAAAGTTTTAAATTCCAACCTCCTGTTGCAGTGTTTTATGCGTATTGATTATTGCTTTTTGGTTTTTCCAATCTATCCATTTTTGTCCTCTAATGCGTCTCATAAGGTTATCATAATTTCGCATTAAGAATACATTGTATATAGCTTTGCTTAGGTTTTTTGGATTTCTGGCAATAGCTCTTAAACTCATGGAAAACCCTGGTGTAATGTAGCGCATGTAATGCCAGTAACCTTCAGGCATATATAACACTTCACCATGATTTAAGTTGCAAACCCAACCTTTGGCATGTTTTAATGCAGGCCATTTTTCAAAATCAGGATTATGAAAATCAATATCTTCTCTTGTAATTAGAGAATGTGGAATTTTATATAAATACTTGTTCTGTTTTTGATCAAATAAGATGCATTGTTTTTTGCCTTCAAAATGAAAATGGAAAATATTGGCTAAATCAATATCATAATGCATAAAGGTATACGAATCTCTTCCGCCAAAAAACAGCATTGGTAAACCTTTCATTAATCGTAATCCAAAATCTGGATATTTAAAGTCTTTTTGTAGTTGTGGGACTTCTTTTAATATATTCCAAAGAAATATTCTGAATTTAGTAGGCTCCCGTTTGAGTAAATCTACATACTCGCTCATTTTCATTGTGGCATGAGCTTCGTTAAAACCATCTTTGTAATCTACAGGTCTGTCATCATATAAAGGTACAGTTTTGTCACCTGCAACGGTTTTCATGTAGTCAAGACTCCATTTGCTGTATGCTGGCCAATCTTCAAAACAATTTTCTATAACCACTGGTTTTTGTGGCTTGAAATAGTTTTTTATAAAATCAGCTTTAGAGATTGTTTTAACTCGTGGTATGTCTTGTAGGTTCAATTTCAAATCTTACTGAGTTTAAATATCAAAGTTAATAAAACGTTACTAAAGTTTGGTTATTGTAGATTCAAAGACTGAATGATATCATAGATGTGATAAACTTATATTTTAGAATTGTAACTGTATATTTAGTCCTAGAATTTCTAATTATAATATGAATAGACTTAAAGTATTTCTTCTATACCCTAATAAGAAGCCCATTTTTAGGATGCTGAAAGAGGTTATAGTGCTCATAATTAAGAAGAGAGAAATACCTTATTACTATTTTAAATATTTATATAGAAACCGCCCAAATGCTGTAGATTTTATGTTACATGCAAGTTTAAAGGAACAAAGAGCATTGCAGTATCACTCAAAACTACACAATCCAAAGTATAGCGATTTATTAGATAATAAATTTAATTTATCACGTTTTTGTAGTGGCAATAATTTACCTACACCAAGGATTATAAGCTTAAATAACAAGAATAAGTTTATGGTTAATGGGAAGGAAGATTTTGCGGAAACACTTACTCAGTTACAAAACATTTACGAGTCAATATTAGAAGATAAAGATTTAGAAGGTATTTTTTTTAGACCTTTTGATTTAGATAGTGGTAGAGGTTGTTTTAAGATCACAACATCTAATTTTAAAGAAGTGCTTAACGAGTATTTTCAATTATTAATTGATGGAGATTATATACATACAGAAGTTGTAAAACAACATCCAAAATTAAATACTGTAAATGATAAGGCGTTAAATACGATTCGATTAATCACGCTAATAACAGAACAAGGAAACACTGAAATTATATTCTCTTCTATAAGGTTTGGAGTGGGAGATAGCGTTACAGACAATGCGTCTGCAGGTGGATTTTTTGTGAAAATCGATAATAACACTGGGAAACTGGTTGGGCCAGGTTATTTTTTACCTCAATTTGGAGGTGATGAAATATCGCATCATCCAATTAGTGGTGTAGCATTAGAAGGTTTTGAAATCCCATTTTATGATGAAATGAAAACATTGGTTTATCGTGCAGTTGAATTAATTCCTGATCGTTTAATAGGCTGGGATATAGGTGTAAGTGAAATAGGACCTTTAATTATTGAAGCGAATAGGCATCCGCATATACAAGGTGCAAATATTGCACTTGGTGGTATTCTTAAAAACCCTAGAGTTAAAGAGGTGTTGGAAACTCTAAAATAAGGTAAATATCACATTGAGCGATAGTCGACAAATACATTTCGACTATCGCTCAAAAATGACATAACTAATTATCAATCATTAGTTTTTACTTCTCCAAAAACCCTTTTCTAAGAATCTCTTTTATGCCTTCAATATTATCAGTAAAGTCTGCCATTTGGGCAATAATTTGAGACATTTGGTTTTGTCCGCCAAGACTATTTAGCTTGTTGTTTTTAGCGAAAATTGTTTTAATAGCTTCCCAACGTTCCAGTTCTTCTTCAGTTAAAGAATTGCTTAATTCTTTATACTTTAAAAGATTGGCTTCTGCAGCACTTGTTAGGGTTTGCGATTCATTTTCGTAGTGGGATAACAATACAGTTTGCAATTCTTTGTCATCCATGATCGGGACGACTTTAGCAACCAATTTATTCATGTCTCTGTACGAGCCTTGTAACTTAAAACTAGGTTCGGTACGATAACTATCTTCCATACCAGCACTAGTAATATAAGTTTCATTGACCTTAAGGACAGTATCTCTAAGTGTAATCACTTTTTCTAAAACAGAAACATAATCTGCGATTTCCTGATTGCTATGATTTCCTTTAAGTTCTGCATCTGCCAAATTATTTTCAACACGATCAATTAAGGTATACACATCATCAAAATATTTAGTACTTAACTGTTGTAATATAGGATTACTTGTTAATGCATTTTCGATAAGACTCAACTTAAATAAGTGTGCTGTATCTCCAATTATATCACCTAAATTATAGATGTCTGCACGGTTGGCAAGCATATCTGGAATCTGGAATTTTTCTCCACTCTCAGTATATGGATTACCGGCCATAATTACACAGAATTTCTTGCTACGTAAATCGTAGGTTTTTGGTTTACCCTCAAACACACCTTCAATTTTACGTGTACCATCAGATAGACTGATGAATTTTTGAAGAAACTCAGGATTACAATGTTGAATATCGTCTAAATATAACATCACATTATCACCCATTTCAAAAGCTAAATTGAGCTTTTTAAGCTCTTCTCTTGCTGCTGAGTTGTTAGCTGCTTCTGGGTCTACAGAAGTGACTTCATGACCAATCGCTGGACCATTAATTTTCATGAAAATTAATCCAAGTCTATTGGCAACATATTCCATTAAAGTCGTTTTACCATAACCTGGTGGCGAAATCAGTAACAACATTCCCATACGGTCTACGCGTTTTGTGTCACCAACGGTTCCTAATTGTTTGGCTAGATTATCACCAATTAATGGAAAATAAACTTCGTTTATCAGTTTGTTTCTTACGAAAGAACTTAATACTCTAGGTTTAAACTCATCGAGTCTGAGTTGTGCTTTAAGCTGCTCAATAACTTCATGTTTAGCTGTTCTGAATGCAGAAAACGCAGGAACTTTAACGCTGTTAAAATATTCTAATTCACTAGAGAATTTATGATAACTAAAACTATATGTGCCATTAATAATAGTCGAATGCACACCTTTTAAGGTCTTAATCTCTGTTTCTGCAACTGCCGAATTCGATGCTGTATTGTTTTTATATAGAATACAAGCTACACATTCATTAACATAAGGCACTAATTCAACTTCATTGGCTTTAGCAAATGCTGCAACCCAATGATTCACCAATTCTATGCGGTCTTTTTGAGATGAAGTAGCTTCTAAACGCTCTCTAAATTTACTAGATGCTTTTTGAGAATCTAGCGTTTTTTCGAAGTCATTTTTTAATACTATAGCTTCACTACTAACAGTAAACTTGTCGTTGTCTTTTAGTTCATTAAAAAGATATTCAGCAATAGATTGCGCTATTTTCTCATCTTCAATATGTCTACTTTCTTTAATGTCTTTAGACAATTCACTAATAATAAAATTATATTCTTTACTCTCAGGGAAAACAGCTAAAACTTCACCTGCACTTTTTAAAACATGATTGTATTCAGTTGACTGTTCTTCCGAAAGGTTATTCCAAAAAAATTGTGCCTCAGCTCTAATGTTTGGTGGATAGATTAATAAATCTAGTTCCTTATGTTTTTGTAATAAAACTTTAAGGAATTGAATGGCATCATAATCATGAACACCTTTTACATAACCACCAGAATAATCACTACTGATATAATCTTGAACATGTTCTAATAGTTCATCTGCATTGAAGCCTAATAAAGCCGTTTTATCTCCGTTTGTAAATATATTATACGCTAAATAAGCTGCTCTATAAACGTTTTGGTTTTCAGAAATAAGTTCTTGATTCCAAATGTCTTTTGAGTTGTTTAGAATGTTGTTATCTAACTTTTGATAAAAATCGGTACCTGTTAGATGATAGTATAATTCATCATCTTTAAAAACTATAGTAATGTCTAGTTGTTGCTTGTTAACCCCAAACTTATGTTTACCAAGTTTAATGATGTTATCACCATCTTCATAAAGTTCGTTTCGGTCTTTTAATTTACGTAAGGCATCTTCACGAGCTACTTTAAGCGCGGTTTCTATAGCTTCAGATTTGCCAATATCACCTAAATCTTTAAGTTGACTTATGATGTCTCGTACCTTATTAATCATAAGGTCACTTGCAAAATAGCCATTAATTGCTGCGATATTATCTAAAGATTGCGCCTTTTTCTGTCCGCCTTTTATAATACGTTGTGCTGCATTTTGAAGCGCGATAGTCTTTTTGTTTCGAGCTTCAATAAGACTAGATTTACGATTATCAAACGCCGTATAGACTTCTTCTCGTTTTTCTATGATTTGTGTAATGTACTCTTCGAAATCTGAAAACTTGCCTTCTAATTCTTCAAGTTGAATAGAAACTTTAGTTAAGAATTCGTCACATTTTTCTGGTGTATTTGCAATATCAATATAGTTAATGATACTTTGGTCAATAAGCTTAAGTTGTGCTGTGAAATCGGCTTGTGCTTCTTTCTTTCCAACGGCTTTTAACTTGTTTTTTATTGCAGCCTTCACCTGATTTATGGTCGCAAAAATCAAAGAAATGTTTTCGATGATTTTTGTAGAATGTGAGGTGTCTTCAATATCTAGATTAGACACAATATCAATTAGCAATTCTAAATCTTCAGCAATTTTATTGACCTCTTCTTCTAAAGCTTTGATATCAATAACCTTTTTTAACTCATCTAGTGCTTTCTGCTTTTCGTCAATAGCATTGTGATACGGTTCTAAAGCTTTGTCATCTAGTAAAAAGGTTGTAGCACGTCTAGAAATGGTGTCATTTTGCTCTACAATTTGTGCTTCAATATTTTTTATAAATTCATGGTCTACATAACGCACTTCGTATAAACCGATAGTTTCGCCTCTTAAAGTGCGTAGTTGTGTCAATAACTCAACAAAATCATTGATGGTTTTAAAAGACGTACTTTTTACTTTACTGAATAATGCTTCAGACTTTTTTGAAATTGAAACTGTTTCTTGCTCAGCTTGTCTGCGTAGCTGCTTTACTTTTTCAAACTCATCAATAGCAGCATTAGATGCTTTATTGATTTCAGCTAACGGCAAATTGAGTTGTTGGGTTTCTTCTTTTGCAATCCAGTAATAGGAATCTAAGATGTCTTTTGAAGCATTAGCAATATCATCATACAAACCATCATAGCTATCTTCTTTATTTAATAAAGTGATAAGTTCGTTGGTTTCTGCCATTGCCTTAACAATGTCCTTATTTCCTATTTTGAACAATAAAGTATCTTCATGCTCCGAAGGCATAATATCACCATTGAGATAAGGTGTTTGCCAAATTTGCATCATGTGATGCTTGGTTTGCTCATCTTCGGTACGGAAATAGCACAATTCTCCTTTTTCTAAAATGGTAAATCCGTTACAAACAATAGGTGTTTTTACTTCTTGCTCAATAACATTATAAGACATCAACACATAAACACTATCATTTGGGTCATAAAAGACATACAAATGGTCTTCGCCATTTGGAGAAGTTATTTTTTGTTGAAATTTTAACTCATAAGTACTGTTTGAAAATACATTGTATTCACCAGTTTGCAGATAGTAACCACTCGGAAAAATAATACCTTGGTCATCTGGAAGCAATACAGCAGATTGCGCTATAGAATCTATTTTTTCTACAACTTTTAGTTTGTGGTTATACACAAAATATCGTGGTGCTTCTTGAAATGGTTTTATCTCTAAAACAATAAGATTTCCTAAATCCGCGTAACGATATTGCCCATCATCTAAAGTTTGGTCTTTGTATTCTACATCTTCATCGTAGATGCCTTTACCATTATCTGTATTGTCTTCTACTTTAATGGTTAAATCGCCTCCAATAGTTTCTACAAATACCTTATCTAAAATTGAAACATGGGCATGTGTACCATGACGTTGGTTATCTCTACCAGCTTCTATCCAAACAAAATCGTATTGTTCTGGATAACGATATTCGTGGTCACTACGATTGTCTACATATTGCAGTGTATTACCTTTTATGAGCCATTTAAAGGTTTTAATATCTGTTACCGATTCACTAAGCTGAAACACCATGTGAAGGTAATTACCAATAATAGCAAACTTTGAAAAAATAGTATTGCGATAGTACTTGTATAGATTCTCAAAATCGTTGATAAAAACTGGGTCATCAATGAGTTTTAATCCTGAACCACTTTCTTTAAATCCTAATGTTTCGCCATTTCTTTCAAACTCGTAAACACTAAAAACATCACTTAAGGAAATAGACGTACGTAAGCCAAAATGAACATTATAACCGAAAAGACTCAGATTACCAATGGATACAATATCTCTGGCAATACAGTTGTTTTCTGTATTGATGCGGTCATTAGCAATGAGTTGCGTTTCTAAAGACCCGAAGACTTTTTTGCGTTCCTCATTGAGCAAGTGTAAACGGTTTTGTAAATCGTTTTTTTGCTTTAGTAAACGGCTCTGGATTATTTCATAGGTTCCAGAATCTAAAGCTATATGATTATCAGTTTGGTTGTCTGCCATTTTTTATAAAAGTTTTACTCGATACATCGAGATTTAGATGACTCAAAGGTCTATTTTAAATAAATTGTCTTAGCATTTGATTTAATCATTTTTGCTTTTCTAAAACTCAGACTATCATTTACTTCATTTTTATCCATTCGATAAATTCTTATTGTTTTTGTGTCAAATGGCGGTCTTGGTATATCGTTATTTTTATAAAAGCTGCTTTTAACTGTTGTATTTAAACTATTTGTAATCACTGAATCAGGAATACTTTTATCAGCATAAACACTCAAGTAGAATCTTTCAATGCGAGAATCCTTAGAACCAAAATAAGTTCCTAATTTATCCTTATAAGTTTTGATATCATTCTTTATGTTATTTAGGGAATTAGAAAGTTCTGTTTTACTTACAATCTTATTATTTTGAATTCTCATAAATATTTTCATTCCATAGGTAGGATCAACTTTTGTTAACTCATAAGAATCAATTTTCGGTAACATAAATCTAATTCCAAACTTTCTTTTGAGATAGTCATTATAACTATCTGTTCTAAGCATACTAAATTGGTGTGTTCCATAAAGATTAGTCAAAGTTCCAAAAAGGCTGTCTTTTTTTTCTGAAAGCTTATAATTTATAAGAACCTTATTTATTGTATCTCTTAACTTTCCTAAAGAGTCCCGATAAAAAGTTGGAATTTCAAATCTGATTTGAGATTCATCAGCTTCCCAGACGGTTTCTCTATTAACAAAATCTGTAAGTTTAAAGACTAGGCTATCAGGATAAAAGTGCCAAGTACTATATTCATTTTCAATTTCGCGCCAAGTACCATTTAATTCTTTTTCGGCTGTATTCTGTCCACAAGCCGTTATAAATATTAATGATATGTAAATGAGTTTTTTCAAGTTCTACAGGTATACACTTGTTAAATTGAGCTGTCACATTGAGCGAAGTCGAAATGTCTCAAAGAGTTATGCTATAGATTTAGCTACATTTAAATTTAAGATTTCTCGACTAAGCTCGAAATGACAGTTTATGATTTAAACAGCCTTACAACTTTTATAAATCATTCATCTTTTTATTAAGTAATCCCATGCCTTGTGCTAGGTTCATTAAGTTACTTAACATCGTTTGCTCACCATCATCTTCAGATTTGTTTTGAAGATTACTTAACAGGTTTGCAATCGTTAAGTTTTTAATGTCTTCAGAACCTATACCGTATTTGTCAGCAAAAGATTTTACTTTATCTAGTAGGTTACCTTTAACATCATCACTGCTTAAAATAGCGTCTTTGACTTCGGTTACAGTTTCTGAATGTTCTACTAAACGGTCGTAACCTTTAGCTCTTGTAATCTGACCAATAATCTGCTCAAAGAACATGGTCTCTCCACCAACAATATCAATATTAGCAGCTCTTAATGCATCACCAATAACTTGAGCTTGTGCATCGGCAATGTCTTTTTGAATCTTGATTTTAGCAAGATCCACTTGAAGTTCTTTATCTAGTTTAAGTTTGAACTCTTCGTGATCCTTACCAACACCATCTAATTTCTTCATAGCTTCTGCTTTTTCTTCGATACCTGAAGCATCTGCCATAGCTTTCTCTTTAATTACTTCTGCTTCTGCAAGACCATCTAATCGTTTTGCTTCTGCTTTAGCAGTAATTCCACTAGCTTCAGCTTCTGCTTTTTTCTGAATGATTAATGCTTCAACCACACCTTGACGCTCGCTAGCTTCAGCTTTTGCGTGCATTACTTGTGCTTCAGAAAGTCCAATAGTAGCTTCTTCTTTGGCCTTAGCTTCAGCAAGTGTTTTACGAGCATCTGCTTCTTTTTCACTAGCTTCTTTTTGAGCTTGTGCTTCAATATTTATCTTTTCTGCTTCTTGTTTTGCAGCTTCTTTTTGAGCCTCTGCAGCTTTAATAGTTTTAATTAAATCTTCTTGGGCAGCAGCTTCAGCATTTGTAATAGCAACTTGTTTAGCTCTATCTGCGGTTTTAAAAGCTTCAATGTCTTTCATGTTTTCTTGCTCTTCAACCACACCTTTTTCAAGCGTCACTCGATCTCTAATAACATCTTGGATGTTCTTTTTCTCAACTTCTACAACTTTCTCTTTTTCAATTTGAGCTAATGTTACAATACGTTCTTTTTCAGTTCTTTCTAATAAACGGTCCTTTTCTACACGTTCTGTTTCAATAGCATCTGTACGTTGTTTGTTTTTCTCTGCTACAATAATTTGACGTTGCATGTTTTCTTCAGCAACTTTTACTTTTTCTTCAGTCGCAATACGTGCTGTTTCAGATTTTAAACGCTCTTCTTCTGCTACCTTTAAAGTCGACGCTTCTTCGCGCGCTTTAATATTTGCAATTTCACGTTTTTGTTGCTCCTCTTTTTCAGCCAATTGCTTATCTAATTCTAAAATGGCTTCTTGAGCTTCTACATCTTGTTTGCGGATGACTTTTTCTTCATCGCGCTTAATAAGGTTGGCTTTAATATTTTGTTCTGCAGTAAGATCTGTAATCTTCTTAATACCTTCTGCGTCTAAAATGTTATCTGGTTTTAAGTGAGACACTGCAGTTTGTTCTAAGTAATCAATTGCACAATCTTCTAAGGTGTAACCATTAAGATCTGTACCAATAATATCTACAATCTCATCTCTAAACTCGCGACGTGCTTCATATAGTTGTGTGAATTCAAATTTCTTACCAACTGTTTTTAAAGCTTCAGAAAATTTTGCTTCAAAAAGATCTTCTAAAGTTTCTTTTCTAGACGCACGATCTACACCAATAGTTTGTGCCACTTTTTTGATAAATTCTACTTCATTGTTTACGCGTACGAAGAATGCAACTTTGATGTCTGCACGCATATTGTCTTTACAAATTAATCCTTCACCAGCTAATCTTTCAATCTGTATTTTCTTTACTGAGATATCCATGATTTCAACACGATGAAATACTGGCACCACATATAAACCTTTGTCTGTAGCCACTTTTGTGCCACCAAAACCTGTTCGTACTAATGCTTGTCCTTGAGGTACTTTTTTGTAAAACATCGCAATTATTGCGAAGTACACAATCACTAAGAATAAAATAATTCCTAGTCCTGTTAAAATAAGAGGTAAGATTCCTTCCATAGTTTAGTTTATTATTTAAAATGTTATGTTAATTAAGTTTTGCTTTAGCTACTAAAAAGTAGTTTTTGTTTTCTGATTGTTTAATAATGAGAACATCTTCTCTAAATTGAATTTCTGTTCCATCTAAAGATTTTGCATAGATATTCATGACATTACCGTCTATAACAACTTCTGCATTTCCCATTTTATCTTCTGAAATGGTTGATAATAGTCTAGCTTGTCTACCAATAAAATCGACAGCTTTATCACCATCTTTGTTGAGGTTTTTAAAGAATGACTTAAATGGTGTTGTCACTATTTTTGTTAAAAACAATGACGGAATTAATGCCAATAATACAATGGTATAACCAAAGCTTGTATCGTAATTTTCGGTTAGTGTAGTTGTAATGACAGATATGAGCCACCAATTGAAAATCCAAAAGGTAAACGTGAACATAAACGGTAAACCAACAAAGTTGAAATAGATTAAAACGACTTGCCACCATTTTAATTTTCGTGTGCGTTTATTGACTACGTGTTGTCTTTCAACTTCAGTGCTAGCAACATCATGTAAATCTACATTAGCACTTTCTAGACCACTTTCAAGATCAATGTCCACATCTGCATCAACGTCAACATCTATGTCGACATCTATATCCAAATCAAAATCAATACCGCTTATCATGGTAACAAGCCAATACGCAATTAAGATGATCAACAAGATGCTGAGCGTCATGTTTACTTGTGAAAATACTATGTCAAAATACTGTTCCAATATGTTAGTGTTTTATAATTCTAATTGATCTTTTAATTTTTTCAACGCTATGCTTGCTTTAGTTTCCGCTTCATTTAAAGTGAAATCAATATCATTACCTAAACTGATGAGTTCATCGTCTTGTGCTTCAATAGTTGAATCTGATAACATCTCATATTGTAGGATGCTTTCTTTTAAAGCTTCTAATTTATCCGCAGTACCCATATTTTCTAATTCAGCCATTTGTTGATTTATATTTTTTTCAGCCTGATGCACTTTTATCTCAGCTTTGAGGCTTTTTAGTTCGTTTTCCCAATCTGAGATATTAGTTTTTATGAGTTCAACAGTTTCTTGTAATGATTTTACTTTTTGATTTAATGTATCACGTTCATCTTTTGTGGCATCAATTTTAGCAAGAATTTCCTCCTTCTTAATAAGTGCTTCTTTGGCCAATTTCTCGGCGTTTTCTTTATTTATTTCATTCTCTTGTCCTTTTTTGATGATTTCAATCGCTTTTTTCTCAAAATTTTCGATCTCATTTAGATCCATTTTAAATTCATGATTCCTCTCAATTGACAGTGCCTGAATTTTTCCTAAATGTGCGATATTTTCAGAAAGATCTGCTTTCATTTCTTCTAGCTTTTCTTCTATACCAAAGACTGAATCTTCGAGATTGTCTGTCATTGAGTTAGCTCTAGACTGGAAAAAATTGAATAGTCTTTTAAAGATGTTCATAACGTTAAATCTAATACTTTTAAATTGATTTCTTTTGCTTTAAATGCTTCAATTTTCCACAAAATAATTTGTCTTATTTTAGACATAAAATCGATGAAACTTTAGCACTTAAAAAGTTATTCTAATCTTTAAAACAATCACTAGCCTTCATCCAGAAAAACACATTAAAAATTATTTTCTGGTAAAATGTCACAACCATCTGTGTAGTTGCATTCAGTTTGTACAACTGAATATTCCTTAATTTTAATTGTATCAAGATTTAAAGCCTTGAGAAGATTTTGATGGTTAATCAATATCACTATTCCGGATGTAGTGATTTGCTTACATAATTATAAGTAGATGAAATTTTAATTTTGTTACAAAAATTCCCTGAAAATAATTAGTGTAGATATTTCTAAAATAAAAACCCACAACAAATGAACTTAAAAAGTCATTTATTGTGGGTTCGCAATATATAATTGAAAACTACTTTATTTAAAGTTATATCGTAAGCCAAAAAGTACATTACTTGGTGGCATTGGTGTAAAACCAGATTCGATATAATCTGCATCAAAAATGTTACTAGCGGTTATTGTAAGTTCCATTTGAGATAATGTGTATACCAAAGAAGCATCCCAAACATTATACGTCTGTCCTGTAGTTCGTTCGGCATATTTGTAAACGATATTTTGGCGCATATTCTTAAGTAATTGCGTGCTTAAACGCGTTGTATACTGGTGCCTTAAAGTTCTTAACGAGTATCGTGATAATTCTTCGTTCTGATCTAGAATGTTATCATCTAAATAGGCATAACCAAAGTTTAAAGTTTGGTTTTTACCATTTATTTTGAAATTGTATGACGCATCAAACTCTAAACCTTTAGTGTTAACTTCTGCAATGTTGGTTGCTGAAAATACAGATTCATCAGTGTTAGGTCGCACATAATCAATAAGGTTTTGCGCATCTCTATTGAAGAATGCTAAAGAGGCTCTAAATTTTGGTGTGATGTATTTAATACCTAATTCTTGTGCAAATGCTTCTTCTGGTTCTAGGTCTGCATTACCTGTAGTTACTGGGTCACTATAGAACAAGTCTGTGTATGTAGGTATTCTGTAGGTATAACCAATATTACCATAAGCTTTTAAATCTGGTGTAATGTCAAATCCGATATCTAAACCAGGAAATGCATGAAATTTAAAATCAGAGAAATATGTAAGTGCTACACCAGGTGTAATGTCTAATCTGTTGTCTGCAAACGAAAACTTATGTTCTAAGAAAACATTTGTCATGAAACGATTACGATTGCCAAGATTATTACTTCTTATGTAAATTTTAGACACATCTACACCAAAACCTGTAATACCTAACTCAGACGTATATGAAGCGTTAGCTTCCGCACCAATTTTATCTGTAATATGAAAGTTTCTATAAAATCCTGGGTCATTACGTCTTAATAAGAACATATCCTGATTACGTTTCCAATATGCTCTTGGCTGAATTTTTAGTTTGTTTTTTCTAAAAGTCGTTGTAAACGCAATTAAACTATTTTGAGTTTCCTCATATTCGTTAAAAGTAGGATTTGTTGTGTAGAAGTTTTCGGCACCAAACTTACGTTCAAAGAATGTAGCAATCATTTCTATTGGCTGTGCCTTTTTATTGAACGTACTTTTTAGGAAATAGTTAGAATTATCATAATCTGAATTATTTCTATAACCTTCAGAAGTTACACGACCAACATGAATAATGTGAGATGAATTTTCCTTTTCAACTCCAGCAGTTACGTTACCATTTAGTTGACCAAATGAACCAGCTTCTAAATTTGCAGATACTGTATTGTTCAGGCTTTTCTTAGTCACAATGTTTATAGCACCTGTAAAAGCATTTTGTCCAAAAACACGAGCTGCAGGACCTTTTATGATTTCGATACGTTCAATAACTTCAATAGGTAAAGCGGCATTCATGGTGTGGTGACCAGTTTGAGCATCATCCATTTTGATGCCATCAATTAAGAGCAAAGTTTGGTCAAATCCGCCACCTCTAATGTATAAATCTGCTTGACTTCCACCAGTACCACGACGTCTTATATCTACACCAGCAACTTGTTGCAATAAGTCAGCAACATTAACAGCAGCGCTGTTTTTTATGTCTTCTGAAGTTACAATATTTATGGTTCTTGAGTTTTCTCTAAAAGGTAAATCTATACGTGTACCTGTTACCACTACAGAGTCCAATTCTTGTTGTGGAATCTCTTGCGCATTAAGTTGAAAAAACGCAATTGTCATTGCTGTAAATAAGCTAAACTTTTTTAACATGTCTTCATTTATTTTGAGGCTGCAAAAGTCGTAACTTTCCGGACGATTATAATAGTCCAGTTACAAAACATTGAGTAGTCCGGTTTTTGATATTTTAAAGCAACTTATCACTTATGATAAATCATTGGTGCAACCTGTGTATATTCAAGTAGCTCAGCAATTTATAAATGCTATACAACGTGGTTACATCGAAAAAGGGACAAAATTACCTGGTACTAGAGCTTTAGCAAGTCTTTTAAAGGTACATAGAAATACGGCTGTAGCGATTTATGATGAACTCGCTTCGCAAGGTTGGGTAGATATTATTGCTAATAAAGGTACTTTTGTATTGGTGCCAGAACAGACTAGTGCAGCGATTAAAGCAACGGCGCAAAAAGTAAATCAAGCATATAACTATCCTGAAACAGCAGGTTTTCCGTTTCAAACGTCTTTTCATTTGGCCTCAACCCAAGAGGACACTTCCGCAAAGTATAAAATTAGTGATGGTCAACCTGATTTTAGATTGCATCCGGTGTATCAATTTTCGAGATGGTACACAGCTACAATGAAACGAAAGTCATTACAGCATAAATTCCAAAGAACAGATACTTCTGAGATATCTACCTTTAAAATACAATTATCTAATTTTTTGAATGCGACTAGAGGATTCCGTATTTCTTCACAAAATATTTTGAGCACAAGAAGTACTGAAATGAGTCTCTTTATTGTATCTCAATTATTAATAAAAAAAGGTGATATTGTTTTGGTTGGTGAGCTGAGTCATTATTCTTCAAATACCATATTTCAGGAAGCAGGAGCAACGATTAGAACAATCCCCATTGATAAAGATGGATTAGATGTAGATTATATTAGAACACATTTTTTAAAGAACAAAATAAGATGTGTATATGTTTCTGCGCATAGGCATTATCCAACAACGAGTACTCTAAGTGCCGAACGACGATTAAAACTTTTGCAGTTGGCTAGAGAATTTGGGTTTGCTATTATAGAGGATGACTTTGATTATGACTTTCAGTTTGAAGGTTCTGCAATGTTACCAATGTCAACCGCAGATTCTGACGGTATGGTCATCTACTTGGGTAAAATGGGACAATCCTTATTTCCTAGTTTTCAAACAGGATTTGTAATTGCTCCTAGAAGTTTGATTTCTGAAGCTAATAATTACCTTAAGTTGTTAGATCAGCAAGGTGATGTTATACAAGAACAAATATTATCTGAATTAATTTCTGAAGGTGAAATTTATAGATTACTAAAAAAGAATATTCTTACTTATAAAGAACGTTTAGATTGGCTATGTGACTGTTTAAATGAGTCATTCAATGGAATTATAAATTATCAAAAACCGTCTGGTGGATTGGCAATCTGGTTAGAGTTTGTTACACCTATTTCCTTAGTGAAATACGCAGAAGAAGCAGAAAAATTGGATGTGTTTCTACCAAAAACCATTTTATATCAAGATAAAAGCACTTGTGCCATTCGGTTTGGGTTTGGGCAATTGAATAAAGAAGAGATTAGTGAGGTTGTAAAAAAGCTAAAAAGTGCTTATAACAAGTTGATTAGTCTTTAGACTTAATTTTGGTATTGCAATCATCACATAGATATTCGTATCGTGCATTAAATGGTAGTGTACCAGAAATAAATCCAATAATAAAACTCATCATGGATTTAAAGCTGTTTAAAGTGGAATAAAGGCTAATATTTTCACTGCCACAATTGTGACATAGTAATGTGTTACCTTGGTCATCAAGAGTGAAGTTTGAAATTGATTTTAGAATTTCTTTGGCTTTTTCTTCGTCTTGTGACAGGACATTAAGTTTTACACCACCTATAGCATTACTTACCAATGGATCAGTATCAATAGTAATGTTATCTCTTAGAAATACCTCTATACCTTCAGCTTCTAAGCGACCTTTGATGATTTGTGCTTCCGAAGAATACGTGTAGCGCGCTATGGTAACAAATGTGTTTGGCATACCAAATATTAAACCACCTTAGATTTTTCTAACCATTTAGATTCTCCTTTTTCGGTAGCGTCTAATATGTCAATTAATAAGGCTTCTGAAATATGAGAAGCGACATCAAAGGCATCAGCTTTACTTTTTGTTTGATACACTGTAATTTTCTTGTTGTTATCGTAGAATAAATTCAAGTCGATGATAGGAAAGGCGTTCGTAGTTTCTGCAGACAATGCACGTACAGTGATATTCTCATTAGTAGCAAAAACTAAGATGTAGTCTATAGTTGGTAGTGGACGCCATTTACCAATCTTGATACCTAAAATTGAGTTTGTTTCTCTGAAGGTTTTAGATTCTAAATCTATTTCTGAACCTTCAGTTTTTAGCATCATACAACCAAATAGAAGTGGTACTATACTAAAGATTACTAAATTAAATAGCCCTAATAAACCTACACCAATTGCCGCAAAACCAAGTGCATATTTATAAATAGGTATTTTTCTATTATAGGTAATTATTGCATCCATATGATACAAATATAACTAATGTTGGAATAGTATGTTTTTGTAAAAAATTATTGTTTTTCAATAATTTTATTTATTTTTGTTATCGTAAAACAATAATTTTTGAAAATGAAGAAGTTAATTATTCTTAAAAGTTTAGTGGATTTTATTTGGATAGTAACCTGCATACCGCTTGTAGCAATTCTATTATTTTTT
>CAZFEV010000008.1:0-83310 GCA_964517835.1 uncultured Flavobacteriaceae bacterium | reverse complement strand
AGTACGATAAAGATGTTGCTTTAGCAATAAGATATGCTGTTGATAATGGTGCTAAAGTTATTAACGGTAGTTTCGGGAAGTCTTTTTCGCCGTATTCACAATGGGTAAGAGATGCCATTAAGTATGCCTCAGATAATGATGTGGTATTCGTTCATGCAGCAGGTAACGATAGTAAAGATGTAGATGTTGAGCCAAACTTCCCAGACGATAACGTCAACTTTGTTGAGGTGTCTGACACTTACATTAGAGTTGGTTCTTTAACTCAAAATTATGGTGCTAAAATGGTTTCTGGTTTTTCTAACTATGGACAAAAAAATGTGGATGTTTTTGCTCCAGGTTCTGGAATCTATGCTACTATGCCTGAAAACGAATATGACTTTAATAGTGGAACTTCTATGGCTGCGCCTGGCGTTGCTGGTATTGCGGCTTTAGTAAGATCTCAATATCCTAAATTAACAGCTGCTCAAGTAAAACAAGTTATTGTAGATTCTGGTTTACCGTTAACCACAAAGGTTGTTGTAGGTGGTGATGCTGAAGATGTAAGACCTTTTTCAGAATTATCTACTTCTGGTAAAATAGCTAATGCTTATAACGCATTAATTATGGCGTCAAAAATCAATTAAACAAATGAAAAGACATCTTCTTTATCTATTAGTTTTTACAATTTTTTTGTCTTGTGGGGCAAGTGAAAAGCCTTCAGCTAGTATCGAGAAAAATAATGCCACTTACGGTTATTGGCAACAACATGTTAAATATGACATGGAAATTGATATGGATATCAAATCTTATCAATATAAAGGTAAGCAGAAACTTGTATACACTAACAATTCTCCAGACGTACTAAACAGAGTGTATTATCATTTATATCTTAATGCATTTCAGCCAGGAAGCGAAATGGACGTACGCTCTCGTACAATACAAGATACTGATCCTAGAGTTGGTGATCGTATTAGTAAGCTTCTACCTAATGAAATCGGGTATATCAAAGTTAATAGTCTTAAACAGAACGGTAAAGCTATTACTTATGAGACTGTTGGTACAGTATTAGAAGTAACCTTAGCGCAACCTATTCAACCAGGAGAACAAGTTACTTTTGACATGTTGTTTGACGCTCAGGTACCAAAGCAAATTCGCAGATCTGGACGAAACAACAAAGAAGGTGTCGCATTGTCAATGACCCAATGGTATCCTAAAATGGCTGAGTATGATGACGAAGGTTGGCATGCAGATCCTTACATAGGAAGAGAGTTTCATGGCGTTTGGGGAGATTTTGATGTAAAGCTAACTATAGATAATAGCTATGTAGTTGGTGGTACAGGATATCTTCAAAGTGAAACAAAAGCGAAAAAAGGTAAAAAGACCCTTCATTTTAATGCACCAAATGTTCATGACTTTACTTGGGCGGCTGATCCAGATTTTGTTCATGATAAATTTGAAATGCCTAATGGTCCTACGTTGCATTTTTATTATAAAAAAGACTTAGAACCAGAATACATAGAAAACTGGAAAAAACTACAACCAGATACCGCTAAATTAATGACCTTTTTTAGTGAGCAAGTTGGTCAGTATCCTTATGATCAATATTCTGTTATTCAAGGTGGTGATGGCGGCATGGAATATGCAATGTGTACCTTGATTACCGGAAAACGTAAGTATGGTAGTTTATTAGGCGTTACAGCACACGAAATGGCGCATACATGGTTTCAGTTTTTATTAGCTTCAAATGAATCTAAACACGAATGGATGGATGAAGGCTTTACAGTATACATCTCTAATTTAGCTGAAAATGAACTCAGAGAAAATAAGGTTGAAAATCCGCACTCAAGGTCTTACACTAACTATATTGGACTTGCAAATTCTGGTTATGAACAACCACTAACAACACATGCAGATCGCTATGAATTTAATAGAGCTTACGGTATTTCGGCTTATAGTAAAGGTGAAGTTTTTTTAGCTCAACTAGGATATATAATAGGCGAAGAAAATTTAAAAAAGACCATAAAAAAGTACTTCAAAGACTTTGCTTTTAAACACCCTAAACCTATGGATATTGTTCGTACTGCCGAACGCATTACAGATTTTGAACTAGACTGGTATCTTATGGATTTTGGACAAACTACCAATACTATTGATTATGCAATTAATTCCATAGATGGTAAGACAATAACTTTAAACCGAGTTGGTTTAATGCCCATGCCTATTGACCTAACAGTAACTTACACAGATGGTTCTGTGGAAGAATTTTATATTCCATTACAAATGATGCGTGGTGAAAAACCAACCTCAGCAACAATAATTAATGATTGGGCTTGGGCAATGCCAACATATAGTTTTGAAGCAAACAAACCTGTAAAATCTGTTGAAATAGATTCTTCTAAAATGATGGCAGACGTTAATAGAGAGAATAACACGATGTCTCTTAATTAACAAACATATTTTTTATAAAACTAAAGCCACAATTTTGTAATTGTGGCTTTTATATTAATACCAAGATTCGTTTTTGTACATACTTTTTTTAGCAACGCGTTCTCTATTGTATAATAGTAAATGAGTTTCGCCTAGTTGTTTGTTTCTGTATCCGAAAAGATGAAAAATAGACTTTGTTAGAAAACGAGCAACGTAAAGATTTGCCTTAAGAATACCTTCATTTTTATTGTACCAACTTATACCAGGTAAAAACGTCAATAGATGATCTGCTTTTGCTTTTCTTAGTCGTTCAGAAAGTTTAAGAAAAAATCTTGGGATGTGTTTAATTATAAAGAAGCCATCATTACCTGTTTTTTGATACAATGGCATAAACAACTTCGCTGAATAATCTGAATGTATTTCATTACCATTTGAAACCGCAAGAAAGGTGCCTTTTTTAATGTCTTGAAAGCTTTCAAATCCGTCTAACATTCTAAAAGCTTCTCTTGGCTTAATATGATATTTATAAACCACTTCAAAAATAGAATTTACACTGTTAGAAGCATGTTTTAACACTTTTGAATAATACCTAAACTTCTGATCATCTGGACTTGTTAAGTTTCCTGAATTTGTCAATGCTAAATAAACAAATGCTTCACAGTTTTTTACTGCATCAGGATCAGTGTGTTGACCAGATTCGAAACCTAAAGACACATAACCGAGTGTATTGAGATAACTCAAAAGTGGTCCTTCGAGATATTCTTCTATTCCTAAAACCACAGGAATATTAAAACAAGACGAAAACTTTCTATTTATCATGGCATCATTAATGGTGATAAATGGCAGTGTTTTACTTGAAGTCGTGTGAAGGTCTATAAAGTAAATAGGTTGTGTATTTTTACGCAACAAATTATTAATGAATTCAAAAAGAAATTTCTGTTCTAACTCTTCATTATTAAATACTTTCTTCTTTTTGAGTATCTCTAACCTGCGTGTTGTCCATAATCTATTAAGATCTGCATCTAAATACCTCTTGTTCTTTTTAAGTGCCTTAATATTACCATAAACACCATAAATTTCGCCACATATGTCTTCATGTTTCACTTGAGATAAAATAGAATTTAGAGCATTAACACCAGCAAATTCATTGCCGTGTATACCAGCAAAAAAAACAATAGTGGCACCTGGTTTGGTTCCTTTTAAATGATGAAAAACCCTATTGGTCTTGTCTGAATCTACTCTATTTATGGTTAAGTTCTTGTGCATTCCTTATAAATCGGATGAAGTTATTATACCTAATAATTTGTTTCGTCGCACTACGGGTAAACAATTTATATTATTAGAAGTCATGAGGTTTTTAGCATCATCTAAAGATGCTTCTTGAGAAATTGTAATTAAATCTTTAGTCATTACATCCTTTACAATAAGATGTAAATCTTTATCGCCAAGTTTTATAAGATCTGTCCAAGACAACAAACCTGTAAGTTCTTTTTTCTTATTAATTACTGGAAGGTGATGAATGTTTTTCCATTTCATAATACTACTTACCAATTCTAAGCTATCGTTTTGGTCTACAAGTAATATCTTGGTATTCATATTGTGCTTAACAATCTTAGAAATTTCGATATCGTTATCAGAATTTAAGTCTTTCCATTGATCAATGGTTTCTTCGCTTAATTGATATTTGTGCATAAACGCAGTTAAATGCTGAACAGATTCAAAATTTGTTTTCGTCTTTTGGAGCTGTCTATAGTTGCTAACCATCCATTGTGATCCTGTTTGAGACTTCACTCTTTTCTCTATTATTGACAAATACGTTTTCATATCTGTTTGATCAATGTTTGCTTTTTTTAATCCAGCTTCAGCAAGAGGTAATAACTCATTTAAAATTAATTTTTTAGCAGATATTAACTCACCATTCCATCTAAACTTGGTTTCAATTCCATTTCGAGCAGCTTTAAAAAAGTTGTTTTTAACATCCTTAAAATTCATCTTTTCATGGATGTTAGCATACTTTTTAGATTGCCCTAGCATCAAGCCTGTCCAAAATACCATGGTAGCAATTTCATCAGTTAAGGTTGGTCCTGTAGGTATGTAGCGACACTCAATTCTTAAATGGGGTTTTCCTCCACCAACACCATAACACACACGATTCCATTTATAAACCGTACCGTTGTGTAATTGAAGTGCTCGTAATTTTGGTATACCGCCATTTTTAATAATTTCTAAGCTGTCTTCATGTTCATTAGAAGATAATAAACTTCTAAATCGCGATATATGATCTCTAAAAATATCTGTGACAGAACCCCTTTCCCAGTCTACACCAAAACTGACTCTAGACTGTTTTTCGTTATGTATAAAAGAATTTGCTCTGGTATCTATACTTTGTGTAAATAAAGCAATTCTTGTTTCTGCCCATAGCTCTCGACCAAACAATATCGGTGAATTACTACAACTGCTTAAAACTGGTCCTGAAATGGCTTGAGCCCAGTTGTATTTTTCCACAAACTCTTCTGGATGAATTTGTAAGTGCGTTTGAAAACTGGTATTACAGGCTTCTAACATAACACAATCATGTATAAGATTGAGTTCATCAACACCTTTTATATGAATATTAAAATTCTCGCGTCTAGAAGATTTGATAGATTCATTTAAGACATTATATCTTGGCTTATCGGTCATGTACTTTTCCGATATATGTGTCAATCGTATTGTAGGTAATATACCTGTAAGTATGATTTTTGATTCTTTTCGTTTAGCGCCTTCTTCCGCTTTTTGAAGTAAAGTCTTTAACTGAAGATGTAATTTTGAAAAACACTTGTCTTTTAATTCAAACGGATCAGAGTTAATCTCTAGGTTGTACTTTCCTATTTCAGTCGTAAAATGATCATCATTAATCGTCTTTAAAACTTCTATATTGTTGTTATTAGGAAAGTATTCGTTGGTGGTAATACAGAACTCCTGCTCTGCCCCAATACGTATTGGTTCTTTCTCAACGAGGTCTTCTTTGAGCATTATATCTAAAGCCTTCAAATCTTTTATAAGGTGATGAATATATAATGCTTTGTCTTTGGGGTCTTTAAGCTGTTTAACATCTAAACGTCCCATAATAAATTACACTTAAACACATTGTAACTTGTAAGTTAGTGTTATTTAAACCCCTAAAACATGATTTTTGTCATGGGTATACAAGGCCGCGCTTTGGTTATACGGAAATACAATTCTATTTTTACAGCATATAACACAATGTAATGTCATTCAAATACGGTAAAAAGGATAAGCTTAAAAGTAAAAAACAGATAGATGATCTTTTTACCAAGGGAAAAGCGGTAACAGCCTACCCGTTAAAACTTATCTATTTACAAACCGATTTTGAAGATAAATGTTTACTAAAGACAGGTGTTTCTGTAAGTAAACGTCTGCATAAAACTGCCGTAGCTAGAAACAAAATAAAGCGCTTAATGCGTGAAGCTTACAGATTAAACAAACCGCTTTATTTTAACAATACTTCAACATCGTACGCGTTTATGATTTTATACCTTAGTAAGGATGTAACAACTTTTGATGAACTTAACAGTAAGATGAAAACTTTACTAGAAAAGTTTTTAGACAAAACATCAAAATAAACGTATCATGAAATATTTAGCTTACCTATTTGTATTAATAATTCCGTTAGCATGCTCTAAAGGAACTGATAAATCTTATGATGATTATGAAGTTTCTAATAGTGAAAACGTCTATGATTACGAAGCATCTGAAATGATTCTCAATGATGCCGTTTCTCTGCAAAAACCAGAAGAGGATCTTAAACTCATTAAGGAATCCTATTTATCGTTTGAAACTAAAGACGTTGATGCCACTTACAATGATATTGTTACCGTTTTAAAAAAGTATAATGGTTATATACAAGATGATAGATCTAATAAAGGCTATAACAGAACTTCGAGACATCTAATCATTAGGATTCCGACAAAAAACTTTCAATCTACTATAGATGATATAAGTGTTAATGTTGACTATTTTGACAATAAACAAATTACCTTAAAAGATGTTACAGAAGAATTTATTGATTTAGAAGCGCGATTAAAAGCTAAAAGAGAACTTGAAAACAGATACCTTGAACTTTTAAATAAGGCAAAAAATGTGAAAGAAATTCTAGAAATAGAACGCGAGCTTTCACAAATAAGAGAAGAAATTGAAGCCAAGCAAGGCCGATTAAAATATTTAAATAACAAAGTTTCTTTAAGTACTATAAATATTGAATTTTATAAAGTAACGGTTGAATCTAAAGTTACAAAGTCTTATGGTTCTAAAATGTGGAATGCTTTAGTATCTGGATTTGATGGCTTATCAAACTTCTTCTTAGGCATATTATATATCTGGCCATTTATAATAATTGTAATTGTATTAGTATATTTCATTAGAATAAGGCTTAAAAAAAGAAATAAGAAATGAAACGTAAAAGACTCTTAATTCCTGTGTTTGCCGTTGTTGTATTTATCAGTACAACGGCTTTTAAAAATGATTTCTTCGAGATTGCTAAACAGATTGAAATCTTTACAACGCTTTTTAAAGAGCTCAACATGAATTATGTTGATGAAACCAATCCTGGCGATTTAATGGATACAGCGATAAAGAGTATGTTAGATGACCTTGATCCTTATACGCAATTCTACAATGAGCAAGATGTTGAAGCCTCTAGAATTAATAATGCTGGTGATTATACTGGTATTGGTGCTAAGGTATTAACCTTAAAAGACAAACTCGTTATTGTAGAACCCTATAAAAACTATGCTGCCGACAAAGCAGGACTTAAAGCTGGTGATGAAATTATTAAACTAGATGACATTAATGTTAAGGATTATGAAAATGATGCTGCTAATATGTTGCGCGGTGCTGCAGGTACAGAAGTTAATATTACCTACAAACGTCAAGGACAAACAAATACCGTAAAAATTATAAGAGAATCTCTAGAGATTAAAGCTGTTCCGCATTACTCAATGATTGATGATAAGACAGGTTATATTGTGCTTAGAAAATTCAATAAAAAAGCTTCTGCAGAAACACTTGGAGCGCTTAGAGGTTTAAAAAACCAAGGCGCAACACAGCTTATTTTAGATTTAAGAGGAAATCCAGGTGGTTTACTAAATGAAGCTGTCAATGTCACTAATATTTTCGTGCCTAAAAACCAATTGGTTGTAACCACGAAGTCCAAAGTAAAAAAGTATAATAAAACGTATTATACCAAAAGAGACGCTATAGATACTGAAATTCCATTAGTTGTTTTAATCGATGGAAGCAGTGCGTCTGCCAGCGAAATTGTCTCGGGTGCTTTACAAGATATGGATAGAGCAGTTGTTGTGGGTTCCAGAAGTTTCGGTAAAGGTTTAGTACAAAGACCTAAGCCTTTAACTTATGGTACACAAATGAAAATCACAATTTCAAGATATTATACACCTTCAGGTCGTTGTATACAAGCATTAGATTATTGGAATAGAGATGAAAATGGAAAAGCTACTCGTGTAAAACAAGAAAATTACAACGAATTTAAAACCCGAAATGGGCGTTCGGTGTATGATGGTGGTGGCGTACAACCAGATATAGAAGTCGAATTATCTAAACAAACACCAATCACAAAAACAATCTTAAAAGATAATTTAGTTTTCAATTTCGCAACTGATTACTATTACAATAATACAGTTGAAGATTTAACCGCTTTTGAGTTTTCAGAAAATGATTTTAAGGACTTTAAAAAGTATTTAAAGTCAACCGGATTTGATTTTGAAACTAAAACTGAAAAAGCTCTCAACGATTTGATGATAACTGCAGAAGATGAAGAATTAAATGCTGTAATTTCTTCTGATTATGAAAACTTGGTTTCAGAAATTAAAGCTTACAAAAGTAGTGCTATAGACAAAAATAAAACACAACTTAAAGCCTTATTAACAGATGAAATCATAAAACGTTATTTCCACAGTGAAGGGCTTTATAATTATTACACAGCAAACAATACAGAAATTAAGGAAGCTATAAGTATTCTTAATAATCAGCAGCAGTATAATAATATCCTAAGAAAGTAGTTGTATTATAAAAGTTGTTAGACTTCTGTATTTCAGTAATTTGAAGGAATTAATTAAAATTATATATCTTTAACATACCAGATAATTATTGAATATTCTTAAATTCAATTAAAATGAGGTCCCTAATTATAGTCATATTAACCTTAGTTTGTCAGTTCTCAATTGCACAAAAAGAGATAAAACATCAAGTGTATTTTTTAACTGATCAATACGATATTCCAGAAACAGAAGAGAGTCGTTTATTATTATTTTTATCAGAAATAGAAAATCTTGATATCAAAAAAATATCTATTTATGGTTTTTGTGATGATAGAGGAAGTGATTCATACAATATGGTACTCTCACAACAACGCGCAGATGCCATAAAAGAAGTGTTTTCTAACAACGAATTTGATGAATCTGTAATTACTAATGTTGATGGTAAAGGTGAAATATTACTTAATGTTGTTAACGATAACGACCTATACAAAATCCGTGGATTAAATAGAAAAGTTGAAATCATCGTTCAACCTTATGATCCACCAAGAGAGAAGAAAGTACAGCCTAAAAAAGAAACTACTGAAGATTTATTAAGCGGTGAGCTAAAAGAAGGTGATAAAATTCAATTACAAAATATTCTATTTCGTACAGGTTATAGTACTTTAACCAAAGAATCTATGGCTGCATTAGATAAAATTGCTGAGGTACTTGTAAAACGCACAGATGTTTATTTTACAATAGAAGGCCATGTTTGCTGTACGCATGGTACAAGAGATGCTATAGACCGCAAAACAAAAATTCGAAATTTATCATTGGCTAGAGCTAAAGCAGTATATGATTATCTCATTAAAAAAGGTGTGAAGCACTACAGAATGAAATTTGTAGGTCATAAACGTAAGTTTCCACTTGGCGGCGAGCCTGAACTAGACAGACGTGTTGAAATTTTAGTTACTAGAGTTTTAAAACCTAGGAAGTAACTATTTTACACACATTGTATTTAAAACTATTTTAGATTCTTTTAGTCGATTAATATCATTGTCTTCTCAGAAAATAATTAACTTAACTAAAAGTTGACTATTTCTAAACACTTTCACGTTATGAAGAATTTCTTTTATCCTATTGCATTTATTATTTGTTTCAACCTAAGTGTAGCCCAGCAAAAATTCTACGAAACAAGCTGGACTTCAAATAATGTGACATATACAGGGTTATTAATGTATAAAAGTGATACTGATGCTAAAATGCGCGTAAAGTATATTATTAATGGATTACCTAAAGTTGCAGAGTTTCAATGCTATAAAATACCATTTAATAATGACGGAATTAAAGGCTATTACTGGGATGGAAGAAATGCTAAGATAGTAATAGGTAGTGGATCGAGTTATAATGCTGATAATTTCTATTTCTTTAAAAAAGGTGGCTACTACTCTGCACCAATGCATATAGATGATTATGGAATGAACCAAAATAATAAAGGAGATTATTATACTAGAGTCAGTTATTGGAAAGAAATAATACCAAATAATTTTACAGAAAGTTATGTCTCAAGTTATTTTAAATCTTATGAAGTTGAATACGATAAACTTTTAATGTTAAAATTAACTAATAGTACTGGACCAATACAAAGCTCTACTACTTCATTAAATACATCAAATAAAAGTTCAGTAAATAAAACTAATATTAGTACAATACCAGAGGATACCGATTTAGGTTACATTACTAATTATAATATAGGATCTTACAAAGAGAAATGGCTTATAAGATCCTCTTTTCCAAAATTAGATATCAATGACTTATGGGATGAAGGTTATGATATAAATTCTTTGGCTTTCGCTAAAAACAAATGGATTGTTGACTTTACAAAAAAAACTCAACATAATTTTCAAAGGTGGTTTACAAGAAAAGAATTTCCTAAAGATAAAATTAAAGAAGGTTGGGATGACGGATTGTTAGTTTCATCTTTAACCTATGGTAATGGTGCTTGGGCAACAATAATGTCTAAAGGTACAGGTTACTATAGTCAATCGTGGAAAACAAGAATCAACTATCCCAACGAAGAAATAAATAAAGGTTGGGATGATGGTAAAGCAATTACACAAATTAGCTATGAAAAAGATGTTTGGGTTTTAGTTATGTCTAAAGGCACAGGTTACTATAGTCAGTCTACTTTTAGAGATGCAACTATGCCGCAAGAAAAAATAAAACAGGGTTGGGATAATGGTAAGTACATTACCTCTTTTTCGTATGGTAATGGTCAATGGGTTATAGTAATGTCTAAAGGTTCTAAATATACTAATCAAAGATGGAGAACACGTATAGATTTTCCGAAAGAAGAGATTGAAAAAGGATGGAAAGAAGGTTATGAAATAACTGCTTTAGATTATAATAAAGACGATAAAATTTGGGGATTAGTAATGTCTAAAATTAAGAAATAAGCATATTTATATGTGGAATTCCATCTTCAAGGTACTCATCTCCTACTTCTTTAAATCCTAAATTGTTATAAAACGTTTTGAGATAACATTGTGCAGAAATCCTTATATCCGAGGTATTATAATGACTTTTAATAGCCTCAATTGAAGCTTTCATTATGGTATATCCATATTTGTAATGACGCTCATTTTCTTTGACCACTACTCTACCAATACTTGCTTCCTTAAAATAATCACCAGCTTTAAAAATACGTGTGTAAGCCACTATTTTTTTAGCTTTAAAACCTATAACGTGTAAAGATTTTTGATCTTTACCATCGATATCTTGATATACACAATCTTGTTCTACCACAAAGACTTCAGATCTCAATTGTAAAATGTCATATAATTCAGATAAGGTTAATTCATTAAAAGTTTTTACTTGTATTTCTAACATATATCTAATCCTGAACAATTATATCTTTAGCATCTCGCTTACCAAACTCTGGTTGTATGTTAACGTGATTAATACCATGATTTTGTTTTACAATGGTTTCAATTTCTCCCAATATAACATCAAATCTTGAAAGCGTAATATCTTCCTTAAAATCTATATGAGCTTCTAAATGAGTTTCATCTTCATTGAGTTGCCAGATATGCACATGATGAACGTTCTTTACTAAATTAAGAGACTCAATATCTTCAACAATTGCTTTCACTGAAGTCGCGTCTGGTGTAAATAACATCAGTACTTTAAATGAACTTTTTAATAAGTCCCAACCCATAACGATAAGGTAAATAGCAATAGCGAAAGTTAAAAGACTGTCTATCCACCATATTTGATAAAACTTCATTAATAATCCACCTACTAAAACCGCTATACTTGCCATCATATCAGTAAATAGATGCAGGTAAACGGTTTTCATGTTCATATTATCTTTAGCATTGCTTCTAAGTAATAAAACACTAAAACCATTTCCTAAAATGGCAATTATAGATAACCAAATAACAAGGTTAGATTCAATTTCCTGTGGATTTCTATAACGTTCAACAGCTTCAATTATCAAAAATATTGCAACTATAATTAAGGACGCTGCATTGATAAAAGCGGCTAAAATTTCAGCGCGTTTATAACCAAACGTTCGCTGTAATGACGCTTTTTTTCTTACCAGTTTATTAGCAACTAAACTAATTATTAATGAGAGTACATCACTAAAATTATGAAGTGCATCACTTAATAAGGCTAAACTACCAGATATTACACCACCAATAATCTGAGCCGCTGTTATCGCAATGTTTAAAACAATGGATATAATAAGGTTACGACCATTAAGTTGATGATGGTGATGCGAATGGTTATGAGAATGTGAGTGACTCAATGAAAACGTATTTTATATGCTGAACTAGTTTCAACATCTCATCACTCAAAATACGCTAAAAAAAGTAATTATTCAATGAGATGACATTGAATAAATTAGCAAGATAAATTAATCTTTTCTACGCGTCTTTGGTGTCGGCCACCTTCAAACTCTGTAGCTAAAAAGGTTTCTACAATTTGAACAGCCTGTTGTGGAGCTGTATATCTTGCAGGTATACAACATATATTAGCATTATTATGTTGTCTTGTAAGTTCTGTAATTTCTTTAGTCCAACACACACCAGCACGTACATTTTTATATTTATTTGCAGTCATCGCTACACCATTTGCTGTACCACAAATTAAAATACCAAGATCTACTTTATTATCATTTACATCATTAGCAACTGGATGAACAAAATCTGGGTAATCTACACTATCAGCTGTATCTGTTCCGTAATTATTAACAGTATAACCTTTAGATTCTAGTAGTTCAATAATTGCTTTTTTGTATTCAGGACCTGCGTGATCGTTACCTATAGAAATTGTCATTTTTTTGTCTTTGCGAGCGCTGTAAAGCAATCTCTTTGTTATTAAATTAAGTTTACGCAAAATTACAAATAAGATGTAGGTTTATAAACATGTTCACACCACTTTTAATTACTTGTTAATATCTATCAATAACTCTTAGTAAAAATATCTTGTTTTATTCCAGAAAATTAACAATTGGTAACTTTCAGTTAACATACAAATCTATTTATGTAAATTTTTTGTGAAGTTATGAGCACTAAATGGTTTGTTTTTAACCTATGTTAAGTCAGTTTATTATTAAAAATTAATAGTGAATTACGTTATCAACAATTGTTAATAGCATATATAAAATGCTTAAAAACTAATGGTTTAATTCAGTTTATAACTGTTAATTTCCTTTCAATAATTTTCAATAAAACACTTATCAAAATAAAGCTTCAAAAAGTTATACCGCTATTAACAAACAATAATAATCACTATAATTTTTTAAAATTTTAAAAGAAAGAATAATTAATATAATACTAAATGTGAATAAGTGTTTTTCATTTATTTAACCTTATCTAAACATTTTTAAAATTTAATACTGTAGCTTTGTTGTAAACTTAATAAGTTCTTCTTTCCTGATATTAAGTTTAATATACTGTCATTCCTGCGTAGGCAGGAATCTATAATAATTCAAGATTCTTCACTCTAATCAGAATGACAACTTAAAAATGAAAACAATATATGGCTAGAAAAAGAAAGAAAAAGTCAAGAAAAAATAATATATCAAACCTTACAAATACCATTCTTGGTATATTAAAAAAAGAAGGTAACAAATCCTTTAACTATAAACAAATTGCTGCTATTATTGGTGTTAATGATGCTAGTAGTCGTAATCAAATCATAAAAACGTTAGCAAAACTAGCAGCTAAACAAGAAATAGAACAAGTAGATCGTGGTAAGTTTAGAGCAATAGTTTCTGCAGAGTATTATACTGGTATTTTAGATTTATCGTCAAAAGGAAATGGTTATGTTATAAGTGACGAATTTGATGAAGATGTGTTTATAGCATCTAATAATATAAACAAAGCATTAGACGGTGATGAGGTAGAATTTTATGCTTACAAGCGCAGAAAACGAGGTAAGGTAGAAGGTGAGATTACTAACATATTAAATCGAGCTAAAACCGAGTATGTTGGCACCATTCAAATTCATGAAAATAAGAATTTTGCGTTTGTAGTTGCTGACAGTTCAAAGATGTATAAAGACATTTTTGTACCAATCAACAAAACTAAAAAGGCTGAAGATGGTGATAAAGTATTAGTTACCTTAACTGATTGGCCAGAAAAGGCAGATTCACCTTACGGAAAGGTCAAAGAGGTTTTAGGTAAACCAGGTGAACATAGTACAGAGATCCATTCTATTCTTGCAGAATATGGTTTACCGCATGAGTTTCCTTACGAAGTTGAACAATATGCTAACAAGTTAGATACTTCTATTACTGAAGAAGAAATCGCCAAACGTCGTGATATGCGACAAGATTTAACCTTTACTATAGACCCAAAAGACGCTAAAGATTTTGATGATGCTCTATCTTTTACGGTTTTAGAAAATGGATTGTACGAAATAGGAATTCATATTGCGGATGTATCACATTACTTAGAAGAAGGCACTGTTTTAGATGATGAAGCTTACGAACGTGCAACTTCTATTTATTTGGTAGATCGCGTAGTACCAATGCTTCCAGAAATATTATCTAATGGTGTGTGTTCTTTAAGACCACACGAAGAAAAGTATACCTTTTCTGCGGTATTTAAAATGAATGATAAAGCAGAAATTAAAGACCAATGGTTTGGTAGAACAGTAACCTATTCTGATGCACGTTTTGCTTATGAAGAAGCCCAAGTAATAATTGAAAATAATACCAATGTCGCGGTCACTGAGGCTCTCGAAGTGACAAGTAAAGATATGGCTTCGAAAACCTCAGCCACCATTAACACTACAATACCGAAAGAAGTCTCATTAACTGGTGAAGCATATAACACAGATGAAAATATTGCATTTGCTGTATTAAAATTAGATGAACTTGCTAAAAAAATGCGTTCAAAACGTATGCGAACTGGAGCAATTTCTTTTGATAAAGTTGAAGTAAAATTCAATTTAGATGAAGAAGCAAATCCGGTTGGAGTATTCTTCAAAACAAGTAAAGATGCTAATAAACTTATTGAAGAATTTATGTTATTAGCAAATAGAAAAGTATCTGAGTTTATAGGAAAACAAAATCCAAAGAAAACCTTTGTATACCGTGTACATGATGAACCAGACGAAGCTAAACTAGCACAATTACAAAATGTTGTTGGTCGTTTTGGTCATAAACTAAATTTTAAAGACCGTAATAGTGTAGCATCTTCATTAAACCAATTATTAAGCGATGTAGTAGGGAAGAAGGAGCAGAATTTAGTAGATACCTTAGCAATAAGAACTATGGCAAAGGCCGAATACACAACGCATAATATTGGTCATTATGGGTTAGCTTTTGATTATTATAGCCATTTTACATCACCAATTCGTCGTTATCCAGATGTGATGGCGCATCGTTTATTACAACATTATTTAGATGGTGGACAATCGGTAAATGAAGAAGTATACGAAGAGAAGTGTAAGCACTCTAGCAACATGGAATACTTAGCTACAAAAGCCGAACGCGATTCTATTAAGTATATGCAGATTCGTTTTATGCAAGACCATCAGGATGAAGAATTTTTAGGAGTAATTTCTGGTGTGACAGATTGGGGAATTTATGTTGAAATTGTTCAGAATAAATGTGAAGGTATGGTAAGTGTAAGAGATATGAAAGACGATACCTATGATTTTGATCAAGACCATTATGCAATGATTGGTAGAAATACACATAGTATGTATCAGCTTGGTGATGAAGTAATTGTCAAGGTAAAAAACACAGATTTAGTAAAGAAACACTTAGACTTTTACATGGTTGGGAAAGCCGAATAAAAAACAATTTGTTATGCTAAATGTTTTTTAACATCTATAATTAAAATATAAATTATTATGTCAACACAAGATAAATGCAGTGTTTGTGGTTCTAATAAGTTAATGCATGACTTAACTATTGTAGACCATGGACATATGGATGCAAAACATGATTTGTCTGTTCATATAAAAACTTCAGATAGACTTATTTTTAATACCTTTAAAAAATCAAAATTAAACGCTTGTATTTGTGGTTCTTGCGGCGCAGTAAACTTATCTGTAAATAATCCTCAAGAGTTATGGCAGGCATATTTAAAGCATAAATCTCTATGATATTAACAACAACAAATTCAATAGAAAACTTTAAGATAATAGATTATTTAGGTATCGTAACAGGAGTGGCAATTGCTGAAGAAAAACTTGTTATGGGATTCAGTATGTCTAAATACCTAACATCTATTAGAAATAGCGTTGATAGCACAAAAGAAAGAGCGTTTCAGCAACTACAAGAAAATGCAAAGCAATTAAACGCTAATGCAGTCGTTGGTATTAAAGTAGAAATTGAACTTATGTCTAGTAACTATGCTATGGTTTCTGTCACAGGCACTGCTGTAGCCGTTGCTGTTTAAAAAAAAATGTATTTGAAATGAAGAAAATTATAATCGCACTAGTCTTAGTATGTAGTATTTCAGCATTTGCTCAAAAAACTATTGAAAGGGAAATAGGTGAATTCAGTACTGTGAAAGTATATGATTTAATCAATCTTAAGATGTATAAGTCCGATGTGAATAAAGTAGTTGTTGCTGGTGACAATAAGGATGATGTTCAAATCATAAACAAAAATGGTAAATTAAAAATCAGAATGATTATAGAAGAGAGTTATGATGGTGAAGATACAGTTGTAAAACTCTATTATACGTCAGTAGATGTTGTTGATGCTAATGAAGGCGCAAAAGTGACATTTAATGAACCTATAGAACAGTATGAGATCGATTTTAAAACACAGGAAGGTGCTGAAATTACTGCTGAAATAAAAACAACCTATGCTAATTTCAGAGCTGTAACAGGTGGTGAAATTTATGTGACTGGAAGTTCAAAAAATCAAGATATTTCTATTTATACAGGCGGCGTTTTTAATGGTGAAGAATTTATTACAGAAAATACAGAAGTTAGTATTAGCGCTGGTGGTGAAGCATATGTTTATGCAACTGAATATGCCGATATTAGGATAAAGGCTGGAGGAGATGTATATATTTACGGAAAGCCTAAGGAAGTTGATGAAAAAAGAGTTTTTGGAGGAAGAATTAAACGTATGTAATTGGGTTTTGTTTTTTACATTTGTGTAAACTAGAAACAACTACATGTTTGATGACATCTTAACAGCAATTCCGTTCGGAATAATTCTTTCCTTTACCATAGGACCTGTTTTCTTTGTCTTATTAGAAACTAGTGCAACAAAAGGTTTTACTAGTGCAATTATTTTTGATTTAGGTGTCATTTTCGCAGATGTGGTTTTTATCCTACTCATTTTTATGAGTACAGATACATTGTTAGAAAAGATAAAAGACGACCCTAAATTATTAGCTTTTGGTGGTGTTTTACTCATTGTTTACGGACTAATATCCTTTATAAAAGTTTCTAAATCATTCAGATCTATTGTTAGGGAACATCATAAAATAAGATTACCAAAAAAAGATTATGGTAAATTATTTGTAAAAGGTTTCCTTCTTAATTTCATAAACATTGGTGTTTTGTTAGGTTGGTTAGGTTTTATAGTTATTGGTACATCAATTACGAGTTCAGAAAATGGTGTGGTTGTTTTTATCGTAACAATGTTGACAGCATATTTTTTAACAGATCTAGTCAAAATAGCAGCTGCAAAACGACTTAAAAATAAATTGACACCAAGACGTATTTTTAAGACAAAGAAGATTGTAGCATTGGTAATCTTAGGTTTTGGAATTTTATTACTCTCTCAAGGACTTTTCCCAGAAATTTATGAAAAAGGTAAAGAGCAAATAGATAAGGTGAATCCTATTCATTAAGTCATGACTTATAATGAAGTCATAGAACGCTTTGATACATTAAAGGAACCTGAAAAAGTTGCCTTTAAAAAGAAAAAGTTTGGTATTGCAGCTCATAATTCTCTTGGTATTTATCATAAAGATTTGCGTTTAATCGCTAAAGAAATAGGTAAGGACAACAAGCTTGCATTACAGTTATTTGACAGTGGTATTTATGAAGGTCGATTACTATGTAGTAAAATATTTAGACCTCAAGACGTGACCGAAGACCTCATGGAAAAATGGGTTGTAACATTTGAAAACTGGGAAATTTGTGACAGTTTCTGTATGGCATTATTTGCTAAAAGTAAGTTTGCGTTAGCTAAAATTTTAGAATGGACACATAGAAATTCGGAGTTTGAAAAAAGAGCAGGATTTGCAATTATGGCTGCTTATTGTATGGCAGATAAAACATCTAATAATAACTTATTTGAACAGTTTTTTCCAATCATAAAAAGAGAAGCTAATGATGACAGAGTTTATGTAAAAAAAGCTGTCAATTGGGCGTTAAGAAGTATAGGTAAACGAAATAGAGATTTAAACAAATTAGCAATAGAATTTTCCAAAGAAATTTTAAAAGAAGATAGTCCATCAGCCAAATGGATTGCAAAAGATGCTTTAAAAGAGCTTCAAAAAGATAATGTTAGAATGTCTGATTATCCAAGACATATTTACAGAGCGATCTGATTTAATTACTAATTATGAAATATTTCAGAACTTTAGTTTTAGTATTTACACTGTTGTACGTTAGTAATTTAAATGCTCAATTTACCTGGACGCCTGCAAAGGTAATTTTAAAAAATGGTGAATCATTTAGAGGATTAGTCAAGTTTCCTAAAAACTTTAATAGCCTAATAACTATTGGATCTTCAAAATTTAAATATCGAAAAAACAAAAAATCTAAAGTTCAAAAATTAGGTAGTGATACTGTGGAAGAAGTGGTGTTTGGTGATGAAGACTTTAGAACTGTACACTTTAAATATGTATCGGTAAGCAAGAATAGGTCTATTTTAATGGAAGAAATAATAAGTGGAAAAGTGAGTTTGTTTGCTAGAACAACTTTAACGACTGAAACAATAGTTGATTATACTTTAGAAGACTATGAGACAACCATTTATTATGATAAAATAGACTATTATTTAATTAAAGAAACAGAAACCAAAGCGACGAAGGTTCCAGCAGTAACGACAAAATACATGTTTAAGAGTTTCATAAAGAAATATTTTGAGGATTGTAACAAATTGGTAGGTTATATTGAAGATGAACTTTATAGTCGCAATGAATTATTGGAGCTCGTAGAAGATTACAATTTACTTTGCGATGAATAAGTCTAGTATTAAAAAAGATACTACTATTGGGTAATATCTTTTTTAAGACTGGACGAATTAGAATCGCACTAAAATTTACATATAAAAAAGCTATTACTTGAAAAAGTAATAGCTTCATGAAGTTTAGAGGTGTCGAGCGGATTCGAACCGCTGTAGATGGTGTTGCAGACCACTGCCTAGCCACTCGGCCACGACACCTTTTTGCAAGGGCAAATATATAAATTATATACGTTTTACCATATATAGGTTTACTTTTTTCGCTTTTGAGAAAGGATTATTGTCACCTTTTCAACATCACCACCAATAGGAGGATTTATTTTACTCACTGTAACTTTAGCTTTTTCTACAAGTTGGTCCTCTTTAAAAATCCGATCAATAATAAGTTTAGCAACGGTTTCAAGAAGTTTTTTAGGTTTTGCCATTTCTTCAATAACTATCTTATTAAGTAATACATAGTCAATGGTATCTTCCAATTCATCAGATTTTGCAGAAGGTAATAAGTTACCTTTTACTTCTACATCAACTCTATAATCGCTACCAATAGCTGTTTCTTCCTTTAAACAACCATGGTTTGCAAAAACTCTTATGTTTTCAACTTTTATTATTCCCATATTGCGAAGATAAACCTTCTGTCATTATTTCTGTCATACTGAGCTTAGCCTGTGCTGAGCGTAGTCGAAGCATCGAAGTGCTAATTTGTAAAAAAGTCAAAAATATTACTCATTGCGCTAGTTTTCGCCTTAAAGAACTCAGTATATGTACATTTTTTACAAGTAACTGAAGTGAATTTTTTATTCTGTATATCAAATATTTTGGACAATGTGCCACCTGTAGCTCTCATTTCATCAATTTCATAAGTGGTATTTCCGCATTTTGGACAATTGTAATTCATTTTTTTTAGTTTAAGTTATATATTCTATAAGTGTTGAATGGTGCATAAATGTTACATTTTGCTTAGTTTTGCAGTCGAAATTTTTGAATAATGTCAGATTATAAGGCACTCAATTTTATTGAGCAAATCATAGAAGAAGACTTAGCTAATGGTTTATCAAAAGATAAACTAAGGTTTCGTTTTCCACCAGAACCAAATGGTTATTTACACATTGGTCACACCAAGGCTATAGGTATTAGTTTCGGTTTAGGTGAAAAGTATAATGCACCAGTAAACCTTCGTTTCGATGATACCAATCCTGCGAAAGAAGAGCAAGAATATGTTGATGCTATAAAGCGCGATATTGCTTGGTTGGGTTACCAATGGGAAAACGAATTGTATTCATCTGATTACTTTCAGAAGTTATATGACTGGGCAGTTCAGATGATAAAAGATGGATTAGCTTATGTAGATAGCCAAACGTCTGAAGTAATGGCAGAACAAAAAGGAACACCAACACAAGTTGGTACTACGAGTCCGTATCGAGATAGAAGCATTGAAGAAAATCTTGATTTATTCACAAGAATGAAAAATGGTGAATTTGAAGCAGGAACTCACGTGCTTCGTGCCAAGATTGATATGAAGGATCCTAACATGCTTATGCGAGATCCAATAATGTACCGTATCATGTACGCTCACCACCACAGAACAGGTGATGATTGGTGTATTTACCCAATGTACGATTGGACGCATGGTGAAAGCGATTACATTGAGCAGATTTCTCATTCATTATGTTCTTTAGAATTTAAACCTCATAGAAAGTTATATAATTGGTTTAGAGACCATGTTTATAATTACAGTAAAGATGAGTTGCCTATGCCGCCAAAACAGCGCGAATTTGCACGTTTAAACTTAAGTTATACCATTATGAGTAAGCGTAAGTTATTACGTTTGGTTAATGAAGGCATTGTAACAGGTTGGGACGACCCAAGAATGCCAACTATTTCAGGATTACGACGTCGTGGATATACACCAAAATCAATTAGAAATTTCATAGAAAAAGTTGGTGTTGCTAAGCGTGAAAATGTCATTGATGTATCACTTTTAGAATTTTGCATTCGAGAGGATTTAAATAAAACAGCTAATCGTGTGATGGCAGTTTTAAATCCTGTAAAAGTGGTTATTACTAATTATCCTGAAGACAAAGAAGAATGGTTAGAAGCTGAAAATAACCAAGAAGATGAGAACGCAGGATTTAGAAAAGTACCTTTTTCTAGAGAAATCTATATCGAAAAAGAAGACTTTAAAGAAGAAGCTAGTAACAAGTTCTTTAGATTAAAATTAGGTGGAGAAGTAAGGCTTAAAAATGCTTACATCATTAAAGCAGAAAGTGTAGTTAAGGATGATGCAGGAAACATTACCGAAATCCATTGTACGTATGATACGGATACGTCTAAAAAGGTAAAAGGTACGTTGCATTGGGTTTCTATAAAACATGCCATTAAAGTTGAGGTTAGAGAATACGATAGATTGTTTATGGATGAAGCACCAGATAGTCATGCCGATAAAGACTTCATGGAATTCCTAAATCCAAATTCACTGACTGTGAAACAAGCTTTTGTAGAACCAAGTTTAGCTGAGGTTAAAGTAGGAGAGCAGTTTCAATTTCAAAGACTTGGATATTTTAATGTTGATAATGATTCTACTGCGGAACATTTAGTATTTAATAAAACAGTTGGACTAAGAGATACTTGGGCAAAACAAAAACCAAAACAGAATGTCACTTCGAGCGCAGTCGAGAAGTCTCATAATAAACCGCAACAGAAACGTTCTGCAATTAGCGTCATTCAGCAATTAGGAAAGAAATACACTAATCTTCCTGAAGAAAAACAGCAAAAAGTAAGAGCTGAGATATTAGAGCTTGCTAAAGATGTGCCTTACGAGGATTTAGAGCCGTTATTTGGTACAGCTGCAAAAAAAGCAGGTACGCGCATCGCAACCATGTTAAGCTTGTCTGTATTGCTTAAAAATGGCTTAGAACGCAATGATGCTATCAATGAATTTATCTCGAAAGCATTAGAAGATAAGAACGAGCTTTTAGTTGCTGAAGCAAAAGCAATTTAACGTCATTTCGACAGAGTGAGGAACGAACGACGAGAAATCTAAGGTTCAGTTAAGCTAAATATCATAAACTTAGATTCTTCCTCATACTTCGTCTGAATGACTAACAAATATTAACAAAACCTCCAAGAAATTCGCTTGGAGGTTTTTTTGTATTTTTAATTCAGATCATAAAAACGACAACATTGAAGCCTTATCTTTCATTATACTTCATTTTAGTATTAGTTCTTCTTTCTTGTGAAAAAGATAATAATACAAATCAGCCTAGTGGGTCAGACCTAGATTATTGTACAAATACTAATCGGTTTTCTGATATTGATACATTTAGTGTATCTGATGTAGCGTCCGAAACAAATGTTTTATACGGACAAGCAGAAGATTGGCAGGGCAATCTTATTAACCTTGAGTTTGATGTGTATTATCCAAATGACAATGTTGAGAATTTAGAAAACAGACCAGCGATCTTATTAATTCATGGAGGTGGTTTTATAAATGGAAGTAAAGAGGGTTGGGCTGATGAATGTGTCGCTTTTGCTAAAAAAGGTTTTGTGGCAATAACCATGAGCTATAGATTAGGATGGGATACAAGTAACCCTGAAAATAGGATTAATGCTATTTACAGGGCACAACAAGATGCTAATGCTGCCATGAGATATATTGTACATAACGCATCCGATTATAACATTGATTCAAATAGGTTGTTTATTGGTGGTGGAAGTGCAGGTGCAATAACAGCCCTAAATGTTACATATGGTAATCAAGAGGACTGGAACACATTTATTCCCAATATTCAAGTTGAAAACGGAAGTCTTAACGGATCAGGTAATAATTTAATAGATCAATTTTCAATTAAAGGCGTATTTAACAATTGGGGAGCAACATTTATTGATTTTGTACAAAGTTCTGAAATGAGACCTCTCATTTCATTTCATGGTGATATGGACGCCACGGTTTCTATAGATGAAGGTGAATTCGGATTATCAGGCTCTAGAGTACTAACAAACTTGCTAAACGAGAATGATGTTTGTACTGATTTTACAATTCAAATAAATGGTGGTCATGGTATATATACGACCACATCAGGTAGACAATTTAGAGTAGATAGAGCAACTTGTTTTTTCAAAAGTATAATGTGTAATTCTTGTGATACCTTTTATAGTACAGAACAAGTATTGCCAACTTGTTCTAATCCTTAATATCTGTCTTAACAAATAGTTTTGTACTTTTAAATCATACTAACTATAAATCAAGTAAAATGGAATTAAATGTTTTAGCAATTGTAGTTGCTGCAACTGTGCCTCTATTTGTTGGTGCCATTTGGTACAACCCAAAAGTATTTGGAAACGCCTGGATGAAAGCATCTGGAATGACTGAGGAGAAAATAAAAAGTGGAAATATTGCTGTTATTTTTGGCGTCACTTTAGTATTATCATTTATGTTGGCATTTTCTGTAAATGGCATGGTAATTCATCAGGTAGCTGCTGAACAATTAGCATTTACAAATCCAGATTCAGAATCTTTTAAAGCGTTCATGGAAGAATTTGGAAATGTACATCGTTCTTATGGCCATGGTGCATTGCACGGTGCAATAGGTGCTTTGTTTTTTGTATTACCAGTTTTAGGTATCAACGCACTTTTTGAACGTAAAGGCGGAAAATATATTTTTATCAATGTTGCTTATTGGGTGGTTACTCTAGCAATAATGGGTGCTATTCTTTGTGGATGGCAATAAATAGATTTTTGTCATTCTTGCGAAAGCAGGAATCTCATAAAAAAACACCTTTAGAATAATTTTCTAAAGGTGTTTTTTTAATTAAAATAGTTTAAAAAACTATTCCTCGTTTTTAGGCTTTTTTGCATTTTTCATTGCTTCACCAATCTGATTACTTGCTGTAAAACTTGCAACCATGTCATTAAGCATATTACTACCAGCTTGTGGCGAATTAGGTAATAAAATTAAGTTACTGTTTGTTTCTTGGCCAATAGATTGTAACGTATCATAGTGTTGTGTTACTACAATAAGCGCAGAAGCTTCTTGTGAGTTAATTCCAACTTTATTTAAAACTTCTACAGACTCTTCAAGACCACGAGCAATTTCTCTACGCTGGTCTGCAATACCTTGACCCTGTAAACGCTTACTTTCAGCTTCAGCTTTAGCTTTTTCTACAATAAGAATACGTGCAGCATCACCTTCATATTGTGCCGCTACTTTTTCTCTTTCAGAAGCATTAATACGGTTCATCGCAGCTTTTACTTGCGCATCTGGGTCAATGTCTGTTACTAGCGTTTTAATGATATCGTAACCGTATTCAAACATGTATTCTTGTAAATCTCTTTTTACAGCAATAGCGATATCGTCTTTCTTTACAAAGACATCATCAAGCTTCATTTTAGGAACTTCGGCACGCACCACGTCAAATACAAAAGATGTAATTTGGTCATGCGGATAATCTAGTTTATAAAAAGCATCATATACTTTATCGCGAATAACTTTATACTGTACAGAAACTTTAAGACGCACAAATACGTCATCTAAAGTTTTAGTTTCAATTATGACATCTAATTGTTGAATTTTTAAACTTAGCTTACCCGAAATACGGTCAACTAATGGAATCTTTATTTGTAAACCAGAATGTCTAATACTCTGAAATTTACCAAAACGTTCAATGACTGCTGCCGTTTGTTGTTTCACAATAAAGAAAGCAGATATTAAAATAATAACTGAGAAAAAAATGATAACATAAATAAAAGGTGAACCCATAATTATAGTTTTAAGTTAGTGTATATGAGAGATTAAAAGTAAGTAATATTCGTATAATTTCATTAGGTTTGTTGGAACAAGCCTCAAATTTTATATGAAATATTTCAAACTTATATTATTAGTAGTTGTAACTACCACTTTTGTTACAAATTCTTTTGGGCAACATAGAAGAGTAGTTATTAAAAATGGATTTTCTATTGGTGGCGGAATTACACAGTTTAATATTCTTACAGACAATTTTGAAACCACACAATCTAACGGTTGGATAATTAATGCATCAGCCACAGCAGAGGTTCCTCATAAGTGGTATGATGTGAGTTATTCAATACAATTGTCTGATAATAATCTTGAAGTTGCAGGCTTATTTTTTGATGAAGATGTTTTTGTTGAAAGACAAATAGAATACAATCTTATGGCAGCACAATTATCCTTTTTAATGCACGCTAAGGTTGTAAAAAATGTGTTTTCAATAGATTTTGGCACAATGCTTCAATATAATAGTAAGCTAGAATTACAATCTAATAATCCTGAAAATTTAGCGGTTAGAATTAATGAAACAGCGATTGCAGCAGAAGCAATAACAAATATCTCTCAGTTTAATGTTAATGGAGTAGTGGGAGCAACTTTAGGTTTTAAGTACATAAAGTTTAGAGCCCAATATATTTATGGCTTTACTAATATCCTTGGAAAGCTAAATAAGGAAGATATAATTTCTGAGGATTTTAAAGGCAACCAAAGCATGATTGCCTTAATGGCTCTAATAAATTTTTAGGCTTCTATTAAATTTTGAATTCGTTTTAGACTTTCAGCCTTACCAATCATAAACATTATATCAAAGACATCTGGACCTTGTAAAGCACCAACCAAAGCCACACGCAATGGCATCATTACTTTACCAAAGCCTATTTCTTTAGAAGTTATCCAACCTTTTATAGCTGTTTGAAGCGTTTCTTTTGAAGTATCGTCAGCCTGTTCAACAACAGCAACTAATTCTTCTAAAAGTGATTTTGTATCGTCCTTTATGGCTTTTTTGAGTGCTTTTGCATCAAATTCTTTTGGTGCAGCAAAGAAGAAATGGGTTAAGTCCCAAAAGTCAGACACAAATGTTGCACGTTCTTTAACCAAGTCAATCACCATTTCTATATAGTTGATGTTTATATCTGCAAGTTCTGAAGTTGAATTCTTAAAAGCTTCAGCTAAACCAGCATTAGACTGTACTTGCATGTACTGATGATTAAACCATTTGGTTTTATCTGGGTCAAAACGCGCACCTGCTTTATTAACTTTCTTTAAATCGAATACATTTACAAGCTCATCTAAGCTAAATATTTCTTGTTCTGTGCCTGGATTCCAACCTAAGAAGGCTAAAAAGTTAACTACAGCTTCCGGGAAATATCCATCTTCTTTATAACCACGTGAAACATCATTGGTTTTTGGGTCATTCCATTCTAAAGGAAATACTGGGAAACCTAATTTATCACCATCACGCTTGCTTAGTTTTCCTTTTCCTTTAGGTTTTAAAATCAATGGTAAATGTGCAAATTCTGGTGCATCCCAACCAAAAGCATCATATAACAAATAATGAAGTGCTAAAGAAGGTAACCATTCTTCACCACGAATGACATGAGAGATTTCCATTAAATGGTCATCTACAATATTCGCAAGGTGATAAGTTGGCATACCATCACTTTTAAATAACACTTTATCATCTAAAATATTAGTATCTATTTTTATTTCACCTCTAATAATATCTTGTAACACTAAAGTTTCGTCCTGAGGCGATTTAAATCGAATGACATAATCTTCTCCAGCATCAATTTTAGCTTTTACGTCATCTTCAGAAAGTACTAAAGAATTTACCAAACGTCCTTTCTCTCTGTTGTGCCAATTGTAAATAAAGGTCTTACCATTAGCTTCATGGTCTTTTCTATGCGCATCTAATTGTTCCGCAGTATCAAATGCGTAGTACGCTTTTCCCTCAGCGATTAATTGGTCTGCGTATTGCTTATACATAGCTTTACGTTCGCTTTGTCTGTAAGGACCAAATTGACCAGGTTTAGCCGGACTTTCATCAAATGGAATATTTAACCATTCCATAGACTTTACGATATAGTCTTCAGCACCTTCAACAAATCTATTCTGGTCTGTATCTTCTATACGAAGCACAAAACTTCCACCATGTTTTTTAGCAAATAAATAGTTGAATAAAGCAGTTCTTACACCACCAATATGTAAAGGTCCTGTTGGACTTGGCGCAAAGCGCACACGAACGTTTTGACTCATGTTTTTATAGTATAGTGACTGTCACATTGAGCACAGTCGAAATGTCTTTTCACTTTTAAACCGCAAAGATAAAACTATAAATGAAGTTAAAAATCAACATCACTAAGTTTTTGCGCTAAGAGTTTAACAAAACCTAATGAATCAACTATAAAATAAAATCGTAGTTTAGTCAGTTAGAATAAAGGTTCTCTGTCATTTCGAGCGTAGTCGAGAAAGAATAGCATCTCAATTGAGTTTGATTTTATAGTTAAGAACAATTAAAGAAGTAGAAGGTTGAGCAATTTCGAATCCATAAAAAATAAATTACAAGAGTTCATCAAAAAGTATTACACTAATGAACTTTTAAAAGGTGCAATCTTATTTTTTGCTATAGGTTTTCTATATCTCATTGTTACACTTTTTGTAGAATACATGTTGTGGTTAAACCCAACAGCAAGAACTTTTTTATTCTGGATATTTGTTGCTGTTGAATTAGGTTTGTTTGTGAAGTTTATAGCAATTCCGTTGGCGCATTTATTCAATTTGAGGAAAGGCATTGATTTTGAAACAGCTTCACGCTTAATAGGCAATCATTTTCCTGAAGTTAATGACAAACTGCTTAATGTGTTACAATTAGAACAAAACCCAACGCAATCAGATTTACTCATTGCAAGCATAGAGCAGAAGTCTAAAGATTTACAACCTATTCCTTTTAAATCTGCCATCAACTTTAAGTCAAATAGAAAGTATTTAAAGTACGCTGCAATTCCTGTGGCAATTATATTGTTATCTCTTATTACAGGAAAAATCAATTGGTTTAGCGATAGTTACGAGCGTGTTGTAAACTACAAAACAGCCTATGAACCACCAGCACCTTTTCAGTTTTTTGTGATGAATGAATCTTTACAAGCTATTGAAGGTAAGGACTTTACGTTAAATGTTTCAACGACTGGAGATGTCATTCCAGAGAATGCTCAAATACATTTTAATGATCAATCGTATTATTTGCAACAAGTCGCTCCAGGTGAATTTCAATATACGTTTAGTCTTCCTAAAAATGATATAGAATTTAGTTTATCAGCAAATGAAGTGAATTCAAAATCGTATCAATTAGAAGTGGTTAATACACCAAGTTTAGTGAGTTTTGAGATGGTGTTAGATTATCCAGCTTACACCAAGAAACAAGACGAGGTTTTAAAAGGAACAGGTTCTGCTGTCGTTCCTGAGGGTACTAATGTGACTTGGAGAGCAATGACTAATGCTACAGATGCTGTAAATATTTATGCCAACGACACCTTAAGCTTTTTAAAAGGTGATGGTGACACGTTTGAAGCTACTAAGCGGTTGTTCAGTAACTATAATTACACCATTTCTACAAGTAATACACAGCTAAAAGATTACGAGAATTTAGCATACAACATCAGCACGGTTAAAGATTTATATCCCGAACTTAATATAGAAGTTCAAAAAGACACTTTAGACCAACAAAGTTTGTATTTCTACGGACAAGCGAGCGATGACTTTGGGTTGACAAAACTCAATTTGGTGTACTATCCAAGTGATGATGAAACTCAAAAAGTAAAATCACCAATTTCAGTTTCGAAATCTAACTTTAGTGAGTTTGTTAGTGCGTTTCCAAATCAATTTAATCTCGAAGAAGGAATAAGCTATCAATTGTATTTTGAAGTTTTTGATAATGATGCCATTCATAATTACAAGCGTACAAAGAGTAGCATATTTAGTTACAGAAAACGAACAAAAGAAGAAGAAGAACAAAAGCAACTACAAGAGCAAAATGAAACCATAAAAGACATTGGTAAGACGTTCGAAAAGCTTCAAGAGCAAGACAAAATATTAGAAGAATTTTCTAAAACCCAAAAAGAAAAATCAGAGCTTAATTTTAATGATAAAAAGAAGTTTGAAGATTTCTTAAAACGTCAAAAGCAACAAGAGCAATTGATGAAAAACTTCAATAAGAAGCTTCAAGATAATCTTGAAGAATTTCAAGAAGAAAAGAAAGAAGACCAATTCAAAGAAGATTTAAAAGAACGTTTAAAGGAAAATGAGGAACAACTCAAAAAAGACGAAAAACTTCTAGAAGAATTAGAAGAACTAAAAGATAAAATCAACAAAGAAGAGTTTACACAAAAACTTGAAGAATTAGCAAAGCAAAACAAAAACAAGAAACGTAGCATGCAACAACTGCTAGAATTAACTAAGCGTTTCTATGTGATGAAAAAGGCTGAAAAAATTGCTAATCAATTAGATGATTTATCTAAAAGACAAGAAGAACTTTCTAATAAAGACAAAGAGAACACAAAAGAAAAACAAGATGAGTTAAATAAGGAATTCGACAAACTCAACGAAGATATTGAAGACTTAAAACAAGAAGATAGAAGACTCAAAAAACCGATGGATGTTCCTGTTGATGAGTTTTTAAAAGACGGCATTGAGTTTGACCAAAAAGAAGCAAAGGAAGCTTTAGAAGAAAAGGAGAAGAGCGAATCAGAATCACAACCACAAGAAGCTAAAGAGCAAGAACAAAAAGCAAAAGAGAAGCAAAAGAAGGCTGCTAAGAAAATGAAACAACTTAGTGAGCAAATGATGTCTATGCTTGGTGGAGGTGGAGGCGGAGGCGAACAAATGTCTGAAGATATTGAAACGCTTCGTCAAATCCTTGAAAATCTATTGTTGTTTTCTTTCGACCAAGAAGACTTAATGAATACGTTTAATAGTATAGATATTAACAACAATAAGTACGGTAAATATATTATTAAGCAGAACGATCTTAGAGAGCATTTTGAACATATTGATGACAGTTTATTTGCTTTATCCTTGCGCCAACCTAAGATTTCCGAGAAGGTAAATTCGCAAATAACTGAGGTTTATTTCAATATAGATAAAGCACTTGGTCAACTTACAGAAAACAGATTGTATCAAGGCGTGGCTTCACAGCAATATTCAATAACTGCAAGTAACGAATTAGCAAGTTTCTTAAGTGACATTTTGGACAATATGGAAATGTCCATGAATCCATCATCAGGTTCTGGCGGTGGAGAACAGCTTCAAGATATTATCATGTCTCAACAAGAACTTAATAAGCAGATGGAAGAAGGTGTGAAGAAGAATGAAGAAGACAAGGAAGGAAAAGAAGGAGAACAAGGTAATAAACCCGAAGGAGAGCAACCAGGCCAAGAAGGACAAAGTGGTTCCGAAGGTCAGAACGGAAAACAAGGTGGAAAACAGGGTCAAAAGGGTAATGAAAATGGTGAAGGTAATTCAGAAGGTAATGGAGAGAATGATGGTAGTGATGGTAAAAACGGAAACGGAAAAGATGGTAAGGCTACTGATGGAAATGAAGGAGAAAATGATGGTTATGGTGAAGGTGGAAAAGAAGAACAGAATGCGGAGCTGTTTAAAATTTACCAACAGCAACAACAATTAAGACAAGCCTTAGAAGATAAGCTTTCTAAAGAAGTGAGAATAGAATCCGCTGGTGAACTAATCAAGCAAATGGAAGATATTGAACTCGACCTTTTAAACTATGGTTTTACAAATCAGACATTGCAAAAAATGATGGAAGTTCAGCACCAACTTTTAAAGTTAGAGAACGCTACTTTTATGCAAGGTCAAGACACAAAGCGTGAGTCTGAAACAAATGAAAAGGATTTCAATAATGTAAACAACAACCAAATACCGACGGCTAAAAAATATTTCAATACTACTGAAATCTTAAACAGACAGGCATTACCTTTGCAGAATCATTTTAAGAAGAAACTTCAAGAGTATTTTAAGAGCAATAATGATTAATTTCAATTACGAAACCGACTTTAACCTGCAGAATTCTGAAACGGAAATTAAATGGATTTTTGATACAATTAGAGAAGAGAAACACAATTTAGGTGAGATTAATTATATCTTTTGTTCAGACGAATATTTACACAAGATAAATGTAGAGTTCCTCAACCACGACACTTTAACTGACATTATCAGTTTTGATTATACAGTTGGAAAAGAAGTGCATGGTGACATCTATATTTCTGTAGATAGAGTAAAGGATAACGCTTCAGATTTTAATACAGATTTTGATAATGAATTAGCTAGAGTGATGATTCATGGGATACTTCATTATTGTGGTTACAAAGACAAGACCGATGAAGATGCTCAGATTATGCGATCTAAGGAAGACTACTACTTGAATAAGCGTTCGTAAATCACAGTATTTCAGCGTATATTTGCAAATTCAAAATTCAAAATCATATAGTTGTTCCACGTGGAACATTAATACATAGGTTATGTTTAGTGATGTTTATGATGTTATTGTAGTTGGTGGAGGACACGCTGGAAGCGAAGCTGCCGCTGCTGCTGCAAACATGGGAAGTAAGACGCTTTTGATTACAATGAATCTGCAAAATATAGCGCAGATGTCGTGTAATCCTGCAATGGGCGGAATTGCTAAAGGACAAATTGTGCGAGAGATTGATGCGCTTGGTGGTTATAGCGGTATTGTATCTGATACGTCTGCTATTCAGTTTAAAATGCTTAATAAATCTAAAGGACCTGCGATGTGGAGTCCAAGATGTCAATCTGATAGAATGCGTTTTGCTGAGGATTGGAGATTGCTTTTAGAAAACACACCAAATCTAGATTTTTACCAAGAAATGGTGTCTGGTTTAATCATCGAAAAAGATAAGATTGTTGGTGTTAAAACATCTCTTGGAATTGAAGTTAAAGCGAAATCTGTTGTCTTAACAAACGGAACATTTCTTAATGGATTAATACATATTGGTGATAAGAATTTTGGTGGCGGTAGAGCAGGAGAAAGAGCAGCTACCGGAATAACTGAAGAGCTCATTGATATAGGTTTTGATTCCGGTAGAATGAAGACAGGAACTCCACCAAGAGTTGATGGTCGTTCTTTAGATTATTCTGTGATGATAGAACAACCTGGTGATGATAATCCAGAGAAGTTTTCATACTTAGACATTACAAAACCACTAACAGAACAACGTTCTTGTCACATGACTTATACAAGTCCAGAAGTTCATAATTTGCTACGCGAAGGTTTTGATAGGTCGCCAATGTTTAATGGCCGAATTAAAAGTGTTGGCCCAAGATATTGTCCTTCTATTGAAGATAAGATTAACCGTTTTGCAGATAAGGATAGACATCAATTATTTGTAGAACCAGAAGGTTGGAATACGGTTGAGGTTTATGTAAATGGTTTTTCAACGTCATTACCAGAAGATGTTCAATTTAAAGCTTTACGTTCTGTTAAAGGATTCGAAAGTGTAAAATTCTTTAGACCAGGCTATGCTATAGAATATGATTATTTTCCACCAACACAACTTAAGCATACTTTAGAAACTAAGTTGGTAGAGAACTTGTTTTTTGCTGGTCAAATTAACGGAACTACAGGTTATGAAGAAGCAGCATCTCAAGGTTTAATGGCTGGTATTAATGCAAGCTTAAAAGTACAAGAAAAGGAAGCTTTTACTTTAAAAAGAGATGAAGCCTATATTGGTGTTTTAATTGATGATTTGATTACAAAGGGTACAGAAGAACCTTATCGTATGTTTACCTCTCGAGCTGAATATAGAACGTTGTTAAGGCAAGATAATGCTGATTTCAGATTAACGCCTAAAGGTTATGAGTTAGGTTTAGCTTCAGAAAAAAGGCTTAGAAGAATGGAGGAAAAGCAATCAAAATCTGATGCTTTTGTTCAGTTTTTTAAAGACACAAGTGTGAAACCAGACGAAATTAATCCAGTTTTAGAATCAAAGAATTCAGCAAAGGTGAAACAGCAAGATAAGATGTTTAAGTTGTATGCAAGACCTAATATTACTATTGATGATATGCGTCAAGTTGCCTCTGTAGAAAGTTATATTTCTGATAATAGTTTGGATAATGAAGTGATTGAGCAAACAGAGATTCAGGTTAAATATGCTGGTTATATTGAGAAGGAAAAGAACAATGCAGACAAGCTAAACCGTCTCGAAAATGTAAAGATTCCATCTAATTTCGATTACTCAAAATTAAAATCTATGAGTATGGAGGCAAGACAAAAGTTAACCGAAATTCAACCGGTTACCATTTCTCAAGCGTCAAGAATTAGTGGAGTTTCTCCAAATGATATTTCTGTTTTATTGGTGTATTTGGGAAGATAATTTTATGTTCCACGTGAAACATCTCTTGGTGGCTTCGAGAGCCTCAGCCACCAATTTGGTCATTGAGGCTCTCGAAATGACCGTATAATGAATCAAAAAAAACTGTATTTAGAGCTTAAAGATTATTCTGTTTCAGGTGAAGGTTTTCAACTTCTCTATAATGAAGCGTTGGATATGTTAGAAACATTTCCTCAACCAAAGGCAGAGAAATTATCTGAATATTACAAAAGCGAAGATTACATTTCGCACACGGATACAAAGCGAAATCTTTTAGAAAAAGTATACCATTTGGTTAGAAGTATTTCATTAAAAAAGAAATTAAAATTGATTAATTCTTTTAATTCAGAATCTAAAACACTTTTAGATATTGGATGTGGTACAGGTGATTTTTTAGAAACTGCACAAAAAGATAATTGGAACGTTACCGGAATTGAACCAAATGAGAATGCAAGGCAAATTGCAAATTCAAAAACAAATAATGCAGTTTTTGAAATAAGGCATTTAGAACAATTAGAAGAACACAGTTTTGATGTCATTACACTTTGGCATGTTTTAGAACATCTTCCAAATTTAGAAATGCACATTACGTTGCTTAAAAAACTTTTGAAGCTAAACGGAACATTAATAATTGCTGTTCCTAATTTTAAAAGTTTTGATGCCGAACATTACAAACAATTTTGGGCAGCTTATGATGTACCGAGACATTTGTGGCATTTTTCTAAAAGATCTATTGAAAAGTTATTCGGAAAAGAAGATTTTAAATTGGTTGATACACTTCCAATGATTTTTGACGCATATTATGTAAGCCTACTTTCAGAAAAATATAAGTCTGGTTTTATGAATCCGATTAAAGGCTTTTGGATTGGTTTGCTGTCTAATTTAAAGGCGAAGCGTTCAAAAGAGTATTCATCACACATTTATGTCTTGAAACATAAGAATACTTAAAATAAATAACACTCTATGTTGTTTATGTAGTAAAACTTGTAAATGGGTTACCTAATTTTAAAACGCTCTTAAATCGCTTTATTTTCAGTTGTTTTTTATAGTTTTTAGATATTGAATTTAAAACTTGTTATTGAATTTATTAATAGTTTCTTTTTTCGTCATTTCACACATTTACTTGATTACATTTGCAAAAATTTAATTTCAGAATAATCATGAAAAGAATAATTGTAGCTTTAATTGTTTTGGTATCATTTTCATCTTGTCAAGAACAAGCGAAGATTGGTTTTATCGATCGCACTAAAGCAATTAATGAATACCAAGCAAAAATTGATGTAGAACAAAAATACAAGCCAAAAAATGAAGCTTTCATAAAAAGACGTGACAGTCTGGTAAAACAGTTTGAGTTTGATTATCAAAACGCTGCTGTTAAAGCACAAAGAATGTCACCAAAGCAACAACAAGAGTTGGGTCAAGAGTTTCAGAAGAGAGAAGCGTTATTAGGGCAACAACTTCAATTCGAAAAAGAGCAGTTAGAAAAAGCTTTTAGTGCAGAAATTGACTCTACCGTTGCGCGTTTTAAATCTTTTGTAAAAGATTATGGTAAGAAAAACGGTTACAACTTTATTTTAGGAACAAGTGAGTTAACAAACTCAGTGCTTTACGGTGAAGAAACAGCTGATATTACGGAAGACCTTATTAAAGCTGTAAATGAAGATTACAAGAAAGAATAGATACTTTAAATATTTATAAGAAAGAGCCGAGCAATTACGCTTGGCTTTTTTTATGTAATAAACGCGTTAATTTAATCGATAAATCTGTAAGAATAATCTTAGAATTTCCATTACGCTCAATATGGTAAATAGCATCCTGTAATTCGTCTGAAATCTCTAAAATATTAGAATCGTGAACAAAAGGCGCAAACTTCTCAAGTTTAAAATTTTCAGACCTCGGCTCTAAATACACAAGTTCACTTGCGTTATAATTAAGAAGCAGAGCTTGCCTAAAATAATTAAGGCAAAAGCTTAAGAATTTCTTCTGGGTTTCGCGTCCAGTTTTTGCAATTTCTTCAGACCATGAAATAAGATCGTGGATTGCACTTTTGTTTCCTTTGGCTTTAAAGGCAGAACGTACCCAAACTACAAACCATTTTTCAAACTGAATGTCTTCACTGTCTTGGTAGATAAGGTCACAAGCCTTGTTATAATTACCGTTAGATTGATGTGCAATCTTAGCTGCAACAGAATGTTCTATATGATATTGTTTTACCAAACCTTCTGCAATAACATCTTCTGCTAACGGTGGAAAATTAAGTATTTGACAGCGTGAACGAATCGTATTTATAATTTGCTCTTCATCTTCGGCAATAAGAAGAAATATGGTCTTTTCTGGTGGCTCTTCAATAAGTTTAAGCAACTTGTTTGCGGCAGCAGTATTCATCTTTTCTGCCATCCAAATCAACATTACTTTGTAGCCACCTTCATAAGATTTTAGAGATAAAGAGTTCACAATTTCCAAAGCTTCATCAACACCTATTTGACCTTGTTTATTATCTACACCAAGCAATTTATACCAATCAAAAAGATTTCCATAAGGTTGTTGATTAAGTAGTTGTCGCCATTCTTCCAAATAAAAATTAGAAACTGGCTTGCTTTTTACTTTATCACTAGTCGTTACAGGAAACGCAAAATGCAAATCTGGATGCGAGAAGTTTTTAAACTTAAGATTACAAGAATCGTTGCCGCCAGAATTTTCACCATTGGTGTTGCCACAAAGAATGTATTGTGCATAAGCTAAAGCCATTGGCAAAGTACCAGAACCTTCTGGACCAACAAACAATTGTGCATGTGCAATTCTACCTGCATCAACACTTTTTGTGAGGTGATTTTTAATGTGTAATTGGCCTAAAACTTCTGAAAAAAGCATGCGACAAATATAGCTTATGTTTTTAATATGCTTTTACTATTTTATATATGCTCAAATGCACGTATTTTTATACTTCAACCATACTTTTTTAGACCAAATGGCTCAAAACGCTTTGTTGTTTATTCCAGATATTTCAGGGTTTACGGAGTTTGTGCATCACACTTCTATAAATCACAGCAGACATATTATTGCTGAACTGTTAGAGTTATTGATTGACACAAACCCAATGAACTTAGAATTGGCTGAAATTGAAGGTGACGCATTGTTTTTATATAATACTGATAAACAGATAGATATAAGCAAAATTAAAGAACAGATTCAGCAAATGTACTTAGCGTTTCACACGCATTTAAAACGCTATGAATACAACAGAATTTGCCATTGTGGTGCTTGTTCTTCAGCATATAATCTAAAGCTAAAGTTTGTTGTCCACTATGGCGAAATTGAATTTATAGAAGTAAAAGACTCTAAAAAACCTTACGGAAGTAATGTCATACAAGTGCATAGATTACTTAAAAATAAGGTGCCAATTAAAGAGTATGCCTTATTTACAGACAATGTTGTTCCTATAATTGAAGCAGAAAATACCTTTACAGACAGTTATGATTTTGGCGATATAAATTATTCATATACAGAACTTAATCATCTAAAAGAGCAGTTGCCTGTAATAAATTTGATACCAGATGATATCCCAAAGCATAAGCTATTTGATGATACCGAAATCATAAAAATCCCGATGAATGATTTGTATGAAGTCATAAGTAATTTTGATTACAGATTACTTTGGACAAAAGGCATAGACAAGCTCGAATATGAAAAGAATAGAGTCAATAGAGTAGGAGAAAAACATCAATGTTTAATTAATAATAACAAAGAAATAGACCAAGTTACTGTAACTAAAAAAGTTGCTAAAAATCAGTTGGTTTATGGTGAGTCAACCACCGAAATTCCTTTTACCAAAAAGCTAAACAGCTATTTTATATTAGAAGAAACAGAAGAAGGTTTTACAAAACTGAATATCGAAATATTTGCAGATTTTAAACCTTTCGGAATAGTAATGAAACCATTACTTCAAAGGAATTTTAAGACAGCCATTTCTGAAAATATGAAGCAACTAGTGTTATTAATAGATTCTGGTTTTTCACTTGAAGATTAAATTAACATGAAACTAGAATTAATTCAATCGATTTCGTAAAAAAACAGCTTTTATCCGTTCCTTTTATTAGTTACATTTGTGTTTCAATTTTCAAAACATAACATAATGAAAACGATAAACGACTTCAATTTCGAAAACAAAAAAGCATTAATCCGTGTAGATTTTAATGTGCCGTTAAATGACAATTTTGAAGTAACAGACGCTACTAGAATTATATCTGCTAAGCCAACAATTATAAAGATTTTAGAAGATGGTGGAAGTTGTGTATTAATGTCTCACTTAGGAAGACCAAAAGGTGCACAAGAAGAGTTTTCATTAAAGCACATCATTTCAGAAATTGAAGATGTTTTAGGTGTTGAAGTACAGTTTGCGAGCGATTGTATTGGTGAAGAAGCTGCAAAAAAAGCTGAAGCATTACAACCAGGACAAATCTTATTGTTAGAGAATTTACGTTTTCATGACGAAGAAAAGAAAGGTGATGAAGCGTTTGCAGAAAAACTTTCTAAATACGGTGATATCTATGTAAATGATGCTTTTGGTACAGCACACAGAGCACATGCATCAACCACAATTGTAGCTCAGTTTTTCCCAGAAGCTAAATGCTTTGGTAGTTTGTTAGCTAAGGAAATTGAAAGTATAGATAAAGTACTTAACAATAGCGAAAAACCTGTTCTTGCAGTTTTAGGTGGTGCAAAAGTGTCTTCAAAAATTACAGTTATAGAAAACATTTTAGATAAAGTAGACCACTTAATTATTGGTGGAGGAATGTCGTTTACTTTCATTAAAGCACAAGGCGGAAAAATAGGTAATTCTATTTGCGAAGATGATAAAATGGAATTAGCATTAGATATTTTAAAACAAGCTGAAGCTAAGAACGTACAAGTTCACATTCCTGTAGATGTAGTTGCTGCAGACGATTTTAGCAATGATGCAAATACACAAGTGGTAAACATAAATGAAATTCCTGATGGTTGGGAAGGCATTGATGCGGGTCCAAAATCTTTAGAAAATTTTGACAAAGTAGTGAATCAATGCAAAACCATTTTATGGAATGGACCATTAGGTGTTTTTGAAATGGAAAACTTTGCTCAAGGTACGATTGCACTAGGCCATTCTATCGCTAATTCAACAAAAAACGGAGCATTCTCGCTTGTTGGAGGTGGAGATTCTGTTGCTGCTGTAAAGCAGTTTGGGTTTGAAGATAAAGTAAGCTACGTAAGTACTGGTGGAGGTGCAATGTTAGAAAGTTTAGAAGGAAAAACACTTCCAGGCATTGCTGCTATTTTAAACTAACTTTCAGAAAAATACTATTTTTAGAGATACAAGCGTTAGGTAAATACATCTAATCAGTTCATAAATGCGCAATAAATTCATCATATGTTTTGGCTTCTTTCTAGCCATTAATTTCTCATTTTCTCAAGAGAATAAGACGGTTACAAAGGATACTGTAATTGATGGAAAACCAAATGTTACCGGTAAAGTCATTCCAGCAGAAATCGACTCTACCAATCTAAAAAACTTAGAAGACCTACCTGAAGTTGCTGAATTAGAACAAAAATGGTTAGAGGAATTGTATAACAATTCACTTTATGATACTATTTATAAAACAGTATCGGAGTTGACTTACGAGCCGGTTGATTATCCTGAATTAACAACAGATACTTTAAAAGCAAGGTTAGAACGGCTAAATGCAAGAACACCTTTTAATGTGGAATATAATCCGCAATTAGAAAGTGTCATTAAAAAATACCTTAAGCATAGACGAAAATCTTTAGAACGTCTCATGGGTTTAAGCCATTTTTATTTCCCAATGTTTGAGCAAGAGTTCGATAATTATAATATTCCATTAGAGATGAAGTACTTATCAATTGTTGAGTCTGCATTAAAGCCAAAAGCAAGGTCTAGAGTTGGTGCGACGGGTTTGTGGCAATTTATGTTTGTTACAGGGAAAGAGTATAACTTAGAAGTGAGTAGTTATGTTGACGAACGAAGCGATCCTGAACGTGCAACAACAGCAGCAGCTCAATATTTGTCGAGATTGTACAAAATTTTTGGTGATTGGGATTTAGCGTTAGCGGCATACAATTCTGGTCCGGGAAATGTAAATAAGGCCATCAGAAGATCTGGTGGTTATGAAAATTATTGGAATATTAGACCATTTTTACCTAGAGAAACAGCGGGATATGTACCTTCCTTTTTAGCAACAATGTACATCTTTGAGTTTGCGAAAGAGCATGGTTTTAAACCAGAGCGACCACCATTTCAGCATGTACAAACAGATACGGTTCATGTGAAGCAAATGATAACTTTAGATCAGGTGTCTGAGGTTACTGGTGTCAATATAGAAGAACTTCAGTTTCTGAACCCGTCATACAAACTAGATATTATTCCTAAAATAGAAGGTAAGACTTATGCGCTGCGTTTACCTCGAGAGGCAATCGGTATATTTACAACCCATGAAGAGAAGATTTATGCTTTCGCAAAATCTGAATTTGATAAGCGTGAAAAGCCATTACCAGAGCTTGTAAAAGTTGACACTAAAATTAGGTATAGAGTGCGCAGTGGTGATTACCTCGGGAAAATTGCAAGGAAATACGGAGTAAGAGTAAGCCAGATAAAACGTTGGAATGGACTAAGAAGTAACAATCTTAGAATCGGTCAGAGATTAACAATATATCCTCGAAACCCAGTCGCTAAAACCAAGCCAAAATCTACAAAGACGACGGTTAATTCTAAAGGTAAAACCACCTATAAAGTAAAGTCGGGTGACTCACTTTGGAGTATTGCGCAAAAATTTCCAGGAGTTTCTGTTCAAAATATTAAAGATTGGAACGATATTAGTGGTAATAAACTAAAAATAGGTCAGACGCTTATTGTGTCTAAATAAATAACCAACAAAAACACTAATTTATGAGAGCTTTGTACGCTTTATTTTTCGTGATGCTTTTAGTCTCTTGCGAAGAAAAAAAAGAAGATGGTAAGATTTATTTACCAGAGTCTAATGGAAATTTAAATAGTATTTCAGTCGTTGTAGACAACGATTTATGGGATGGCAAAGTCGGAGGAACCATAAGAAATATTTTTGCTGCACCACTTAATGGTTTACCAGTTCCTGAACCGATGTTTAAAATAAGACAAATTCCACCGCAGGTATTTGATGGATTTGCAACACGCAGCAGAATTATACTCAAAATAGAAAAAGGAAATTTAAAACCTACAACCGAGATCGTAAATGACGCTTTTGCTAAACCTCAAACAGTTGCCGTTATTGGTGGTAAAACTGACGAAGAGATCATTACTCAGCTTCAAGAAAATAAAGCAAAAATCATTGATGCTTATAATAAAGAAGAAGTAAAGGAAAAACAGAGAAGAATCAACCTTTCACTGCTAGATGATGCAAAAATGGAAAGTAAATTAGGTTTTACCATAAATGTGCCTTCTGCCTATAGAATTAGTAAGGCAACAGATGATTTCTTTTGGTTAAGAAAGAACCTTAGTAACTCTAAAACTATTGAACTCATGATTTATGAAGTTCCGCTTGAAACGATATCAAAAGGTGACAGTACGATTGTTGATATTGTAAAAATGAGAGATAAGATTACTAAAACAGAAATTCCTGGTGAAGATGGTATCTATATGTCAGTTGAAGACGCTTATGCGCCATCAATGTTTGAAACAATCATAGATAACAAGCCAGCATATGAAGTGCGTGGTATATGGGAAATGAATGGTTTTACCATGGCTGGCCCATTTATAACTTATGCTATTGAAGACAAAGTGAACAAGCGTTTTTTCATTGCTGATGGCTATGTGTACGCACCATCACTAAATAAAAGTGAGTATGTTTTTGAACTAGAATCGATTATTAAATCAATACAGATTAAATAATAAAGCTTCAGCTGTCAGACTGAGCATAGCCTGTGCAGAGCGAAGTCGAAGTATCGAAGTCGAAATTAAATTATAAACAACAAAAAAGCCAACTGTAAAAGTTGGCTTTTATTTATTGAAGAATTTATTATATTATTCTTTTTCCTTAAGGTCTTTAGTATCTTCTTTACTGGCATCTTTAAATTCTTTAATACCACTGCCCAATCCTCTCATTAATTCAGGTATTTTTTTACCACCAAAGATTAATAAAACTACCACCACAATTAATGTTATTTGCATTGGCCCGATAGCTAAAGGAATCATATTTAAAGTCATAATTTCTAATTTAGGCTACAAAGTTAATAATTAAACTTTAATTAGCGCGTTGTTAACCTAACTTTAGCATGGGTTGTCGGTAGCATTTCACTAATTTAATTACTTTTGTTTTAATGGCAGAAAAGAAAAAAAAGTCAAGAGAGTTTACAAAAAAGCTGCTTCATAAGTATAGGCTTGTAATTTTAAATGAAGATACTTTTGAAGAGCGATTTGCTATTAAATTAACAAGACTTAATGTATTTGTCTTAACCTCTATTTCTGCAATTGTTCTGGTGTTTTTAACCACATTGTTAATTGCTTTTACACCATTACGAGAGTACATTCCAGGTTACTCTTCTGCGAGATTAAAAAAGAAAGCCACAGAATTAAATTATAAAACCGATTCATTACTTAAAGAATTAGAGGTCAACAAGCAATATTATGCTTCAGTGAAAAAAGTGCTGACTGGCGATGTTAGTGCTTTCGGTTTTAATAGAGACTCAATTCTCGAAGCTTCAAAAATAGATGTTGATATTAATGAAGTACCAACCAACAGAGAAGATTCGTTATTAAGAGATAAAGTAGAAAAGGAGGACAAATACAACTTATTTGACGATTCAGATCAGACAAACTTTGTGTTGTTTCCACCCGTTAATGGCACCATTTCACAAGAATATAATATTAAAGAAAAACATTTTGCAGTAGATATCGTTGTAGCAAATAACACACCTGTAAAAGCAACAGCAGACGGAACCGTAATTTTTGCTGAATGGACAGTAGAAACAGGATATGTAATTATTTTAGAGCATAACCAAGAACTCATTTCTGTTTATAAGCACAATTCTAGTATCACAAAATCGCAGGGTGAATTAGTCAAAGCAGGAGAAGTAATTGCCATGTCTGGTAATGGTGGTGAATTAAGTACTGGACCACACTTACACTTTGAACTTTGGAGCAAAGGCTATCCTGTAAACCCAACAAATTTTATTGATTTTCAATAATGCCATCAATTAAAGCAGCACTTTCAAAACCATTTGCAAAACTCATTGCAAAGCGCATCAAAAAATGGTCAACCACACCAGTAGAAACTCAGCAAAAAGTTTTTAAGAACTTAATCGCTGAAGCTAGTCAGACAGCATTTGGTAAAGACCATAATTTCCAAAATATAAACACTTACGAGGATTTTATTGCTCATGTACCAGTTAGAGATTATGAAGCATTAAGACCATATGTAGAACGCGTAGTTGAAGGCGAAGAAAATATACTTTGGAAAGGCAAACCCATCTATTTCGCTAAAACTTCAGGCACAACTTCTGGGGCTAAATACATACCAATTACAAAAGAAAGTATGCCTACTCATGTTGAAGCGGCTAGAAATGCAATTCTCATGTATATCAACGAAACAGGTAATTCTAAGTTTGTAGATGGTAAAATGATTTTTCTTCAAGGTAGCCCAATTTTAGAAGAAAAAAACGGAATTAAACTCGGAAGACTTTCAGGTATTGTAGCACATTATGTGCCTAAGTATCTTCAAAAAAACAGAATGCCAAGTTTAGCGACCAATTGTATAGAGGATTGGGAAACTAAAGTAGATGCCATTGTCGAAGAAACTATAAATGAAAACATGACCATAATTTCTGGTATTCCGTCATGGGTGCAGATGTATTTTGAAAAATTGATTCAAAAGAGAAATAAGAATGTTGGAGATATCTTTAAGAATTTCAACCTCTTCATTTTTGGAGGAGTTAATTACGAACCTTACCGTGCTAAATTCGAAAAACTTATCGGGAGAAAGGTAGATAGTATTGAATTGTATCCAGCAAGTGAAGGGTTTTTTGCATTTCAAGATAAGCAAGGAGAAAAAGGAATGCTTCTTCAATTGAATTCAGGTATTTTTTATGAGTTTATTGAAGCAGACCAATTTTTTGAAGAAAATCCAAAGCGTATCACAATAAAAGATGTTCGTTTAGGTGTCAATTATGTAATGATAATTTCTACCACAGCAGGTCTCTGGGCTTATAATATTGGTGATACAGTTGAGTTTACATCTTTAGAACCTTACAGAGTCATTGTAAGCGGAAGAATAAAGCATTTTATTTCTGCATTTGGTGAACACGTTATTGGTAAAGAAGTTGAGCAAGCGATGCAAGAAGCTATTGAAGGCACCTCAATTGCCATAAACGAATTTACCGTAGCGCCACAAATCAATCCTAAAGAAGGATTACCGTATCACGAATGGTTTATAGAGTTTGAAAATCAACCTGAAAATGAGGCAGAATTCATTCAGAAATTAGAACAATCATTGCAACAACAAAACAGTTATTATTTTGATTTAATTGAAGGTAATGTGCTGCGTCAATTGGTTATTACCAAAGTAAAAAAAGACGGATTTCAAACTTATATGAAATCTATTGGTAAGTTAGGTGGCCAAAATAAAATTCCGCGTTTATCTAATGATAGAAAAATTGCAGATAAGATGTACGAACTGCAATTGACTAAATAAGCTATATTTGTAGGTTAAAATACTGTATGAGTTCAACTAAGAAAAGACAAGGCAGAACAAGAGCACAAGAAAGCTCTAACGCCATCGAGCGCATGTATATTACTATGCGCCACTTGTTTAATAGAGGATTTTACAAACCCATGGGAGTTTCTGGTGAAACTTTAAGAGAAGCATTACTACTATTAAGACCAGAAATTTATGGTTCTATTAGTGAAGAAAAAGCTGAACTCGAAGGGCTTTTATATGTTATAGATAGATTGCCAATTGGGATTGAGGAATGCACGTTTATTAACCTTACAAGTGATGAAGGTTATGGTAATTCCCATTTTAAAGCTATAATTCCACCAAAACGAAGACGAAATTGCTACCGTATAGACGAAGAGCAAATGAATATCGAAATCACCAGAGGCCGTTCTGAAATCTATGATATACTAACGCACTTAACCTTTTTATTTGTTGAATCGCATAAGATAAGCAAGCGTGTAATTATTGATGATGAAGGTCATACTGTTAGAGATTGGAAAAAGCTCGAAAATGCAGTAACCTCAAAAAAGAAACTCACGCAGAAAGAACGTGAAATAGCGATAACACATACCGCAAATATATTAGGGAGAACCTTTAATGAGTTAACCGAAGCATACCCGAAGTTTGCGACCGAAGAACAACCAGAAAGATTGCTTCATATTATTTATTGGTTGGGCAAGCTTGCTATTGAGGAAGTTGTAAATGAAAATAAAAGAACGATTACATTTAGTCCTGTTTTAAGAGAACGTTTAGGGCATCATATTCATGGCGAGGAATGGGCAGATAATATTAAATCAATTCTTCATAAAAACGGATTATTAGAAAGACCTATTCATATCATAAGTGCCAACATGCACAGTGTTATGAATTCTATTTTTGCAAAAGGAACGCTCACTGCCAAAGATTCAGAAAAAGACATTTTTGAAATCTACGAGGCATTAAGTGATTCATCCAACAAATTGATGCGCAAGAAAGTTGAAAAATCTGCGTTACAAAATGGAATGATTTACATTAAAGATGAATCAGGCACCAACATCGATGTTCAAATTTTTGATACCACCAAAATAGATTTTTCAAAGACGGATTTAAAACACACTAGCCAAGAAAAAGCAGTAATATTTGTGATGGATTATGCCTTTGGTGAACAAGCTTACGAGACCTTAGATGAATTTTTAAAACCAATTAAAGTAAATGGGGATAAGATTCATTTAGATGTAAAGTCTATTTCTATAATGGGTAAGGCAGGTATTTTAGAAGGTGGAAAAGGAGATGTAATGATACCATCGGCACATATTTTTGAAGGTACGGCAGATAATTACCCTTTTAAAAACGAACTAAGTAGAAATGATTTAGTAGATTGCGGCGTTGATGTATATGAAGGCACAATGATTACCGTTTTAGGTACCTCATTACAAAACAAAGAAATTTTAAAATTCTTTAAAAAATCGACTTGGGATGTCATAGGTTTAGAAATGGAAGGTGCACATTACCAAAAGGCAATTCAGGCAGCCTCAAAAGTAAGAGGAAACATTAACGAAGATGTTAAGGTAAGATATGCCTACTATGCTAGTGATAATCCTTTAGAAACAGGAAGCACCTTGGCTTCGGGTGGATTAGGAACCTCTGGTGTGAAACCTACATATGTAATAACAAGAAAAATATTAGAACAAATACTTAATTAAACATGAGTGAGAATTCAGCAAATAACCCACAAAATGAAGAAGTAGATTTAGGTCAACTCTTTAATGCTATTGGGAGATTATTTAGCAACCTTTTCAACTTTATTGCTTCTATTTTTAAAGGGCTTTTTAAGTTATTAATTTATGCTTTAAAACCATTAATTAATAATTTTAAGATCATATCAATAATAATATTAGCGTTAGCTGTAGTTGGTTTTGTAGCAGATAAGTTTAGGAAGGATATTTACACTTCAGATATGCTAGTTAAGCCTTATTTTGATTCAAAATATCAACTCGCTAATAATGTCGATTATTTTAACGCATTAATTAAGTCCGAAAATTACAATGAGTTATCAAGAATCTTTGAAATTGATACTCTTGAGGCCAAGGAACTTATTGAGTTTGAGATGGAGATTGGACCAGAGACCAAAAATGATTTATTGATTGATTATAACGAATATCTGAGTGAAATTGACAGTACACTTGCTGATGACGTTAGTTTTGATGATTTTATTGCAAATAGGGATATTTTGGCGGCTTCGTTGTTTGCGATAAAGGCAAAAGCTTATAAAAAGGATATTTTTAAGAATTTGGAGAAGGGATTTGAAAACACTTTTGAAAATAAATATTCGAAAAAGCTAAAAACCATACGTGATTCTTCATTACTGATTAGAAAGACTGGTTATACTAAAGAATTAGAAAAGATTGATAGACTTCAACAGACTTATCTTACAATAAAGACCGAAGAATCGAAGAATCCTTCAAATAATGTTTCTTCGAGTAGTTTAGTTCCATTGATGCAAGAGAAAACTAAAACAAAAGAGTATGAGTTGTTTCAAGAGGAATTGAAAATAAGAGAGAAGATTAGATGGATTGACAATCAATTGATTGAAGAAAGTGATTATTATGATATTTTATCTGGTTTTGAGGAAGTTGGTAAACTCGAGTTAAGTTTGACTGAGAGGTATTTTGTTATTCTTCCCGGACTAGGGCTACTTTTATTGATATTTTCATTTTTATTGTTTAAGATCTTTAATTTTATAAAAGATTATGAAGAATAGGAAGATTCTTGTAACTGGTGGAGCGGGATTTATTGGTTCACACGTCATAAGACGTTTGGTTAACAGATATAGCGACTATCATATTTATAATTTAGATGCATTAACCTATGCTGGTAATCCTGAAAATCTTATAGATGTCGAAAACCACGATAATTATACTTTCATAAAGGGAGATATTACAGATGAAAATCTCATTAACGACTTGTTTTCTAATTACAGGTTTGACAGTGTTATCCATTTAGCAGCAGAATCTCATGTAGATAGATCCATTAAAGACCCTTTAGCCTTTGTTAAGACTAATATAATTGGGACAATTAATCTGTTAAATGCCTTTAAAAACCTGTGGAATGGTGACTTTGAAGACAAGCTTTTTTATCATATTTCAACAGATGAAGTATATGGGACTTTGGGTGATGAGGGTTTGTTTACTGAAGAGACCCCTTATGATCCTAATTCTCCGTATTCAGCATCCAAGGCAAGTTCAGACCATTTTGTACGAGCATATGGTGAAACCTATGGGTTACCATATGTCATTTCTAACTGCTCAAATAATTATGGTCCTAATCAGTTTCCTGAGAAATTGATACCGTTATTTATTAATAATATCATAGCAGTGAAACCTTTGCCAGTTTATGGCGATGGCAACTACACGAGAGATTGGTTATACGTTATTGATCATGCAACTGCAATTGATGATATATTTCATAAATCCAAATTACGTGAAACGTATAATATTGGAGGTTTTAACGAAATCAAAAATATTGATTTAGTTAAACAGCTCTGCGATATTATGGATAAGAAGTTAAATAGACAGATAGGAACTTCTCAGCAGTTGATAACTTTCGTAAAGGACAGGCCAGGACATGATTACAGATACGCAATTGACGCATCAAAGATAAAGAAAGACTTGGGTTGGAAACCATCAGTAACATTTACTGAAGGCTTAAATAAAACGGTCGATTGGTACTTAGACAATAAAAAGTGGTTAGATAATGTGACCTCTGGCTCTTACAGAAGCTATTATAAAGAACATTATAAAATATGAAAGGAATAATATTAGCAGGAGGATCGGGTACAAGACTTCATCCGTTAACTCTAGCGGTTAGTAAGCAATTGATGCCTGTTTATGATAAGCCAATGATTTATTATCCTCTAAGCACTTTGATTTATTCCGGAATTAGGGAGATACTCATTATTTCTACACCGCAAGATTTACCATTGTTTGAGAAACTTCTGGGTAATGGAGAAAATTTAGGATGTAAATTTGAATATGCTGTACAAGCTGAACCTAATGGTTTGGCGGAAGCTTTTATAATAGGAGAAAAATTCATCGGTGATGATAAGGTTGCATTAATACTTGGTGATAATATTTTCTATGGGTCTGGTTTAGCGAAATTATTACAATCTAATAATAACCCGGATGGAGGAATAGTGTACGCATATCATGTTCATGATCCAGAGCGTTATGGTGTTGTTGAGTTTGATAAAGTTGGTAATGTCATATCAATTGAAGAAAAACCAGAGCATCCGAAATCAAATTATGCAGTGCCTGGAATTTATTTTTATGACAATGAGGTTGTATCAATAGCAAAAAATATTAGTCCGAGTGAAAGAGGTGAGTTAGAAATAACGGATATCAATAAGGCTTACTTAGAAAAAGGAAAACTTAAGGTGAGTATTCTAGATAGAGGTACGGCTTGGTTAGATACGGGTACCTTCAATTCATTAATGCAAGCTTCGCAGTTTGTTCAGGTAATTGAAGAAAGACAAGGTCTTAAAATAGGTGCAATTGAAGAAGCAGCTTACAGAATGGGCTTTATAAATGAAAAGGAACTAGAGACACTTAGCGAGCCTTTTCTTAAAAGCGGATATGGTAAACATTTGTTAGATTTATTATAGTAGATAGAAAATGCAAGTTGAAGAAACTGAATTAGAAGGATGTTATGTTATTACTCCGAGAGTATTTCAAGATAAAAGAGGTGAATTTTTCGAGTCTTTTAATCAAGATAAATTTGAACAAATTACAGGTGTGAATCCTAACTTTGTTCAGGATAATCAATCAATTTCTCATAAAAATGTCCTAAGAGGTTTACATTTTCAAATTGGTGATTATGCACAGGCTAAATTAGTTAGAGTTATCAGTGGGAGCGTTTTAGACGTAGCGGTAGACATTAGACCTAATTCTAAAACATTTGGCAAATACATTGCTTTGGTATTAGATGACAAAACAAATAAGCAACTTTACATACCAAGAGGCATGGCTCACGGTTTTTTGTCTTTAGAAGACAATACCATTTTTTCGTACAAGTGTGACAATTATTATAATAAGGCTTCTGAAAGAGGCATTATCTTTAATGACGAGTCAATCGGAATAGATTGGAATGAAGATGATGCTAACCTTATCGTATCAGAAAAAGATTTAATTTTGCCGACCTTAGAAGAGTATTTTCATGAAGACAGTATTAGTCACGGGCGCTAAAGGCCAACTTGGACAGTGTATTCAAAAACAATCAAATCATCTTAAAGAGTATATTTTTCTGTTTGAAGATTACGACACTTTAGATCTTACCAAAAAAGACCAGGTTAAAAAGTATTTTGAAGAGCATCGAATTGATTGGTGTATAAATTGCGCGGCCTACACGGCAGTAGATTTAGCTGAAGACGAATCTAATAAGGCATTTTCAGTTAATGCGGAGGCTGTGAGTGTTTTAGCAGAGCAATGTAAAAAACACGAAATTAAGTTAATTCATATTTCTACAGATTTTGTCTTTGACGGTGTCATAAATGAACCATACACTGAAGATGCTTTGCCTAACCCATTGGGAGCTTATGGTGAATCTAAATTAAAAGGCGAACAAAATATTATAGAAACCCTTAAACCATACTTTATCGTCAGAACCTCATGGTTATACTCAGAATTTGGCGCCAACTTTATGAAAACCATGATACGTCTTGCTCAAGAAAGAGACACGCTTAGCGTTGTAAATGACCAAATAGGTACACCAACATACGCAATGGATTTAGCTGATGTAATTTGCGAAATAATTAGACAAAATTCTGAATCATATGGTTTATATCATTATAGTAATGAAGGTAGTATTAGTTGGTATGATTTTGCGAAACAGATATTCGAATATGCACAATCAAATATTATTTTAAAGCCAATTCCATCTTCAGACTTTAAAACAAAAGCTATTAGACCAAAATATAGTGTTTTAGATAAAACAAAAATTAAAGAAACCTTTAATGTTGAAATTCCTTTTTGGAAGGACAGTTTAAAAATTGCATTAGAAAGAATCAATGAATAAGGAGATAAAAACAGCAATTGAAGCTGCAATACAAGCAGGCGAGCGAATTATGCAAATCTATGATGCGCCCATAGATGTGGAGTATAAAGAGGATGATTCACCTTTAACGAGAGCAGATAAAGAGTCTAATGCGATAATCAACACTTTTTTAATACCAACACAGATTCCTATTATAAGTGAGGAAAACAAGCAGATCTCTTATGAATTTAGGAAAAAATGGAATAAGTGCTGGATTGTAGATCCGGTAGATGGTACAAAAGAGTTTATCAAAAGAAACGGTGAATTTACCGTGAATATAGCTTTAGTTGAACAAGGAGAACCAAAATTAGGAGTTATATATGTACCTGCTTCAAAAGAGTTGTATTTTGCTGATGTTGATAAACAAAACGCTAAAAAAGTGGTATTAGATGAGCATATTTATCAAGATGATATACTACAAAAAGCATCAGTTTTAAAGCCAAGAGCAGAAGAGACCAACATAAAGGTTGTTGGAAGTCGTTCGCATATGAATGAAGAAACACAAAACTTTGTTGAGAATTTAAAAAATGAAGGAAACCAAGTAGAGATTGTTTCCAAAGGAAGCTCGCTGAAGTTTTGTTTAATAGCTGAAGGAAAGGCAGACATTTATCCGCGTTATGCACCAACTATGGAATGGGATACTGCGGCTGGGCAAGCCATATGTAATGCAGTTGGTGTTAAGGTGATTTCTAAATCAACCAATGCACCACTAAAATACAATAAAGAGAACCTTTTAAATCCTTGGTTTTTGGTGTCAAACCAATTGTAGTTTTATGCATAAACTTAAGAAATCCTCACATATAAGAAGTGTCCTAAAAGGGATTTCATGGCGTATTATAGCCACTACTGATACAGTACTAGTAGTTTTGTTAGTGACTTGTTTAACCGGTGAATGTAGTCTAGAGAATGCTTTAAAGATTGGTGCTTCAGAGTTTATAGTTAAACTATTAATTTATTATGCTCATGAACGCCTTTGGCTGCAAATTTTAGATGCACGTGCAGAGACAAACAAACAAATCTTATTTAAATCTGTTTCGTGGAGAGTCGTGGCGACGGCAACGACTTTCATTATATCTGGTGTGATATTAGAAGTGTTCGATGAGATTGCATTATATATAGCGTTAACAGAATTATTCACGAAGTTTATACTATATTACCTGCACGAAAAACTTTGGTTGAAAATACCATTAGGCAAGATTAGAAATTTCTTAAAAAGAAATTCATGGAAAAGAACATTGTAACACACTCTTATCAGGTTTCAAGACAAGATAGAAGAACAAGAAATAATCACAATTCATTTTTAATATGGTTTACAGGCCTTTCGGGTTCTGGAAAATCAACAATAGCTAACCTTGTTGAGAAGAAACTCTTTAGTAAAGGTATTGGCACATATAGTCTAGATGGTGATAATATTAGAAAAGGTATCAACAGTGATTTATCATTTTCTCCAGAAGATAGAACGGAGAATATAAGACGCATTGCAGAGGTTGCAAATTTAATGATTGACGCTGGTCTAGTGGTTTTAGCTGCTTTTGTTTCACCCTACAAAAAAGATAGGATAAACATAAGAAGTATAGTTAAAGATGTTAACTTTGTCGAGGTTTTTGTGAATACTAGCCTAGAAGAATGTGAGCGCAGAGATGTCAAGGGCTTGTATAAAAAAGCAAGAGCTGGAGAAATAAAAAATATGACGGGTATTTCAGCACCATATGAAGCACCAGAACACCCAGATATTGAAATTAACACTGAAGAAGAGTCCGCTCAGGAAGCTGCGGACCGAATTGTAGATTTTATTCAGGATAAACTAAAGAAGAGCAATGAGTAAGTATTATTTAAATTACTTAGATGAGTTAGAGAGTGAGGCTATTTTTGTGTTGCGCGAAGTATGGGCGCAATTTCAAAACCCAGTGATTTTATTTTCAGGCGGAAAAGATTCCATAGTTGTGACACATTTGGCAAGAAAGGCCTTTTATCCTAGTAAGATCCCATTTTCGTTGATGCACGTAGATACGGGTCATAATTTTCCTGAAACGATTCAATTTAGGGATAATCTTATAAATGAACTTGGTGTTAATCTTATTGTTGGTTCCGTGCAAGAATCTATAGATCAAGGACGCGTAGCTGAGGAAAAAGGCAAAAACGCCACAAGAAATGCACTTCAGATCACCACTTTGCTGGACGCAATCGAAGCAAATAATGTGGATTGTGCTATTGGTGGTGGAAGGCGCGATGAGGAAAAAGCGAGAGCAAAGGAACGTTTCTTTTCACATAGAGATGATTTTGGGCAGTGGGATCCAAAGAACCAACGACCAGAGCTATGGAACATTTTTAATGGGAAACATTTTGAAGGAGAACATTTTAGAGCCTTCCCAATAAGCAATTGGACAGAAATGGATGTTTGGAACTACATCGCTAGAGAAAACATCTCAATACCATCATTATATTTTGCACATGAGCGTGAAGTCGTTTGGAGACAAAACTCATGGATACCAAATTCGGAGTTCTTAAAACTTGAAGAGACAGAAGAAGTATTGACAAAAAAGATACGTTTTAGAACCTTAGGCGATATTACCATTACAGGCGGCATAGAATCTGAGGCCGATACAGTTGAAAAGATAGCGATGGAAGTATCAGCGATGCGCCAAACAGAACGTGGCAATAGAAGTGATGATAAACGTTCTGAAACTGCTATGGAAGATAGAAAGCGACAAGGTTATTTTTAAAAGCACTGAGAAGAAATATGATAGACAATAACCAATTATTAAGATTTACTACAGCAGGAAGTGTAGACGATGGTAAGAGCACATTAATAGGTAGATTATTATACGATTCAAAATCTATTTTTGAAGACCAGCTAGAAGCGATAGAAACCACAAGTAAGCGCAAAGGGCACGATGGAGTAGACTTGGCTTTATTTACAGACGGTTTAAGAGATGAAAGAGAGCAAGGCATTACTATAGACGTTGCATACAGATACTTTACCACACCAAAGCGTAAATTTATTATTGCTGATACACCAGGTCATATTCAATATACAAGAAATATGGTCACAGGTGCCTCTACAGCCAATGCCGCAATCATATTGGTGGATGCAAGACATGGAGTGATAGAGCAAACCAAACGCCATTCGTTTATAGCGTCATTATTACAAATCCCACATGTGATTGTTTGTATTAATAAAATGGATTTGGTAGACCATTCTGAGGAAGCGTATAATAAGGTGATCAATCAGTTTGAGGAATTTTCATCAAAGTTATTAGTAAAAGACATACGTTTTATACCAATAAGTGCCTTAAATGGTGATAATGTTGTGAACCGTTCTGAGAATATGCCTTGGTACCAAGGAGCACCATTATTACATACACTAGAAACATTGCATATTAGCAGTGATATTAATAAAGTAGATGCGCGATTCCCTGTACAAACAGTACTAAGACCACAGAGTGAAGCGCATAGAGATTATAGAGGCTATGCGGGTCGAGTAGCAAGTGGAGTATTAAGACCAGGCGATGAAATTACTGTATTACCATCTGGTTTTACATCTAAGATAAAAAGCATAGATACTTTTGATGGTGAAGTGGAAGAGGCATTTGCACCAATGTCAGTAAGTATCACTTTAGAAGATGACATAGACGTAGGTAGAGGCGATATGATTGTAAGATCAAACAACACTCCAGACACGTCACAAGACATAGAGGTGATGTTATGTTGGTTACATAATAATCCAGCAAAGCCAAGAGCTAAATATAGCATCAGACACACTTCTAATGATCAAAAAGCAATGATTAAAGAAGTTGTTTATAAGTATGACATTAACACTTTAGAACGCCAAACGGAAGACAAAGAGCTTACTATGAATGATATTTCGAAGGTGAGAATAAGAACAACAAAGCCTTTGATGGTAGATTCATATAGAGAAAACAGAACTACAGGAAGTATCATCTTGGTAGATGACACCACAAACGAAACTGTGGCTGCTGGTATGATCGTTTAAATAGTAACAATACAGGTAAAATGAGATACAGTTTTATTTTTATAGCTTTTTTCATAGTAGTTTTTAGTTGTAAAGAGAATCAGAAAAAGAATAGTGATGAGAATTCAGACTCAGTAAGTGGTAAAGTAAGTAACGATGATTATTTTACTTTAACGGTTAATGCAATTGTAGAAAAGGACGACACATTTACTTTACTCTATTTAGAAGGAGATCAAAAAGATGTCTCGGAAGAAAACTCTATTAAAATAAATGTTAGCGGAGACACTAACGCCCAAACATTAATCTTTAGGCTAGAAGAAGATGTTCTACCTACTAAATTATTGTTACGTTATTCTAATCCAGAAAAAAGTCAAAGAATTCAGTTTTTTGAAGCTCAACTTAGCTACTATGGAGAAGAGTTCTTAATAAAAAGGAATCAATTCTATCAGTATTTTATACCAAATGAGTTTATAGAATATAATATTGAAGAAGAAATAGCAACCTCTAAAGAAAAAGATAAAAAATACAAACCGTGTTTTTATTCTAGAAAAATCCTTGAAGAAAGAATAGATTTGATTTTATAATGGCTACCTTTTTTATTGTGCTAATTATATATAAAAGTAATATTGTTCTATAATGTTAAAGGGTAAATTTAATGCCATAAATACGATAGATTCTAATTTAAAAGAGTTACTCTCAGGAAGTTTCATTTCGTTTATTTATAGGATGTTGGGTATGATTTTGAGCTATGTTGTTTTATTGGTAGTCTCCAATAAATTTGGTTCTGAAGGTACCGGTATATATACTATGGCATTTAATATATTAAATTCATTAGCAATTTTTGGCACATTAGGAACCAACATTTCAATTTTAAGATATTCAGGAGAATTTAACACAGCCAACAAAAGAGTAGAATTAAAAAAACTGTTTTATTATTCTTTTAAGTTTTCACTTTTATTTTCATTATTTATTGGGGTCGTTTTGTATTACGCCTCAGACTTTATAGCAACGCATCTTTTTAAGAATGAGACGTATTCTATAGTGTTAAAAGTAATCTCGTTTACAATTCCTATATATTCATTAAGTCAAATAAATATTGAATTTTTAAGAGGGCTTAAGAAATTAAAACTTTCTGAATACTTTAGAGGGCCAAGTAATTATTGGGTTATTATTATCCTGATTTTTCTCATATTTAATTCGAGAATAGTTGACTCTATATACGCTCTTTTGATAGCGGTATCCATAACCTTCATTCTTTGTTTGGCGTATAATTTGAATTATCTAAGAAAAATTAAATTAAATTCTTTTTCTACAGATACTGGCTTTAATGAGAAAACACTTTTAAAAACATCACTACCATTATTTGTTGTAAGCACGTCAACTTTTGTATTATCTATTTCTGGATCTTTTATATTAGAAATGTATTGTAGTACCTCGGAGGTTGGTATATTTAATATATGTTTTAAGATTGCCCAATTTGTTAGTATAGTTTTACTATTAGTCAACACCATTTCAGCTCCTAAGTTTTCAGAGCTTTTTTGGCAAAAAAAAACTAAAGAACTACAAAAACTTTTAGATTATTCAGCTAAGATGATTTTCTACGGTAGTGTCGTAATTTCGATAGGATTAATCATTTTTTCAGATAAAATTTTAGCCTTCTTTGGGGATGAATTTATATCAGGAACGCCAATACTTCTTATTTTAATACTATCACAAATAGTGAATTCTATTACTGGATCTATTGGGGTATTTCTAAGTATGACAGGAAATGAAAAAATACTACGAAACATTTTAGTTTTTTCGACTATTTTTGTGCTTTTGGCTCATGCAGTTGTAATTCCTAGATATGGCGTTACAGGTGCAGCTATAAACATCTTTATAGGTACATTTTTAATAAATGTACCAGCGGTTATTTATGCCAAAAGAAAACTAAAATATATTACTTATTACAGACCATTTAGATTCGGTAATGAAAAAAGCTAAGTTTCCTAATTTTTTAATTGTTGGTTCTGCAAAAGCAGCAACAACTTCTATACACGAATATTTAAAGCAGCATCCAGATATATTTATGTCTGAGCCTAAGGAGCCTACATATTTCACTTTTGCTGGCGAGAAAAATATAAAGTTCAATTTAGGACAAGCATCTTTTTACACAGACCAAGACAAGTATCTTTCTCTTTTTAAAAATGTTAATGGTGAAAAGGTAGTAGGAGAGTCGTCAACACCTTACTTGTATTTTTACGACAAGACGATATCAAATATCAAGAAGATTCATCCCGACCATGAAAATCTAAAAATTCTAATTCTTTTAAGAAATCCCGCAAAGAGAGCTTATTCTCAATATATGATGAGTGTTAGGGATTTGAGGGATGAAAAACCATTTTATGAGGCATTGATGTCTGAAGAACAACGAAAAAAAGATCTCACTCATTTTGATTTATATTATTTAGATAGAGGACTATATTATAATCAGGTCAAAGCCTATTTAGATAATTTTAAAAATGTAAAAATCTTATTTTATGAAGATTTTATTTCTAGTCCTCAAAAAGTACTAACATCAATTTTAGACTTTTTAGAATTAGACACAATAGACTTTAAGGAGTTGCCAAGATTTAATGCTTCAGGAGTGTCTAAATCTAAGGCCGTTACAAAAATTGTGAACCAAGAGATGGTGGTTAAGAAAATCTTTAAAGTTTTTTTTACAAAAGAATCTAGAAATAGAATCAAGAATAAGGTAATGTCCTATAATTTAAAAAAAGAGGATAGATTTGATATTAAGAGTGAAAAGTATCTTAAAGAATTCTATAAAGAGGATATAGAGAAATTAGAATTGTTGTTAGATAAAGATTTATCTAATTGGTACAGATAATTTTTCGTTTAAAAAACACAAATAAAAAGAACTTTTAGTGATAAGTATAAGTAAGATAAAAACAAATGTCATTATGCTATTAGTGATGTTTGTTATTACCATAGTATATTCATCGGTAGAAGTAAATATTGTTTTTGGGGTCTTTTTTTTATTTTCTTTACTGGGGAAAACCAAATCGCTGTCAAAAAAACTTATTGAAGCTATATCTCCTTTAATTATTATAATATTATTTGCTGCCTTAGCTTCGATTTTTCACAAACCTGAATTTAGAAATGTAATTAAAGACTTTGTTCATCTTTTTAAGCCAGTAGTTTATATTATTCTGGGGTATTTGTTAATTAAGAAAATAAAGGACCGGAATATATTATTTACTGTAATCATTTATTTAGCGGCTTTATTTGCGATTCTTCATTTTTACAAGCTTGTATTATATTTGATGGATAACCCGTTTGAAGTAAATAGCATTAGGAATAATTGTGGATTGTCAAACTATTTGGAGATGATATCTGTTTCCTTATTCATTTGCAACCTTAAAAAATTTAACATAGAACTTAGGATTAAATGGAAGAAATGGATTAAGGTTTTAATCTTTTGTTCGTTTGTGTTTTACTTTTCACGCACAATGTTTGTTGGAGTTTTTTTGATTTATATGGCTATAAATGGATATTCAAAAATTACTCCTAAAGGCCTTACTTATATACTACTATTTATAGGCTCGGTACTTACATTTTATTTTTATCTTTTTTCAATTGAATTACAAAGAGGCGCACCGGGTATTGAGGGCTTTTTATATAAAGTAAAAATAGCTCCTTCAGAAATATTTATACCAGACGAAAACATAGATATTAAAAACCATAGTAACTTATGGGATCATTGGCGCGCATATGAAGCGTCAAAAGCATTGCAGCAATTAGAAGAGATTCCGTATAATTTAGGTTTAGTTTTTGGACATGGGTTGGGTGCTTTAATAGATTTAGGTTTCGAGGCACCATTAGGTGGTGAAAATATGAGGTATATAGCGAAAATACACAATGGTTATATTTATGTAGTCTATAAATCTGGACTTGTGGGTTTAATACTGTATTTTTTGTTCTTAATTAACATATATTTATATACCTACAAAAAACACAAACAACCTCAGGAAATATTTTACAATAATATGCTATCAGGTATAGCTATTTACTTTTTATTTACAAGTTTAATTATTGGAGGTACTTATAATCAAGGTGATGTATTGACTTTAGTATTAGGTGGATTAATGTATTTAAGAGAGTAATAATTGTGTTTAAGGGAAAATAATTGCTTTATTTTAAAATTTTAGAGGTCTCTTATTATTTGTGAAGTAACTAAAAATGGTATTGAAAAACGGCACTCCATCAAATTACATTATTATATTAAACTATAATGTTTGGGATGATACTATTTGTTGTATCGAATCAATCATTAATAGTGAATTTAAGGATTATCAGATTATCATTATAGATAATTTCTCAACAGATAATTCTGAGGAAAAAATCCTTGATTATTTTAATGGCATTGAAAGACCGGTAGTTGACAATATTCAAATCTCTTTTCAAACAGAGTCTAAAAAGCTACCTTATATATATTTTAATTTAGATAAAGAAAGTGAAAGCCTTTCTAAAATTACAAAAGAATACGTCGCGTCAAATAGTGACCATAAAAATTCAATTATTAATTACCCTATTATTTACATTCAAACCAAAAACAACTTAGGTTTTGCAGGTGGTAATAATATTGGATTAAAAAGAATTGTTGACGACCATGATGTTTCAAGTAATACAAATATTTTCCTGTTAAATCCAGATACATATATTACCGATGAAACCCTTAATGAGTTAAATAAGATAGAAGAAAAAGTATTTATTTGTGGTATGACCATTAGGAATACTCAAGGTAATGAGTTTTTAGGGGCATATAAAATAAACAAGCTTTTTGCCGGTTTAAAGAAAATAACAACAATGTCCGATATTGACCAGTCCGATTTTATTTATGGTGGGGCACTTTTTACAAATAAAAGAACCTTCGAAGTTAATGGGTTACTTCCCGAGCATTATTTTCTTTATTGGGAGGAAGCAGATTGGTGTTACCAAGCAAAACAAAAAGGAATTAAATTTCTTTTTCAACCATCAGCTTTAGTTTATGATAAAGTAGCTACAAGTATAGGACGAGGTTATTTAGCTTTTTATTATTACATAAGAAACGGCCTATACTTTTACAAGAAGTATTTTAAAGCATACATTCCATTTTTATTGTTTTTTACGATAATGAGAATTGCAGTGAAAATAATTTTCGGAAATTTTAAAGGTGCAAAAGGTGCAATTAATGGCATTAAAGATTATTTCCGTTCATATACAGGTAAATTAAGCTAACTGCTATTTATGATAGTGACTTCCAAGAAAAATCAAAGTCTTAAATGATGAAATAATAAAGTTGAATTTAGTAATAATTTGTACTTTTGGACGACAGCCTTTATTCACTGAATATATATGATTTTTAGTTGGGATTGTGCCCGTAATTACAAAAGAATTTAATGCCAAAAACAATCCTTTACATTCATCAAGCCGCCGAGCTATATGGCTCAGATAAAACACTTTTAGATCTTGTTGAATCTATTGATAAAAGGTCTGGTTTTAATGTTATTGTTGTACTTCCTAATGATGGCCCTTTAAAATCATTATTACTTAAGAAAGGGATTCAGGTATTAACGTTACCAGTGATAAAAATTTCTAGAGAAGTGTTTAAGCCTCACAAGCTAATTGCACTACTTTTTTCTATATATCCTTTGTGTAGGCTTTTAAAGAAGGCTTTGGGCGAAACAACAGTTGATATTGTACACTCAAACACTTTAGCTGTACTTCTTGGTGCTTTTTACGCAAAGTTTAATGGTATTAAACACGTGTGGCACGTTCATGAGATTATTAGAAAGCCAGTGGTTGTCAAGAAAGCTTACCCTTTAATCGTTAAATATTTCTCTGATAAAGTGGTTTTTAACTCAAAGGCCTCAATGGAATTTTTAACAGAAAACAACCAAGGTTTAAAGAAAATATCTGAAGTTAATTTAAATGCAATTTCCAGAGAAATAGATTTTATTGATAAAAACGAAAGAGATCAAATAAGACATGAATTCTTTAATGCAACTGATAAAGATTTAGTTCTTGGACTAGTAGGCAGAATAAGTAAATGGAAAGGACAAGATTTATTATTGAAAGCTTTTAGTGAATTGCATCAGGATTACCCTAGCTTAAAACTAGTCTTTATTGGATCAGCGCCTCCAAACCAAGAGTATTTGGTTAAGGAACTAAACAATCAAATAAGAACTTTAAAACTTGATAACAGATGCAAGATTGTACCATTTCAAGAAGACATATGGCCTATTTGGGACGCTATAGATATTGGAGTAATACCTTCTAAAGAACCAGAGCCCTTTGGTTTGGTAGCTTTAGAGGCAATGCTTTCAAAGAAGCCATTAATTGTCGCTGAACATGGTGGTCTATTAGAAATAGTTAAGGAAGGTGAAACAGGGTACTTTTTTAAACCGAATGATGTTATTAGTTTAACAAATACAATAGAAAAATTGATAACTAATGAATCGGCTTTATTAAGTTTTGGAGAAGCTGGATATAAAAGAGCGAATAAATTCTTTTCAATTGACAAACACATTCATAGTTTTGTGGAAATTTATAAAAATTTAGAGGATAAGAAATGAAGATAGGAATACTAGGAACACGTGGCATACCAAATCATTATGGTGGATTTGAACAATTTACCGAGTTTTTCGCAGTCTATTTAGCGAAAAAAGGATACGATGTTTACGTGTATAATTCTAGTAACCATAAATATAAAGAAGCAACCTTTAAAGGAGTAAAGCTTATTCATTGTTATGACCCAGAACATAAAGTGGGAACTTTTGGTCAATTTATCTATGATTACAATTGTATTATGGATTCAAGAAAAAGGGATTTTGATGTACTATTACAATTAGGATATACAAGTAATACTATTTGGCATAGACTATTACCAAAAAAGCCTGTCATCGTTAGTAATATGGACGGTCTAGAATGGAAACGTACAAAGTACTCTCCACCTGTTCAAAAGTTTCTAAAATATGCTGAAAAGTTAGCAGTAAAATCAAGTGATTTTTTAATTTCAGATTCAATTGGGATTCAAAACTATTTGTTGAAGGAGTATAAAGCAAAATCAGAGTATATTGCTTATGGTGCTGAACCATTTAAAAGTCCTGACATAAGTGTGTTAGAAGACTATAATGTGGAAAAGTTTAATTATAATATGCTAATTGCAAGGTTTGAACCAGAAAACAACTTGGAAGTCATTCTTGATGGTGCAGCTTTAGCTAAAACAAAAACTCCATTTTTGGTTGTCGGAAAACATGATGTAAATAAGTTTGGATCATATTTGAAGAACAAGTTTAAGGATTGTGAACATATTCGTTTTATGGGAGGAATTTACAATCTTGAACACTTAAATAGTCTTAGGTATTTTTCTAAGTTGTATTTCCATGGTCATTCGGTTGGAGGCACAAATCCGTCGCTACTAGAGGCTATGGCCTCTAACGCTTTTATAATTGCTCACAACAATGAATTTACTAAATCCATTTTACAGGAAAATGCGTTCTATTTTGATGATAAAAACGATGTAAAAGAAGTGATCGATAACTTAAAAAAGGAAGATCATTTAGATAAGATTGAGAATTTGTTTCAAAAGATAGAAAATGAATTTACTTGGGATATTATAAACAAAAAGTATTTAGACTTTTTACATGAATGCGCTAAAAAGAATTGATATTAATTCTCATGAGTTTTTGGCATATCCATTAGGATTGTGCCTATCTACGCTATTGTTGAGTTATTTTTTAAGTAGTTTATTTGTTGGAGCCTTCATTATACTTTCAGTAAGATATGCTGTAATCAATAAAACTTTAATAAAATCAATTAAAATAGCAGATAAATGGTTGTATCTGCCAATTTTATTTTACCTCTTTTGTGTTTTATCATTGTTTTGGTCAGTAGATTCAGCACAAACATTAAAGGGTCTTGGGCGACTGTTGGCACTAGTATTAGTGCCTATTGGCTTTATCTTCATTGCTAGGTTTGATTCTAAAACGTATTTAAAAGTTCTAAAGATTTTTACCATTTCTAATTTACTTATAGGCATCTTTTTTCTAATCACTGCGGCTATTAAATTTATAGAAGTAAAAGAAATGAATGTGTTTACTTACCACGAGTTGACGTCTTCGCTCGAGTTAAACGCTATTTATGTATCACTTTTTTATGTAATTAATGTATTGCTCTTAATATGTATAAAGGACAAGAGTAATTTTGATAAAATTCAAATAGGTTTTTTTTCAGCACTGCTCTTGTTACTTTCTTCTAAAACCTTAATTTTTGGTTATTTTCTTTGTTTAATATTATTTTTTGCAAGGAATGTTAAAAGATTCAATAAAAAGACATTTTTCATTTCCTTAGCTGTATTTGTAACTACATTGATTATTAGCTCAGTTGTTTTGTCTGATCGAATTGATTTTGAGACAAAAACAAGAATGGATCAAGTTTTTGAAAAAGAAACCTTTGGAAAGGTATACTATTGGACAGGAACTTCTATTAGGCTGTTGCAGTTAAGAATTTTAAAAGAACAACTTGAAGAAGACAACATACTTTTAAAGGGATTTGGTCTTTTTGCTTCTAAAAGAAATATTAAAAAGCGCCACGAAGCCTTTAATACCTATCATACCTTTCATAGTTATAATTACCATAACCAATATGCACAAACTATTGCCGAATTAGGAATAATTGGTTTGTTCATGCTATTACTGATGATTTTTGCTTTATTATTTAAAGGGTTTCAAAATAGAAATTTTGCCATCATTGCTTATGGTTTAATAATGACTTTAATCTTTTGTACTGAGGCTGTTTTATGGAGACAAAGAGGGCTCTTTTTGTTTGTAATATTTTATTGTATTTTCATGAGTTTTCAATCGTTCAATGCTAAAAAACTTAATAAAACCTTAATCAAATAATAAATATTATTTCAGGATTTGAATAATATTTAACTAAACTAAAAAAGATTCCTATTTTTACGACCGTTAATGATGCTTCAATAGTAAATACTTGCAATCTAAACAACATAAAGAAAGGCGTTATTCAAGGTGGATTAGACCGATAATTTATTTATTCGATTTATTATTGGTGACTTGTTGTTCAATTTACCTGTTAGAATCAAATTTCGATGACACCATTTATTTCACAATTTTCTGGATCACACTGTCAATAGTATTTTCTTTTTATAACGTATATCGCTATACCAAAATAACCGAAATCATTTCAATAATAACAAGACAAATTATTGTTTATATTTTGTTAGTTATCAGCTATATATATTTTGATAGAATAGATATACAAAACTCTGTACTTTTAAAATTTTCGTTCGTTTTACTAGTTGTTTTTATATCATGGCGAATTCTGATTTACCTATTGTTGAGAGAGTATAGAATAATTACAGGTAGTAATTTTAGAAAAGTAATTATTGTTGGTGATGATAGTTCAACAGAACGTTTAAAGGGCTTTTTTGAAAATGAGTTGGAATATGGTTACAGATTAAGCGGTGTTTTTGATAAAAAGAAAAAAGACGAAACAGAAAGCGTTTCAAAGATTTTTAATTTTATTAAAAAAGAAGAGATAGATGAGGTTTATTGTTCACTTAAAAAACTAAGTAGTTCAGAGATAAAGAAATTCATTGATTTTTGTGATTATAATGTTGTAAGCCTTAAGTTTATTCCATCACAAGAGGACATTTATTCTAAGAACCTAAGACTGAACTATTATGATATTACTCCGGTATTATCATTAAGACAAATACCTCTTGACGACCAGCTCAATGCCTTAACCAAGAGAGTCTTTGACATTGTTTTTTCTTTGGTCATAATATGTTTCGTATTATCTTGGTTAATACCTATTTTAGGAATTTTGATTATGCTCGAAAGTAAAGGTCCAATTTTCTTTAGACAAGATAGACCAGGAATAAAAGAAAAGGGATTTGGATGTTATAAATTTAGATCCATGACTTTAAATACCGATACAGAATTATCTGCAACAAAAGGTGACTCTAGGGTAACTAAAATAGGAAAGTTCATTAGACGCACAAGCATTGATGAATTACCGCAGTTTTTTAATGTATTATTTGGGAGTATGTCTGTAGTTGGTCCTAGACCACATTTATGGAGACAAAATGAGATTTATGCCTCAAAAATTTCAAAGTACATGGTAAGACATCTTGTAAAGCCAGGTGTAACAGGACTAGCTCAAGTAAAAGGATATCGTGGTGAAATTCAAACACATCAAGATATAGTAAATAGGACAAAATATGATGTTTTTTATATTGAGAATTGGTCCATGTTATTAGATTTAAATATAATTATTGGTACTATCTTAAATGTGTTTAGAGGAGATGAGAAAGCTTATTAGAGCATTAAGTATAACTGTATATTCATTTCCATCAAGAACTAAAATGTAAATTATGGAATTCAGAAGAGGTCGATTTTCTTGGTTGATAAGACCAGCTTTGACTATTTATGATATTATCATAATTAACGTTTTTGCTTACTATTTATTGGATTTTGGTGATGCTGAAATATACTTTATTACGGATCCACTCTTTAAGAATAAACACTTAATCTATTTTATTTATTCTTCTTGTTTTTGGTTATTATCAACCTTTTTTGTCAGGTTTTATAAGGTTTACAGATACACTTCTTTACTAAACATTATTTCGCTTGTTATTAAACAATTCTTTGTTTATACCATAATAATGTATGGTTTTATCGGTGTATTCAGAAGTATAGATTTATCAGCATTTACCACTTTAAGGTATCTGGTAATATGTTTTATTACCATTGGATTTGGAAAGATTCTTAGTTATTACATTTTAAAGGCATTTAGATCCTATTTTAAAGGCAACGTAAGAAATGTGGTAATCATCGGGTGTGGTAAAAGTGTCCAAAACTTTAAAGCTATTATTACGGATAAAAAAGAATTAGGTTATAAAATAAATGAAGTTTTCTGTGATTCAGATTTTGGAACAAAACCATTGAAAGACTGCTTCGAATATCTTAAAAACGCCACCTTTATTGATGAAATTTTTTGTGCAATTGATGAGTTGACCGAAAAGCAACTCAATGAACTTGTAAAGTATGCAAGTATCAATCATAGTAATATAAAGTTTATACCAAAGGATGCAGAAATTGTAACTAAGAAACTTAAAGCAGACTATTTTGGGTTGTTACCTGTTTTATCTATCCAAAGAGCCTCGTTAAATGATGACATTAATAAGGCAGTAAAAAGATGCTTCGATATTATTTTTTCTCTTTTCGTAATTTGTTTTGTGTTATCTTGGTTAACACCAATTCTATTTATTATTACAAAAATAGATTCTAAAGGTCCTTTATTTTATAAACAGGAGAGAACAGGAATAGATTATAAGGTCTTTTATTGTTATAAATTTAGGTCATTAAAAATGGAGGATCAAAAAGATCATGAATCTTATGTGAAGCCTGGCGACCAAAGAGTTACCGTAGTTGGTAAGTTCTTAAGAAAAACTAGTATGGACGAATTACCTCAATTCTTTAATGTTTTAAAAGGTGAAATGAGTGTTGTAGGTCCAAGACCACATATGTTGATGTATACAGACATCTATTCAAAGAAAATTAACAAATACAGCTTTATACAACGTCATAACGTGAAACCTGGAATTACTGGATTAGCCCAAGTTAGTGGATATAGAGGTGAGGTTCAAAGTGATAAAGACATCATTGGGCGTGTGAAATATGATATTTTTTACATAGAAAATTGGTCACTCTTGTTAGATGTAAAAATCATAATTCAAACCTTTATAAACATTGTCAAAGGCGAAGACAAAGCCTATTAAGCTATGCAAGCACTTGTTTCTATAGTGACACCAATGTACAATAACGAAACCGTTATTAAAGAAACAATAAAGAGCGTATTAAGTCAGACGTATTCTAATTGGGAACTACTTTTAGTAGATGATGCTTCTTTAGATAGAACTTTTGAGATAGTAAAAGATGAAGCCATCAAAGATTTAAGAATTAGAGTTTTTAAAAACGGCAAAAATGAAGGTGCAGCAGTTTCGAGGAATCTGGGAACAGAAAAAGCTAAAGGTGATTTTATAGCCTTTTTAGATGCCGACGACCTTTGGTCACCTAATAAGCTAGAACTTCAGTTAGAAGCTCTTAAAAAGGCTGATGTTTGCTTTGGTAGTTACGAATGGATAGACGCCAAAGGAAATCCACTTAATATAAAAGTGAATGCCTTAGAAAGCTTATCTTACAGAAAACTGTTAAAAGCAAATTATATCGGAAATCTAACAGGTATCTACAATGCTAAAAAGCTTGGGAAAATTTTCACGAAAGACTTAAAAAAAAGACAAGATTGGTTATTATGGCTAGAAGCAGTTAAAAGAAGTGGAAAGCCTGCGATTGGACTTCGAGATACATTAGCTTTTTATCGAAATTCTGAAGATTCATTGTCATCAAATAAGGTGAGACTTATTAAACACAATTATAACGCTTACAAAAAGGGTTTAGGGTTTTCTACAGTAAAATCGTGCTTTTATATGGTGTTGTTTCTGTATGAGCATTTAATAGTTAAAAGAAGACTCATTAAGAAGATATCCTAGAAACAAACTGCTTTAATTTTCCTGCTTTAGTGCGTTGTAATTGTTGCACGCGTTCAAATACCACTTTTATTCCGGGTTCTAAATAATTTTCCATTTCAGAAGTAATAAGAGTTTCTTGAGACTTGGGTAAAGGTTCTTTACTCACATAGATGATTTTAAACAGGTCTAATGTTAACTGTTCAATGATAAATTCACTAACGTTTCCATCATTCTCAATTACGCTTTTTGTGATGTAATAAAAGGTTAAGCCAGCAGCTTTTTTTCCACTTGGCAACACCGCAATATCATTTGTTCTACCAGTAAGTTTTTTTAAGATAGGTTTTCTAGTTGTACTTTCTTCAGACAATACACCAACATCACCAATGTCGTATCTTATAAAAGGATGCGCTTTATTGTAATATGATGTAATTACAATTCTTCCTTCTTCACCATAAGGCAAAACATTATTGTTTTCATCTAAGACTTCAACAAGCAGTGTTTCACTATTTACCTGCCATTTCTCATTGGTGTTTTCAAAAGCAATTAAATCTAGTTCAGACGCGCCATATTCATTAACTACAGGTACGCCAAAATGCGTTTGCATAAGTTTTTTGTCATCTTCAAAAAGCATTTCAGAGGTTACGATACAAACTTTAAGGCTCGGACAAACAGAAGTCAAAACAATATTTCTGCGTTTTAGAAATTTCGCAAACTGAACAATCGGACTCGTATAGCCATTAATAAATTCAAAAGAAGTGTTTTCAAACTTTTTAAGCACAGTTTCTAACGCTTCATCACTTAAATCAAAAACGGAAAACCGAAATCGACTGCTAAACCAATCTTTTAATCGTTCTTTGTAATAGCCTTTTTTATCTAATGGAATTCCATAAAAGCGCGCTTGCTTTGAAGTATTAAAATCTACACTATACCATGAAAATCGATTCATAATTTCTGCCCAAGTCATAGCATGACACCATTTGTCTTTTGCGAAAATGAATGGGTCACCAGAACTACCTGAAGTCTTATTTAAGTACACATTTTTGGTCGAATAGTCTTTGCTTAAGCGATGTTCTATCGGTTGTTGCAAATGGCGCTTGGTCATTACTGGAACAGTATTCCAATCATTAACATTTATATCTTTACCAAAGGTTTTATAAAACGGATTATGCTCTAAATGATAGTTTATTATAGCCTTTTTTTGAGTTTCGAGATAAGTGCTAAAGTCATCATCATTCAATTTTTGAATTTGAGATAAAGTAGATTTAGCTTTATCAATATCAAAGCCGTTTACTTTTAAAGAAAAATTGAATAATCCCAAGCTATATCTAACAAATAAGGTTTATGTAAAATAATTGCTTTTTAAATTTAAAACCAACTATTTTTGCGCAAACAAAATTACATCATGAATATTTTAGTACTAGGATCTGGAGGAAGAGAACACACATTTGCTTGGAAAATTGCACAAAGCCAACACTGTAGTAAACTGTTTGTTGCGCCTGGAAATTCAGGGACAGATGCCATTGCAGAAAACTTGAATATTTCAGTTACCGATTTTGCTGAAATAAAGAACGCTGTACTAAAAAATGACATTCAACTGGTTGTTGTTGGACCGGAAGACCCATTGGTACAAGGTGTTCATGATTTCTTTTTAAATGATGAAGAACTAAAATATGTGTCTGTAATTGGACCTCAACAAGCAGCTGCCGAGTTAGAAGGTAGTAAAGAGTTTGCAAAAGAATTTATGATGCGTCATAATATTCCAACTGCGGCATACGAGAGTTTTACAAAAGATAATGTTGAAGATGGTTATAAGTTTTTAGAAACATTACAACCACCATATGTATTAAAAGCAGATGGTTTGGCAGCCGGAAAAGGTGTTTTAATCCTTAACGATTTAGATGAAGCAAAAACCGAACTTAAAAACATGTTGGTTGATGCCAAGTTTGGTGATGCGAGTACCAAAGTTGTGATTGAAGAGTTTTTAGATGGTATTGAATTAAGCTGTTTTGTGTTAACTGACGGAAAAGATTATAAAATTCTTCCAACAGCAAAAGATTACAAACGTATTGGTGAAGGAGATACAGGATTAAATACTGGTGGAATGGGAGCAGTGTCACCAGTACCTTTTGCAACACAAGACTTTTTAGATAAAATTGAAACCAGAATAGTAAAACCAACGGTTGAAGGTTTAAAGAAAGACAACTTACCTTATGTAGGATTCATTTTTATAGGTTTAATCAAAGTTGGAGATGATCCTAAAGTGATTGAATACAACGTAAGAATGGGTGATCCAGAAACTGAAGTTGTGTTACCAAGACTAAAGTCTGATTTGGTTGAAATTTTCAAGGCAATGGCAAACCAAACACTAGCTAAGGTAGATATAGAAATAGATGAACGCGCTGCAACTACAATAATGATGGTTTCTGGTGGTTATCCTGAAGCTTACGAAAAAGGAAAAGAAATTACGGGAATAGAAAAGGTTGAAGATTCTATTCTATTTCATGCAGGAGCAAAAATGCAAGATGACAAAGTCGTGACTTCTGGTGGCCGTGTTATGGCTGTGACTTCATACGGAGAGACTTACCAAGAAGCCATAAAAAAATCTTATCAAAATATAGATAAACTACATTTTGATAAGATGTATTATCGTAAAGATATTGGTTTTGATTTATAAATAAGAATGAGAGGAAATACTCTTATCTTCTTCATTGTTAGCATTAAATTTAGCTAACTGCATCATCCAATATACAAATGCTACAAAACCAATAGCCATAAAAATCCATGAGAACATGTTTGCAGCAAACCAGTTCTCTAATTCTAATGCTCTAAGAGCATCAAGTGGCGCGAATAATACATCAACAAATAAATCTTGTATTCCGTAAAAGAAATCTTTCATAACTTTATTTAAATTTACGACAGCAAAAGTACAAAAAAGCTTATAAAATACAACCTAGTCGTAATTAAATGACCCTTTAATGATTACAAGTGTCTTCCGAAAATCTAAGCCCATCAATTTTATCATTGTGGCAGCGTATATGATTGTAATTTTTGTAGTCTTTAATTTCACTTTATTTACTAGTGATTTTAATGAATTATTAAAAACTTTTTTAAAACTAGGGATATCACTTTTTTTTGTTTTTATTTTAGACTTCGTTGTTTCTAAAAACAGTCTTTCAAAGAAGAACTCTTATGCGATATTAACATTCGGTTTATTGTTTGGTTTGTTCCCGGAAGCATTTAATCATTCTAATGCGCTTGTTGCTAATTTATTGGTATTGTTTGCGTTAAGGCGCTTATTGAGTTTACACTCTAACCTCACAATTAAGAAAAAGTTTCTCGATGCAGGATTTTGGATAATGTTAGCGACCTTGTTTTATCTCTGGTCTGCTCTATTTTTCTTAATAGTTATTGTTGCTCTAATGTACTATTCACAGAATAATGTTAAAAATATCATTGTGCCCATAATTGGTGCGTGTACAGTTGTAGTATTGCTTTTTGCATATAATATTGTAAGATTCGACACTTATTTTCAGCCATCAGATATAGACTTTGCTTATAGCTTAGATTTTACGGTCTATAATAGCAAGCAGAACATCATAAGATTAACTGTATTAGTGGTCGCTTTCATTTGGACTTCTATTTATTATTTAAATAACCTTTCAGATAAAAATAAAAGGTTAAAACCGTCCTATTTTATTGTGTTTTTTGCAGCTATTGCGGCATTTATTATTGCATTTATAGCACCGGACAAAAATGGAAGTGAGTTTGTATTTTTATTTGCGCCGTTCTCTATAATTATGTCTAATTATATCGAAGACATTTCAGAACGTTGGTTCAAAGAAATTTTTATTGTCTTGCTACTTTTGGTTCCAATAATAAGCTTATTGCTGTAATTTGTTTCCAAAGGCCAAATCACCTGCATCACCAAGACCTGGGATGATATATCCTTTCTCGTTCAATTCATTGTCAATGGTAGCAATCCAAAGATGTGTGTCGCTATCAAATGCTTTCGAGACAAATTCTACACCTGTTTGAGCACCTATCACACTAACAAGATGAACACTTTTTGGTTTTCCAAATGGTTTTAAAGCTTCAAAAGTAGCAACCATAGATTGTCCTGTAGCTAGCATTGGGTCAGCCAGAATGAGTGTTTTATTTTCTAAACTTGGGCAAGCCAGATATTCCACAACAATATCAAAACTTTCTGGGTTGTGTTTGTGTTGTCTATATGCTGAAATAAATGCGTTCTCAGCGGCATCAAAATAATTAAGAAGTCCGTTGTGTAAAGGAACACCAGCTCTTAAAATTGAACAAAGTACAATGTCTTTTTGATGTAAAACAGTTTCAGAAATGCCCAAAGGTGTTTCAGTTTTATGGGCTTCATAAGATAGAGATGTACTTAACTCATAACCTAAAATTTCACCAATACGTTCTATATTTCTTCTAAAGCGCATACTATCTTTTTGAACCGACTTATCTCTAATTTCCGAAATAAAAGTATTTAGTATTGATGGCTTATGAGACAGGTTGTGAATGTGCATAATTAGAAGTATTATGATGAGTGGCTAAGTTAATAATTCAGACTATATTTGCAGTACAAATAAGTTTCAATATGTTTTCAGATAAGGCAAACAGTATATTTCAAGACGCAATAAAGACATATAAAGTTCTAAACACTATAGACCAACCGTTTACGAACAAGTATGACAAAAATGAAGATGTAATAGCGCATTTATTGTATAGAAAATGTTGGATTGATACTGTACAATGGGCTTATGAAGACATTATTAGAGACCCAAACATTGAGCCAGAAGCCGCGTTAAAATTAAAACGTATGATTGATGCTTCTAATCAGGATAGAACCGACACAGTTGAGTTTATAGACAGTTATTTTTTAGATAAATACAAAGACGTTGAAGCAAAGTCAGACGCAAAGATTAATTCCGAAAGTCCTGCGTGGGCAATAGATCGTTTGTCTATTTTGGCACTTAAGATTTATCACATGCATTTAGAAACTTTAAGAGAAGATGCAACAGATGCGCACAAAGCAGCTTGCCAAAAGAAATTAGATGTTTTGTTAGAGCAACGTACAGATTTAAGTACAGCAATTGACGATCTTTTAGCAGATATCGCTAATGGAGATAAGTACATGAAAGTTTATAAGCAAATGAAAATGTACAATGACGATGAGCTTAATCCTGTTTTGAGAGGACAAAAATAACATTCCTGCAAAAGCAGGAATCTCAGTTTATTTATCGTGCCAAAGCCAAAACACATCCTTGTCCTTCGATTCTCAGCAATGGGAGATGTTGCTATGACGGTCCCTGTGTTGAGAGCTTTAGTACATCAATATCCCGATTTAAAAATTACGGTTGTTACCCGAGCATTTTTTAAACCATTATTTTCAGATATAAAGAATGTTGGCGTTTACGCTGCGGATTTAAAAGGCAAACACAAAGGTGTTTTCGGACTTTACAAGTTGTCTAAGGAATTAAAAGCCTTAAATTTTGATGTGGTTGCTGACTTGCATAATGTTCTAAGGAGTAAAATTTTGAAGTTCTTTTTTACAGGAAAAAAGGTAATTCAAGTTGATAAAGGCCGACACGAAAAGAAAGCTTTAACATCTGGAAAAGAATTTAAACAACTAAAAACGACGCATCAACGTTATGCTGATGTGTTTGAGAATTTAGGTTTTCCTTTAGTTTTATCTCAGCCGAGTTTTCCTAATAAAGTTGAGTTATCTAACGGCTTAAAAACGTTTATAAAAGACGCTAGCAAAAAGACCATAGGAATTGCGCCTTTTGCTGCTCATGACGGAAAGATGTATCCTTTAGCTCAAATGAAAGACGTGATAAAACATCTTTCAAAATATTATAATATCATATTATTTGGTGGTGGAAAAGAAGAGACAGCGATTTTAAACAAAATAGAAAAGGAAAATCAAACTGTAGTTTCTACTGCTGGAAAATTAAGTTTTGAAGATGAACTAAGCTTAATTTCAAACTTAGATGTAATGCTTTCAATGGATTCCGGTAATGGGCATTTGGCAGCAATGTATGGCGTAAAAGTCATCACCATTTGGGGAGTAACGCATCCTTTTGTTGGTTTTGTACCGTTTAATCAACCAGAAGAACATCAGCTTAAAGCAAATAGAGATAAATATCCTTTAATTCCAACTTCAATTTACGGCAATAAATATCCAGAAGGCTATGACAATGCAGCAGGAAGTATTTCCGTTGATGAGGTCGTAGAGAAAGTTAAGTCTGTTATTCTTGCGCAATCGTGATGATGTCACACTGAGCTTGTCGAAGTGTAAACAGAAATCATAAGTTTCAACTTGGTTTAATTTGACGGATTTGTCATTCTTGCGAAAACGGGAATCTCATAATGTCAAGGCAAACTATTTACTAATTCCTTGTCCCTAACCACTTATTTAAACATCATCATAATCCACTATAATAGTAGCAGAAGTCGGATGTGCTTGGCAAGTTAAAATAAGTCCTTCAGCAACTTCATTATTGGTTAAGATATTGTTTTGCCTCATCGTAGCCTCACCATCAGTGATTCTCGCAATACAGCTGCTACAAATGCCACCTTGACAAGAATATGGTGCGTCAATATCTTGTTTTAAAGCAGCGTCTAAGATGGATTCTTCTTGAGACATTTCGAACTCAAATTCTTCATCGTCAACAACAACTTTAATTTTTGAGTTACCATCTAAAGTTTCAGTAGACGAAGTATTTTCCGTTTCGGTAGGTGCAGTGAATAGCTCGAACAAGATGTTCTTTTCTTTTATACCGTTTTCAAGCAACACATCTTTTACAGTATGTATCATATGTTCGGGACCACAGAGATAGAATTTTTCTATAGTAACACCTTGGTATTTGTTTTTTACAATAAGGTTTACCGTGCTTTTGTCTATACGGCCAAAAAGTGCATCTTCTTCTTGAGTTTGACTGTATGCACAATGTAAATGAAAACGGTTACCATAAGTGTTTTTTAGACTTATGAGCTCACTCATAAACATGGCATCGTTTATAGATTTATTCCCATAAACTAGTATGAAATTGCTAAACGGTTCGTCCTCTAATAGTGTTTTAGCAATACTTAGAATAGGTGTAATGCCGCTACCAGCAGCAAAAGCAGCAATGGTTCTTGTTTTGGCGTCATTAGCTTCAAAAATAAAGCGTCCATTAGGTTCTGCAACTTCAATACTATCACCAGCTTTTAATGATTCATTAGCAAAAACTGAAAATGTGCCATTTTCAACAGCTTTAACACCTACTGTTATAGCACCACTGTTTACAGAAGAACAAATAGAATAGTCTCTTCTAACGTCTTCACCGTTAATTGTAGTTTTTAACGTGATGTATTGCCCAGCTTTAAACTGAAAAACTTCTTCTAAATTAGATGGAATATCAAAACTAATAGCAACCGATTTATCCGTTACTTTATCTATAGACTTTATTGTTAAAGAATGAAATTGAGCCATTGCAACTATTTTTTGGCAAAAATAATGAAATACTGCGGTAGCTGAAGTTCTCGAAGCTACCATTTAGACATAAAATTTTCTTAAAGTAATACCTAAGAAAATTATGCATAAGAAAATTATGTATATATTTGTGTTATGAGTAACTCAAAATTATATAAAGGAAGTTTAAACACCATCATTTTAAAACTGCTTAATGAGCATGACAAAATGTACGGTTATGAAATCACCCAAAAAGTAAAAGCATTGACCAAAGGTGAACTTAATATCACAGAAGGAGCTCTATATCCTGCGCTTCATAAGCTAGAAGCTGAAGGTTTATTAGATGTTGAGGTTGCAAAGGTTGATAATAGACTCAGAAAGTACTATAAACTTACAGAAACCGGAACCAAAGAAACAGCAAATAAACTTAATGAACTTGCAGAGTATATAAAAACAATGCAAGCCTTAGTTAGTCCTAAATTAGCTTAATAGATGAAGCGCTTATCTAAAGAACAAATACAATTTATCGATAACTATTTGGAGCATTCTGATGTGTTTTATGCTGACATAAGAATGGAAATGATAGACCATGTTGGTGCAGCTATTGAAAGTGAAATGAGACAGCAAAACACAGAAGACTTTTATATGGTTTTTAAAGATTATATGGTTGCTAATAAGTCAAGTCTTATAAAGAGCAATAAGAGTTTTTTGAACAACGTAGATAAGGGACTTTTTAAAAGGCTTTTTAAACTGATGATAAAGCCCAAGGCCATTTTATTATTTGTTGTGTTAGTAGTTTTTGCTTTTGCAATGATTTCAAAAAATGGTCATGAAAGTGTAGTGGACTTATTTTATTGGTTTCCATTTGCATCAATTGTTCCTTTTTTAATTCTATATACGATAACACTAAGAATTTTCAAGATATCTCGTTTTTCAGGTATTGAAAGAATGGCTTTTGTATACATGGTATTCTTTCAGATTTTAAACCTATCCAGAATACTATTTAGAGGTTATTTTAGCACTGAAACTGCTAATTACGTTCTAATATCGGTAGTTATTTCAATAATGGTTTTCATATCAATGCTGTTATTGCAATTAACCTACCAAATATTGAATGAGTACAGAATAAACTACAAGTCTATTTAGAAATGAAACTTACTAAAGCACAAATACAATATATAGATGATTACCTTAAGAAAAAGGGCATTCAATATTGGGATGTAAGAATTGAAATGGTAGATCATTTAGTGTCTGACATAGAAAACTATTCTGGTACTGCTGATTTTGACACCTTATTTCAAAGAAGTTTAAAGAATACCAATTGGGATGGAAATTTAGAAACAGTGCACATACAAAGTTGGAAGCATACAAACAAGATGTACAGAAAAATGCACTTTCAAGAGATATTAAAGTGCCTTAAGAACCCAAAATATCTTATAGGTTTTACAATGCTATATTTAATATTTTTTTGGGTAGCTTTTAAATTTCCCGAAGCTTTAAAAACAGTGGCCTTCATTGTATTTGCTTTGCCTATGGTAGTTATGCTTATTGAACTTATAAAGTCCTTAATTAAGAAATTAGGAAAGTCGGTAAATATGCAATACGGTTTTTTCTACTTCTCATTTGGCATTATTATGTTGAATTTACCAATACAGTTTTTGCCAAAGGAATATAGCCATATTTGGTTACCTATTGTTATGACTATTTTTTTAGTGGTAATGTTTGCGGGTTATAAGGTGTATTGTTTTGCATTAAATAGGGTCTTGAAAATGAAAGTTGCAATGTCATGACATTAAATGAAGCACAAATACAAGACTTATACGCTTTTACAAGAAACCATTATGTAGAACATTATGATTTACAAACTGAGCTTGTAGATCATCTTGCCAATGATATTGAAGGCATGTGGAAAGAGCATCCAAAGCTAAGTTTTGAAGACGCTAAACAAAGCGCATTTAAAAAGTTTGGCATTTTTGGTTTTATGGAAGCGATTGAACAACGGCAAAAAGTAATGGGGAAACGCTATAGAAATTATTTTTGGCGAGAACTAAAAAAATGGTTTAGACTTCCTCAAATACTTACCACTTTAGGTCTTTTTTGTTTGTATTATGTCACATTTTCTTCGAGATATGTAGCTATTTTTGCTTTCAGTTTTTATGTACTAATTGGTGCTTGGTGTATTTATAAAGGCATACAACTAAATAGACAATTTAGACGAAGAAAAGAGCGATCTGAAAAAAAATGGATGCTCGAGGAGATGATTTATAAACAAGCAGGAGCAATAACACTTGTCTTTATGTCTCAGCTTTTTAACGTCTTTAATATTACTGACAAATTTGTTGAGAACATTTACCACGTTTTAGGCTTAGCAGTGCTTTTTACCTTATTAACCTTGTGCAATTATATTAGTTTTCAACTCATTCCCGAAAAGGCCGAAGATTTACTAAACGAAACATATCCAGAATTTTGTTTGTAACATTCTGAGTAAATTGACTACTAACACATCAAAATCAACCATTAGCTATGATAAAACACTTTTTAAACTTAGAGTGGAAACAATATTTTAGATCTTCTTATTGGCAAAAAAGCATAGCACTTAACATTCTTCTGGTATTGTTAGGTTTATACTTTATTGTCATATTTTTAGGTCTAGGGTTTGGTTTACTTTTCATCCTTAAAAAAGCATTACCAGAAAGTGATCCTTTTAAAGTTGCAAATGGTTTTATGTTTTTCTGGTTTTTAGGGGATTTAATGATGCGTTTCTTTTTACAGAAATTGCCAGTAATGAGTGTTAAACCTTTACTTACATTACCGATTAAACGCTCAACAATTGTGCATTTTGTTCTTGGAAAATCTGCGCTCAATTTCTTTAACTTCCTACCGTTATTTACCATAATTCCTTTTAGTATTATGCTAATTACAGAAGATGTGCGGCCAGCAACTGCCGTTTTATCTTGGATGTTTGCTATGATAATCATAGTGCTTATCATTAACTTTTTAAATTTTATAATAGAAGCATTTTCCGCAGAAAAAGAATTATCCTTTTTACCTTTAATAATCGTTGCTGGAACATTGTTTGGCTTAGATTATTTTAATGTATTACCAATGCAAGATTTAGTAGGTAAGGCTTTAATATCAACTTCTGAAAACCCACTTTTCATTTTGGTGCCTATCGCGCTTTTAGCTTTAGTGTATGCCTATAATTTTAAAATTTTAAGAGATAAATTGTTTTTAGACAGTTCATTAAAATCTAAAGTCACTGAGGTTAAAGCTGCAGATTTATCGTGGACAAAGCGTTTTGGAGACATCGCTCCTTTTATGCAGTTAGATCTAAAACTTATTTGGAGGAACAAGCGTACTAAGTCCATGACTATGTTATTATTTATAGGTGTGCTGTATGGTTTGTTCTTTTATCCGCAACCCATGTATAGAGAGATGGAATTTATGTTTGCCTTTATTGGTGTATTCTCAACAGGATTTTTCTTAATCAATTTTGGGCAATTTATTCCAGCTTGGGATAGTGGCTATTATAAAATGTTAATGAGTCAAAATATAAAGTACGAACAATATTTGCGCTCTAAATTTATCCTTATGGTAATGAGTGTTGTCATTTTATTTGTGCTTGGTATACCTTACGTATACTTTGGTTGGAAAATACTTATTGCACACTTCGCTGCAGCCATTTATAATATTGGGGTAAACTCACATGTCATTCTGTATGGTGGATCATTCAATAGAAAGAAAATTGATCTCGATAAAAAAGCAGCCTTTAATTACCAAGGTACTGGTGCAGTGCAATGGATCATTGGTTTTCCTTTAATGTTATTACCAATGGGACTATTTGGATTAGTGAATTGGCTAGTAGGGTTTGAAGCTGCTGTAGCACTTTTAATAATAATGGGAGTTATAGGCATTGTGTTTCATAAAAAACTAATGAGTTTCATCACTAAAAAATATTTAGATTCTAAATACAAAATGATTAATGCGTTTAGTCAAGATAATTAATATTACACATCAACATCATGATATATACAAAAGACCTTTCGAAAACATATAACGGAACAACGGTTCTAAACGTTGAAGAATTATCTATTCCAAAAGGACAAAGCTTTGGTTTAGTAGGAAATAACGGTGCGGGAAAAACAACATATTTCAGCTTATTATTAGACCTCATTAAACCATCTACAGGAAGAATAACTAATAATGACGTAGTCGTAGATGCGAGTGAAGATTGGAAACCATTTACATCTGCATTTATAGACGAGAGTTTCTTAATAGGCTATCTTACACCAGAAGAGTACTTCTACTTTATTGGTGATTTGCGAGGACAAAACAAGGCGGATGTTGATGCATTAACATCTAAGTTTGAAGATTTCTTTAATGGAGAAATAATTGGTAAGAAAAAGTATTTGAGAGATCTTAGTAAAGGAAATCAGAAAAAAGCAGGGATAGTTGCTGCACTTATAGGAAACCCAGAAGTTATCATTTTAGATGAGCCTTTTGCAAACTTAGATCCTACAACTCAAATTAGATTAAAACAAATCCTAAAAGACTTAGCTGAAAAGCAAGGTGTAACGGTAATGGTTTCTAGTCACGATCTAATGCATGTAACAGATGTGTGCGAGCGCATAGTTGTTTTAGAAAAAGGTAACATTGTAAAAGACCTTGAAACAAACCCAACAACACTTAAAGAATTAGAAGCTCATTTTGCTAGTAATTTAGAAACCTCAGAAGAAGAATAACGCTTTATAAAGATAAAGCAGACTCAATAAAATTCCCTTTTCATCCTAGCGTCTTAGCTAGATTGTAAAAGGGATTTTTAATTCAACATCAGCCTCTATTTCAAAAAGATGATTATTTTTACCACTTAGCACACTAAAAGCTTAATAGTGTAGTTATTTACTTATCAAAAAGAACGTACGTTGAAGTTTAAGGTAAAATATCTATTATCACTTTTGATTGTGGCAATAATTGCCCAAAGTTGTTCAAGAAAAAAGGACACGTTTATCAATAGAAATTTTCATGCATTAGGCACAAAATATAATGTTTTGTACAATGGAAATTTGGCATTAGATAGAGGTAAGTTGTCTGTTAATGATGCGTTTACGGAGAACTTCTGGGAATTACTTCCAGTTGAACGAATGAAGGTAGAAGATGATATATTTTTACCAGGACAAAAGAACAATCCAGATTTTGACCTTGCTGAAGAGAAGGCTATAAAGGCCATTCAAAAGCATGGAATGAATATTGACGGTAAAGAGAAAAACCCTCAAATTGATGAGGCTTATTTGTTACTAGGAAAAGCGAGGTACTACGATCAACGTTTTGTTCCTGCACTAGCAGCATTCAATAATATCCTTAATAAGTATCCTACAAGTGATAAAATTAACCAAGTAAAAATTTGGCGCGAGAAAGCGAACATGCGTTTAGATAATAATGAGGTTGCAATTAAAAGACTAAAGCGTTTACTTGAAGAAGAAGAAGGTATAATTGAAGGCCAGGATTTAGCCGATGCGTCTGCGGCTTTAGCCCAAGCATATATTAACATTAAGGCAAAAGATAGTGCTATACCACAATTGGCAATTGCTGCAGAAAATACAAAGGTAAAGAGCGAAAAGGCGCGCTTCCATTTTATTAAAGGCCAACTTTATAACGAGTTTGAAGAAAAGGATAGCGCAAATATGGAATTTGATGCAATAATAAAAATGCATAGACAAATTCCTAGAGCCTTCTATATCAATGCACACCTTGAAAAATCATATAATTTTGAGCCTACTTCTAAGGAAAGTGAGATTGAATTTGAAGAGTACATGGCAGAACTTGCCGAGAACAGAGAAAATAGGCCATTCCTAGATAAAATTTTCCATCGCATCGCTGAATATCATAAAGGGAAGGCTTCAGACAGTTTAGCAGAGGTGTTTTATAATAAGTCACTTAGAAAAACAACAACAGATAATTATTTGAGAGCGACCAATTATGAGACCTTAGGCAATATGTATTTTGATAGAACCATCTACAAAACAGCCGGCGCTTATTATGATAGTACGATGACTGCTATGGAAAAAAATACAAAGTCATATAGAATCATCAAAAAGAAGCGTGAGAATTTAGATGATGTTATCTATTACGAAGATATCGCACAATTAAATGATAGTATTCTTAGAATGATAAAGCTCCCAAAGGAAGAGCAATTAGCAATTTATACCAAATACGCTGAAGATTTAAAGGCGAAGGCAATTGAGGATGCAAAGAAAAAAGAAATAGAGGCCAGAAATCAAACCAATAGTCGTGTAAACAATAAAGTAAATACCCTAAATGTACCAGGAAAAGGTAATACAAATAATTCGATTTCAAGAACAAGACCTAATAAAGGAGCCATGCCAATAGGATTACCTTCTAATAAAAATACGAGCAATTTTTATTTTTATAATCCTACTACGGTTGCATATGGCAAAAGTGAGTTTTTAAAGTTATGGGGAGATCGCAAGTTACAAGACAATTGGAGACTGTCTGATGATCGCGCAGACTTAGAACGCGGCGAAAAAGAAGAGATAGAAAAGATAACAGGTACAGAAAAAGAATATGACCCGCAAACGTATATCGCATCATTACCAACAGATGAAGTTGTTATAGATAGTTTAGCGAAGGATCGCAATTTCGCTTATTACCAATTAGGGATATTATACAAGGAAAAATTTAGAGAGTTAGAGTTGTCTCAATCTCGTTTTGAAGATCTTTTAACTTACAATCCAGAAGAGCGTCTTATTTTACCTTCTAAATACAACCTATATAAGTTGTATGTTGAATTAGGATTAACCTCAAAAGCAGACGCTATGAAGTCTGACATTATTGCAAACTATCCAGATTCGAGATATGCTGAGATTTTAAGTAATCCAGACGCTGCACTTACCAAAGACGAAAATAGTCCGGAAGCAATTTACAAGAACTTGTATCAACAGTTTGAAGAACAGAAATATGCTGAGGTAATTGCTGAAACAGAGCGTCAGATTAAGCGATTTGAAGGTGATGATTTTGTACCTAAGTTTGAAATTTTAAAAACATCGGCTAAAGGAAGACTATATGGGTTTGAAGAATATAAGGAAGGCATCAATTATATTGCTTTAACTTATGCAAACTCTGATGAAGGCAAGAAGGCTCAAGAGTTATTGCAGAATGCCATTCCTGTGCTTGCAAAAAAGGAATTTATCTCAGATGATAAGCCAAAGTATTTTAACGTAATTTATCATTTTCAGAATAGTGAAAATGAGGATTTAGAAGCTTTCAAGAAAACCTTAGAAGAAGAAATTGAAAAGAAAATATCTTATTTTGATTTAACGACCTCTATAGATGTCTATGATGAAAGTTCCACTTTTGTTGTTGTCCATGGGCTAAAAAGTATACAAGGAGCAAAAGGTTTTGCAGAGCTGTTAAGTTCTGATGAAAAAGATAAAAGAGGAAGAAAGATTAAGCCAAAAATCACTAAGGAATATTTTGCGATATCTTCACCAAACTATACGATTATACAACGTCATAAAAACTTAAATGCATATTTAAAACTAGAGTAAAATAACTGATTATGTTTTCTTCAGATTCAAAATCCAAAAATTATAAAACCATGGAAACTGGCACACAACAAAACATCATTTCACAAGGCACAAAGATTGTTGGTGATATTGAAAGCAATGGACCATTTAGAATTGATGGTACTATTGAAGGTAATGTAAAAACTTCAGGAAAAGTTGTTGTTGGTAAAACAGGCTTAATTAAAGGGACTTTAGTTGGTGAAAATGCAGATTTTGAAGGTAAGTTTTCAGGTAAACTTATACTTTCGGGCACCTTATCATTAAAGTCAACTGCACATATTGAAGGTGAAGTGCACACTAGTAAACTTGCTGTTGAACCAGGCGCTACATTTAATGCAACTTGTAGCATGAAAGGTGCTGTAAAATCTTTAAGCAATGAGTCTTCTCAAACCATAGCAAGTGGACAAGGAAAAACGGCCTAATAAATTTTTGAGATTTACAGGTACTGCATTTCAAATGGGTTTAACTATTTATGCAGGTAATTGGTTGGGTAGATGGTTAGATACAAAGTATAATTCTGACAAGTACGAATCTGTTGTAACACTGCTCGCGGTATTTTTGTCTATGTATCTAGTAATTTCTCAAGTTATTAAATTATCAAAGGACTAAAATGGTAAAATCTATACTCATCTATTTTATTACATTTCTTGTAGTTTCTGTGCTGATTTTTTTAGTACACAGTAGTTTTGTTGAAAGTTTGACATACAGTCTTAAAGATGTCTACATATTTTTCGCTGTAAGTTCCTTCATAATTTGCACATTGTTTAAACTTGGAAGTGGCAATAAAAAAATTAAAGATCAATTAGGCTTTATTTATTTAGCTGCTGTAGTTGTGAAATTGGCGTTTTTTGGTGTGATTTTTTATGATTCAGTTTTTACAGAACCATTGACAATGAAGTTGCGTATTTCGTTATTAATTCCTCTTTTTTCACTATTAATTTTTGAGGTGTTTTTCATTTCAAAAATCTTAAATCAAAAGCTTTAAAATTAATAAATTAAAAAAGAGTTTGAGATAGTAATTAATTGTGTACCTTTGCGCCGAATTTATTGAGCGTAATTTTTCAAAAGAAAGAAATGAAAATAGCACAAAAATCTATCAAAACTTATTTGTTTGCCCTTTTAGCATTGTTATCACTTACGCTACAGGCTAAAGAACCAGCTAATTCTCATGATGCTGGAGAGGTTAACACCAAAGAGGAAGTAAAAGACTATATTGTTCATCACCTTAAAGATTCTCATGATTTTCATTTGTTTTCTTACACTAGTGATGGTCAAAGAAAACATGTAGGTTTTCCATTACCAGTAATTGTATGGTCTAGTGAAGGTTTGGTGACCTTTATGTCTTCTGAGTTTCATCATGATGATAATGGTCATGTAATTGTTGAAAAAGGAGGACTTAAATTCACAAAGATTCACAGCAAAATTTACGAGTTAGAAGAAGGTGCTACTGAAGTTGCTTTTGATGCAGATCATCATGCAACTAATGCTCATAAAGTTTTAGATTTATCCATTACTAAAAGTGTTTTTGGAGTGCTGTTAGTTGGCTTATTAATGTTTTTAGGTTTTTCTTCATTAGCTAAACAGTACAAGAAAAAAC
>CAZFEV010000007.1:0-83387 GCA_964517835.1 uncultured Flavobacteriaceae bacterium | reverse complement strand
TTTTTTCAAAACCCTTACTTATTACAAGTAAGGGTTTTTTGTTTTTTATATTTATTCTAGACTTTTATCATAGCTATAAAGTTCCTAAAAAATACTGTGCAAAAAAAAAGACATTTCTTCATTAAGAAATGTCTTTTTATAATTTGATTCATTAAATGAAAGCCAAACTATCCTTTCAATAGACTTCGTGATATTACAATTTTTTGAATTTCAGAAGTGCCTTCATATATCTGAGTGATTTTAGCGTCTCGCATAAGACGTTCAACGTGATATTCTTTCACAAAACCATTACCGCCATGTATTTGAACTGCTTCAACACTTTGTTCCATAGCAACTTTACTCGCATATAATTTAGCCATCGCACTCGACATATCATAATTATTATTATTATCCTTATCCCAAGCTGCTTTCATAACTAAATGGCGAGCTGCTTCTGTTTCAGTATACATGTCAGCTAATTTAAATGCTATAGCTTGATGATTTGAAATTTCGGTACCAAAAGCTTTACGTTCTTTAGAATATTTTAATGCTAACTCATACGCGCCAGTAGCAATTCCTAAAGCTTGTGCGGCAATACCAATTCTACCACCAGAAAGTGTTTTCATGGCAAATTTAAATCCAAATCCATCTTCACCAATTCTATTTTCTTTAGGTACTTTAACATCATTAAACTGAAGTGTATGCGTATCGCTACCTCTAATACCAAGTTTATCTTCCTTTGGACCTATATCAAAACCTGGTGTTCCTTTTTCTACAATAAAGGCATTGATTCCTCTATGACCTTTATCTCTATCTGTTTGTGCAATTACTAGATATACTTCTGCACGTCCCCCATTTGTAATCCAGTTTTTGGTGCCATTAATAACATAATGATCACCCATGTCAATTGCAGTAGTTTTTTGCGAAGTTGCATCACTACCAGCTTCAGGTTCACTTAAGCAAAATGCACCTATACATTCACCAGTTGCTAATTTTGTTAAATATTTTTCTTTCTGAGCTTCGCTACCATAGGCTTCAAGGCCATAACAAACTAAAGAATTATTTACTGATACCATAACAGATGCGGATGCATCAACTTTAGATAATTCTTCCATAATGAGAACATACGATATAGTATCCATGCCACTACCACCATATTTAGGATCTACCATGATTCCCATGAATCCCAATTCACCCATTTTTCGAACGAGTTCGTCAGGGAAGGTTTGCGAATTATCACGTTCTATAACGCCTGGAAGTAATTCTGTTTGAGCAAAGTCTCTCGCAGCATCACGAATCATTAAATGCTCTTCGGTTAAGTTAAAATCCATAAAAGTAAATTATTATTGAATTGTTAAAAAATGAACACAAATATACGTGTTTATTGCTGTATTTTCAATAAGTAATACTATTTTTACTGAATATGTTAAAGTTAAATTATAATGTCATCGGCGTAATGTCTGGAACATCTCTAGATGGTATAGATGTCATTTATGCTAACTATAAGTTAAATAAGATTTGGTCCTTTGAAATTATTAATTCTCATACCATAAGTTATGATTCTGATTGGAAAGCCAAACTTTCAAATCTTGTTAATCTAACTTCTGAAGATTTAGATCTGATCGATATCAGCTATACAAAGCTCTTAGCTGATGAGATTATTAAATTTAAGACGAAACACAATATTACGAAAGTAGATTTTATTGCATCTCATGGACATACGGCTTTGCACCAACCCGAGAAAGGAATCACTGTGCAAATAGGTAATAATCAGTTGTTGGCAGATTTGCTAAATGACAAAGTTATTTGTGACTTCCGTGTTCAAGATGTGAAATATGGCGGGCAAGGAGCACCGTTAGTGCCTATAGGTGATAGACTACTCTTTAAAGATTATAGTTACTGTCTAAACCTAGGAGGTTTTGCAAATGTATCTTACGAGGAAAATGACAAAAGAATTGCATTTGACATTTGTCCTGTAAATATAGTGTTGAACTATTATGTTTCAAGACTTGGATTAGAATTTGATAATGAAGGTAAAATTGCAAGAACAGGCAATGTACATATTGAGTTATTACAGAAACTCAACCAACTTCGATTTTATAATTTGAGACCACCAAAATCTTTAGGTCTAGAATGGGTTCAAGAAAAAGTACTACCGCTTATTGATTCATATTCAATCGAAGTTGAAGATATATTACGAACTTTTACTGAACATATTGCAATTCATATATCAAAGTTAATTAATAAGGTTGATACAACTGTTTTAATTACTGGTGGTGGAGTTTACAATAAGTTTTTAATTGAGCGTTTAGATAATTATACGTCATCAAAAATTGTCATTCCTTCAAATTACATCATCGAGTTTAAAGAAGCACTAGTATTCGGCTTTCTTGGTGTGCTAAAAGATAGGAATGAAGTTAATTGTTTAAGAAGTGTAACTGGTGCATCAAAAGATCATTCTTCAGGTAAGATTTTAATTCCAAACGTTTAAAATTAATGTTTAATTCACTTTTTAGGTATTAGAGTTTTTTATATTTGTTACAACTAACTAAATAATAGAAATTGATAAAAGAATTACTTCACAAGTTTGAGAATAAAGCCCCAGAAATAGTATTTCATTGGAACGATTCTGAAACTGATGCCGAAGGTTGGACAGTTATTAACTCACTTAGAGGCGGAGCAGCTGGAGGTGGGACGAGAATGCGAAAAGGATTAGATCGAAATGAGGTGTTATCCTTAGCAAAAACTATGGAAGTTAAATTTACAGTGTCTGGTCCTGCCATAGGTGGAGCCAAATCTGGAATTAATTTTGATCCACACGATCCACGTAAAAAAGGTGTTTTAGAACGTTGGTATGCTGCGGTATCACCATTACTTAAAAGTTATTACGGTACTGGTGGTGATCTTAATGTTGACGAAATTCATGAGGTCATTCCAATTACTGAAGATAGTGGAGTTTGGCATCCACAAGAAGGTGTTTTTGAAGGACATTTTAAACCAACGCAGGCAGATAAAATTAATAGAATAGGGCAGTTACGTCAAGGAGTAATTAAGGTCATTGAAAATGCAAACTATTCGCCTGACGTTAGTAGAAAGTACACTGTTGCAGATATGATTACGGGCTTTGGTGTTGCTGTTGCTGCAAAACATTTCTATGATATTAATAAAGATTCAATTAAGGGCAAACGCGTTGTAGTTCAAGGGTTTGGTAACGTTGGGGCTGCTGCAGCATTTTATTTTGCTCAAATGGGAGCCAAAGTAGTTGGTATTATAGATATAGTTGGTGGACTTATCAATCCTGAAGGTTTCTCATTTTCAGAGATAAAAGAATTATACTTACATAAAAACGGAAATACTCTTGTAGCTGATAATTTAATTCCTTTTGAAGATATAAATGAAAAAATTTGGTCTTTAGAGACTGAAGTGTTTGCACCTTGCGCCGCATCTCGTCTTGTAACTCAAAATCAGATAGATCAATTGATCAGTACGGTACTAGAAGTAATTACTTGCGGGGCAAATGTGCCATTTGCGGATAAGGAAATCTTTTTCGGACCTATTATGGCACATACAGATAGTAAAGTAAGTTTAATTCCAGACTTTATATCTAACTGTGGTATGGCACGCGTGTTCGCATATTTTATGGAACGAAAAGTACAAATGACAGATGAAGCTATTTTTAGCGATACCTCAGAAGTTATAAGAAAAGCACTTAAAGAGGTAAAAGATAATAATCCCACGAATACAGGTATAAGCGAAACTGCATTCGAGATAGCATTAAGACAACTAATTTAAAAATACAATATGGAAACCGTCATTATTCTTGTTTTTGTTTTTGGTTATTTAGCCATAACTCTAGAACATAATATTAAAATAGACAAACTTATTCCGGCTTTAGTAATGATGGCTATTAGCTGGGCATTAATTTCGCTCGGGATTGATGATTTTTCTCAGTGGTTTGATTCTGCGAAGCATAGTTTAATGGATAACTTTGGGTTACTTCCGCATGAAGAGAAAATGCATTTAATGGAAGAAACGCTTCTGCATCATTTAGGAAAGACTGCAGAGATTTTAGTATTCCTTTTAGGTGCAATGACTATTGTTGAAATCATCGATTATTTTGATGGGTTTTCAACTATAAAATCAGCGGTTAAGTTTAATAGTAGAAAAAAGTTATTATGGATGTTCGCCATTTTAGCATTTGTACTTTCTGCAATTATTGATAACCTAACAGCAACCATTGTTTTAATATCTATTCTTCAGAAAATAGTAAAGGATAGAGACATTAGAATATGGTATGCTGGTTTAATTATTATTGCTGCTAACGCAGGTGGTGCATGGTCACCAATTGGTGATGTTACTACTACCATGCTTTGGATTGGGGATAAAGTATCTACAGGAAAGCTCTTTATCTATCTATTCATACCATCTTTACTATGTATGATTGTGCCAACTTTTATTGCCTCTTTATTAAAGCCATTTAAAGGTGATTTAGAGTTACAACCAGACGATGATAAAGTAAAAAATAGATTCAGTTCTACAATGTTATTTTTAGGACTTGGTGCTATTGTTTTTGTTCCAATTTTTAAAGTTATTACACATTTACCTCCATATGTAGGTATGATGTTGTCTCTTGGTGTTGTAGCTGTTTTTGCTGAGATTTATAGTAATTCTAAGTTTGCTATTTCAGCGGCAGATCAAGGTGAGCACCAGGCGCATGCAAGTCATAGTCCTGTTCACTATTCTTTGTCTAAAATTGAATTGCCTAGTATTTTATTCTTCTTAGGAATATTGATGGCGGTTGCAGCCTTAGAATCTCTCGGTATTTTATTTGGTTTTGCAGGTAACCTCAAAGAAAGTGTTGGTTTAATAGGAACAGAACCAGCTGGTACAGTAGTTTCTGATTTGGTAGTTATTCTTTTGGGTATAGGCTCAGCAGTTATTGATAATGTACCACTAGTCGCTGCCAGTTTAGGAATGTTTGATCAAGCACTAGATGATCAATTATGGCACTTTATTGCATATTCTGCTGGTACTGGTGGAAGTATGTTAATTATTGGGTCTGCAGCTGGTGTTGTAGCCATGGGTATGGAAAAAATTGACTTTTTCTGGTACTTAAAGAAAATTTCTTGGTTAGCTCTTGTGGGTTTTATTGCTGGTGCTTTAGCCTTTATGGTAACAAGAGGACTATTTTAATATACTTAAGTCAAAAACTTAACGTTATAGCTTACATAAACATTTAAACTTAAAATCTATTATATGTTATTACTTAGTAGTATTCAGAATGAAACTGAAGTTTTAACGGATGGGGAACAGGTTGAAAAAACCTTATCCATAATTGAATTAATTTCAAGTGGTGGTACTTCAGGAATTGTTATTATTCTTATTCTATTTCTTCTCTTAATTGTCGCGACATATATTTATTTCGAACGCATTTTTGCGATTAAAGCGGCATCCAAAGTTGATTCTAATTTTATGAATCAAATAAAAGATCATGTAAGTAATGGTAAGATAGATTCAGCCCAAATGTTGTGCGCGCAACAAAATTCACCAGTTTCAAGATTAATCGCTAAAGGAATAACAAGAATAGGAAAGCCTTTAGAAGACATTAATACTGCTATTGAAAATGCAGGACGTTTAGAAATTTACAGTTTAGAAAAGAATGTAAGTGTACTTGCAACAATTTCTGGTGTTGCACCAATGATTGGTTTCCTGGGTACGGTAGTAGGAATGATCCTTTCTATTTTTGAATTGGCAAATGCAGGCGGAACCATACAAATGGATGTTTTAGCAAGTGGACTTTACACAGCAATGACAACTACTGTTGGTGGGCTTATTGTAGGTATTATTGCGTATGTGGCGTATAACCATATTGTGGTTAAGACCAATAAAGTTGTTTACCAGATGGAAGCAAACTCGGTGGAGTTTTTAGATCATTTAAACGAGCCTATCTAATATGAATATTAGAGGAAGAAATAAAGTCACTCCAGAATTCAATATGGCGTCAATGACCGATATTGTATTCTTGTTATTGATCTTTTTTATGATTGCTTCTACATTAGTTACTACAAACGCAATAGATATTATTCTACCGAAAGCAAGTGGTAAGACTGAAAACAAGAAGTCTACAGCAGTCAGCATAAAAAAAGACTTAACATATTATATAGATCAGAAGCGCGTTGGCGAAGCTGTTTTAGAAAGACAATTAATAGATATTTTATCTACTCAAGAGCAACCAACAATAGTACTGAGAGCTGAAAAATCAGTGCCTGTAGAAAATGTGGTTAAGGTAATGGATATAGCTAATCGCAATAAGTTTAAGGTGATATTAGCAGTGCAACCGAATTAATCGGCATTGTTTTTGATTTTAAATAACACAAATAGTTTTAAGTGAAATTCCTAGAAACAAAACATCAACGAAATTCTGCCAGAATCACAGGTTTAATTACCTTGATTTTGTTTTTGTTATTGTTTTTTGTTGGACCTCAATATTTAGATCCACCTGAAGAATATGGTGTTGCTGTTAATTTTGGAAATACAGATTTCGGTAGTGGGAATAAACCATTGTCTCAACCTAAAAAAGCTGTTGAAGACAAAGTAGTTGATGAACCACAGCCAGAAACGACGCCATCACAACCAACTGAAGCCACTACTAAAGCTGAAGATGTAATTACGGAAGACAATGCAGAAGCTATCGCTATAAAAAAACAAAAAGAAGCTGAAGCCAAAGCAAAGGCAGAGGCAGAACGGATAGAAAGAGAGAAACGAGAAGCAGAGGAAAGAGAGCGAAAAGAACGTGAAGAAAAACAAAGAAAACTAGACAATCTCATAGGAGGTGTTAAGAATTCTAATGGTAATGATGATGGAGGTGAAGGGCCAGATAGTCAAGGTGGAAATAAAGGGCAACTAGATGGGGATCCATATGCGCCAAGTTATTTTGGTGGTTCAGGACCAGGAAAAGGTGGTGTTGGTTTTGGCCTTGGTGGAAGAGGAAGACCTTCTAAAAAAATCTACAAGCAAGACTGTAATGAATACGGCTTAGTTGTGGTACGAATCGAAGTGAATCGTCAAGGAAAGGTTATAAAAGCGGAGCCTGGTATTAGAGGTACAACAAATACACATCCGTGTTTACTAGAGCCAGCAAGAAAAATTGCGATGTCTCATAAATGGCCTGCTGACGCTAACGCACCTGCTAAGCAAGTAGGATTTGTAAGTATTAACTTTGATGTCGGTCAATAGTAGTTTATGAATTATTTAGATACTATAAATTGGATGTTTAATCAACTTCCTATGTATCAAAATAAAGGTAAGTCCGCCTATAAAGAAGATCTTTCTAACACACTTATTCTTTCAAGACATTTATCTCAGCCTGAGAAACAATTTAAATCAATACATGTAGCTGGAACTAACGGAAAAGGTTCCACAAGTCATATGTTAGCTTCGGTGCTTCAAGAAGCTGGTTATAAAGTAGGCTTATATACATCACCACATTTAAAAGATTTTAGAGAGCGCATTAGAATTAATGGTAAGGTCATCAGTAAGCAGTTTGTAATTGGATTCATCAAACGAAATAAGTCGTTTTTTGAAAAAAATCATTTGTCGTTTTTTGAAATGACTGTAGGTATGGCATTCGATTATTTTGCAAAGCAAAACGTTGATATTGCTGTTATTGAAGTTGGACTAGGCGGACGATTAGATTCTACAAATATTATTACACCAGAATTGTCGGTAATTACTAATATTGGTTTTGATCATATGCAATTCTTAGGTAGTACATTGCCTAAAATTGCTGGAGAAAAAGCAGGAATTATTAAGAAGGATATACCAGTAGTAATTGGTGAAACTCAAGCCAAAACAACAAAAGTTTTTCTTGATAAAGCAAAGTCTGAAAGTTCTCAAATATATTTTGCTGATCAATTGATTCAAAATGCTTTAGAAAGCGATTTAAAGGGTTCTTATCAAAAGCATAATATTAAAACGGTAATGCAGTCGGTTGAGATTCTTAATGATTTGAAGTTTGAGATTACTGATGATCATCTTAAAAAAGGACTTCTAAAGGTAGTTGCTAATACTGGACTAACAGGACGATGGCAAGTTTTACAGCAGCAACCCAAGGTGATTTGTGATACAGCGCATAATAAAGAAGGATTAACTTATGTTATGGAGCAATTACAAAATGAAACCTATCATAAACTTCATGTTGTATTTGGAGTGGTAAGTGACAAGGATTTAATTTCAATTATTCCATTATTGCCCAAACAAGCTGAATATTACTTTTGTAAGCCCAATATTCAACGAGGTTTAGAAGCAGTTATACTTCAAGAGCAATTCAAACAAAATGGTATAAAAGGAGAAGCATTCAATTCAGTGAAAGAAGCCTATAAATCGGCGCTATCAAACGCATCTAGACAAGATATGGTTTATGTAGGCGGAAGTACTTTTGTAGTTGCAGAGGTACTTTAGTTTCTCATTTTATTGTAATAGTCCTTATACAACCCATCAAGGTTAAGTTTCCTTAATTTAATTGTATTATTAGTCTCAATATTTTTGTCTGGGATGGATTTTTGTTTCAAACTCAATTGAGAATTAACAGCACTAATGCTTATTTCTGGGTTTTGTGTTTCATTTATAGTTTCAACTTTATAAATTTCAGAGATTAGAGGGTCACTTGTGAAGTGCGAAAATTTAGAAAACTGAAACCCATTTCCAGTATAAAATAGAATTGAATCTGAAGATGTTAAGTTAATAAATATAGATTCATTTTTAGGTATAAATAACGATTTGTCCTTACCCTTCATTAGTTTAAAAACAATTAAATCTTGGTTTGAACTATTCGAAATTTTCACCTTGTGTTTTCTTGAAGACGTATTATTGTTTGAAAGGTTATCAAATGTTTTAGGATAAGGATTTGAAAACGGATAGACCTCGTCGTATGCTAAGTTTTCAGTTGGAATAGAGTTCGTTTTTTTAGATTTTCGTTTTAAAGAATAATAGAAACGAATGCGATTATCATATTTTGAAGACCTTTTTTTGTTTTGCGACGTTGAAGTTGATTTCTGCTCAGAATCATTATCGTTTATAGGAAGGAAATAAAATACAGCACAAACCAAAACTGTTAAAATGCCTGAAATAATATATACATTCTGGTTTTTATTCGATTTAGTTTGCTTTACTTGATAAGAAGCTTCAATTGGAGTTGTAACTTCTTCTATGGCTTTTTCAATAGCATTGAAATCGATCTCAGATTCTTTAATTGTGGTATCCTCAGTCTTTCCGTTTTTAGAAGCGATTTGCACATCTGTTATAAATGAATGGTATTCACCATTCGAATCCATTTTAGAATCCTCTAAACATGTAGTTATGGAATGACGTAGTTCATTGATCTGATCCTTTAATTGAGATTCAAATAATTCTAAAATACCGTAAAAGTCCTTATTGGTTAGATATATTATAGTCTCATTAGTTTTGAAATCTTCGATTGATGATAAAGCCTCAATCCCTATACTTACTTTTTGACTTAACTTATTCGAAATTTCGCTTATACAAGCCTTTGAAAATAGGTCAGAATGCTGAAAGATTTTCTTGAGAGGATCTAGGTTATTTTCCTTAAAGAAATGATCGACTAAATGGTTTAGATGAGTTAGAAGATAAGGTTCTAAAAACAGTTTGAAGCCACCAACATAATCTAGAGAACTTAGATCTAGATCTAAATTTACATCAGTTAGATTTTCATACTTTTCAATGAGGATGCTCTTAAGCCAAGTATTCTTTTCAACGGTAATATGGTATGACCTCAAAGTAGGATCTTCCAATCCACTTATTAACGAGGATTTTAGTTTGTGATCTGTTTGATTAAGATGATCAACTACTTCTTTTAATTTTTCACTTGAAAGATGTTTTAACTCATCGAGAGTTAGGTTGTGATGATCTAAATATGAGTAATATTTCAATTGATTAATTTTTATGACGAATATATTAAATACCTAAAAAATGGTGATTTAAAAATATTTGGATAATTGAAGCTTTATATCAACAAAAAGTCACTTTAAAATAATTTAAATTTTTTTTAAAAAAATCTTTTGAGATATTAAAAACAAGTCTATATTTGCAGTCCAATAATTAGGGCGCGTAGCTCAGTTGGTTCAGAGCACTTGGTTTACACCCAAGGGGTCAGGGGTTCGAATCCCTTCGCGCCCACAACAAATAAAAGCAAGCTAAATATTTAGTTTGCTTTTTTTGTTTGTGTCATATAAATTCTAATAATCGTTCTAAAGCCATTCCTCTCGAACCTTTTATAAGAATAGAACTATTTTCTATGTTTGTTGATATTAATTCTTCCTTAACATCATCAAATGTCTTGAACAATTTCACCTTTGATGATTTTGCCAGTGTTGCATTGAAATTTTCTCCAATGAGAAAAATCGAATCAATATCAAATTGTAAAGTATAATCAGCTATGTTTTGATGTTCTTCAAGAGAAGTTTCTCCTAATTCAAACATGTCTCCAAGAAAGGCAATTTTTTTTGAAGCTTTTATTTGACCAAAATTATCTAGAGCAACAACCATACTTGATGGGTTTGCATTGTAAGCGTCAAGAATAATCTTGTTACCATTTTTTACAATGATTTGAGAACGGTTGTTGTTGGGGATATAACTCTCAATGGCCTCAATAATATCATTATCTGCTACATTGAAATGTTGTCCTATTGCAATGGCTGCGATAATATTATTATAGTTATATGCTCCAGTGAGTTGGCTTTGAATGGTTTTATCCTTAAAATTAAGTGCTACAAATGGATCCGCTTTGATAAAAGATGTGTTATCTCCAAAAGTGAGGACCTTATCATAATTGCCTATTTGTTGCAATTGGTTTTGATCATCTTTATTTACAAAAATGATTTTTTGATGTTGCTTTAAATGTACATAAAGTTCAGACTTACCCTTAATCACACCTTCTACACCACCAAAACCTTCCAAATGCGCTTTGCCAAAATTTGTGATTAATCCATAATCTGGATATGCAATATTACTTAAGAATTCAATTTCCTTTTGATGGTTAGCACCCATTTCTACAATGCCAATTTCAGCATCAACAGGAATACTTAAAAGGGTTAAAGGAACTCCGATATGATTGTTGAGGTTACCGAGCGTAGCAGAAGTTTTATAAGTGGTAGATAAGACAGTATTAATAAGTTCTTTTGTCGTTGTTTTTCCGTTACTGCCTGTTAACGAAATTATAGGTATGTTTAATTGTTGCCTATGAAATGTTGCGAGATTTTGTAATGTACTGAGCACATCTTCAACTACAATGCAGTTATCATTAGTTTTTGCATCCACTTCATCAATAACACAATATAGGGCGCCTTTAGCAAATGCCTGATTCACGAATTTGTTTCCATTAAAATTTTCACCTTTTAATGCGAAGTACATAGCACCTTCTTCAATGCGTCTAGTATCTGTTGAAAATGACGAACATTCTTTAAATATATGATATAATTGATCAATTTCCATAGGTCTAAAAATAAAAAAGTCCTGATGTTTTATCAGGACTTTTTATATATTATTTATCAATTCTTAGTTACGTCTTTTACCACCTTTTTGTGATTTAGAACCAACTCTAGATACAGCACATCTAAATCCGATGTAATCTGTTGCCATATCTTGTGGGAAATAACGACGCTGTGCTGGATCAATCCAGTAAGCTCTATCTCTCCAAGAACCACCTTTGTAAACTCTTACTTCGTCATTAATTAAAGACGTTCTAGAGTTAGACTTATCGTATTCTCTCGTAAGTTTACCTTTAGCAGAGTCAAATTCTACTTTATGCTTAGGAGAATTGTACATTTTATTAGTTACATTCTCTTCAGAGGCGAAGTTGTCTCTATAGTAACGAGAAGAACGCTTGTCACCATCTCTAAAGTTTCTATTGTCACTCTTATCAAACTGAGTTCTTAAATATGTATCTTCATCATCAACAGGTACTCTTGCTAATTCACCAGGTAAATCTCTTGCGATTATTTTACCGTTAGCTAAAGTATCATAAACTATTTCATTTATAGTAACAACTTTAACAGTACCATCTTCGTTAAGAGCAGTTTTGGTATAAACGTTACCTCTATAGTAGTTGAAATCGTTGAATTCGTCGTCAACAATAGGACGATAAACGTCAGCAACCCATTCAGCTACATTTCCTGCCATATCATATAAACCGAAATCATTTGGCTCATAAGACTTTACTTCAGCAGTAATATCAGCACCATCATCAGACCAACCTGCAATTCCACCGTAATCACCTTTACCTTGTTTAAAGTTAGCTAACTGATCACCACGATTTACACGCTTTCCAGATCTTGTATACTGTCCATCCCATGGATACTTCTTACGACCTCTGTAAACATTATATTCTCTTAATTCACTTAAACCTAGTGCAGCATATTCCCATTCTGCTTCAGTAGGAAGTCTAAACTTCACAGGTATTACACCTGATTCTCTTTTAGCATAAACGTTAATTGGGTTTCCGTTAGCATCTGTTTGTTGTCTTCTCTTTCCTCCTTCTAAAACATCAGAATTACCACCATACGTTTGAGTTGGTGCATTGATATAAGTATCAACATCAAAACTGCTTTCAGCACTTGCATCTGTTAAATGAGCATCTCTTTTCAGGTAACCAGCTTCTTGCAAAGACATTTCTGCCACACGATTAGATCTCCATGTAGCATATTCTACTGCTTGAATCCAACTTACACCAACTACAGGATAATTTGCGTAACCAGGATGACGCAGATAATTTTCTGTCATCATCTCATTATAACCTAAACGATTTCTCCAAACTAATGTGTCTGGTAAAGCACCTTTATATATAAGAGCGTAGTTTGGATCTTCTGGCGGATACATGGTTTTTATGTAATCTAAATAGAATAAATAGTTAAGGTTTGTAACCTCACTTTCATCCATGTAGAAAGACTGAATATGTTGTTGGTTAGGTGTATTGTTCCAATCGTGCATCGGATCATCTTGTACCTTACCCATTGTAAAAGTTCCACCTTCTATAAAGGCAGTACCTGGAGGAGTTTCTTGCTCCTTGTAATTTGTGTTGTATTGAAAACCACCATTCTTATCATTGATTTTCCAACCAGTGGCACTATCTACATTACTAGAATTAGAGTTACGCTTACAGCTAACAATACTAGTGCAAATAAGTAGTGCTAATAAAAATTTTAGGTTTGAGACTCTTTTCATATCAATAGGTTTAAATAAGCTCGTAAAAAATTTAGATGTGCAATATAGTAATTAAAGGTAAACTGACAACTTTTTTTAACGTCAAAATGCAAAAAAAAAGTGTATTTCATCCGTTATTTTATGTAAATCAACGGATTTTTTTCAATTTATCGACGTATTTTGCTCTTTAATAACGACTATGAAAATATATTATTGTTGTATTTTTGAAATAAAAATTGAAACCTCATAATATGCATCTATTGTATGCGTTATTTTTAAGGATGAAGTAATACAAGTCTTCGTTATACTTGTACATTTGTTTTTTATTAAAACCGTTATCTTATTTATTAATGAAAAATTGCTGTGTTTTTCTCTTTCTTTTAGTTATGGCTATTGGTTTTAGCCAAGAAAAGAGTTTTGTAATTAACTGGGAAGGAGATATTACTATTGAAAATGAATATTCAAAAATTCAATTGCCTGCTTTTGATGCAACAAATTACAGTTATAGTCCATCAAAAGGTTTAATGTTTTTTGCACAATGGGATGGCGAAAGAGGTTTAGTAGATGAGAATTCGGTTTCAATATCAAATATTTCTTATGAAATTATAAGTAAAGCTGAATTAAAAGACCTAAGTACTAATTTGATTCCTGATCAGCTATTTTACTCTTTAAAGAATACATCCGCAAGAGGTAAGAGAGGATGCTTTTTAGAATTAAGTCCGATAATCAAAGAAAATGGGACTTATAAAAAAGTGAAATCATTTACTGTCGCCTATAATATAAATTCTAGAAGTTTAAATTTTATTCAAAAAAGTGGAGTTGTAAACTCAGCTTTAAGTACAGGTGATTGGTATCGATTTTATATTGAAAAATCTGGTATTTACAGACTTTCTAAGTCTTTCTTAAGTAGTATAGGTGTCAATACAAACTCTGTAGATCCTAGAAATATTAAGATTTACGGTAATGGAGGAAGGATGTTGCCATATGCTAATTCTGAAAATTATCCTTTTGATGTTGTTGAAAATGCAATAAAGTTTGTTGGTGAGGAAGATGGTGATTTTAACAATGGGGATTACATATTATTTTATGGTGAAGGTCCTGATGTTTATAGTCAGGAAAGTCAGACAAATATTAACCTGTATACAGAGCGTACCTATTATTATGTTAATGTAAGTTCAGGTAATGGAAAGCGTATACAAGAGTTGCCTCAACCTTCAGGTAATGCTGATTACCAAGTTGATACATTTCAAGATTATCAGTTTTATGAAGTCGATGAGGTTAACCTAGCAAAATTAGGTCGAAGATGGTTTGGTGACAGGTTTGATATAGAAAATCAAAGAACTTACCAATTTGATTTTCCTAATTTGGTGAATTCTGCCCCAGTTGATTTTGGTGTTGCAGTCGGTTCTGTGTCAGAGTCAGACGGAACCACAATGGCGATCAGTGTTAATGGGGCTAATGTGAGTACATTGAATCTCGGAACAATAAATCCGGGGTCTGTCTTAGGAACTGTAGCAGCTTTTAGTGATGATTTGACGCTTTCTTCAGATGCTATAACTGTAACTTTAGACTATAATAATAATGGTAACCCATCAGCAGATGCTTATCTAGATTATATAAATATTGAGGCAACAAGAGCATTAACTTATGCTGGTGATCAAATGAAATTTAAAAACGATCAGGTCGCTTCAGTCCCTGGAATTGTGGAATACCTAGTTTCAGGAACTTCAAACGTTGACGAAATCTGGGATATTACAGATAGGTTTAATATAAATGGTATTGTCAATGCAACAAGTGAAAGTAATATGTCTTTTAAAGCCCTATCTGGTGAAGAAAGACAATATCTTGCATTTAATGTTTCAGACGCTTTTGAACCTAAACGTAGCGCATCTTCTAGAGTAGCCAACCAGAATTTAAAAGGCACTATTTTTAATAATTCACAAGGTGAATTCGAAGATGTAGATTACATTATATTAACACCAAGTGTTTTAAAATCTCAGGCAGAACGGTTGGCACAAATTAATCGTAATCAGTATAATTTAAATGTCAAAGTTGTTGAATTACAAACGATATATAATGAATTTAGTACAGGTAGTCAAGATATAGCCGCAATTAGAAATTTTGTGAAATATGTCTATGATAATGCCAGTAGCCCACAAAACAGATTAAAATATTTATGCCTATTTGGTGACGGATCTTATGACTATAAGGATAGGATAAGAAACAATACCAACCTTGTCCCTTCTTGGTATTCAAACAGTAGCTTTAGTTTATCGAGCTCTTTTGTTTCAGACGACTTTTTTGCAATATTAGATGATAATGAAGGTACAATGTCTTCATCTGACAGAATGGATGTTGCTGTCGGTAGAATATTAGCGGAAGATATTCAACGTGCAAAAGACATGGTAGATAAAATTGAAGCTTATTATCAACCAGAAGCTTATGGTAGTTGGCGAAATAATATTGTGCTTATCTCTGATGATGTTGATGAGGCGTGGGAAAAACAGTTACAAGAAACTACAGACGATTTAGGTGAACAATTGCGCATAGAAAAGCCTTTTTTAAATGTTAAAAAGATTCATGCAGACGCCTTTGAACAAGAGTCGTCTTCAGCAGGAAACCGATATCCAAAAGTTAATAAGGCAATTAAAGATGCTATTGAAGTTGGCGCTTTGGTGGTTAATTATTTTGGACATGGAGGTGAAGAGGGCTTAGCAAAAGAACGCATTTTCGATAAATTTGATGCTCAAGAAATAAATAATGTTTGTAAGCATAATTTGTTTGTTACAGTAACTTGTGAGTATACCAAGTTTGATGATCCTAATAGAGATACAGCAGGTGAGTTTACCTATTGGAATAAAAATGGAGGAGCAATTAGTCTAATAACAACTACAAGACAAATATTTGTTACTGACGGAAGAATATTTAATAATGAATTAGATGATTATTTATTCTCCTTCGGTACTAATGATTATAATTCTATTGGCGAAGCATTAAGATTGACAAAGACTGAAAGCCAAGCTGCAGGATCTTCTCAAAAAAGATTGGTGTTTCTAATTGGTGACCCGGCAATGAAATTAGCGTTTGCACAACCAGATATAAGACTAACAAGTATTAATGGTGTTGCTATTTCTGGAGTTACTGAGCCTTTAGAAGCCTTAAGTCAAGCTACACTTTCTGGCGAGGTGACGGATGAGAATGGTAATGTTTTGTCTAATTATAATGGGACACTAACAGCTACAGTTTTTGATAAATCTATAGAGCGCCAAACGCTTGCAAATGATGGTACTCGTCCTTGTTTGCAAACAAATAGTCAAGGTAATTGTATTAGTTTTGGTGAACTTATTAAATTAGATTTTACAACTCTAGGAGAAATTATTTTTAAAGGGCAAGCTAGTATTACCAATGGTCAGTTTGAAATCGATTTTATTGTTCCGAGAGATATAGGAATTCCTGTGGGTAATGGTAAGGTGAGCTTTTACGCTCAAACAGATAGTCCATTGTCAGATCAAGCCGGATATAATTTTGATATTCAGATAGGTGGGATTAATGAAAATGCACCTGAGGACAATATTGGTCCAGTGATCAATCTTTTTATGAATGATGAAAATTTTGTTTCTGGTGGTATCACCAATGAATCCCCTAATTTATTAGTGAAATTACAAGATGAAAATGGTATAAACACAGCTAGCGGCATAGGACATGATATCACTGCCATTATTGATGGTGACGAAACAAATCCAATAGTTTTAAATGAATATTATCAGGCCAATGTTGACGACTATACTAACGGTACTGTGACTTATCCGTTTAGAGATTTAGAACCAGGCGTGCATACACTTACTTTGAAGGCATGGGACGTTTATAATAACTCTTCAACTTCAGAAATTCAATTTAATGTTTTTGATAAAGATGAAGAGTTAGTCATTAATAACGTACTCAATTATCCAAATCCATTTGTTAATTATACTGAGTTTTGGTTTAACCATAATAGTGAAGAACCATTAGATGTGTCGGTGCAAATTTTTACAGTATCAGGTAAACTTGTAAGAACTCTTAATGGGCAGACTTCTGGTGGTAGTAAATCGGTAAGTTCTCTATCGAAAGATATTGTTTGGGATGGAAGAGATGATTTTGGTGATAAAATTGGTAAAGGTGTTTATGTTTATAAACTAAAAGTAAGATCTAACCGTTTAAATAAACAAGTTGAAAAGATTCAAAAACTTGTCATACTATAATAATAAACTATATTTGCTAATGAATTAATGCACGATATAGCGCATTAATAACTCAATAATGAACATGAAGAATTACGTCGCTACTTTAATTACTGCTTTAACAGTATTTAGCTTCACAAATGCACAACAAACCACTCAAATTATACCTAATGACTCTGATAGTAGAGTGATTACAACAGGATTACCATTTATGCTTATAGCACCAGATGCAAGAGCTGCGAGTTTAGGTGATCAAGGTGTTGCAACCTCTGTTGACGGATTTTCTCAGCAATGGAATCCTGCTAAATATGCTTTTTCAGAAGCTAAATCTGGTGTTGGTTTAAGTTATACACCATATTTAAGTAGATTAGTAAATGATATTTCCATAAGCTATGCAACTTACTTTAATAGAATTAATGAGTACAGTGCGGTATCCGCAAGTTTTAAGTACTTCTCTTTGGGGGAAATTACATTAACGCAAGATGAGGATGATCCTGGTGTAAATGTAAAACCAAATGAATTTGCAGCGGATGTTGCTTATACATTAAGATTAGCAGATCAATTCTCTATGGCAGTTGCACTTCGTTTTATGCGTTCTGATTTAAGAATTAATCAAATTGACCCTAATGCCGATGCTGCAAATACCTTTGGAGCAGATATTACAGGTTATTATCAAAGTGAAGAAGAAGCATATAATGACTTTAATGGAAGATGGAGAATGGGATTTGCTATTCAAAATTTAGGGCCAAAATTTAGATATGATGATGAAGGAAGAGAAAATTTTCAGCCTACAACATTAAGATTAGGTGGTGGTTTCGATTTTATCTTCGATCAATATAGTAAGTTAGCTTTAACCGCTGAGGTTTCTAAATTGCTAGTCCCTACACCTCCACAATTAGGTACAAGATTAACTTTTATTGATAATAATGATAATGGTGTATATGATGAGCCAGATGACCCAAATAACTTGGAGCCTGGTGATGATGAATTAATTTCTTCTGAAGAAAATGCAATAATTGGAGGTCAAGACAACAATGTGAGTTTTATCAATGGTATTTTTCAGTCATTTGGTGATGCTCCAGGTGGTTTTAGTGAAGAGCTTAGAGAGTTTACTTGGGCTTTAGGAGCTGAGTATACCTATCAAGAAAATTTCGCTTTTAGAGCAGGTTACTTTAATGAAGCAGATGATAAAGGAGCCCGTAAGTTTTTTGCTATTGGTGCCGGTTTCAAATACACTACAATTAATCTTGATTTATCTTATCTGTTTTCTGCATCAAGAATACAAAGTCCATTAGAGAATACACTGCGTTTCTCTTTAACATTTAATTTTGGAGATGGAGAATACGATGAGTATTAAAATCATCAAAAAATAGAATCAGATTCAAAAACTATTGTTTATTTTAACAATAGTTTTTTTATTTAAAATAGTTACAATTGATATGAAGGAAGTTAAAATAGAAACCGTAATAAACGTTTATGAGGATTTAACCGACCTTCCAAAAGATATTCAGGACTTAATGCAAATGGCAATTGAAGCTAGGGATAAAGCTTATGCACCTTATTCAAAGTTTAAAGTTGGCGCCGCTATATTGCTAGATAATAATGAAGTTGTAACTGGTAGTAATCAAGAAAACGCGTCATATCCATCTGGTCTTTGTGCGGAACGTACAGCTATTTATTATGCAGGTGCAAAATATCCAGATGCTAAGATGATTAAAATGGCATTAACTGCCTCCTCTCAAAACCAAGTCACAGATAAACCTATTCCTCCATGTGGTGCCTGTAGACAGGCCATCGCAGAATATGAGATAAAACAAAAAGAATCCATAGAAATCTATTTTATGGGAGTAAAAGGTAAAGTGGCAAAATCTAAGTCCTTGGCAAATTTATTACCAGTTGGCTTTGATAGTAGCTATCTATAACGTTTTCGTATTATTTTTTCAATGTTCCGTTTTTTGGTTACTATCTAAAAATGTATTTTTGTTACCCTTATAAAAAGAAGAATCAAAAATGCAAAAGATAACTAAAGAGGTTTACCTTAAGTGGTACGAGGACATGCTGTTCTGGCGAAAGTTTGAAGATAAGCTGGCGGCAGTTTATATTCAACAAAAAGTTAGAGGTTTCCTTCATTTATACAATGGTCAAGAAGCTGTATTAGCTGGTGCTTTACATGCTATGGATTTAACAAAGGATAAAATGATTACAGCATATCGTAATCACGTTCAGCCAATAGGTATGGGTGTTGATCCTAAGCGAGTTATGGCTGAGTTATACGGAAAAGGAACAGGAACTTCACAAGGTTTAGGTGGTTCTATGCACATATTTTCTAAAGAACACCGTTTTTATGGTGGTCATGGTATTGTAGGTGGTCAGATTCCTTTAGGTGCTGGTATTGCATTTGGTGATAAATACCATGGAAGCGATGCAGTTACAATTTGTTGTTTTGGAGATGGTGCTGCGAGACAAGGTTCGCTTCATGAAACATTCAACTTAGCAATGTTATGGAATCTTCCTGTAGTATTTGTTTGTGAAAATAACGGTTACGCTATGGGTACTTCTGTAGAACGTACTGCGAATCATTCTGATATTTGGAAATTAGGTTTAGGTTACGAAATGCCTTCTGGTCCTGTTGATGGTATGAATCCAATAAAGGTGGCGGAAGCATTTGATGAGGCTATTCAACGCGCAAGACAAGGTGGAGGACCATCTTTCTTAGAAGTGAAAACATACCGTTATAGAGGTCATTCAATGTCAGATGCTCAGCACTACAGAACAAAAGATGAAGTAGAAGAATATAAGAAGATTGATCCTATTACACAGGTTAAAGATATTATTTTAGAAAAAGGATACGCAACAGAAGATGACATTAAGGTTATTGATAAGCGTGTGAAAGATTTGGTGAAGGAGTGCGAACAATTTGCTGAAGATTCTCCATGGCCAGAAAAGAGCGTTATGTATGACGCAGTATACGAACAAGAAGATTATCCATTTATAAAACACAAACTATAAGCTATGGCAGAGGTAATTAATATGCCACGTTTAAGCGACACAATGGAAGAAGGTACTGTCGCTGCTTGGTTAAAGAAAGTTGGAGATAAGGTAGAAGAAGGTGATATCTTAGCCGAGATAGAAACAGATAAAGCTACTATGGAGTTTGAATCTTTTAACGAAGGAACATTACTTCATATAGGTATACAAGAAGGAGAAAGTGCTAAGGTAGATTCTTTATTAGCTATTATAGGTGAAGAAGGAGAAGATATTTCTGCATTACTAAGTGGAGGTACTGTAGATGCCACTCCAAGCGCAGTTGAGGAGTCTCAAGAAAGTGCAGCATCTGCTGAAACTGAAGCTTCAGCATCAGTTGACTTACCTGAAGGAGTTATAGTTGTTACAATGCCACGTCTTAGTGATACGATGGAAGAAGGTACTGTAGCTACTTGGTTAAAGAAAGTTGGTGAAGAAGTGGAAGAAGGAGATATTCTTGCTGAGATTGAAACTGATAAGGCTACCATGGAATTTGAATCGTTTCAATCAGGTACCTTATTACATGTAGGTTTACAAGAAGGTGAATCTGCTAAAGTAGATGCTTTATTAGCTATTATTGGTCCTGCAGGCACAGATGTTTCTGCAGTTGCTTCAAACTTCAAAGTTGGTGGAGCTGAATCAAAACCTGAAGCTAAACCAGAACCAAAAGTAGAAGCTCCTAAAGTTGAGGTTAAAGTACCTGTTGCTAAGCCAACAGCTGCGGTTGCAAAACCAGTTGCAGCTTCTAATACTAATGGTAGAGTTATTGCTTCTCCTTTGGCTAAGAAAATGGCTGAGGAAAAAGGGATTAATTTGTCTCAAGTGCCAGGTACTGGTGAAAACGGTAGAATTATAAAAAGAGATATCGAAAACTTTACACCAGCAGCTCAAGGTGCTTCAGTTGGTAAATTTGTACCAACTGGTGTTGAAGATTTTGATGAGGTTCCAAACTCAAATATGCGTAAAGCAATTGCTAAAAACTTAGCGAAATCTAAGTTTACAGCTCCGCATTATTACTTAAATGTTGAGTTTGATATGGATAATGCAATTGCGTTTAGAGCACAATACAATTCAATTCCGGATACAAAAATATCTTTTAATGATATGGTTGTGAAGGCTTGTGCTTTAGCATTAAAGCAGCATCCACAAGTAAATTCTCAGTGGTTTGATGATAGAATGAAATTAAACAACCATGTTCATATTGGTGTGGCAGTTGCTGTGCCAGATGGATTGGTAGTACCAGTTGTTAAGTTTGCGAATGAGCAGAGTTTAACTCAAATAGGTGCAGCTGTAAAGGATTATGCGGGTAAAGCAAGAAATAAAAAGCTGACTTTAGATGAAATGGAAGGAAGTACCTTTACTATTTCTAATTTAGGAATGTTTGGTATAGAAAGTTTTACTTCAATTATTAATCAGCCAAACTCTGCAATTTTATCAGTAGGTGCTATTGTTTCTAAACCAGTGGTGAAGAATGGTCAAGTGGTACCAGGAAATACAATGAAATTAACCATGGCTTGCGATCATAGAACCGTTGATGGAGCTACAGGAGCACAGTTCTTACAAACATTAAAAGGGTATATAGAGAACCCAGTAACAATGCTTGTGTAATTTTTGTTTAAACAATTAAATTAATATACATAATGAATTTAAGTAAAACGTTAATAGTTCTATTTTCTTTAGTTTGCCTAATGGGTTATTCTCAAAAGAAGAAGGTTGCAGTAATTACTTTTTATGCTGGTAAGTCAATTGATTTATCAGAAGTTGATGCCGCTGCAGATTTTATCGCTAAGAATACAAAGTTAAGTGAAGATCCAAACTTCAATTTAAGTGCACCTTTAGAAAATTTTCATAAAGCATTTTTTAATGATTATGTAGATCAATTTGATTTTGAACTTATTCCAGAAGAAAAGGTATTAGCCTTACCAGAGTATAAAGCATTTGAAGCAGACTACGGAAGCTATAAAAATATAGGTGCCCAAGAAGCTTTTGAAGTTGTGGACGGATATAAAGTCGTTCAAGGCATAGGGAGTAGACTAGAAGTGAAAAATTTAAAGCCAATTGCAGAGGCTCTTGGAGCAGATGCTATAATGTTTGTAAGGCTCAATTATAAATTTAAAAAGACAGGAATTGGTAAATTAGGTTACTATAGTATTCAAGCTTCTGTGTCTATCGATTTATTTTCAAAAGATAATAAGAGTATTTTTCAATTTAGTGAAATAGCAGGTTCAAAAAAGAAGGCTGTTATGGTTGGTGGTATTCCAGTTATGACTCCAGAAAAGATTCAGCCAATGTGCGAAAGTGCTACTGAAGAACTTATTAAAGATATGAACAAAAAAATTGAACGTTTAGCTAAAAAAGCAAACAAGAAATTAAATTAAATAGGTTCTATTCTTTGATATAACATATAAAAACCCGTTTCAAATGAAACGGGTTTTTTATCTTTATATAATTTTAAAAGCATGATGAAATATAGTTTTAGTTTGGTAGTAATTGCCACGTTATTGAGTTGCAGCTCAATTGAAAAAAATGTAAAAAATAGTATGGACTACTTGGCTTCAGATGAGCTTGGTGGAAGAGCTACGGGTTCTGAAGGCATCGAGAAAGCGGCTATCTTTATTGAAGACTATTTCAAAAAAAATAATATCAAACCTTATTTTGAAAGTTATCGAGATTCTTTTAATCTGAATGATTTAGTCGGTTATAATATTGTTGGCGTAATTGAGGGTAATGATCCAGAGTTAAAAAATGAGTATATCATTTTAGGTGGGCATTATGATCATATTGGTCAAGGAAAGGAAGTTGCAGGTGATACAATTGCAAATGGTGCTAACGATGATGCTTCTGGTACTGTAGCCGCAATGGAGTTTGGGAGACATTTTGCAAGGTCTAAATCTAACAAACGTAGTATTCTTATCACTTTATATTCTGCTGAAGAAATGGGACTTAAAGGTTCAGAACATTTAGCCAAGCGTCTGAAGGGAGATGGGATTGACGTCTATACAATGATTAATTTTGAAATGATAGGTGTACCCAGAGACACTGATCAAATAATGGCTTATATGAGTGGTTATAATCGCTCAAACTTTGCGACGACCTTAAATAAATATGCTAATGAAAAGATTTTAGGCCTATTCCCAAAGGCGGAACAATTTAAATTGTTTTATAGGTCTGATAACTATCCATTTTATGAAGCATTTAAAATTCCAGCACATGCTATTTCTACATTCGATTTTACCAACTATGACTATTATCACCATGTAGATGATGAGGCAGATCAAATGGATTATGCACACATGACGTCGTTCATTACTAAAATGATTCCTGCCCTAGAAGGCATGATGAATTCACCAATAAAAGAAGTTGTACTAACAGAAGATGAGTAAAAATATCATAATTACCGGAACAAGTAGAGGAATTGGCCTTGAGTTAGTGAAGCTTTTTGCAAATCAAGGACATAATGTATTGGCTTTATCAAGGAATTCTCAACCCGTAGAGAACTTAAAATTAGAAAGTGTGAAAACATTTCCTTTTGATTTAAGTAAACCGAAAGATTACAGTACTGTTATATCATTTATACAATCAAATTGGAAACATGTTGATATTTTGATAAATAACGCTGGCATGTTGTTAAATAAGCCTTTTATAGAAACCTCTATGGAAGATTTTGAAGCTGTTTACAGAACAAATGTGTTTGGTGTGGCAGAAATGACAAGAACAGTGCTGCCATTTATGGATTCTAACGGGCATGTCGTTACTATTAGTTCAATGGGTGGAGTCCAAGGAAGTATAAAATTTCCTGGTTTATCGGCCTATAGTTCAAGTAAAGGTGCTGTGATTACAATAACGGAGCTACTTGCTGAAGAATATAAAGATTCAGGTCCTAGTTTTAATGTTTTAGCAATTGGTGCCGTACAGACTGAAATGTTAGAGGAAGCTTTTCCGGGATATCAAGCACCTTTAACCGCAGTTGAAATGGCGAAATATATTGTTGACTTTTCCCATACGGGACATCAATACTATAACGGAAAGCTTTTACAGGTTTCTAATTCTACACCTTAAGTTATGTCTAAATATAAAGCTGTAATTTTTGATTGTGATGGAGTTCTTGTCGACAGTGAATTAATTGGGAATAGGGTCTTGGTGGATCTAGCTAATAATTATGGCGCCAATATTGATTTAGAATATGCTTTAAAGCATTTTAAAGGCAATGCCATGGATATATGTGTCGAAAAAATTAAAACATTAGTAAAGGAAGAATTACCGAGTGATTTTATTGAGACATACAGAACACAATCTTTTGAAGCATTTAGAAATGAAATACAACCAGTTAAAGGTGTTGCAGAGGTATTAAAAGGGTTAACAATTCCTTTTTGTGTTGCTTCAAGCGGACCAGAAAATAAAATAAGATTAAACCTTGAATTAACTGGGTTATTACCATATTTTGAAGGGAAAATATTCAGTTGTTATAGTTTAAAGAAATGGAAACCAGAGCCTGACATTTTTCTTGTAGCAGCCAAAGCTTTAGGTGTAACACCAGATGAATGTTTGGTCATTGAGGATAGTGTTCTCGGAGTTCAGGCAGCAAAACGAGGTGGCTTTGATGTTTTTGGTTATACTGAATATGATCATAATAATGAATTGCCCTCATTAGTAACAAAAAGTTTCAATGACATGAAGATGCTTCAAGAATTAATGAAATTCTAGTCTAATTTTTATATTTGTTCAAACCCTAAAAAATGAGTAAAAAAATACCAGTTTTTTTTAATGATGTTCTTTCCGTAACAATACTGTTGTTGGTGACCTTAACAGTAAATTCTCAAACATTTGATAGTGTAGCTTCTACTGTAGGTTTAGGAGTTTTGGCGGAAAATAATGGAGTCGCAGTTGCCGATTATGATGGTGATAATGATTTAGATATTTTCGTCGTGGCTAATGCAGTGGAGGATGCTAGTGATGAAACAAGTTTCAGTAAATTATTTAGAAATAATAATGACGGATCTTTTACTGATGTTACAGTGTCTGCAGGACTTGTAGATTTGTTGACAAGTGAGGACGAATTACAAGGCACATTAGCCCAGCAAGGATATAAGTTTGGGGCTTCTTGGGGTGATATGAACAATGATGGCTTCCCGGATTTATTACTTACACATTCTTATAAAGTTCAGTTATTTTTTAATTTAGGTAACGGCACATTTGCAAATATTACTTCAGTTTCAGGTTTACCTGGTGATAACGAGTGTATTAATACAGGTGCAACTTGGTTCGATTATGATAATGACGGATTTTTAGATATCTATTTTAGTGATTGGAGTCGCTGTGAAACTAATACTTTATATAGAAATACTGGCAATAACTCATTCACAAATGTTACGGCTGACACAGGTCTTACAGAAGTAGAATCACTATACAGTTATACATCCTTTCCATTTGATGTAAACAATGATGGCTGGATGGATATCATTGTTACCAACGATTTAGAAGATGCAAATTACGTTTATATCAATCAGTCAGGAACTTCATTCATAGATTCTGCTCAAGTCTATGGTTTAGATAATATGATAGACGATATGGCAATTTCTATTTCTGATTTTGATTTAGACAACGATTTTGATTTTTTTATTACTGGAATTGATGAAAATGCTTTATTAGAGAATAACGGTACAAATAATTATGGTGAAAACTCGAGTGGTTATGGTCTTAATGCAACAGGATGGTCTTGGGGATCGAGATTTTCTGATTTTGATTTAGATGGCGATGAGGATTTATTCATCGTCAATGGTTATGATTTTGAGGGTAGAGGTCCAGAACAAAATGTATATTACAGAAACCTACATAGTCAAGGGCAAGATTCTTTTCAGGATGCATCAGCAGAGTTGTCAGTAAATGAAAATACTGAAAGTGTTGAGGTGTTAGATTTTGATTATGATAATGATGGTGATACTGATGTCATTATTACAAATGGAGATGGTCCAGTACTTTTTTATGAAAATAAGCTACTTAATTTTGATGATGTGGCTTCATCTTTAAATTGGCTCAAGATAAAGCTACAAGGAACAGTATCTAACCGAGATGCAATTGGTACCACACTAACTTTAACAACCACTAACGGCACGCAAAAGCGTTACTATACAGGTGTCGGGTTTCTTAGCCAAAGTCTTCAAGCTGTTCATTTTGGCTTAGACGATGCCACAAATGTAAGTGTACTTGAGGTTAAATGGCCTTCAGGTATCGTTGAAACTTATAATAATATTGCATCAAATAATACAGTTCAGTTAATTGAAGGATCAGGTATTACAATTTTAAATATTCCACCTAGTCAAAAGATTTATGGTTGTACAGATCCAGTCTCTTGCAATTATAATCCTAATGCCACTTTAGAGGATGGTACATGCTCATACTTACCTAGTCAAAGTATCGCAGGTAATACGAATTCTTCGTTTTTAAAAATAGAAACTTATAGCTATACTATTTCGGGTAATTCGACCGCAACTTGGCAAGTATCAGGAGGTGAAATTTTAAATGGGCAAGGCACAGATACCATAACTGTGAAATGGCATTTAGAAGCGAATGGATCTGTTTCAGTTGTTGAGACAGACGATTTTTGTTCTAGTCAAAGTACGTCTGTTACTGTCAACTTAGGAGTAAGTGACTTACCTGCTAATGTTTCTATTGCTAGATTATGGAATGAAGCCTTGCTAGAGGCTATTAGAGATGATTTTGCTAGACCTACAGTTCATGCAAGAAATTTATTTCATACAAGTGTTGCTATGTATGATATTTGGGCTATATATGATAATGTAGCAAATCCTTATTTAATTGGTAATACTGTTGATGGTTTTTCAAGTAATCTGGAAGATTTCATTCCGAATGAAGATTTAGATACATCATTAAGCAAAGCCATTAGCTATGCTATGTATAGAATATTAAGTCATCGTTTTCAAAATTCACCTGGAGTTTCAGAATCTCAAGCTAGATTTGACTTGTTAATGGAGAGATTAGGCCATGATACAAGCAATACGTCATTACTTTATGATAATGGTGATGCTGCAGCCTTTGGTAATTATGTTGCTCAAACGATTATAGATTTTGGTTTGCAGGATGGTTCTAGAGAAGCCACGGGTTATGATAATGCCTATTACGAACCTGTTAATTCTGCGTATGCTTTAGATATTAATAATAATCCACCAATAGAAGATCCAAATAGATGGCAACCTTTAGGTTTAGATACATTTATAGATCAAGGTGGTAATTTGGTAGATGGTAACGTTCCGCCATTTTTAAGTCCAGAGTGGGGAAATGTGACAGCATTTGCTTTAACTGATGCAGATAAAGTGACTTATCAAAGAGATGGTAACGATTATCATGTATATCATGATCCTTCAGATCCACCATATATAAGTTTAACTGAGGATAATGAAGATAGCGATAATTATAAATGGGGATTTTCCATGGTTTCTGTATGGCAATCTCACCTTGACCCAACCGATGGCGTCATGTGGGATATCTCACCAAATTCTATAGGTAATGTAGATATAAGTACATTTCCAACAAACTTTTCTGACTACCCAACTTTCTATGACTTTTTTAATGGTGGGTCAAATAGTATAGGCCATACTGTGAATCCTATTACAGGAAACCCGTATGAAACTAATATGGTGCCAAGAGCAGATTATGCAAGAGTTTTGGCAGAGTTCTGGGCTGATGGTCCCGATTCTGAAACACCACCAGGACATTGGTTTACAATTTTAAATTATGTCAATGATCATCCATCGTTTGAAAGACGTTTTGAAGGTCAAGGTGAGATTTTAGATCCTTTAGAATGGGATGTAAAGGCTTACTTTATTCTTGGTGGAGGAATGCATGATGCCGCAATATCTGCATGGAGTGTTAAAGGTTGGTATGATTACATTAGACCAATTTCAGCAATTAGAGCCATGGCAGAAAAAGGTCAAAGCTCAGATAATACTTTACCTAATTATAACTTAGGTGGTATTCCGTTAATTGATGGCTACATTGAGGTTGTTCAACCTGGTGACCCTTTAGCTGGCCTTTTTGATCAGAATGTAGGTAAAATAAAATTATATACTTGGCGAGGTCACGATTTTATTGATGATCCTGAGGTAGACCAAGCAGGTGTAGATTGGATTTTAGCTGAGGACTGGTATCCGTATCAAAGACCAACATTTGTAACTCCGCCTTTCGCTGGATATGTTTCTGGTCATTCCACCTATTCAAGAACGGCAGCCGAGTTAATGACAATGATGACAGGAAGCGAATTTTTCCCTGGTGGACTTGGTGAATTTGTTGCAAAGGCCAATGAGTTTTTAGTTTTTGAAGAAGGTCCGTCCGTAGATGTTGTACTGCAATGGGCAACCTATAGAGACGCTTCAGATCAAACTAGTTTAAGTAGAATTTGGGGTGGAATTCATCCGCCAGCAGATGATATTCCAGGACGCTTTATTGGACAAGAAGTTGCTGAAGATGTTTTCGATTTTGCAGTACCTTATTTTAACAGTACACTTAGTATCGATGAATTTGAAAGTACAGTACAAATATTTCCTAACCCAACAACAAATAGAGAAATACATGTAAGCAATACTAATGGTACAGAAGCAATTGTTGTTTATGATATTAGTGGAAGAGAGATTAAGCTTTCTAGTGTAAATTATTCAAATAATATAACGACTCTTAAGTTTGGTGATTCTGCAGCATCGGGTCTTTATTTAGTTAAAGTTAACGATACGTCGAAAATAATTGTATTGAAAGATTAATGCCAGAAAGTATTTCAGATTTTATTCCTAAGAATGCGACCTTTTTGGTCGAAAGTTTATTGTCAAAAGATAACTTAGTCGTTAAGGTAAAAAATGAACGTAAAACAAAACATGGTGATTATAGGCAACTGCCGAATGGTTTGCATCAGATAACGGTAAATTCAAATTTAAATCAATACCGATTTTTAATCACATTAATACATGAAATAGCCCATTTTGAAGCGTTTCAAAATTATGGTCGCTTAATTAAGCCGCATGGTAAGGAATGGAAAATGACTTTTCAGCATTTGATGTTACCATTTTTAACACCAGAGATTTTCCCTGTAGAGTTATTGCCACTTTTAGCGAAACACTTTAAAAACCCAAAAGCTTCAAGCGATACAGATACCCAACTTGCCTTAGCATTAAAGCAATTTGACGAAGACTCGAACAAAACTTATGTCTTTCAATTATCTTCAGGACAAAAATTTAGACTTTATAATGGACGTGTTTTTATAAAAGGTGAACAACGCAGAAAACGTATAGAATGTGTTGAGGTTAAAACAGGAAAGTTATATTTATTCAATCCAAATGCTGAGGTTGAGATTATAGAATCTGTAAGAAATTTTGTATCTTAAATCTTTGTAACGATTAGCCCCAATGAATATTCAGAATAACAACACAATCAATGAAAAACAATAACTATTATGCCATTCTAATGGCAGGTGGAGTAGGATCTAGGTTTTGGCCAGTGAGTACGCAGAATTTTCCAAAGCAGTTTCATGATATGCTCGGTACTGGTGAAACTCTAATACAGAAGACTTTTAATCGTTTAGCGAAGTTTGTTCCAGAAGAAAATATATTCATTCTTACTAATGAAAGGTACAATGATTTGGTTTTTCAACAATTACCAAGTGTAACAGAACGACAAGTTGTGCTAGAACCAGCTATGCGTAATACGGCACCTTGCATATTATACGCATCTTTGAAAATCCAAAAAGAGAATAAGGATGCTGTAATGATTGTTGCTCCAAGTGATCATTGGATTGAAGATGAAGACGCATTTTCTGAAAATGTTAAAACTGCCTTTAAATATTGTGAGACCAATAAAGCCTTAATGACACTAGGTATTACACCAACATTTCCAAATACAGGTTACGGCTATATAGAATATGATAAAGCCTCTACTACCGAAATTAAAACGGTCAATCAGTTTAGAGAGAAGCCAGATTACGAAACGGCAAAATCATTTTTAGATCAAGGTAATTTTCTTTGGAATGCTGGTATTTTTATGTGGAGTGTAAAGTCAGTTGTGTCTGCATTTAAAAATAATCAACCAGAATTATACAGTTTGTTTGAAAGTGGTTATAGTTCATACAATACTGAAAAAGAAGATGCTTTTATCAAAGAGAATTATCCTAAGGCTGAAAACATATCTGTAGATTATGCTTTAATGGAGAAAAGCAGTAATGTATACGTTATACCAGCAACTTTCGATTGGAATGATCTTGGAACTTGGGGAAGTTTGTATGATAAATTAGATAAGGATAGCAATGACAATGCTGTTGTTAATTCAAGAGTCTTAGCTGATGACGCTTCAGGAAATATGATTCGTTCAAAAAAAGATAAGATAGTTGTCGTTGACGGACTTAAAGATTACATCATTGTTGATAAAGACGAAGTTTTGCTTATCTTTCCTAAGACAAAAGAGCAAGATATCAAAAAAGTACTTCAAAACGTGAAAGCCAATTTTGGAGAAGAATATGGTTAATCAATAATGGAAGAAAACAAAGACGAAAGTAAATTTAACTTCTCAGAAGAAGAACAAAAGCAGGATAAGGAAAAGTTAGTGCAAGAGAAGAAGCAGGCTGTAAAGCAAGATGCTAAAGGTCTCTTTTCAAGTATTTCCACTTTTTTAAGTGAGCTTCTAGATTTTAGAGATGATACCGATAGAGAAGCTACTGTTGGCGCTATAAAGGCCGATATATCTTTTAAAGGTGCAACAGCTTGGATTTTAGTTTGTTCTATAATGGTGGCGTCTGTGGGATTAAATGCGAACTCTACTGCTGTGGTGATTGGTGCCATGTTAATTTCACCGTTAATGGGACCAATTCTAGGAATTGGTATGTCTATAGCCCTAAACGATATTGATACCTTAAAGAAGTCGCTTATAAACCTGGCAACAATGATTGTGCTAAGTTTATTAACTGCCTTTTTATTCTTTTGGTTATTTCCTTTAAGTGAAGATACTTCAGAATTACTTGGTCGTACTAGACCAGATATTAGAGATGTGCTTATAGCCTTTTTTGGTGGATTAGCACTGATAATTGCCAGAACAAAAAAGGGTACGATTGCTTCAGTAATTTTTGGTGTAGCGATTGCTACTGCCTTAATGCCTCCACTTTGTACAGCTGGTTATGGATTAGCAAAAGGTAATTGGGAATATTTTGGTGGTGCTATGTATTTGTTTAGCATTAATACCATTTTCATTGCATTAGCGACATTTATAGTGTTGAAATTACTTAGGTTTCCAATGCTTAAGTATGCCAATTCAAGTAAAAGGAAATTTATTGCACGTGGTGCTTCATTGGTTGCTATTATAGTTATGATACCTGCTGTTTGGACTTTTGTTAAGGTACTACAAGAAAGCAAATATGATAGGGATTATAAAAGTTATATTGAAAATGAAATCGATTCTAATCCAAACCTATGGTTACAAAGAAAAAATTTAGATATCGACAATAAGAGAATTAGTTTGTTTTTTAATGGTGATGTTAGCGAAGAAATGATTTCAGACCTTCAAAACGAAAAAAATAATTATGAAAGTTTAGATGGTTTTGAAATTGTAATTAACGCCAACAAATCGAGAAATGCCGACCGATTGAACGAATCACTAGATCGTGCTTTTGCAGAGTTAGATAAAAAAGATATTATCATTGAAGGCTTAGAAAGCCAAATAAAAGAACTTGAAGAAACAATTTCTGGTTTAAATCAGCAGTTAGAAGCTAATAGCTCATCAAATGATGTAGGCTTTTCGACTTTAGCAAAAGATGCCAAAATAAAGTTTAATGATTTAGAATATTTTGGGTATGCTAAAATGTTAGAATCTCAGAACTTTACTAAAGTAGATACAATTACCGTGGTGAGTGTTAAATGGAACAATGCATTAAATGACAGCATCATTAATACCAGAGAAAAAGATTTGTTAACTTGGTTAAAAACAGAGTTAAAGACTGAAAAGTTAAGGGTAAAACGAAATTAATTACTGGTTCTCTTCAAGATACATTTTACGAACTTTTTTGAAAAGTTCTGAAGAATAGACGAAACCTGTTACAGCTTCATTATCTGTTTTGAATATCGTTTCTTTTGAACCTTCCCATTCCTTGAGTCCATTTTTTAAGAATACGATTTTTTCGCCAATCTCCATGACAGAGTTCATGTCGTGAGAATTTATTACAGTAACCATTTCATACTCATCTGTAATTTCTTGAATAAGGTTGTCTATAACAATGGCCGTTTTAGGGTCTAAACCAGAGTTAGGTTCATCACAAAATAAATACTTCGGATTATTTACTATTGCTCGGGCTATTGCCACACGTTTTTGCATTCCACCAGAGGCTTCGCTAGGCATTTTGTAATGTGCACCATCAAGATTAACACGTTTTAGTACAAAATCGGCTCTATCTTTCATCTCATCTTCGCTCAATTTTGTAAACATTCTTAAAGGAAACATTACATTTTCTAGAATATTCATGGAGTCAAACAATGCGCTTCCCTGAAAGACCATGCCTATGTCGGATCTCAAGTCGGTTTTTTCGTCTCTAGTCAGATTTTTAAAGACTTTACCATCATATGAAATAGAACCTTGCTCATATTCAAATAAACCTAATAAACACTTTAAAAAGACTGTTTTTCCAGATCCACTTTGACCAATGACAAGATTAGTTTTTCCTTTTTCAAAAGTTGTAGAAATTCCTTTTAAAATGTGAGCATCACCAAACGACTTATGTAAATCTTTAACTTCTATCATTATCCAAGTAAAAGGCTAGTTAGTAAAAAGTTTAATATAATGATGACCACACTTGTCCATACAAAAGAAGTCGTACTTGCTTTACCAACTTCTAAAGCACCACCTTTCATAAAATAGCCATAAAACGAAGGTATAGTTGCTAGTATAAAAGCGAATACCATTGTTTTTATAAATGCATAAATGATATGAAAAACAATAAAGTCTGTTTGTACACCTTGTATATAGTCTTCTAACGTGCCATAACCACCATAAACACAGGCAACTAATCCGCCAAGTACTCCTAAAAACATGGCAATAGAAATAAGAAATGGGTAAAGTAATAAGGATATAAACTTTGGGAATACTAGATAATTTATTGGATTAATTCCCATAACTTCCAACGCATCTATCTGTTCCGTTACTCGCATAGTTCCGATGCTAGAGGTGATGAACGAACCTACTTTACCTGCCATAATTATGGAGATAAACGTTGGTGCAAATTCTAGTATAATAGACTGTCTTGTTGCAAATCCAACGAGGTATTTTGGAATTAATGGGTTGTTTATATTTAATGAGGTTTGAATGGCTACTACACCACCAACAAAAAATGCAATAAAAGCAACAATACCTAATGATCCAATAACTAAATCATCTATGTCTTTAAAGATAAGGGTTTTCATCACAGACCATTTTGTAGGTTTGCGAAACATATCTTTAATCATAATAAAATATGTGCCTATATTATGAAGGTACTTCATGCCAAATTTTGTTAGTGCTAAAGTATAAAAAAAGATGTGGTTTATTAATATTAATTTAATTTAAGATGCTTTAAATACCGTATTTTTGCGGCTTAAAATAATGCAGTTATTAAAGATGAAAGATGCTTTATGTTTAGTCTTAGTTTTATTATTTGTGTTTTCATGTGGTTCGCAAGAAAATACCATTGTTAATAATGCAGAGACGTCTAATGATTTGAATTCGGAAAAGCCAAAGTTGGTGGTAGGTATCATTGTAGATCAGATGCGTTACGATTATTTAACGCGGTTCGAATCTAAATTTAGCGATGGTGGATTTAAGCGAATGATGCGAGAAGGATTTAACTGTAAGAACAATCATTTTAATTATATACCAACTTACACAGGTCCAGGACATGCCTCTGTATACACGGGTACAACACCAAAATATCACGGGATTATTGCAAATAATTGGTACAGTAAAGTTGAGAAAAAGAGTGTGTATTGTGCTGAAGATACCACTGTAGTGGCTGTTGGAAGTCCATCTAAACGAGAGCGTATGTCTCCACGTCGTATGCTCACCACGTCATTTGCAGATCAGAATCGTTTGTTTACGCAAATGAAGGGAAAAACCATAGGCATATCAATTAAAGATAGAGGTGCAGTGTTACCTGCAGGCCATACCGCTAATGCTGCATATTGGTTTAGGGGAAAAGGCGAAGGTAATTTTATTACGACAAATTACTATATGGAAGAATTACCACAATGGGTGAAAGATTTCAACAATTCAGGTATAGTAGAATCTTACATGAAAGAATGGAATACGTTATATGATATAACTACGTATACTGAAAGTGGTGAAGACCTTAATCCTTACGAACGCGGTTTTAAGGGTAAAGAAACTGCAACCTTTCCTTATGATCTAGAAGCTTTAAAAGCGGATAATATGTGGTTTGATATTTTAAAGGAAACACCATATGGTAATAGTATAGTGGCTGATTTTGCTATTGAAGCATTAAAGAATGAAGATTTAGGTAATGATGATATTACAGATGTATTGACTGTAAGCTTCTCTAGTACAGATTATGTAGGGCATAATTTTGGTGTGAACTCTAAAGAAGTACAAGATACTTACTTACGTTTAGATAAAGACTTAGAGCGCTTTTTTGCAGCGTTAGATGATTTGGTGGGAAAAGGCAATTACACAGTGTTTTTAACGGCAGATCATGGCGCTGTTAATGTACCTGCTTATTTGCAATCTGTTAAGATTCCTTCAGGATATCTTAATAATCCAGAACGTAAGAAACGTTTGAATGCATTTTTAATGACTACTTACGGAACAACAGAAATCATTGAGAACATTAGTAATAATCAAATATTCTTAAATAAGGCCAAATTGAAAGCGCTTAATTTGAATATTCATGACGTTGAACAAGCACTTGTGGATGAACTTATTGATTATCCAAATGTTTCCAAAGTGTATACTGCAACCGCAATGCGTTCAACATCATTTAATTATGGCATTGAAAAATTATTACAAAACGGATTTAATCAAAAGCGTTCTGGTGATGTTATTATAGTCAATGATATTGGTTACATCTCGTACAGTAAAACGGGATCTACACATGGTAGTGGACTTAAATATGACACACATGTGCCTTTACTTTTTTTTGGAGCAGGAATTAAACAAGGAGAAACCGTCGAGAGAACCGAAATACCTGATATTGCACCAACAATTTCAGCATTGTTGGGCATTAGTTTTCCAAATGGAGCGACTGGTGAACCTTTAGGGTTTGTATTGGATTAAGATAATTTCTTTAAAATACCTTTCCAACGTAAATTTCTAATAAAGCGACCTTCATCTGCAGTTACCAAAAATTCTGTGTTGTTCGATTTCGCTTTAAAATATCCACTCATATAATCTCTAAATTGTCTGAAACTATTTTTTTTCATTGCTAGTTTTATAGCTGAGATTAAAGTAATCCAAAGTCCATAACGCATTTTATACATCGCTTCACCTTGTAAATATTTTGAGGCTTTATTGTAAGATTGACCGGTTGGTTTAAGATGCTTCACATGCAGTGATTCGTCAGTTAAAATTTCCCAACCATGATACTTTGCTAAAAGTTCGTCTACAGTATCCCAACCCATAGATGGTTTTAGTTTACCAATTTGAAGGAAACAGTCTTTTCTGTAAGCTTTTAGTGCACCTCTAATATGGTCTTTATTTGTAAGGTTTTCTAGAATCCAATGACCATTTTTTTCAATGTAGCAAAAGCCAGCAGCCATACCTAGTTTTGAATTATTTGAAAAATGCTTAGAGATTTGTTCTAGATAATTATTGGGAAAAATTAAATCAGCATCAAATTTGCAGATGATATCATATGCATTATCTAAAACTTCGAAACCTTTATAAAAGGCATTAATAATTTTAGAACCTGGTAAATGTTTATCAGAAGAAGAAGTATTAATTAAAGTTATCCAATGATATTTTGAAGCATAGTCTTCGATAATTGTCTGAGTATTATCGGTAGAATTGTCATTGACAAAAACAACTTGTGCAGGAGTTAATGTTTGTTCTACCAAGGACTCTATGGTCTTGCCAATATAGGTTTCCTCATTGTGAGCTGGTATAACGATGTAAATATTCAAATCTAAAGTTCCAAATTCCAAAACTAATGAAAACCAGTTGGAATTTAGGATTTGCTATTTGGAATTTCTTATAGCGTAAATAATATAGTAACGAGGAGTAAAACGTCTTAAAAGTGGCCTTATACCAATTTTCTTCACAGGATTGGTCCATTTCTTTCGATCTTTTATAGTCCAACCCGTTTTTTCAAGTAACCAATCGAGCTGCCAATCTTCAAATTCGTGGTAATGTCTATCCCGCATATCAGTTTTACTTCTATAAGCAGTAGAAAACCATAAACGTAAAGGAACGCTGATAATTAATTTGTCTGCTTTTATGGATTTTAAAACTTCGTAAGGTGAAAGTAGATGTTCAAATATTTCGAGAGCTGTAACAACATCCGCTGAAGATTTTTCAATTATAGATCGGTCTTCATCTAAATCTTCACCTTTTGTGTTTGCAACGTTGTATCCTTCAGAAATCATTATTTCAGAAAAAGGATTTTTGACACCTAAATCTAAAATAGATTCTGAAGTATTAATGTGCTTTTTTACAAATTCTAAAGTAAGTCTAAAACGTTTATTTGGATATGTCTTTTCGTACATAAAATGATCCTGATATAATCAGGATGAAATATACTACTAATATCTGTAAACAATGGCATTTATATGCATACCTGCACCAACACTAGCAAAGATAATAACATCACCTTTGTTTATTTTATGGTCGTCTAATTTGTTATTTCTTATAAGATCGTATAACGTAGGAACCGTTGCTACAGAACTATTCCCTAGTTTATGGATACTCATTGGCATTATGTCCTCAGGCGCTTTAGTTTTGTATAATCTGTAAAAACGTTTTATGATTGCCTCGTCCATTTTTTCGTTTGCTTGGTGAATAAGGACTTTTTTAACTTCGGAAATATCAACTCCACTTTTGTCAAGACAATCTTTCATGGCTTGTGCTACATTGGTAAGTGCGAATTCATAGATTTTTCGACCATACATTTTAATGTATCGTGTGTCTGGATCTAATTCTTGGTTGTTAGACTTTCCAAAGAATAAATAATAAGCTTCATCATAAGTGAAAGAAGCAGACTCATGTGCTAAGATTCCACCTTCGTCATCTGTAGCTTCAACAATACTTGCGCCAGCTCCATCTGAATAAATCATAGAATCTCTATCATGAGGATCTACAACACGAGATAAAGTTTCAGCACCAATAACAAGTACTTTTTTGGCCATACCAGCTTTTATAAAAGCTTGGGCTTGAATAACACCTTCAACCCAACCTGGACAACCGTAAAGAATGTCGTATGCCACGCATTTTGGGTTCTTTATTTTTAGACTGTGCTTTATTCTAGATGCTAAACATGGCAAAATATCACTTTGAATTGCACCATGTCTCACATCTCCAAAGTTATGTGCGCAGATAATATAATCTAGTTCCTCTTGATCAATATTGGCATCGTCAATCGCTTTTTGAGCTGCTAAAAACCCTAAGTCTGAAGTTGTTAAGTTTTTATCGGCATAACGACGTTCTACTATACCAGTGATAGCTTTAAATTTTTCAACAATAACTTCATTCGGATAGCTGATGGAAGTTCCGTCCATATTCAAAAACTCATGGCTATGAAAGTCTTCGTTTTTCTCAATATTAGTTGGAATATAGCTACCTGTTCCTGTGATTTTAATGCTCATAAAAGATAATTTTTCAATTTACGAGCACAAAAATACATGGATAAGATTTACCCTTAAAAAAAAGCGTATTTATTTTACGATGTTCAACCACCTAAATTTATGCCTCAACATAAGTTTCGATAGGTGCACAAGTACAGATTAAATTTCTATCTCCATAGGCATCATCAACACGTCTTACACTTGGCCAAAACTTGTTATCCCTTACAAACTCTAGAGGAAACGCAGCTTCTTGTCTAGAATAAGGTAATAACCATTCGTCACTTGTAAGCATCTCTTCCGTGTGCGGTGCATTTTTAAGTGGATTATTAGCGTCTTCTTTTGTACTACTGTCAATCTCTCTTCTAATAGAAATCATTGCATCGCAAAAACGATCCATTTCTTGCATGCTTTCACTCTCGGTTGGTTCAATCATCATAGTACCAGCTACTGGAAATGAAACTGTTGGTGCGTGGAATCCGTAGTCCATTAATCGTTTGGCAATATCTACCACTTCGATACCATGCGCTTTAAAAGGTCTACAATCAATAATCATTTCGTGTGCAGCTCTTCCCATTTCTCCAGAATATAGTGTTTCGAAGCTTCCTTCTAAACGAGATTTGATGTAGTTAGCATTTAAAATCGCTATTTCTGTTGATTTTCTTAAACCATCAGCTCCTAACATTTTAATATAACCGTATGAAATTAAACACGCTAGCGCAGAACCGAATGGTGCAGCTGAAATTGCGGTAATTGCTTGTTTACCGCCTGTTTTAATTAATGGGTTACCTGGTAAAAATGGCTTTAATTGTTCAGCTACGCAGATAGGACCAACACCTGGGCCACCACCACCATGAGGAATGGCAAATGTTTTGTGAAGGTTTAAGTGACAAACATCAGCACCAATTGCACCAGGATTTGTTAATCCAACTTGGGCATTCATATTAGCACCATCCATATACACTTGTCCACCAAAATCATGAACAATTTGAGTGATCTCTCTTATGGCAGACTCATAAACACCATGTGTTGATGGATAAGTTACCATTAATGCTGCCAAGTTATCTTTATGTAATTCAGCTTTTTGTCTTAAATCTTCAACATCTATATTACCTTCTTCGGTTGCTTTGGTAACAACAACTTTCATGCCTGCCATTACCGCACTAGCTGGGTTTGTTCCGTGGGCAGATGAAGGAATTAAACAGATATTTCTGTTATGATCACCATTAGCTTCATGATAAGCTCTAATTACCATAAGTCCTGCAAATTCACCTTGTGCACCAGAATTTGGTTGTAAAGAAGTACTGGCAAAGCCTGTAATTTCTGTAAGCTGATCTTCAAGCTCTTCTAATACGATTTGATAACCCTTTGCTTGATCTTTAGGTACGAATGGATGTATATTTCCCCATTTAAACATACTTAAAGGCAACATTTCTGCTGCGGCATTAAGTTTCATAGTACAAGATCCAAGCGATATCATTGAATGATTTAAGGCTAAATCCTTACGTTCTAATTTCTTGATATAACGCATCAATTCAGTTTCCGAATGGTGCGAGTTAAATACATCAAGTGTTAAGAAGTCTGATTGACGTTTTAGGTTTTGCGGAATTACATCAGTATCAATGTGCTCAAGAGTTACGGTATCTTTATCTGCAAGCTTAGCAAATATCTTTACGATATATTCTAGGTCTGTTTTTGATGTTGTCTCATTAAGTGAAATTGAAACTGTGTTCTTATCTATATAGTTAAAATTACTTTTATGCTTTTCAGCAATTTTTCTAAGCTTTTTCGCTTTTGCTTTAACTTGAATAGTATCAAAATAACTTGTGTTTACTTGCTCAAAACCAAGTGTTTCAAGTGCATTTGAAAGCGCTTTAGTTTTGGTGTGAACACCTTCTGCAATATATTTTAAACCTTCTGGGCCATGATATACGGCATACATTCCTGCCATAACCGCAAGTAATACTTGTGCGGTACATATATTAGAAGTTGCTCTATCCCTTTTGATGTGTTGTTCTCTAGTTTGAAGTGCCATTCTGAGTGCACGTCCACCATCTTTATCTTTCGTTACACCAATAATACGCCCAGGAATATCTCTTTTGTATGCCTCTTTTGTTGCGAAATATGCAGCATGTGGTCCGCCATAACCCATAGGGATTCCGAAACGTTGCGTTGTACCTACTACAACATCAGCACCAAAATTTCCTGGTGCTTCTAGTTTAACTAAACTTAGAATGTCGGCTGAAACGGCAGTTTTTATTCCTGCTTCAGATGCATTTTCAATAAATGTTTTAATGTCATTGATTTGTCCATGTTTACCTGGATACTGCAAAATAGCACCAAAAAAGCCTTCTGAAAAATCAAAACTATTTTCATCTCCAATCACTAATTCAATTCCAATAGGAATAGCTCTGGTTTGTAGTACCGATAATGTTTGGGGTAGAATGTTTTCAGACACAAAAAATTTGTTTACACCAGCTTTCTTTTGTGCGCGTTCTCTTACTGCAAATAATAGGCTCATAGCTTCTGCAGCTGAGGTACTCTCATCTAGCAAAGATGCATTTGCAATTTCCATACCTGTAAGATCGCATACCATAGTTTGGAAATTTAACAAGGCTTCTAATCTTCCTTGTGCAATCTCAGCTTGGTAAGGTGTGTAGGCTGTATACCAACCTGGGTTCTCTAGTATGTTTCTTTGAATAACAGCTGGTAGAATGGTTGGATGATATCCTAAACCAATATATGTTTTGAAAACCTTATTCTTTTTAGACAATTCATTGATATGAACAAGATATTCTTGCTCACTCATTGCGCTGTCTAAATCTAATTCTTCTTTTAATAAAATGTCATTAGGAACTGTTTCGTAAATCAGTTGTTCAATTGAGTCTACACCTATGGTTTGTAGCATAGTCTTTTGGTCCTTTTCTCTAGGTCCGATATGTCTATTTGCAAAAGATGATGTGTTCATTTTATCTAGCTAAATTTTTGATATGCAAAAATACGGATTTAGGTATTGTAAATAGTTAATGAAAACTAAAGTTTTTAACCGAAATCTGCTCTTATTAACACAATGTCTATTTTTGTGAAATGAAGGTGTTTGAAAAACTTTTTAATTTCTATTTAAATAGCAGTATACATGTAGCATTAGCAGTTTTTGCTTTGACGTACATTACCTTTATTGAATTTGATTTAGAATCCGATAAAAACCTTTTGTATTTTGTTTTTTTCGCAACTATAACTGGTTATAATTTTGTGAAGTATTTTGGAGTGGCAAAATTCCATCATCGAAGTTTAGCGGGTTGGCTCAAAACCATTCAAGTATTTTCATTTTTTGCTTTTTTGGCGCTTTGTTATTTTGCATTAGGTTTATCTTATGTAACGCTTATTTGTATAGCCATCTTAGCATTTATTACATTGTTGTATGCCATACCTATTTTACCAATGCGCTATTTTAGAGATAAGAAAAAGAATTTAAGACAAATTAGTGGTCTTAAAGTTTATATTATCGCCTTTGTATGGACATTTGCTACTGTAATTCTACCAATATTAGAGAACAACATTCAAATAAATACTGATGTTATTTTATCCAGTTTACAGCGATATATTCTTGTTATCGTTTTGATGTTGCCATTTGAAATAAGAGATTTGAATTTTGATAGTCTAAAACTAGGAACCATACCTCAGAGAATTGGTATTAAGAATACAAAGACTATAGGTGCATTTTTGTTATTGGTATTCTTTTTCTTAGAGTACTTTAAAGATGATATATCTACTGTTGGTCTCTTAGCTTCACTCGGAATTACTCTTTTAACACTATTGTTTTTGGTTTTTTCTCATAGAAACCAGTCAAAATATTACAGTGCTTTTTGGGTGGAGAGTATCCCTATTGTTTGGCTAGGTTTTTTACTGATGTTTAATTAACTCTTCTTTGAAACTTTCTAGAATTTTTTCTTTTTCGTCTTCTTTAAGACAGTCGATTTCAGCCTTATCAATAGCATCAGTTAATTTACTGTTATTTTTAGAGTATCCTCTAGTAATGTTGCACCAAGATAATCTTAGGGCTAATTTAATGCGCTCCCAACCAGTAGCCTCACCATATTGATTTTTATCGCATATGTGTTTTGCTTCTTCGCAGCTTATAAATAAAAAACTTTTCTTCATTTTAAAACCAATTTTCTTCCATACATTCTGCCAATGCGGTACGCGCTCTATGTATTATTACCCAAAGGTTAGACGCAGTAATATTTAATTCATTACAAATAGTTTCAGTATCATAACCTAAAATTGTTTTTTGTTTAAATACCTCTGCTTGTTTTTTTGGTAGCTTAGAAATGCATTCGTGAATTGCATTACCTAACTCAGAATTTTCCAAATTATCTTCCGCGGTTTTATCAAAGGGATCCGCAACTCGTTCTTCTAGCCAGTCACCTTCAGACTCTGAATCTGTATTATAATTCATTCTAACTTCAGCTTTTCCTTTGTTAGAATTTATTTTACGATAATAATCAATAATCTTTCGTTTCAAAATAGAAACAAGCCAAGTACGTTCACTTGCTTCTCCTTTAAAATTACTCATAGATTTTAAGCCCGCTAAGAACGTTTCAGAGACTAGATCTTTTGCTATTTCTCTATCATTTACTCGTGTAATGGTGTAATTAAACAGGTAGTCTGAGTATAAACTAATCCATTTGTTTGGGTCTAATTGATGATTGGCCATTTAATCGTCATTGCTTGACTCAAAAATAACGAAAATATTCATTTTTATGACTCCTGAAAATTTCTTTTATTCTTTTGAAGCACTTATAATGTAATATCCAAAGCTTTTCAGGTGTAGACCCGATAATAGAGCGTAAAAAGAACCCTTCAGATTATGTAAGCTTTCTCTCTTTAAGTTTTTGAAACGAAATATTTTCTTGAGAATAAAACCTGATATTGCGAATGGAACATGCAGTACAGATGGAGCAACTCTATAAGAAATGTCTTCGACCTTAATATCTGTAAAGCCAAGCTCTTCAAGCTTATCTTTTATATAGTGATGAGTTTCGAGTTTTTCTAAACTCCAATGCTCACAAAGTTTTTGGTAAGCGAATTTTCCGCCATAGCACAAGTCATTGTGATTCTTTTTTAAGAATGCATCAGCAATAACTAATCTACCTTTAGGTTTTAGAATTCTGTGAGCTTCTTTTAGTGAATTAAAATTATGACCAGAATGGCAAAAGCTTTCTATAGCAACAGCAGCGTCGAACGAATTTGATTGAAAGGACGTGTTATTGTAATTCTCTTTAATGATGATACCGTTTTTGCCTCTAAGCAATTCATTACCTTTTTTTACTTGAAAATCTGAAAGTGTTACTCCATATGCTATAACGTTTTTAAAATTGTTTAAAGCATAGCGCATTGTTGCGCCCATACCGCAACCAAGGTCTATTAATCTGTTTTTAGTAGTTCTAATTTGTAGTCGCTTCATAATTTGAGCATTCATTTCGTTAAGCATGGTGTCTCTTTTAAAAAGATTGGTTTTAAACCATGAGAAATATCCAAAATGCATATTGAAATCTTTGCTCCAAAATTTATAATCTTCAGTAGCTTCGTTGTAGAAGTCTACCATTTCTATAAGATTTTTTTCTGAATGACTAGTGTAAGGTATTGTTTGTGTTTTCATGATTATAGAATTTGACTGATGTTATGTATGACTAACCATGTATATACTGTTGCAAATAGTACAAACAAGGTGTTCATAAAGTAGCTTCCTATTTTGAAGATTGCTTTTTGTGGAATTTGATACATAGGATAGTATGCGATTTGAGTAGCTACTTTGCCAACCCAATATGCTGCAATTAATCCGGTGAGTGCAAGTGCTAATGTTGTTCCGCTTTTTAAGTCTGTTGGAATGAGAATAGCTATTAAACCAAATGAAAAGTTTAAACCTTGTATATATCTGCCATAGGTTTTTGCAATCTCTTGGTTTAATGGTTTTAGTTGTTTTACATCATTATACCAATCAAAAACTTGATGTCTGATGTATGGATAGATTAATGCCGTGAATATTTGACCACAGCCACCTAAAATTATTAACCAATTTGGAATTTGAGTTTTCATGTCAATTCTGTTTTTGCAATTCTAAGAGTGTAAACGAAGTAGCAAGCAATTAACATTGGAATGACAAAAGGAATAATTATGCTTAGAATGTATTTGTCAAAATTCTGCCAATCCAAATTCCAAGCAATAACATATAGAAAGACAAGTATCCAATAGATATAAATTTTTTCTCGGGACTTATTTGATAGTTTGTTAAGATAAAAGATGACTATTAATCCACTAATAAGTTGTAATGCACCAAGTATAATTTGAGCATACATTCCGAATATTATTGTTACATAGAGTAGCAGTGTGATAATTATTGCTATAAGATTAATTCGGTATAAAGTTTTCATTTTTATTAAGTTTTAAACTTTCAGAAAAAATTGAAAGTATTGATTAAAAAAATATATGTTCTATTTCATAAGTTTAAAAACGGACTTTGTTAACCAGTTTTGTTTCTGGTCTATAAGTTTATTCATTAGCGTATCCATATCATTAGCCAGTTCTTTTAAAGCTTTTGTTTGCTTTATCAATTCCAGGGTTTGCTGGCTGCCATCATCTTCTATTGAAGATACTTCTTCTAATACTTTAATCACTGGTTTTATTTCTCTTCGACTTCTTTCCTTAGCAATTATTTTCGCTAATTCTTGTACGTCTTTTTCCGTTGTGAAAAACTCTCTGCGTTCACCAGAAATGAGAACTTTGGTAACAATACCCCAATCCATAAGATTTCTTAAGTTCATACTTGTATTGCCACGTGATATCTTTAGTTCTTTCATGATATCTTCCATAGATAATGGATCGGTAGAAACAAAAAGTAATGCTTGTATTTGAGCCATCGCCTTATTGATGCCCCAAAGTGTACCTAAGCTTCCCCAAGTACTTATAAATTTTTCTTTTGCTTCTACAAATTCCATATTACAAATATACAAAATATTTTAAACTTTCAATAATTACTGAAAGTTATTATTTTATTTGTAAATGAATGTGATCATCGTGTCTCACAGAATGACAACCCTGAAAACGCATTCGGTATTCATTCTGTAACTTTAAGTCTCTTTTTAGGTAAGGCTCAATAAAAATGCTTTGCGTTTCAGATTTTGATAATAAGGCTTTAAGTAAAGTTCTGGTTCTTTTTTTGTCGAGTTGTAAATCAGTATTAGTTCCAAAACTGAGATATTTCGGAAAGTCGTATTGCCAATGATCATTGTCAGTACATGGTATATTAGCATCTTTGATAAAAGCACCATAACCAGAATTTGAAGGTTTCTGTTCTGTTGGTTTACCATCTTTATTTAAATACATAAATGATAAATCCACTTTTTTACCATCGTTATGACTGAGATGTGGTAATAGAGGGAATCCGTTGTAGAAGGGAAAGCAAGCGTCTAAATAAGTGATTTTAAATTCACAGTTTTTAGTGCTTTCTAAAAGCATCTGTTTTAATTCTGGATTGACATAATTTCTAAATGTCAAAGGATAAAACCAATTCCTTGGTACTAAATCATCATGAAACCAAGGTAGTCTTTCTCTACCAAATTGCTTTGCAATAGGTGGGATGAGCAATAAATTAAATATTAAATAAACTATTGGAAAGACATATCGTTTTTTCCAATCTTTATTTTTTGCAATTAAAATCGTGAGTAACCAAATAATACCACCAACTTGGGTTAGAGTGGTTAAGAAAAGAATAGCTATAATATGTGCTAGTAGTTTAAGGAACCGCATACATTTTAAACGCATACTTTTGGAAAATATTTACCTTTTCAAGGTGAAATGACCGAGATATTGGTTTTCTCTTAACTCATCATTATCATAGTATAAAAGTTTAAACCAATAATCGCTGGTAGGTAAGGGTAGACCATTGAAAGTCCCATCCCAACTTTCTGAATTGTTCAATATGGTCAAAAGCTTTCCATACCTATCAAAAATTGAAATTTCTTTAACTATTAAGCGGTCATTTGATCTTATTGTCCAAAAATCATTGTCTCCGTCATTATTTGGTGTAAAGAATGTTGGGTGTCCTATAATTAAAAATGGTTTTTCAATTGTAGCACAGTTATATATATCTCTAACTGAAATAATGTGTTCACCAGCCAATATATTTTTAAATATGTTACTTAATTGCCATTCGCCTGAATCTAATTTGTATTCATAATTACCGGTTCCTAAAACATCAATTATGATGGAGTTTCTAGGTGAAAAAAAAGGACTTGTTTGTATTATTGAAATATTTTCTGGCGGATATGATGCTTCAACTATAGTGCTATCCCAAATACTACAACCTGTATTTATCTCTATAGCATGCACAGTATAATTTCCTGGGGCATCGGGCTCAAAAAAACTTTCTGTAGCATTGTTAATTAAATTGTCATTTTGATTATTTAAGACGTCATTTAAAGAGCCTTGAAACCACTCAAAAGTATAGTTGTTAGGATTAAGACCGGTTTCAATAATTAGGTCATTTAGATCTGAGTTAATTACGTTATTGTCGGAGTCGAAACAAATGACATATTCTTCTAAAATATTGGTTTCCGCAACTGATGGAGTAATGACGTTGAGTGTAATAAATTGCCCATAACCAATACAGCTGTTGTTAGAATCTCCATCTATTCTTACCCATATGGTTTGTGAAAAAGGTGATTCGGAGTTCTTAAAAGCGCTGATATCTTCAATTTCATTTTGTTCAGTGAGCACATCTTCTTCATTAGTGTAATATGAGATTGAAATATTATCATTTAAATATAGATTCTGTATTACTGAAGTTGCCTCGCTAAAATCGAAAGTTGTTATACCATCTAAATTATTATCATCATTTAGATCGTCATCGCAGGCTTCATAGGTAAGCTGAAAGTTTTGAGGAATTTGATTTGGAACAACAATTAAAGAAACTTCGGTTATGGAATAACAACCTCTAATTGTTTCTGCTCTTGCATAAACTGTGTCATTTAGTGCTGATAAATTACTATAGTTATTTAAATTGTTAATCTGATTGTCAATGTTATTTGCTTCTGCATCTTCATAAGAATTGTAATATGTAAAAATTAAACTCTCACTTTCATTAGAGATGATCTCATTAGCTTCAGAAAGGTTGAAAGTAGATATGCCATCTAAATCATCATCACATTGAATTAGTTCAATAAATGGTTCTACATTAGGATTTGATAATACTGTTATTTCTTTTGTGTATTCAAATTCAGCACCATTTACATTTACTGTAGCTTTCACTTCATATGTTCCTAATTCAGAATAAAAATGAGTTGGTTCTATCAATGTTGAAGTGTTGTCTGAACCACTGGTATTATCTCCAAATTCCCATTCAACTGAATCCACATTAGCGTTAAATAGCGAAAAGTTTACTTCATCATTTAAGCAAGGTGTATTGTGTAAAATTTTATTTGAAAAAAGACTTTGAACAAATTGAGGTAATCCGAATTGTGCCTCATTTCCACCAAGATCAATTTGATTTTCTAAATAATTACAGTCAATACCAAGAGCATTAGGATTATCAATGACGTCTAAAAAGCTCATAGATACTGCTGATGCATAAATTTTACCATCAATACCAAGTTGTAATGAACCTAAAGGCCGAGTTGACCCATTTGGTATTAAAAATCTTGAATTTTGAATATCCTCTTCAGTTTCTTCTAGTAGATTAAATTGTGCTAATGTTCCGAAGAAAGAAAAACCACTGCAAACATAAAGTTTAGAGCCATCTGGTGAAAATTCTAAACCATATGCATTACTAGCACCAAGCTCCAAACCAACTGTGTTAGATACCGTGCCGGTGATAGCATTAAAGTCACTGACGTTTATATTTTTTGTACTACTTTCTCCAATACCTAAGTCAAATAATGTGGCGGCAATTTTATCACCTTGTGTTGATATTTTCAGTTGTCCTACAGAATCTTCAAAAACATCACCTGTGCTTGATATTATTGGATTGGTATTTATGCCATCTTCATCTATTGAAAATGTATAATATTGATTTGTGAACATTTTGTGTGTGACAATCCAAAATCCTTCAAAGCTTTCGCTCTTATAGGCGGTAATCATTTCTGCTGTTTGTGATACTAGTAATACATTTTTAGTTTCAGTAACAGCTCCCATGCCACCATCTAAAGCCATTTCTACTTCTGAGTAATAGATTCCACCATCTTCGTTTTCACCACTGTCTACAGTTAAAACATAATAGATGCCTAGACTGTTTGGTTTTGGGATAATTAATGCGGCTTGAGCGCTTGAGGCATTTGCAAAGAGACCAGTCCCATTCAACATTTCCTCATGATTGCGATTCCAAATCGTTTGGCCGTCAGTATAAAACAAAAGATTTCCAGCGAAATTAGATACAGTGGCACAGCCTTCAAGAGCATTCATTTGTCCGTCTGTAAGAGCTGTTGGTGGTGAAGTACTAAACGTGATTCCGGCTCCAGATCCAAAGTACCAATTTGAAGCTTCATTTTGGGAAAAAGCAAATGAAGTGAAGCAAAATGTGATCCATAGCAAAGACCTACATGTTTTCTCAAACAATGTTATATATGCAATTTTTTTAACCAAAACCACTCGGTAATTAGAGTCCGAGAAGATAAGGATTCTTGGATAAATTTTAAAAAAAATTAACCTAAAATTAAGTTCTATTGCTATTGGTAAAACTGATATTCTGCGTTATTAATGTGAGGATTTAAGTAATCCAGCACGTCTTAATAAGGCTTCAGGTTTTGGTTCTTGACCTCTAAACTTTTTGTACAATGTCATTGGATTTTCGGTGCCACCTTGAGATAAAACAAAGGTTTTAAATTTATCCGCAACGGTTTTATTAAAAATACCTTCTTCTTTAAAATATTCAAAAGCATCGGCATCTAAAACTTCTGCCCATTTGTAGCTGTAATATCCTGAAGAATAGCCACCTTGAAAGATGTGAGCAAATGCAGTACTCATACAATTTTCTTCAACATCTGGATATAATTGTGTTTTCCCAAATGCCTTTGTCTCATATGATTTTACTGATGTAATCGTTTCTGGTGACCCGTTGGCGTGCCAAGCCATGTCTAACATTCCGAAACTTAATTGACGTAAGGTCTGCATACCTTCATTAAAGGTGGCTGAAGCTTTAATTTTTTCAATAAGTTCCATTGGGATAAGCTTACCTGTTTCGTAGTGCGTCGCAAAGAGTTTTAGAGTCTCTTCTTCGTAACACCAATTTTCTAAAATCTGACTTGGTAATTCTACAAAATCCCAATACACATTTGTACCAGATAAACTAGGATAAGTGGTATTAGCTAGCATACCATGTAATGCATGTCCGAACTCATGAAACAGTGTAGTAACCTCGTTGAAAGTTAACAATGATGGCTTACTTTTTGTAGGTTTTGTAAAGTTGCAAACAATGGATACATGAGGTCTATCGTTCTCGCCATTTTTTATCATTTGTGACTTGTAAGATGTCATCCATGCGCCATTTCGTTTTCCTGCTCTCGGAAAGAAATCTGCATAGAAAATAGATACTAAATTACCTTCAGCATCCACGACCTTATATGTCATTACATCTTCATGATATTTGTCTATAGTATCAATTTCTTCAAATTGTAATCCGAATAATTTTTCAGCAACTGTAAAAGCACCGTTAATCACATTTTCGAGTTTGAAATATGGCTTTAACTGTTCGTCATCAAGACTGAATAATTTTTGTTTTAACTTCTCTGAATAATACGCAGAATCCCATTTTTGTAGGTTATCAATTCCGTCTAAATTTTTAGCGAAATTTTCTAAAGTTTTAAACTCTTTTTGAGCAGCTGGTTTTGCCTTTTCTAGTAGTTGGTTTAGAAAAGCATTCACCTTTTCTGGTGTTTCTGCCATGCGCTCTTCTAACACAAAATGCGCATGTGTTTTATAGCCTAAAAGTTGTGCTCTTTGATAACGTAATTCTGCAATTCTTAAAACAATACCTTGATTATCTAAATCATCATTTTTAAATCCTTTGCTACCAAATGCTTTTGATAAAGCTTCTCTCAATGCTCTATTGTCGGCATACGTCATAAATGGAATGTAGCTAGGATAGTCTAACGTGATTAACCAACCGTCTTTTCCTTTACTTTCTGCCAATTGCTTTGCAGCTTCTTTTGCACCATCAGGTAAACCAGATAAATCAGATTCATCTGTAATGTGCATTTCAAAATTGTTGGTTTCAGCTAAAATATGCTCACCAAATTTTAGTTTTAATTGGCTTAATTCTTTATCAATAGCTCTAAGCTTTTCTTTGTCCTCAACTTTTAAGTTGGCGCCATTTCTAGAAAAGCCTTTATATTTTTTATCTAAAAGCGTTTCTTGTTCAGTAGTGAGGTCTAATTCAGGCTTAATGTCGTAAACAGCTTTTACTCTTTTAAATAATTCCTCATTTAAAGTGATATCATTACTAAATTCAGATAAAAGCGGTGAAACTTCTTGTGCTATTTTTTGAATATCATCATTAGTTTCAGCAGAATTTAGATTAAAAAATATACTCGAAATACGACTTAATTCTTCACCGGAATAGTCTAATGCTTCAATTGTGTTTTCAAAACTCGGCACTTCGTCGTTGCTGGTAATAGCATCGATTTCTGCCTTTGCTTTTTCAATTGCAGTTTTAAATGCTGGCAAATAATCTTCATTTTTAATTTTTGAAAACGGTGCAGTATTGAAAGGTGTATTAAATGTATTATTAAGAATATTCATGTGTTTTGATCTAAAATTCCCTTAGTATAATATTGATAATCTGTGTTTTAACTCATTTTTAAGAGCTTCAAAAATACTTTCGTCATAAGTTTTTAGTATCTTTGAATGTTCTTTAGAAGTAAGTCTTATTACTCTAAAGAGTTGGTTAATAGCTTAAGCCTTGATGAGAATCGAGGCTTTTTTATAAGTCTTTAGCCGACTCGTGCACCTTAGCTTTAAGTCCTTCTTTGTATACCATAACTTTATCTAGTATACATTGGTCCGCACTTCCTAAAATTTGAGCTGCTAAAATTCCAGCATTTTTTGCACCATTTAAAGCAACAGTAGCCACAGGAACTCCGCCAGGCATTTGAAGAATTGATAGGACTGAATCCCAGCCATCTATTGAGTTACTACTTTTTACTGGCACACCAATTACTGGTAATGGAGATAATGAAGCCACCATTCCTGGTAAATGTGCAGCACCACCAGCACCAGCAACAATTACTTTAATACCTCTGGTATGTGCATTTTTACTGTAATCGAATAATTTTTCTGGAGTACGATGCGCAGAAACTATGTCTACTTCAACTTCAATATCAAATCCTTTTAATATATCTATAGCGTCTTGCATTACTGGCAAATCGCTTTTGCTTCCCATGATTACTCCTACTTTGCTCATTATTTACTTATAACTTTTATTGTTCGTTTTACCTTTTCTGCGACTTCTCTTGCTTTGGCAATATCTTTGTCAACTATAGTAACATGACCCATTTTTCTGAATGGTCTGGTTTGTTTTTTGCCATAAATATGTGGTGTAACACCATCCATTGCCATAATGTCTTCAATATTTTCATAAAGAACATCGCCAGTATGATTTTCTGCACCAACTAAGTTTACCATAACACCAGCGACTTTACTTTCTGTATTGCCAAGAGGTAAACCAAGTACACATCTTAAGTGTTGTTCAAACTGACAAGTGTAACTTCCTTCAATACTGTAATGACCAGAATTATGAGGTCTCGGTGCCACTTCATTTACGATGATGTCATCATCTTCAGTCTGAAACATTTCTACAGCTAATAATCCTACATGTTTAAATGCAGCAGCTGTTTTAAGCGCAATGAGTTCTGCTTTTTTAGAAATCTCGTCTGGTATTCTTGCTGGGCAAATCACATATTCTACTTGGTTGGCTTCAGGATGAAATTCCATTTCAACAACAGGATATGTTTTTAAATCCCCTTTTTCATTTCTTGCAACAATAACCGCAAGTTCGTTTTTAAAAGGGATTAAGTCTTCAGCAATACACTCAACGTTTGGTAGGTCGATTAAATCCGTATAACGTCTTACCACTTTTACACCTTGACCATCATAACCAAATCTTGCACTTTTCCATACAAACGGATAACTTAAACCACCATTTTCAACGGCATCATGAATTTCAGAAGTATGTGCAAATCTTGAAAAATCTGCTGTCGGAATATTATTATCTACATAAAACAGTTTTTGATGTGCCTTATTTTGAATAGTTCTTAAAGTCTTTGCTGATGGAAATACTTTAATGCCTTCATTTTCTAAAGTTTCTAAGGCGTCAACATTTACATTTTCAATCTCTATGGTAAGGACATCTACTGTTTTTCCGAAGTTAACAACAGTATCATAATCTAATAAATCACCAACTGTAAATTCGTTACACGCTAACCTTGAAGGAGCATCTTCACTTGGGTCTAAAACACAGGTATGAATATCGTATTTTCTGGTAACGTACAATATCATTTTGCCTAATTGTCCGCCACCAAGAATTCCTAATTTAAAATCTGAAGAAAAATAGTTCATCAATAATTGTTGTTCTCAAGACATAGAGAAACACTTTTATAAAGATTTGACTTAATTTAAGGCAAAAATAAGCTAATTCTAGTATAAAATTCCAAAATCCTAAATCAAAAATCGCCTATACTTAATCAAATGATTATCTTAGCGAATCTAAAATTTGAAGATGGATATAAAACTTCACGATTTATACTTTAAACCTTATTTGTCGGCCAAAGAAATAGACGATGCTGTTCAGAAAATGGTAGATGATATTTCTGAAGATTTAGGAGATGAAATGCCTGTTTTTGTGGGTATTCTTAATGGGTCTTTTATGCTAGTTAGTGACTTTGTTAAGAAGTACCCAAAACCTTGTGAGGTGACGTTTATAAAGTTAGCGTCTTATGAAGGTGTAAAGTCTACAGAAGACATTCAACGCCTTATAGGTTTAACGCAAGATTTAACAGGTAGAACCGTCGTAATTTTAGAAGATATTATAGATTCTGGAAACACTTTAGAAGAAGTACATCGCATTTTTAGAAATGAAAATGTGAAGCAATTGTTAATTGCCACACTTTTTTACAAACCAGAATCGTACGATAAAGATTTTAAACTTCATTATATAGGTAAAGAAATTCCGAATAAATTTATTGTTGGTTACGGATTAGATTACGACCAGCTTGGAAGAGATTTACCAGATGTATATCAATTAAAAACCACACAACACATGACTAACATTGTTCTATTTGGACCTCCAGGAGCAGGAAAGGGAACACAAGCCGAATTTTTAAAAGAAAAGTACGATTTAGTGCATATTTCTACAGGAGATGTTTTTAGATATAATATCAAAAACGAAACTGCTTTAGGAATGTTGGCAAAGTCGTACATGGATAAAGGAGATTTGGTTCCAGACCAAGTAACAATAGATATGTTAAACAAAGAGGTTGAGAAAAATGCAGATGCTAAAGGTTTCATTTTTGATGGATTTCCTAGAACAAATGCACAAGCAGAAGCATTAGATAAATTAATGGTTTCTAAGGATTCTCAAATCAATGCAATGGTGGCATTAGAGGTTGACGATGAGGTATTGGTAGGACGTTTATTAAAACGTGGTGAAACTAGCGGAAGAGCAGACGATGCTGACGAAAGTATTATTAGAAACCGTATTAAAGAATACTACGATAAAACAGCAATTTTAAAAGATTACTATTCAGCACAAGATAAGTATCATGGTGTTGATGGAGTAGGAAGCATAGAAGATATTACAGTGCGACTAAGTACTGTAATTGATAAGCTGTAAGTAAAACCAAATTGTCACCTTGAGCGCAGTCGAAAGGTCTTTAAATTGAATTACTTTTTTAAAGATTCCTGCCTTCGCAGGAATGACAATTAATTAGATTCTCACTGTCGTGGGAAGTAAACATGACTGAAGGAAATTTTGTTGATTATGTAAAAATGCATGTCGCTTCTGGAAATGGAGGTAAAGGTTCTGCGCATTTACATCGCGAAAAATATATAGCTAAAGGTGGGCCAGATGGTGGCGATGGCGGTCGTGGTGGACACGTTATTATAAAAGGAAATGGTAACCTTTGGACATTACTTCACCTCAAATTCAAAAGACACATACGTGCTGGTCATGGTGAGCATGGTAGCTCTGGAAGAAGTACTGGAGCTGATGGTGCAGATGCAATTATTGAAGTTCCATTAGGAACTGTAATCAGAGATACTGAAACCAATAACATCTTATTTGAAATTACAGAAGACGGAGAAGAACGTATTGTTGCTGAAGGTGGAAAAGGAGGTCGCGGAAATTGGCATTTTAAGAGTTCTGTAAACCAAACACCAAGATATGCGCAACCTGGTATTCCGCTTGAAGAAAAAAATATCACTTTAGAGCTAAAAGTTTTAGCAGATGTTGGTTTGGTTGGGTTTCCAAATGCAGGTAAATCCACATTACTTTCTGTATTAACTTCTGCAAAACCAAAAATTGCAGATTACGAGTTTACCACTTTAAAACCTAATCTTGGTATTGTTAAATATCGCGATTACCAATCTTTTGTAATGGCAGATATACCTGGTATTATTGAAGGTGCAGCAGAAGGCAAAGGTTTAGGGTATTATTTCTTAAGACATATAGAACGTAACTCAATCTTGTTGTTTTTAATTCCTGCTGATGCTAAGGATATTGTTGAGCAATATGAAATTTTGGTTGATGAGTTGCGACGTTACAATCCAGAAATGTTGGATAAGGAACGCTATGTGGTTATCTCTAAATCTGATATGCTTGATGATGAGTTAAAATCTGAAATATCTTCAATATTAGATAAAGATTTAGAAGCAGATTATATGTTTATTTCATCTGTGGCGCAACAAGGACTTACTCAGCTAAAGGATAAGCTTTGGCGAATGCTTAATGATTAAGGCTTTCTTCAGATGAAAGACACCATTAAAAACATTGTAGAATATAATGACAATAAACTCAGTAAGAGTTTTGCGTTTTTTATTCAGTTCTTAATTGTGCTATCTGTAATAACGTTTTCAATAGAAACACTACCTAATTTAAAACCACGAACACAACACATACTCAACTCTATTGAAATTTTTTGTGTTGTTGTATTTACCTTAGAATATTTAGCTAGAATATTAGTGTCTGATAAAAAATTGAAATTTATTTTTAGTTTTTTCGGACTGATAGATTTATTTGCTATTCTTCCGTTTTATCTCTCATTTGGTGTTGATTTAAGGTCGCTGAGAGTACTGAGAATGTTCCGACTATTTAGACTTCTAAAATTGGTGAGATATAACAGAGCTATGCGTCATTTTGCTAAAGCTATGATGTTGGCAAAAGAGCAAATCATTCTGTTTATGGGTGTGACTTTGGTTCTCATCTATTTTGCGGCAATTGGTATTTATTATTTTGAAAACGAAGCACAGCCAGAGCATTTTTCTTCAATTTTTGATAGTCTTTGGTGGTCTATTGTAACACTAACGACAGTAGGTTATGGTGATGTCTATCCTATAACAGTTGGAGGTAGAATTTTTACTTTTTTTATCCTTCTCATTGGTTTAGGCATTGTTGCGATTCCTACAGGAATTATTTCATCTTCCTTAACAAAAGTTGTTGAGCCTAATGATGAGAACGAATAGTTAAAAGTTTCTTCTCGATATCATTTTTTAATATCTTTAAAAGAAAAAAGAATGAAGCCTTTAAGATATTTTATAGTATTTCTCATATGCTTTTCATGTGGTCCACTTATTAACTATGACTATGAGAAAACCACAGACTTTTCAAAATACAAAACTTACAATTATTTTGATGATATGAATACTGGTTTGAGTCAATTAGATACCAAGCGAATTGTAAGGGCTATTGATGATAAACTGGCAACAATGGGTTTGTCACGTTCTGAAAATCCAGATTTTTATATTGATATTCAAAGTGAAGATATACAAAATAGAAGTAATTCAAATATTGGCGTCGGCACTGGTGGTACTGGTGGTAATGTTGGTGGTGGAGTATCTATAGGTTTCCCAATAGGTGGAAATCAAAATACCAGACAAATCAAAATTGATTTTGTAGATAAGCAGCAAAATGAAAAATTATTTTGGCAAGCAGTTAGCGAAAGCACCTATAGACAAAATGCTTCACCTGAAAAACGAGAAGAAGCTTTTGTAAAATTAGTTGAAAAGATTTTTAGTCAATATCCTCCTAAGTAACAGATCTTACAAAACACCTGCAATAATTAAATTAAACATTTTATTAAGATAAAGCAGTTGTGAATCATTGTATTTTTGATGTAATTGTATTTCAATATGACAAAATATTTTTGGCTATTTTTCATTTCTTCAATCAGTTTTGCTCAAACATCAATAGAGAAAACTAAAACCTTAATCGAAAACAAGAAATTCGCTAAGGCTGAGTTAGAAATCAAAAGTTATTTAGATTCACTTCCTAATGATATTGAAGCTATTGAGTTATTTGGTGATACTTTTGGACATCAAAAAAAGTGGGATGAAGCAATAGTTCAATACAAGAAACTCGTTGATAAAGCATCCAACAATGCGAATTATCAATATAAATACGGTGGAGCTTTAGGCATGAAGGCGCTTAGTGTAAGTAAGTTTAAAGCACTTGGGATTATTGGTGATGTAAAAAAAGCATTTTTAAAAGCTGCAGAACTTGATCCCAATCATATTGATGCCAGATGGGCATTAGTTGAACTGTATATGTCACTTCCAGGTATTGTTGGTGGAAGTAAATCAAAAGCGCTTAAATATGCCAATCAATTAGAAAGTCTATCTAAAGTTGATGGGTATTTGGCCAAAGGCTATATCTATGAATATGATGATGAGCCTGAACTTGCCGAGAAATATTACAAAATGGCCATTAAAGTTGGTGGTTCAATTACGTGTTATGACAAACTAACTAACTTTTATGAAGGGCAAGAACAGCCAGATAAGGCTATCAATAACTTAGAACAAGCACATCAAGTACATCAACGTAATGCCATGCATTATCAAATAGGTAAAGTATGTGCGGATTATAATATTCAACTAGAAAAAGGTGAAAAATGCTTGACAACTTATCTCAATAACTATTCCGCTAAAGATGGTGTTCCAAAGGCATGGGCTTACTATCGCTTGGCTCAAATTTATAAGCATAAAAAAGATAAGGATGAGGCCTTAAAGTGGATTGAAAAAGCCATTGTAGGTTTACCAAAAATCAAAGTATTCAAAGAGGAAAAAGCTTCAATATTAAATATTTAAGGAGTGATACATAAGTTTTGTTTATGTATTTCATATCTATTATTTATACCTTAAATAACTGTTAATATAGAATTACCTGATAGTATTACTATTATATTTGCAATTAAATATTTTAATAATGGATAGTTTACTATCAAATATAAAAATTGCTGTACCAGATAAGATCTACATTAAAGATCCTGAGTCTTCAGATTTGGGAAAACGCATTATTGAGCACAGCATTATACTAATCGACGAGATAGGTTTTGATAGCTTTACTTTTAAAAAGCTTGGGGTAAGAATTGGCTCTAATGAAAGTTCAATTTACCGTTATTTTGAAAGTAAACATAAGTTGTTACTATATCTTACATCATGGTATTGGGCATGGGTTGAATATCAATTGGTGTTTGCCACGCATAACGTGCCAGATGACAATACGCGATTAACTAAAGCAATTGAGGTTATTACAAGAACAATTAAAGAGGATGTTACCTTCACGCATATAAATGAAGTTGTTCTTAACCGTATTGTAATTAATGAGTACTCAAAATCTTACTTAACAAAAGAAGTAGATAGTGAAAACAAAGAAGGTTATTTTGTACTATACAAGCGTCTCATTAGAAGATTAAGTGAGATGATCACTAAGGTGAATAAGGATTATCAGTTTCCTTCAAGCTTGGCAAGTACCATAGTTGAAGGTGCCTTACATCAACATTTTTTAAAATCACATTTTATTTCAATTACAGATTGTAACGATAAGGTTACACCAACAAAATTTTTCATCAACCTAACTCAGAACGTTTTAAATATAAAAACAAATGGATCAAAATAAACCACTATTAACACCTTGGCAAAGATTTGTAGGTATACTAAAATTAGAGCGAAAAGACATCACTCAAGTTTTATATTATGCAGTATTTTCGGGGTTAATAGCATTAACTCTACCACTTGGGATACAAGCAATTATAAATCTTATTCAAGGTGCGCAAGTCAGTACATCTTGGATTGTGTTGGTCATTTTGGTGACATTAGGTGTTGCCTTCGTAGGTATTTTACAGCTGATGCAGATGCGCATTATTGAAACCATTCAGCAACGTATTTTTATGCGAGCTTCTTTTGAATTCATCTACAGATTTCCGAAGATAAAGATGAATGAGCTAGAGAACTATTATCCGCCAGAATTGGCAAATCGTTTTTTTGATGTATTAAACATACAAAAAGGACTAGCGAAGCTATTGTTAGATGTACCTGCAGCTACATTACAGATTGTGTTTGCGTTAATATTACTATCATTATATCATCCATTCTTTATAGCATTTGGAATTTTATTAGTTGTCCTTATTTATATTGTTTTCAAGTATACAATAGAGCGTGGTATGGTGACAAGTCTTAAGGAGTCTAAGCAAAAGTATAAGGTTGCACATTGGATACAAGAGGTTGCGCGTTCAATAACTAGTTTTAAAATGTCTGGTAAAACCACTATGGCATTAAATAAAAATGATTATTTGGTGGATGGATACTTAAAAGATCGTGAGAGTCACTTTAAGATATTGGTCTTACAGTTTATTCAAATGATAGGATTTAAGGTTATTGTTACTGCAGGATTATTAGTTATTGGTGGCTTACTCGTTTTAAATCAAGAAATGAATATTGGTCAGTTTGTAGCAGCTGAGATTATCATTTTATTGATTATTACATCTGTAGAAAAACTAATCTTAGGTTTAGAATCCTTTTATGACGTTTTAACATCTCTAGAAAAGATGGGGCAAGTTGTTGATAAGAGGATTGAAAGTCAAGAAGGTGAAGAACCAAATTTCACAGATGATTTCTCTATTGAATTAGATGATGTGACATACGCTGTGCCAAGTAGACCTAATCCTATTCTTAAGAATATTTCTTTTACCATTAAAGCGAAGAGTAGAATTTTAGTGCGTGGCGCGAGTGGAGCCGGAAAATCTAGTCTACTCAGATTAATAGCAGATATAAATAATCCTACTGAAGGAGCAGTGTATTTAAATGACGTGAATCTTAAAAATATTCATAGAAATAAGTACAGATCAAATTTAGGGATTGCTTTATCAGATGAAACACCATTTGAGGGAACCATTATGGAAAATATAACCTTTGGTGATCCTAATGTCTCTGCAGAAGAAGTAAGAGAGGCACTGAAGAATGTAAGGTTGTTAGAGTACATTAAGGATACAGATAAAGGTTTAAATACTGTAATCTATCCTGAAGCTAAGCAAACATCATACACGGTTGCTAAAAAATTGATGCTTGCAAGAGCAATTGTACGTAAGCCAAAATTATTGTTACTCGAAGATCCTTTAGAACACTTTGAAAGAGATGAAGCAAGAGCCTTAATTAAATTCTTAACAGATAAATCTAATCCTTGGACACTAATTGTGGTTAGTTTTAATAACGATTGGGCTAGTGAATGTACAGATACCATAACATTAAAAAAAGGACAAATAGTTTAAAGAAAAAGGTCATGTTAAATATATCTAGAAACCCATTGAATAAAAAGGTTGACTTAACGAAGTTTAAGTCTTCAAAACATGTTTTTAATAAAAACTATTATAAGCAATCACGACGATTTTTAGCAGGTTTTGCTATAGTTTGTCTTATTATACTTTTTCTACCTTGGACTCAGAATATTTCAGGTAGAGGTCAGGTAACGTCTTTAACACCAGAGCAAAGACCACAAACCATTCAATCGCCAATTCCTGGTAGTATTCAAAAATGGTATGTGCGAGAAGGTCAAAGTGTTAAGAAAGGTGATACCATTATGCAAATAGCTGAAATTAAAAGTGACTATTTCGATCCTAATTTAGTTGAGAGAACTCAGCAACAAAGAGATGCTAAAGAGTTTTCTGCGAAATCTTATCAGGAAACCGTAAGAGCACAAGATGTTAGAATTGGTGCATTACAAAATGAAAGAGTTCTTAAATTAGAGCAAGCACAAAATAAATTGGCTCAGGCCATTCAAAAAGTGAAGGCTGACAGCATTGATTTAGTAGCAGCACGCACAAATCTGCGAATTGCTCAAATTAAGTATAATCGAGCAGATACCTTATTAAAGGATGGTTTTGTGGCACGAAAAAATCTTGAGGATGCTGCAATAAAACTTCAAGAAACCCAAGCTAAAGAGACCTCTCAAGAAGCTAAACTTTTAGTGAGTAAAGCAGAGGTTACAAATGCGAAGTTAGAAATCAACCGTGTGAAACAGGAATTTTCAGATAAAATTTCTAAAGCGCGAAGTGAGAAATTTAAAGCACAGTCAAGTCAATTTAGTACAGAGGCTGATGTTCAGAAATTAGAAAATCAAGTTTCTAATTATCAGCTCAGGAGAAATATGCAATTTATTACTGCACCATATGACGGATTTATTAATACAGCATTTAGAGGTGGAGTTGGGCAAACGTTTAAAGAAGGTGAAGAATTGGTTGGTATTATACCAGATAATATAGATTTAGCAGTTGAAACCTATGTAAGACCAATAGATTTACCTTTAATGCATGTGGGTGAGAAGGTAAGAATTCAGTTCGATGGTTGGCCTGCAATTATCTTTAGTGGTTGGCCAAATGTATCATACGGTACATATGGTGCTGAGGTTGTTGCCGTAGAACGTTTTATAAGTTCTAATGGTAAGTTCAGAATTCTGTTAAAGCCAGATCCAGAAGATCATCCATGGCCAGATGAAATAAGAGCCGGTTCAGGTGCCTTTACAATGGCGCTTTTAGAAGATGTGCCAATTTGGTTTGAGTTATGGCGTCAGCTTAATGGATTCCCACCAAACTATTATCAACCTGTAGAAAGTGGAAAGTCCAAAAAAGATAAAAAGTAACTATGAAGTATCTAAGCACATTACTTATTGTTTTTATCAGCTTACTTGGCTTTGGACAAGAAGAGGAGCTTTCGGAAGTTTTACGATTTGATGAGTATTTAGGTTATGTAAAAAAGTTTCATCCTATTGTTAAACAAGCTGAACTTGTAATAGATGAAAGTCAAGCTAAACTCTTAAAGTCTAGAGGAGCTTTTGATCCTAAGTTTGAAGTAGATTATGATAGAAAAAAGTTTAAAGGCACCGAATATTTCGATAGACTAAATGGTATGTTTAAGATACCAACTTGGTATGGTATTGAACTTAAGGCCACCTTCGAGGAAAACACTGGTGATTTTTTAAACCCACAAGGTTTTGTTCCAGATGAAGGATTGTATTCTGCAGGTGTAAAATTACCTGTTGCTCAAGGATTGTTGATTAATGATAGAATGGCGTCATTAAAGCAAGCAAAGTTGTTTAGAGAACAAGCTAAAGCAGATAGAGATATTTTTGTCAACAATATACTTTTTGAAGCATCTATAGCTTATTTCAAATGGTTACAAGCTTATAATGAGTTTCAAGTATTTGGTAATTTCCTCGTCAATGCGCAATTGCGTTTTAGAGGTGTAGAACGTGGTGCAGAAGTTGGTGAGCGCGCTGAAATTGATGTTGTCGAAGCACGAATAGCTATCAATCAGAGACGCTTAAGTCAAGAACAGGCAAGGGTTAAGCTGATGAAGGCTGCTTTAGAACTTTCGACTTTTTTATGGTTAGAAAATAATATACCTGTAGAATTGCAAGATAATGTTGTGCCAGATATTCAGTCTGAACCTATTATAGATGACGTTTTTACTATCAATGAATTGATTGAAGATGATAATATTATTGAGACACATCCAAAAATGTTATCATTAGATTATAAGTTACAGAGTTTAGAGGTGAATTCAAGATTGAAGGCTAATAAACTATTACCTAAAGTAGATTTAGAATACAACTTTTTAACCGAGAATCCTGATGTGGCGCGTTCTTTCAATACGGCTGAATACAAAGGTGGAGTTAATGTGAGTTTTCCACTCTTCTTAAGAAAAGAAAGAGGTGATTTGAGGTTGGCCAAGCTGAAAGTACAAGATACTGAGTTCGAAATTGATGCGACAAGAGTTAATCTTTTAAACAAAATAAATGCCATTAGACAAGAGCTAAATTCTTTTATAAGTCAGAATGACATTCTTACGCAGATGGTTACAGATTCTGAAGCGATGTTAGCTGCAGAAGAACGAAAATTTCAACTTGGGGAGAGTTCTCTGTTTTTAGTGAATTCTCGTGAATCAAAACTTATTGAAGGTCAATTAAAAGCTGTAGAATTACAGTTTAAGTTTTTCAGCACTAAAGCAAAGTTATTTAATAGTTTAGCAGTTAATCCAGATCTTTAGGAAGCAGGAGGCAGACGCTTGTCCTTAATTTGTGTAGATAAATATAATTCGTTTCATTTTTTTAGATCAGATTTAAATCCACTTATTTGGATATTGAAATTTGTAATTTGATATTTGTTACATGAACGTACATTTTATTGCCATTGGTGGTGCAGCAATGCACAATTTAGCTTTAGCTCTTCATAATAAAGGATACAACGTTACAGGAAGTGACGATACTATATTCGATCCCTCAAAATCGAGATTAGAATCTAAAGGCTTGTTACCTGAAGTTTTTGGTTGGTTTCCAGAAAAAATAACAACTCAATTAGATGCTATCGTTCTTGGTATGCATGCTAAAGAAGACAATCCTGAACTTTTAAAGGCACAAGAATTAGGCTTGAAGATTTATAGTTATCCTGAGTTTCTTTATGAGCAATCTAAAGATAAAACTCGTGTTGTGATTGGTGGTAGTCATGGTAAGACAACAATAACATCTATGATTTTGCATGTAATGCATTACCATGACAGAGATGTAGACTTTATGGTTGGGGCTCAGCTAGAAGGCTTTGATGTTATGGTGAAACTTACTGAAGACAATGATTTTATCGTTTTAGAAGGTGATGAATATTTAAGTTCGCCAATAGATAGACGACCAAAATTTCATTTGTACAAGCCCAACATTGCTTTGTTAAGTGGTATTGCTTGGGATCATATTAATGTGTTTCCTACCTATGAAAATTACGTAGAACAATTCAAAATATTTGTAGATTCAATTGTTTTAGGTGGAAGCATTAATTACAATGAGGAAGACGAAGAAGTAAAACGTGTAGTTGAAGCTTCTGAGAACCAAATCAGAAAAATTCCTTACCAAACACCAGAGTATACTGTAGAAGATGGCGAAACTTTATTAGAAACGCCTGAAGGTCCTATGCCAATTGAGGTTTTTGGCGCGCATAATCTTAATAATTTGGCAGGAGCAAAATGGATTTGCCAACATATGGGTATTGATGAGGACGATTTCTATGAAGCCATTTCTACTTTTAAAGGTGCGAGTAAACGCTTAGAAAAGATAGCAGAAACCGCAACAAGTGTGGCCTACAAAGATTTTGCACATTCACCAAGTAAAGTAAAGGCAACAACAAATGCTGTTAAAAATCAATACAAAGAAAGAAATCTTGTAGCATGTTTAGAGTTGCATACATACAGTAGTCTTAATGCAGAATTTTTAAAAGAGTACAAAGGTGCTTTAGATGCCGCAGATGTTGCAGTTGTGTTTTATTCACCTCATGCAGTTGAGATAAAAAAGCTCGATGCAGTGTCTCACGAACAAATAGCATTAGCATTTGAAAGAGACGATCTCATTATATATACCAATCCTGAGGATTTTAAAGAATACTTATTCTCACAAAACTATAGTAATAAGTCATTACTTCTTATGAGTTCTGGAAATTATGGTGGCTTAGACTTTGATGAGGTAAGAGCATTGTTCTAATTGTTTTTTACTCAATCTTTTTTACTGATTTGTTTCTTTTTTAGAGGGAATTTGTCAGTGTTAGTTAAAGAAAAAAACGCTGATTTACTGTGTTTTACTTAACCGATGTTAATATTTATTATTGATGGTGTTTGTATCTTGGCTGTTCAAATCAATTCATTAAGCCTCAATTTTGAATTACCTAGAAATTCATTTATCGATTGTAAAACATCTTGTAGAAAATACGTTTAAGCATACCTATAAAGCCAATAGTATAGAAGATATTCTTTGGGATGTAGCCTATCATTGCTCAAGACTTTTAGGTCTTGAGGATATGGTTATATATGTTTATGATCCAGACCGCAATATTTTGGTACAGAGAGCGGCCTATGGCGAAAAAGAATATCAATCAAGGATAGTAACAGATCCTATTATCATAGAAATGGGTCAAGGTATTACAGGTTATGTTGCACAATCAAAAATCCCAGAAATTGTAAATGATTGTTCAAAGGACAGTCGTTATGTTGTGGACGATAAACAAAGAAATTCAGAGATTGCAGTGCCTTTGGTTTTTGAAGATCAACTCATTGGAGTAATAGATTCTGAACACTCTAAAAAGAATTACTTTACGGAACATCACCTAGATATTTTTAATAGTATTTCATCTATATGTGCGGTTAAAATTGCTGAGATGATTGCCAATACAGAAAATGAAGGTTTGGCGAGATTTTTTAATGAAGCACCATTTCCGAAAATAAGGCTTAGTCACGATGGTTATGTGATAAATAAGAATAAAATTGCTGATATAGCTTTAGAAAAATGGGGAGTTGAGAATGGAAAAATAGTTAACCCTAAAATATTAGGATTAATTCGTGTTGTCTTAAAACTAAATAAAGAGAAGACTTTAGAAATAGATATAGATGGTGAGACTTATAATTTCACTTTTGTGCCTATTGAAGAAAAAAAGTATGTGAACGTATACTCTAATAATATTACTGATGTAAAGAAGGCCCAATTAACTGCTGAAGCTGCTAACAAAGTTAAAGATAAGTTTTTGTCGGTAGTTAGTCACGAAATAAGAACACCATTAAATGCTATTATTGGTTCATTGAATTTATTAAGACTCGATAATTTAACTGAAAATCAATTGTCTCATCTAGAAACGGTAGATTTTGCTAGTGAAAAGTTGTTGGTATTGTTAAATAATATACTCGATGTTGAAAAAATTGAGGCCGAAGAAGTAAAAATTGATAACGGTCTTTTTAGTTTAGGTGAACTACTTGACAACTTAAATAAAACGGTATCCTTTGAGAGTGAAAGAAAAGGAAATACTATAGATTTTAATATTGAGAAAAACGCCTATAATACCTTTTATGGTGACGAAACTAAAATCTATCAAATACTCTTTAATCTATTAAGTAATGCCATAAAGTTTACCGACAATGGTCATATTTCATTATCAGTGACAAGTATATCTAACTCTGAAGATAAGCATAGATTTAGTTTTCAGTTGACAGATACAGGCATTGGCATTTCAGAAAATAAACTGAAGTATATTTTCAAACCTTTTCAACAAGCAGAGAGCTCAATTTCTAGACGCTTTGGTGGCACTGGTTTAGGGTTGGCAATTTCTAAGAGCTTAGTAGAACTGCTTGGTGGTCATATAACTGTAAGCAGTTTAGAAGGTGAGGGAACAACTTTTGTGGTTTATTTAGATTTGCAAAAATCGGCACCAGAGAAGATTAAGCCAGAAGTAAGGTTAATAGAGAAAAAGACAGCATTTAATTCAGATCTTCTTAAGAATGTAAAGGTATTATTGGTTGACGATAATAGAATAAATCTAAAAATAGGCGGGCAGTTTTTAGAAAGGTTTGGTGCTAGTTTAATCACCGCTGAGAACGGAAAAAAGGCAGTAGAGCTATTTAAAAATAATGAATTAGACTTGATTTTAATGGATGTTCATATGCCAATTTGTGATGGGTTTGAAGCTACTAAAGCAATAAGAACATCAAATACAGACAAGAGCAACATTCCGATTATTGCTGTTACGGCCGATGTCACCAAAGAGAATAGAAAAATGGGTGAGAAAGTCGGTGTCAATGGCTTTATTTCTAAACCATTTAGTCCTCAGAGTTTTATTGATACTATTCAGTATGTTTTAGGTAAGTGCCACGCCTAGCTAAAAACCTTATCCAAAAACTGTCTAATACTTTCCTGGTTGATCCTAATTAGTTCCTCTCGTGCGGCATTGGTGTCGCTGGTTTTCTTGTCTTGCGAAAGCTTAAATTTACCTTCCCATTGCTCAATTTGTATTTCAAACATTTTAATATAATCAAGATTGGTATTTAATCTAGGATTATTAGGGTCTAAAACATATTTGTGCTCCGGCGCTTCTAAAAATTCGGTCATTGTAATTAAAGATTGTTTTAAGGAATCCTTACTTTCAATAGCCTTAACTTTTCCTTTTAGGTGCACCTTAATGTAGTTCCATGTTGGTAATTGGGTAGTCGAGTATACTGTTGGTGAAATATAACATTGCGGTCCTGTAAATAAAACAGTAACCTCATTGTTGTTTTTAAGAAGTTCAGCTTGTGGATTAAAAATATCTATATGACCTATAAGCTTTTCATTATCATAAATAAGAGGTAAGTGTGTAATAAAAGGTTGGTTATTTTCAATAGAGATAACAGTGGCTAACGGATAGGCTTTTATAACTTCAATTATATGAGCTTTATTACCTTCTTGGTGGTGTTTAGGTGGATATTTCATTACACTCCAAACTGTTTTAAATGATGATCTAAATGTTTGTATTGCAGTTGTCCCCATTGGTCTGGTGTGAATGTGCCAAAATAAGGATGCGGTTGCCAATCGGTTTTATCTTTTTCAATCGAAAAGTTATGAATTAAGTTTTTCAATTTTTCTTTTTCGTGTACAAATTCATGAGAATCCACCACGATATATTGTTCAACTGTTGGTAGGTTACGCTTCCAAGGTTTATCATTGTACATTGTTGGTTTAAAGGCTTTAAATAATAGTTTTTTTAAAAAACCTATGTTTTCTGTTTGTAAAGGAGTAATTCCTAAACCTACTTCAAGTGGACCTTGACAGTGCTTTAGCATTTGTGCAACATCCATTTTGCCCCATTGCGCTGAAGATTTATCTGTCAAATTTTCAAGTCTTACTGTAATGTCGTTTAGACCTTCATCTGTAAACAATGATTTCATAATTTCTCAATTTCTTTAGACGCTTAAATTTACAATTTTTATATTTAGAGCATGTCAGAAAAACCAACATCATTTTCTATTAAAAATTGGTCTCATAATGATCAACCTAGAGAGAAATTAAGAGACAAGGGAAAAGAGTTTTTAAGTGATGCGGAGCTCGTTGCAATATTAATTGGTTCGGGTAACAGAGAGGAGAGTGCTGTAGATTTGTCTAAACGAATATTAGCGCATGTAGATAACAATCTCAATACATTGGGTAAACTAACCATTAAGCAGTTGATGCAGTTTAAAGGTATTGGCGAGGCTAAAGCAATTACAATTGCTGCGGCTTTAGAACTTGGTAGGCGTAGAAGATTAGAAGATGTTAAGAGACAAGATAAAATAGTCTCAAGTAAATCGGTTTTTGATATTATGCAACCTATATTAGGTGAATTACCACACGAAGAGTTCTGGATTCTATACCTCAATAATTCTAATAAAGTTATTCAAAGAAGTCAATTAAGTAAAGGTGGCATTACTGGGACACTTGTAGATGTTCGTCTAGTGTTAAAGAATGCATTAGAAGTTGGTGCTACAGCATTAATTTTATGTCATAATCATCCATCAGGAACATTAAAACCAAGTAAAGCTGATAGAGATATTACTCAAAAACTTAAAAATGCGGGTCAAAGCTTAGACATTAAAATTTTAGATCACTTAATTGTAACTGAGCATGCTTACTTCAGTTTTGCTGATGAAGGTATCCTATAATTATTAACATTATTATTTAATTCTGTTTATAGAGCTATTTACTTTCTAATTGGTATAGGAATTTGTTATTTTTAGTTTTTGGAATTATTATTTGGGATGTTACTAGTATATACGCATAATATTACACCAAGACTCACCTATATTTTTAAACATATAAGTAAAAGAATATTAGGAGTTGAGGTAAAGTTTACTTCAAAAATCGAAGATTTTATTGCGCATAGTAGCATTAAGATGTCATACACCAAACAGCCGCTGAGTAGTGAATTGCATGTTAGAAGTCATAAGTTGTTATTTGAAACTGGCTTGTCTGATATTGACATAAATGTGCAGACATGGGGAAAAACAAAAGGCTTTTTTACTACTGGTGATCGCAGTGATTTACCATTTGATATTTTTGCAGCTTCCTTCTATTTGTTGAGCCGTTATGAGGAATATATGCCACATGTTAAAGATGAGTACGGTCGTTTTACAGCAAAAGAGAGTTTGGCATATAATAACGGATTTTTACATCAACCAGTTATAGATATTTGGGCTTATAAATTGAAATCAGTCATGGAAGAGCGCTTTCCAGATTTTAAATTTCCTGAAAGAAAGTATGCCGTAAAACCGATAATTGATGTCCCAATGGCATTCTATTATAGAAAAAAGGGGTTGTTAAGAACAATTGGAGGTACACTTAATGATATCCGTAGGCTGAAGCTAAAGCAGTTATATCAGCGCTACTTGGTATTACTTGGCATCAAACGAGATCCTTATGATACTTTTAATTGGATAATTGCCAAGCAAAAACAAACACCATTTCAGTTTTTGGTGCTTTTTCTTGTGGGTGATTATTCAACTTATGATAAAGGTGTAAGCACCAATAAAAAAGTATTTGTCAGTTTAATAAAATCTATTGCAGATTATTCTAAGGTAGGGCTGAAGGTGTCTTATTTCGCATTAGATAATATTTCAATTTTGAAAAAAGAAAAAACTAAAATAGAATCTATTACAAACAGAGATTTAAAGGCTGTAAGACATTCATTTTCTAAGCTAAATATGCCATCAAGTTATAGAAATCACATAGAGTTAGAAATAGATGAAGACTATTCTATGGGCTATGTTGATACTTTAGGATTTAGAGCAAGTACGTGTACACCTTTTCAATTTTATGATCTTGATTACGAGGTACAAACTCCATTGCAGATAAATCCTTATCAATGTATGGATTTTGCCTTGTTAAGGCACCAATCTCAACTAGATAAATCAGAACATTTACAAAAATTAATTGACCAAGTTAAGGCTGTCAACGGTACATTTATTCCAGTTTTTCATAATTATACCTTCGGCAATATTGAACGTTGGAGTGGTTTTAGAACATTATTTAATCAAATTTTGGCATCAGCATAATGAAAGAAAAGTTAAAGCACGTTTTTTTCGATTTGGATCATACGTTATGGGATTTTGATAAGAATTCAGGTCTAACATTTGAAAAGATTTTTAGAATAAATAATATAGATGTTGAGTTAAGAACATTCTTAGATGTTTATGAGCCGATTAATCTCAATTATTGGAAACTTTACAGAGAAGAAAGAGTTACAAAATCTGCTTTAAGATATGGAAGATTAAAAGACGCTTTTGATGCTATTGGAGTACATGTTAGTGATCATAAAATCAATCAATTGTCTGTGTCGTATATTGATTATTTAACCACATTTAATCATCTTTTTGATGGTACAATTGAGATCTTAGAATATTTAAAAGACAAGTATGAATTGCACATAATCACAAACGGATTTGAAGAGGCTCAGGAGCGAAAGATGAAAAATGCCAATATTAAGCACTATTTTAAAACCATAACCAATTCTGAAATGGTTGGCGTCAAAAAACCAAATCCTAAAATTTTTAATTTTGCTTTAGACTTGGCGAATGCAACACCAGAAGAAAGCATCATGATTGGAGATAGTCTTGAGGCAGATATTTTGGGTGCTGATCATATCGGTATGGAAACCATTCATTTTGATTATAAAGATGCAACCAACAACCATGACTTTAAGAGAGTCATAGACCTAAAATCCTTAATAAATTACCTTTAAATTATGAAAGTCAATTTCAAATATCTACTTGTATTATTACTTTTTATTGCAGTGCATTTTGTAAGTAGTGCTCAAAAGAATATTAATAATTATAAATACATTTTAGTGCCAAAATCTTTTGATTTTACTAAAGGTGAAGATCAATATCAATTAAGCTCAATCACCAAGTTTTTATTTAATAAGTATGGTTACCAAGCTTATTTTACTGACGAAGATTTACCAGAGGACCTTAGGCAAAATAGATGTTTAGCTCTAATGGCAGATGTGAGAAAAGCCAAAGGCGGATTCTTAAAAACTAAATTAGAAGTTGCGCTTAATGATTGCTTTGATAATACTGTATTTACATCTAATGCAGGTAGTTCTAAATTAAAGCAATTTGATAGAGCGTTTAGCGAGGCATTAAGAGAGACAATGTTAACCTTCGAGTCTTTAGGTTATAAGTATGAACCTACCGTAGACATGGCACAACCAGCACCTCCAGAACCGCCGAAATATGAAATTATTGAGGATGAGGTAGAGGTTGAGGAAGAGATTGAGGCTGTACCAGAGATCACCAAAGAAGAGGAGATTATTGAAGTGATTGAAATTGTTGAGAAAGAAAATAGTGATTCAGCTATGTTGTATGCTCAAAAGACTACAAATGGATTTCAGGTGGTGGATTCAAAACCTGCTGTTGTAATGATTTTACTGAATACTGGTGCAGAAAATGTTTTTATTGTAAAGGATAAAAGTGCGATAGTTTATAAGGAAGATGGATTTTGGTATTATTCTCAGAATTCAGATGATCATGTTAATACTAAAAAGTTAAATATTAAATTTTAATAACCGTATTTATCTTTCCAAAGGGCTTTTAGGTAATTGCGCTGTGCTTGTTCTCTTGAGTTGTTCCCTGGGTTGTAAAGTTTGGTGTTTTTTATTTCTTCAGGTAAAAATTCATGATCTGCAAAGTTGTTTTTATAGTGATGCGCATATTTGTAATCATCACCATAACCTAATTCTTTCATAAGTTTGGTTGGTGCATTTCTTATAGATAATGGCACTGAGAGGTCACCAGTTTCCCTGACTAACTGCTGAGCTTTATTAATTGCTTCATAAGCAGCATTACTTTTAGGTGAACTTGCTAAATAGGTCGCACATTGACTCAAAATAATACGAGATTCAGGATGACCGATTACAGATACTGCCTGAAATGTATTATTCGCAATCACTAAAGCTGTTGGGTTAGCATTGCCAATATCTTCACTTGCTAAGATAAGTAGACGTCGAGCAATGAATTTTACATCTTCGCCACCTTCAATCATTCTAGCTAAGTAATAAACTGCAGCATTTGGGTCGCTTCCGCGAATAGATTTTATAAAGGCAGAAATAATATCGTAGTGTTGTTCGCCTGTCTTGTCGTATCTAGCGGCCTTGTTTTGAACTTGTTTCATTACTAATTCGTTAGTAATAACTATAGGTTCATTTTCAAAAGAAGTTACGATAAGTTCGAAGATATTTAAAAGCTTACGAGCATCTCCACCAGAAAGTCTGAGGAGCGCCTCGGTTTCTTTTAAATCAATATTCAAATTTGAAAGGGTTTCATCTTCTGAAAGAGCTCGATTGAGTAATGCTTCTAAGTCACTTTTACTGAAGGCATTTAAAGTATAGACCTGACATCTTGAAAGTAGTGCCGAGATGACTTCAAAACTTGGGTTTTCTGTGGTAGCGCCAATTAGAGTAACCCAACCTTTTTCAACCGCTTCTAATAGCGAATCTTGTTGTGATTTGCTAAAACGATGAATCTCGTCTATAAATAAGATTGGATTTTTTGCAGTAAATAAGCCACCACTTTTTTTTGCTTTATCAATAACGTCTCTAATGTCTTTAACTCCAGAATTAATAGCACTTAATTTAAAAAAAGGACGTTCAGATTCGTTGGCAATAATATTAGCGAGAGTCGTTTTTCCTATACCTGGCGGACCCCAAAGAATCAAAGATGGTATAACACCACTCTTTATTTGATGATATAGCATACCATCTTTACCAACCAAATGTTGTTGACTTAAATAGTCGTTTAAGGTTTTTGGACGAAGACGTTCTGCTAACGGGATATTCATACCGTAAAATTAAAAAAGCCTAGAGAATAAATTCATCTCTAGGCTTAAATTAGTTGATTTAGTTAGAATAACTATGTTAATCTGTAATTGTTATAGTTATAGTGTCATCTATAATAACGTATCCTAAAGCTACTGGGAATAACTGAAGTTCAATAGTCTCAGGTCCTTCAGCTTCACCATCTTCAACAACGTCAATGATGTTAGAAACAACGTGGGTTAATTCTGTACTTGCGTCATAGCCGTAATAATAACCATCTTGTAATAAGAAAGGGCTAAAATCTTGAATAGTCCATAAATTTATTGTGTAATCTACTCCTTCTGTTGCAGTACCTCCAACAACACGAATACCAACTTGACCTGATACTTCATCAAATCCAGCCCAGTATGCCTCCCAAAAATCTACTTTTGGGACAACAAGTTCTTCTTGTGAAATTGTAAATGAGATATCCTCACCTTCACTAACTGTAATTGTTTCTTCTGTAACTTCAGCCTGTGTGAAGTTTTCTGGATCAGTGTATTCAATACTATCATCCTGATCACAGGATACAATTGAGAGGCTAAAAATAGCGATCAAAAGTAGTTTTACATAAACTGTATTTTTCATAATTTCTTTTTTTTAATTAATTAACGTCCCAAAATATTTTAGAAGTAAATGCGTCATCTCTAGTCTGACTAATAACATTATTAGAGTTACCAGAGTATTCAGATGCTGGATAAAGTAACCTTACAGGAAAATCAGTATCAGTTGTATTAACTGGTAATGGTAAGTTACTTGGGTAACCAGTTCTGTTATATTCAATCCATAATTCAGCTCCAGAAACACTTGTTAAGGCAATCCATTTTTGAGTAAGAATTGCACCTAATGGATCTCCGCCTGAGAAACCTAAATCTGCATTAGCACTGTTGTCAGAGATGTAAGTTGATGCGTCCCCAGCACCTAAAGAATCAAAAGATGCTTGAATACCCATTTCAAACATAGCTTGAGCGTTTCCAGAAAGATATCCTCTTTGCATCGCTTCAGCTTGTAAAAAATAACTTTCTGCAGCTAACATTATTGGTAAATCGGCATCAGCACCTTTTAAAATACCATCTCCTATTGCGGCAGCATTTCCACCACCATTTTGATCTGTTCCGGCAAATGTATTATTAGCTTCATTAGGTTTCCATAACCTATTTAATCTAGCATCATTAGATGAGTCTAAAAGATTAAAAGCAAATGCAGAAGGTCCTGTTTGTCTTCCTTGACCTGTTGGAATACCAGTTGCATCGAAACCATATACTTCCCAAAAAGGATTTTGTCTATTATCAGAATCGGCATAACCAGGATTAAGTGTTACGTCTTGACTTAAAAAAGAGGCACCATTAAGTTCAGCAAACTTAGTGTTAACAATACTCAATAATGAAGCATCAGTTTCAGCTTTTAAAATAAGTCTAACCAGTAATCTTAATTTTACAGTATTAGCAAAGGCTTTCCATTGGCTCATATCTCCTCCAAATGACAGATCTGCTGCGCCAAATGCTTCAGAAGCTTCGTTGGAGTCAATTAAAGCTATGGCCTCATCTAAAGTGTCAAGAAGAGCTAAATAAGTCTGTTGTGCATCATCATATTTTGGAAATAAATATGTGTCTGGATCAAATGCTTCAGTGTATGGGCAATCTCCATACAGGTCTACAATATACTGAAGGTAAAATGCTTTTAGAATTTTTGCAGCAGCTTTCTGGTCATCCCAGTTACCTGAACCACTATAATCTTCAATCGTAGCAAAATTAGATACATAACGATACATATCATCCCATATGTCATCATAAAAAGTACTTGAAAATTGGTATCTACTTTCTGGGCCATAGGCGTCATTAAAAGCTAGGTAATTACCAGACCATGCTACAGCCATCCAATTGCCAATTCTGTTTAATCTATCTGTATAGGTTTCCGCACTTAATAATTGCGCACCTACAATAAGTTCATTAGGGTTTAAATCACTTAAATTAGGATTATCAATGCTATCATTAACATTTAAATAATCATCACATGAAATAGCTGTAATACCTACAAGTAGGATTAAAACTAATATTTTATTAATTTTTTTCATTGTCTTTTTTTTAGAATGATAAGTTAATGTTGAATGCATAATATCTTGTTGGAGGTGTAATTCCATAACTTGCCAATCCATATCTTCCAGCAAATTCAGGATCGTTATAATCTAAATTAGACTTAGGTAAGATAGTTAATAAATTTCTTCCGCTTACTCCAACATTTAGTCGGGTTAACTTAATTTTCTCAAGTATACTAGCAGGAAAATCATAACTTAAACTAACCTCTCTTAGTTTAAATGCTGTCGCGTCAACAACAAAGTTTTCATCAATGTTGTTATGATCACCAGTATAGTATGCGTAAGCTTCACCTAAAGGTTGTAAGTCACCACCACCAGCAGTTAAGACTGTAGTGTTTGTAACACCTGTGCCTTCAACTGTTGAGTTAGGGAAAATAAACGGATTACGGTCGTTAAAAGTCGTTTCTATAGTTCTACCTTGACCAGATAACTGTCTTTTAATACCAGAGAAGAATTGGTGTCCTGTTCTGTAATCACCTACTGCAGCAAAGTTGAATCCTTTGTATCTAAAGTTAAGTGCAAAGTTTAAAATGTAATCTGGCGTTGCTTGACCTAATACTTTTAAGTCTGAAGCAATTAATGGGTTACCATTATTATCTATTACAACTCTACCTTGATCATCTCTTTCGTAAGCTGTACCCAATAATTGTGGGAACTCTTGTCCTTCAATTGCGTATGCACCAATAGTTCCAAAGTTAGCAACTTCAACTCTATCTGATTGGTCAGTTACCTTAACAACTTCTGTTCTAAATGTACTGTAACCAACTCTACCACTAAATTCAAAATCTTTAGTTTTTATAGGTGTGAATCCTAAGTCAACCTCTAAAGATCTAGATTTAGTTTCACCTACATTAATTAAAGTGTTAAAAAATCCGGTTGCTGAAGAACTTGAAATATTTAATATCTGATCCGTGTTTTTACTGAATGAAGCAGAAAGATCTAGCGTAATTCGTGGGCCTTGAATATTCAAGAATTCTAGGTTAGCATTTGCTTCAAAAGAGTTAATAAACTCTGGTTTAATATTAGGATCAACAGCTTCAGAATCTGCTAATAAAGATACCGCTCCTGTGTTAGGATAGAAAGTATCGTTAATAGCTACATTTGGCAGTTGTTGCGGGCTTAGAGCAGTAGCGTTTCCTGTTTTTACATAACTAGCTGATACTTTTGCCTTGTGAAGTATATTGCTTTTTAAACCTTCGATAGCTTTTGTAGGAATAAAAGCCACACCAACAGAAGGATAAAAGAAACTTCTGTTAGCTTTAGGTAGCACAGAGTTCCAATCATTTCTTCCTGTAATATTTAAGAAAAGATAATCTTTATAGCCTAAATCTACATTGGCAAAAACTGCTGCAGTTCTTTGACGTAGATTGTTTTCCCAATAATCTGGTAATGATGTAATATTAGATAAATGGAAATAACTTGGGATTGCTAAATCGAAACCGCCATTAAGTTCTCTTGTGTACTTTGTGTCAGTAGCATTAAGACCAACATTAGATTTAAATGTAAGGTCTTCATTTAAATCGTAATCAAAGTTAACTAAGAAATCTGTGTAGATGAACCTTTCACTATCATTATCAATTTGATAGAATGAACGAATAGATCTGTCCCCACCAACAAAGAATTCAGTGTCTTCAAAGGCGTTTCTTCTTATTTCAGTATCGTTTCTGGTGTTTCTTACAGATGATCTTAAAGTAGCACTAATGTTATCATTAAATTCGTATCCGAATTCAGCAGATAAATCTACTATAGTTCTGTTACCAAATCTTCTGTTGTTTCTTAATGTCCAATATGGACTATCTTCATAGATGGTCCAGTGATCATTATTATCACCACTATCAAAAGCTTCAATAGGAACATTACCAGGTGTGTTCATTAATTGTTGATACATGCTAATGCCAGAATAAGTATACCCATTAGCCTGACCATTGTCAACATTAATGTTGTTTACGTCATTAGTCTTTTGAGTAGTATATCTCGCAATACCTTGCATTGAAAACTTACCGATTTTTTTACCTGCAGCTAAAGAAAAGTTGTTTTTCGTTAACTTACTATCTGGAATAATACCATCTAAACTTTGGTTTAAGTAACTGAAGTTAACAAAACCTTCTTCCATGTTTCCTGTTGCGATAGAAATAGAGTTTTGAAGGTTAACACCTGTATTAAAAAATGGTAAGATATTATCTTCAATATGACTATATCTAAAATATCTAAAGTTACCATTAGCATCAGGTGTTCCGATAGGTATTAAAGCGCCATTATAAGGAACACCCCAAGAACCTTGGTCCACAGTTTCTATATTTCCACCCCAACCTTGACCAAAACGATCTTGCGTTTCAGGTAAAAAAGCGACTTCCTCAAAAGTTGCAGATGAGATAAGATTAACATTAAATTTGCCAGAACCCTTAGCGCCTTTTTTTGTAGTTACAATAATAACACCAGCGGCACCTTGCTCACCATATAAGGCAGCACCATTAGGGCCTTTTATAACGTTTAATGACTCTATTGTGTTAGGATCTAAATTTGACAATGTTTGTGCTGTAGATATTACATTGTCAATAACAACAAGTGCGTCGTTATTTCCAGAAATAGATCTGTTACCTCTCAATGTGATCTGAGTATTAGGTGCTAAACCAGCAGTTGTAGTGTTAATCTGTAAACCAGAAACTTTACCTGCTAACGCTTGTACAGCATCTGGGTTGTTGGCTTGGTTAAGCTCTTCTGATTTCACAACCTGATTTGCTGTTGTTATTTCATCAGGTTTACGTTTTATACCAACAGCAGTGATAACAACTTCGTCAAGTGCAGAGGCATCCTCAACAAGTTTAACATCAATGACATTAGAATCACCAACGGTAAACTCTTGTGATGAGTAACCAACATAGCTAAATACTAGAATTTGACCAATTTCCACTTCAATGGTATATTTACCATCAAAGTCTGTAGAAACTCCATTAGCCGTGTTTTTAACTAAAACTGAAGCACCTGGTAGAGGAAAACCTGTTTCATCAGAAACGGTACCTGTAATAGTTTTTTCTTGCGCAAAACCAATTTGCATAAGAAACACCATAAAAAATAGTGTAAAAATCCTATTAGTTTTTGTTTTCATAAGTTTGAATTGAATTTAGTTAGAAGCTGTCAAAAATCTAAAAAAAAAGTTAAAATGATAAAAAAACCACAGACAAACAGTGGTTTAGATGTGATTATTGCGAATATTTTATTTTTTTTAGTTTATAATGACATATTCTAAATTTTTCTAAGCGATAATTTAGAAATTAAGATTTGTGGTTTGATTTGATAATAGCATGACAAGTTTGCATGTTTTTAATAATGGCTAGGTTATTGCCTTTAAAAGTCTATGAAATCTCAGCAGTTCAAATTTTCTAACAGTGTAATTATCTATCCTTTATTGATAGTTTTTTTGGTTTGGCTAGTCTTTTGGTATCAAATAAATATTGATTACAGTATAAAATCTTTCGGTATAAGACCATATAAATTAGAAGGTTTGTTAGGGATTTTTACAAGTCCTTTTTTACACGCCGATTTAGATCACCTTTATAATAACTCCATTCCACTTCTTGTATTATCACTTGCCTTGTTTTACTTCTATAACAGAATTGCCTGGAAAGTCATTCTTTATGGAATTCTACTTTCTGGTGTTTTGACGTGGTTAATAGGGAAATCTGGTAATCACATAGGGGCAAGTGGATTAATTTATGTTTTAGTAAGTTTCATTTTCTTTAAAGGGATTTTTGCGAAACACTATAGATTAATAGCACTGTCATTGATGGTGATATTTCTTTATGGTAGTATGATTTGGTATGTGTTTCCAATAAAAGATGGCATGTCTTGGGAAGGCCATTTAGGTGGTTTAATAACTGGGTTACTCTTTGCTTTTATCTTTAGAAAGCAAGTAGCTAAACCAGAAAAATATGTTTGGGAAGAGGCAGATTACAACGAGGAAGATGATCCCTTCATGAAACATTTTGATGAGAATGGTAATTTCATAGAAGTTTTACCTGAAGATGAACCAGAGCAAGTCTCTCAAACAAAAGAAGCGCCCACAATCAACTACATTTTTAAAAAGAATGAAGAGTAATTTCTAACTACGTTGTCTAACAGTTTCATATAAGAACGCACCGCATGCAACAGATACGTTTAAGGATTCAATGTCACCTAAGATTGGAAGTTTAGCCTTGTTGTCTACAACTTTTAGAACAGAAGGATTAATGCCTTTTCCTTCAGAACCCATAACAATTGCACAAGGTTCATTTAAAGAAATGTCATATATGTAATCATCGGCTTTTTCTGTAGCTGCTACAACTTTTATACCCGAAGACTGCATGTAAAATACCGCATCTTTTATGTGGTCAACCTTACAAATTGGAATTTTAAAGATTGCGCCAGCACTTGTCTTTATCGTGTCTCCATTTATTGGTGCTCCACCTTTTTTCTGAATTATTATTCCTGAAACACCAGTACATTCTGCAGTACGTACGATAGCTCCAAAATTTCTAACATCGCTTAATTGGTCTAACAATAAGAATAGAGGTGTTTTATCAGACTCAATAACAGAAAGAACTAAATCATCAATGTTATGAAAGGCGATAGGTGAGATGTGAGCAGCAGCGCCTTGGTGGTTACCTCCTTTACTTAAGCGGTTTAGTTTTTCAATTGGCACATAAGAGGAATTAATGCCTTCAGAACGCATTAGATGCTCAAGTTCCTGAAAAAGCTCACTTCGTAATCCTTTTTGAACAAATACTTTATCTATTGTCTCACCAGATTTAATGGCTTCAATGATAGCTCTTATTCCGAAAATGGTTGTTTCATTTTTCATAATTGGACAAAAGTATGAAAAACCGTGATGTTATCTTATAAGATTTGCACTATCCCTTAATTTTAATGATTTTTTTGCTCAAGATTTTTTTATTGCTAAATACCTTTATAAAGTACATGCCATCGTCATAACTTGAAAGATCTATAGATTTGTGAGTAGTTTCTATTAATTTACTACCTAAAGCATTAAAAACCTCAATTTTATTTATAGTATTTTGGGTGTTAATGTTTAGAATGCCTTTTGTTGGATTTGGACTAAAGGTTGTATTGTCTTCAGTTAATTCTTCTAAACTTAGTAGGTTGTTACAAGGGTTTAGGTTGAAGTTGAGTTCTATTGGGTCGCCTGGAGTTAAATCTTTTCCTGTAAATGCTGCATAATCGGTCGGATATTTATTCGCTCTGAATTTAAAATTGGTAAAAGTTATAGGGTCAACACCTTGACTGGCGATATTTCCGTTAGACGAACTTACAGGACTAACATATTCCCAAGCAATTTCTTCTGATGGTGTAATCTCAAAAAATCGTCCACTTGTACCTTCACAGATTAAAGTATTTCCATTTGGTAATCTTTGAGCGCTACTTAATATATGTGAAAAGAAATTGCTTTGGTCTACAGGATCAGTGTATATATAGTCTGCTGCGATTGGGCCAAAAGCCGTGCCAGAAGTATAAGTGTATACTCCTGCGCTTGAAATGGGTGGATTAACAACCATCACTTCTGAAAATGAAGGAGAACGACCATTTCCATTGTTAAAAAGAATGATTTTACCTTCATCAACAAATCCAGATTCTATAATATAAGGATAGTGTTGTCCGTAAAGTATTCGGTCGGTCTCTGTCCCTTGACCATAAGATTGTGGGTTTCCCCATCGATATAGAAAATCACCACCTTTACCATATATTCCACCAGTACTTGTTGCAGCTTCAGCAGTAGTAGTTGAATGGTCAATAATGTAAATTTCGCTGAGGTTTCTTGAGCTTAGAACTATTTGGTCTAATGCTTCGTTGTATTGTATTGAGTTTATATGAAGCCAATTAGAGCCGCCATTACCACCATTTAAGAAGTTGATGTCTAATCTATTTGGATTTAAACTCACATCGCCAAAGTTATCTTTTGTATTATCAAAATCTTGAACAAGATGATCATAAATATTCCATTCCCAAACAACAGTTGCTTCAGAAAAATTTAAAGGAGTAACCTCTAAAATGCGTTCGTTGTATAAATCCGTATCGGTAAGTAATGCAGGATTTCTTCCGGCTTGTATTGCCTCTGCATTGGTCATTCTAGTGGCTGCTAAAATTAAAATATTACCATTAGGCATAGGGTAAACATCATGATGTTGCCTTACTTCTGGAGTGTCATAAAAGTACTGCCAAATCAAATTGCCTTCCCAATTATACATTTCAATAACTCCACCTTGTCCACCAAAGTTTATGTCTGTACTAGATGTTCTTCCTGCTCTAAGTAAATTACCGTTTTCTAATAAATAAACAGCATTCCCTGGAGGAAACCCGCTAGACCATTGGTTAATGACTTGTCCACAATTATTGATTAAATAAGATTCTGTTGAAACAGTGAAAAGTGTGTAGCCTTCATATGCATCATTGGTAATTTGAATAGTACCAACAGTGTTTTGACTGTTCGTCAACTGCGTAATAAAAAGTGCAATTATTAGTAGCCTTTTAATCATCATATTTTTCTTTCTGTAGCAATGTAAAAATAAGAAGTCTATATGATTCGTCAAAAAGTAGCCGTTAAGCTTACATGCACTTTAGAATCAGAAAGCCTAAAAGGTCTATTTTCTGACTTGCCACTAGAATAATTTAGTCTGAAAAGTCCTGACTTAGTAAGCAGACCTAAACCAAATCCAAATCCAAATAGTTTTTCTTTCGAGTCTGTGATTTGATTTTCGAAATACGCAGCGTCAAAAACAGAGTGTACATAGACGCTATTGCTTAGCCTATATCGATACTCTGTATTAAGTACACCATAAAGATTAGCTACAAGACTATTTTCTTCAAATCCTCTAATGGAATTGATACCTCCAAATCTAAAAAGCTCATTATCTAGGTAATCATCAGAAGTTAGAATAGCACCATTAACTCTAGTGTATACGCTGTTTTTGGGGTTAAGATTAAAAATCTTAAACGCATCAAGATTAAACACTGATTGACTCTGATTACTTAAATTGTTTTCTCTGTTACCAAAACCAGAAGAGAAATCAAACCTAAAATTTACAGGGAATAATGGATCGTAAAATTGTGGTTTAATAAAGTTATAACTTAAAGTGTAATAATTAGAGGTGTAATCATTTAAAATCGAAGTGTCGTTTTCTAATAAATTAGTTGAGCTTGTGCTAGATACACCAGCGCCAATTCTGTGTTGAGAATTAATTTGGTAATTAATTTTAGCAAATTGCTTTGCATTAGAGAATGTGGTGTCTTTTCTAAAAATGTTTAAACCTAACTGAAGCCCAATAGGTGAACCGAATAAATAGGGTAAGTCTGTGTCAATTCTAAAAGTTTGTTGGTCTATTTCATCACTTTTGTAAAATAGATTTAATGTTTCGCCATAATTTAGATTGTTGATAAGTCTTAAGTCTAGGTAACCATCAAACTCAATTTTATTAGTGTTCTCATTTGTGCCAAAACCAAGAAAACCATCAAAGTTATTGGTTCTGGTTTTTTCTACATATAAATAAAGTGTTGTGGAGTCTTTGGTAAATAAAACCTCAGGATCTCTTATTTTGCTTGCGAAACGAATATCTTCCAAAAGTTCAACTTTGTTTTTAATCTCATTGAGGTTAAATGTCTTGCCGGTTTTTAGTTTTAAAAATCGTTTGATGTATGATTTTGGAAACTTCTCATAACCTTTAATGACTATATTGTCAATTCGTCGTTTTTGATTGGAAATGACTTTTAGGTCAGCAACAAGTAGTTTAGAGTTAAGCTTGTTTATATTTATTAATTGCAATGAAGAAAATGGGTCACCTTCTTCTGCAATTTTAGAGTTTAATATGTCAAGGTTTTTTTCAAGTTCAATGATGTTAACTTCAAAATAGTTTTCTTTTTGTGTGAAGTTGAACAGTTTTAATAAATCTTTATTGAATATAGAATCATAATGTATTCGTATTCTATTGATGCGGTTTTTTAAACTTAGGTTTGCTATATATATGGTGTCGTTCTGCTTTGAAAAACTATCTATACTGGTGTCGATAAATCCAATTCGGAAAAGTTTATTTTTAAGAGTAGTGAGTTCTTCTTCAAGATTTAAGTAATTCTTAAAAATACTTTTGTAACCAATTGAATCTATAATTTTAGTTTTAACTTCAGTTTCACCTTTAACATTTAGCTTCAGAGATTGTCCATTTACTTGGTGAAAAAACACCAATAAGAAAAAAATAATAAACTGTTTAAAAAATGTCATTAAGATGCTTGTACAATAACTCAATTAATAACGTAAAAATAGACCATTATATATATGTAAAAAGTGAAACCTCTTTTTTCTTTAAAAAATAAATTCTCAACTATTTGAATAATAAATATATATTTCTACCTTTGCAGCCCTCAAAAGTGAGGGTTAAATAAAAATTTATATAGAAATATATGCCAACAATTTCACAATTAGTACGAAAAGGAAGAGCCAAAATAACTAAGAAGAGTAAATCGGCTGCTTTAGATTCGTGTCCGCAAAGACGTGGTGTATGTACTCGTGTTTATACAACGACACCTAAGAAACCAAACTCAGCAATGAGAAAGGTAGCAAGGGTTCGTTTAACAAACGGAAACGAGGTTAACGCATACATCGGTGGAGAAGGTCACAACCTACAAGAGCACTCGATAGTATTAGTTAGAGGTGGAAGGGTAAAAGATTTACCAGGAGTTAGATATCACATCGTTCGTGGTGCGTTAGATACAGCAGGTGTTGCTGGACGTACACAACGTAGATCTAAGTATGGTGCAAAACGCCCTAAGAAGTAATTTAAAACTTTAAGAAGAAGACATGAGAAAAAGAGCAGCAAAAAAGAGA
>CAZFEV010000006.1:83553-87492 GCA_964517835.1 uncultured Flavobacteriaceae bacterium | reverse complement strand
GTTGCTGGCCAAGGTGCATCACTTAAATAAGATGCTAATTCTAATGTCCAATACATTTGCGTAAGGTGTTTAATTTTTGCAAAAATAATTTTTTAGCTGAATAATTCAAGTAAAAATTAAATTATTTCATCATTAATAAAAGAACGTTTAATTTTCAGCTTTTTAAGCTTAAACAATTAACTGTTTTCTACTTAAAATTTAATGAAATTAAGTTTACGATTCTTTTTTTGGAATCCACTTTATTTCTTCAGCTTGCAAATCATGTGACAACTTCCGTGCCAACACAAATAGATAGTCAGAAAGGCGGTTAATATACATTAAGGTTTCTGGCTGAAAAGGCTCTAACTCATTAAGATGAGAAGCTAAACGCTCTGCTCTACGGCAAACAGTGCGTGCTATGTGACAGAATGACACAGTTTGATGTCCGCCAGGAAGCACAAAATGAGTCATTGGTGGTAAGCTTGCTTCCATAGCATCCATTTCTTTTTCGAGACGTTCAATATCTTCGTTTGAAATCTTAGGAATATTTAGGCGTTGCTTTCCACTTTTTAAAACTGCTTTTTCAGGATCTGTCGCAAGGATTGCACCAACAGTGAATAATCTATCTTGAATATGCATTAATGTGTTTTTATACAACTGATTGATATTTTGATCTCTTATTAGACCAATATGCGAGTTTAACTCATCAATAGTTCCGTAGCTTTCTATTCTGATGTGGTGTTTTGGTACGCGCGTACCTCCAAAAAGAGCAGTAGTACCTTTATCACCTGTTTTTGTGTATACTTTCATGCTAACAAATTTAAAGGTTCTAAATTTTAATGTGAAAAGTTTATAAAAGTTTTAAGGTTCGTCAAATTTGAAATGGCTTATTTATGATTCGTTTTGTCTTGATACAAAACCCTTCGACTGCGCTCAGGATTGACCAAGCCAAAAAATCAAGTTGAAATAAAAAATTTTTCAGTTCACTGAAAATCAAAAATAAAATCTAAATTTTTTCCAAGGTTTCAGAAATTCTTAATGAATTGATTAGCTTTCATCACTAAACACTAAACACTAATCACTAATCACTAGCTACTGATACGTATCGCTTTCTATAATACCATCACGTAAGCGAATAACACGTTTTGCATGTGCCGCAATGTCTTCTTCGTGAGTTACCATAATAACCGTATTTCCTGAAGCATGTATTTGGTCAAAAAGTGCCATGATTTCAGTTCCAGTTTTAGAATCTAAATTTCCTGTAGGTTCGTCTGCAAGAATGATAGAAGGTTTATTTACTAAGGCTCTTCCGACTGCAACACGTTGTCTTTGTCCACCTGAAAGTTGATTTGGTTTGTGATCCATTCTATCAGCAAGACCAACATCGGTTAAAACTTCAGAAGCTCGATCTACTCTCACTTTTTTAGATGCGCCAGCGTAAATCATAGGAAGTGCAACATTGTCTAATGCAGTAGTTCTTGGTAAAAGGTTGAAGGTTTGAAACACAAATCCAATTTCAGTATTTCTAATGTCGGCCAGTTCATCATCAGTCATTTGGCTCACATCTTTACCGTTGAGTTTATAACTGCCAGCAGTTGGTGTGTCTAAGCAACCTAGTAAATTCATTAATGTAGATTTACCAGAGCCTGATGGCCCCATTATAGCAACATATTCGCCGCGTTTGATGTCTAAATCAATACCTTTAAGTACATGTACAGTTTCTTGACCTAATTTAAAATCTCTAATGATTCCTCTGATCTCAATGACGTTGTCGCTCATAATTTGAATAGTCTTGATGCTTAATTCTTCCTGCAAGATACAGGAATTTACAGTTAATAAGACGTTAAAGTTGCATGGTTGTTACACAGAAAGTAGAATAAAATATTAGACATAAGATGAGACCTTTCGACTAGGCACAAGGTGACATGAAACTAATTATTGTTTATTCGATTTAAATTCTAATTTTAAAATGTTCTTTGACTTGTTCTTTTCTGAAAAATACAAATCCTAAATAGAAACAATCCACAGTTACAGTTACTGACTTATGAGTTTTTATATATTCCCAAGCTTCTGTCATTTCTTTAGACCAATAAATGTCATCAAAGACAAAAATGGAATCGTTATGCGCTTTTGGTAAAAGCATCTCAAAATATTCTATTGTTGCTTGTTTGCTATGATGTCCATCAAAGAAGATGAAATCAAATTTTTCTTCATTTAAAGTAGGAATAACATTTTTGAATTCACCAGTTAGTAAGTTCACATTTTTGAATTTACTAAGATGTCTATTGGCTTGCTCGGCAATATTTGGACAACCTTCAATACTTGTAATATTATTTTCAGGATTCCCTGAAGCTAATGCTTGAGTTGCAATGCCTAAAGAAGTGCCAATTTCTAAAGTTGTCTTAGGTTGAAAGTAATTTGATAATCTATAGAAAAGCTTAGCTCTTTTTAAAGGTGTACCTGAGATTTTGGCTATTTGCTTAATGGGTCTTTTGTTGGTTTTAAAAACTCTAGAACCAGAACCAAAATCGGTAATTTCAATACTGTTATTGTTTGTTAAAAGTGCGTGACTGTAATTTTTAAGTTCGCTATAGTCATCATAATTGGTTTTGTCATATAGACATTTGGTTACGAAATTATAAATGAATGGCGAATGCACTCCATGTTGATTGGTAGAGGAAAATAGAAACTTTATGTATGCTGTTATTTGGTACACTATTTTGGCTATTGGCTATTGGCTATTGGCTATTGGCTATTGGCTTCGAGCTTTTCTGCTAACTCAAACCAACGCATTTCTTTTTCTTCAATAGCATCAATAATAACTTGTAATTCGCTAGAAAGTCTATTGATATCGTCTTGTGATAAATCAGGATTATTAAACTTTTCTTCTAGTGCTTTTTTATCCAATTCAAGTGAGCGAATTTTAGATTCTAAATTCTTGTATTCTTTTTGTTCGTTATAAGAAAGCTTATTTGCTGTGTTTTGTTTTACAGCTTCTGTATTGCCGGCTTTCTTGGTGGTTTCGATTTGTTTTGGTTGACTACTTTCATAAGCTCTATAATCTGAATAATTTCCTGGGAAATCATCTACAATTCCTTCACCTTGAAATACAAAAAGGTGGTCAATGATTTTATCCATAAAATAGCGGTCGTGAGAAACTACAAGCAAAACACCAGGGAAATCCATTAAAAAACTTTCCAATACATTAAGCGTTACAATGTCTAAATCGTTTGTTGGCTCATCTAAGATTAAAACATTTGGGTTTTGAATAAGAACTGTACATAAGTACAAGCGTTTTTGTTCGCCACCGCTAAGTTTTTCAACAAAGTCGTATTGTTTTTTTCTGTCAAACAAGAAGCGTTCTAACAATTGTTGGGCGCTTATTTGTCGTCCTTTTGCTAAAGGAATATAATCACCAAAAGCTCTAATGACATCGATAACTTTTTGGTCTGGTTTTACTGTAATTCCGCCTTGAGTGTAATATCCAATTTTTACAGTTTCTCCAATAACTATTTTTCCGCCATCAGCTTGAAGACTTCCTGTAAGAAGGTTTAAAAATGAAGATTTTCCTGTACCATTCTTACCAATGATTCCGACGCGTTCGCCCTTTTTAAAAGTATAGTCAAAACCATCTAGAATCTTCTTGTCTTTAAACGCTTTTGATACATTATGAAACTCAATGATTTTGCTTCCAAGACGTTCCATGTTTATTTCCAGTTGCACTTGATGGTCTTTTCGTCTTTGGTGTGCTTTTTTCTTTATTTCGAAAAAGTCGTCAATTCTACTTTTAGATTTTGTGGTTCTTGCTTTTGGTTGACGACGCATCCAATCGAGCTCTTTTTTATATAGCTGTTTGGCTTTACCAACTTCAATAGTTTCGTTTTCTATTCGAGATTCTTTTTTCTCTAAGTAGTATGAATAGTTTCCTTTATAAGTATAAAGTTGTCCATGATCTAACTC
>CAZFEV010000006.1:0-83543 GCA_964517835.1 uncultured Flavobacteriaceae bacterium | reverse complement strand
AACTCCATAATTTCATTACAAACACGCTCTAAGAAATAACGGTCGTGAGTTACCATAAAAAGTGTTTGCTGTGTTTTAGCAAAGTAATCTTCTAGCCATTCTATCATTTCTAAATCGAGATGATTGGTAGGCTCATCGAGAATTAGAATATCAGGTTTGCTAAGTAATGCTTGAGCTAAGGCTAAACGTTTTTTTTGACCTCCAGAAAGTGTACTTATTTTCATGGAAAAGTCATTCAACTTTAATTGAGATAATATCTGTTGATATTGAGTTTCAAATTCCCAAGCATTATTTCTGTCCATTGCTTCAAAAGCAAGCTGATAAGCTTCGGCATCTTCAGGATTTTTTAAAGCATTCTCGTAAGCTTCAATCGTTTTTAGAATTGGTATGTCTGATGCGAAAATGGTTTCTTCAATTGTAAGTTTATTATCTAGCTCTGGTTCTTGGTCTAAGAACGCCAATCGTAATCCCTTTCTAATTACAATTTGCCCTTCATCTGGTGTGTCTTTTCCTGATAAAATATTAAGAATTGACGTTTTCCCACTTCCGTTTTTAGCAACAAAAGCAATTTTCTGATCTTTATGTATGCTAAAAGATAAATTTTGGAAAAGAACTAGTTCCCCGTAAGACTTGGATATGTTTTCTACATTAAGGTAATTCACATCAATTTTTTTACAAATAACGAAATAAACCAAAAAGAAACCTAATAGTTTTGTTATTGAGGTTGATGCGTTATATTTGTCTGTAAACACACTATTATTTATGAAGCATTTCGGGCTTTTTATAATATTACTACTATCCGTTTTTGTGACGTCTTGTATACCACATAAAAACACAGTTTACTTACAAAATAAAAACAATGATCATGATGATACTATCGTTAATAATTTAACGGAAGTTCAAAAACCTTATCGGGTGCAGATTGATGACCAATTGAATATTAGAATTAAAGTTTTAGATCAGGATAATGTTCAAATTTTTAATCCAATCAGCGATAGTGGAACACTTAATGCAAGTAGTGCGGAGCGAGCATATTTTGATGGGTTTACAGTAGATTTACATGGTAATATAAGAATACCAACTCTCGGACGTTTTAAAGTGTTAGGTTATACAGTTGAAGAAATAGAAAACCAGATTGAGCAAAAACTACTTGATGAACAATTTAAAGAAACTGCTAATATTTTTGTAACTGTTAAATTGGCTGGGTTAAGATATACCGCGAATGGTGAAGTAGGATCTCCTGGCACAGTTACTCTGTTTAAAGAACGTGTTAATATTTTTGAAGCTATAGCAAATGTAGGTGAAATTCCGACTACAGGAAATAAGAGAAATGTTATGGTGATAAGACAATATCCGCAAGGTCAAAAAATACATCATTTAGATTTGACAGATGTTAGAGTAATGCAATCACCTTTTTACTACATTCAACCAAATGATATGATTTATGTTCCACCCTTAAAGCAGAAATCAATTGGAACAGGTGAAACAGCAGTGTCTAGCTTAGTAACCTTAGCTACAATTGCATCATTAATTACATCTGGGATTTTAATTTTCTCAAGAAGATAGTATTATGAATTATAACGAATATGATGACATAGAACTAAACGAAGGTAGTCGCATTGGTTTTGATTTTAAAGGATTAATATTTAAAATTTTAAGTTTTTGGCCTGTAATCATATTATGTATTTTAATTGGGTTGTTCGTTGCACATTATATTAATATAAGAAAACAGAATATTTATAGATTAGACTCTTTAATCTCTGTTGATAATGATCAAAGTCCCTTTTTTACAACCACTACTAGTATCTCATTTAATTGGGGCGGTGTTTCAAATAAGGTGGGAAGTATTATTACAGAAGTCAAAACGCGTTCACATAATGAACGTGTTATTGATTCTTTAGAGTTTTATAAGCAAATTTTGAAGCAAGGTGATTATCATTTAGAAGATGTTTACACAAAAGCTCCTTTTCAAGTAATTATTGATAAAGACAAACCTCAAGTTTTAAATAAAAACTTAAAAATTGAATTACTTCAAGATTCTAAATTTAAGTTATCTTGTTTGTTTAATTCGAATAGTGCTTTAGCACAGGTTTATTCAACTAAAAAAAAATTACAAGTTAATATAGTTGATAATAATTTTTCTCGAGTCTTCAAATTTGGTGAAAGAATAAATTTACCGTTTTTTACTGGTGTAATTTTGAAAAAAATTGATGCGAATTTTTCTCAAAATGACAATTATTTTATTAAGTTTTTAAATTTTGATTCGGTCGTAAACCTTTATAAAAACTCTATTAATATAGAGCCCTCCTCTAAAAACGCCTCTTCAGTTTTACGTCTATCTTTAACAGGATTGAATAAGACAAAAATTGTGAGTTTTCTAAACGCTACAACCGAAATACTTAAGAAAACGGAACTTGAAAGAAAGAATCTTTATGCCACCAATACCATTAAATTTATTGATAGTAGTTTACGTGATGTGAATAAGACGATTAAGGCTGTAACGGGTGAAATGGAGGATTTTATTAAAACCAATAAAGTCTATGATGTTGAAGAAGAAATAAGTATATATTCTGAACAGTTGAAAGGGTTTGACCAACAAAAGTTAAATGAGGAGTCTAAACTTAATTATCTTATCAATCTTGAAGAATATTTAAGAACACAGTCAGATTATTCTAAAATTGCCGCACCAACTTCAGTTGGAATAGAGGAAATGAACATATTGTCAGGGGTTAGTAAAATAATTGCATTATCTACAGAAAGAAGGAATTTAGAGTATTCAACTAAAGAAGGTTCAATTTTGTTTGATGAAATAGATAGAAGATTAGATACCGAAAAAAGTGTCCTTTTGGAAGCTATTGGGGTGACAAAAAGTACAATTAACAAGCAATTAAATACGATTAATAAGGCAATAATCTCATTAGAATCAAAGTTACTGGACCTTCCTAAAGATCAGCAGGACTATTTAAGAATTCAAAGAAAGTTAGACTTAAGTCGTGAGGCTTATGAAATTTATCAAGCGAAACGAGGTGAGGCTGCAATAATTAGAGCTTCAAATGTTTCAGATATTACGGTTATTGATGAGGCAAAGGATATTGGTGATGGTCCTGTTGGACCAAAAAAATCATTGAATTACATGATGGCTCTTCTAATTGGTCTTTTTGCGCCAGTTTTTATTGTGTTTGTTATTTATTTACTTGATAACACTATTCATAATGCAGATGAAGTAACTAACATGTCAAAGATTCCAATTTTAGGCTTGATTGGTAAATACAAGCACGATAATAATTTGGTAGCATATGAGAAGCCTAAATCAGCAGTAGCTGAAGCCTTTAGAGCTGTAAGGTCTAGTATGCAATTTATACTTAAAAGTAATGAATTTGATACCCGAGCTAAGACAATTATGATAACTTCATCAGTGAGTGGAGAAGGTAAAACTTATGCCTCGATAAACATTGCTTCTGTATATGCAATGTCAGGTAAGAAGACAATTTTATTAGGGTTGGACTTGAGAAAACCAAAGATTTTTGGTGATTTTAAAATTAAAAATGAAGATGGTGTTGTTAATTATTTAATAGGTGAGTCATCTTTAGATGAAATCATAACAAATACTCATATTGACAATTTAGATTTAATTACTTCAGGTCCAATACCACCAAATCCATCAGAATTATTAATGAGTGATAAACTTGGTGAATTAATAAAGGTCTTGAAAAATGAATATGACATGATAATTCTTGATACTCCACCTTTAGGACTGGTTGCTGATGCTTTAGAGCTTGTTCATTATGCTGATGCATCCATTTTTATGGTGAGATTAGATTACACCAAAAAAGGGATGTTAAGATTGGTAGATAGTAAGTATAAAAAAGGTGAATTAAAAAATATTAGCTATTTACTTAATTTCTATAAATATAAAAGTACGCATAATTATGGCTACGGATATGGTTATGGCTACGGATATGGTTATGGATCATACGGAAATGCATACCATGAGAGAGACAATCGTTCTATAATTCAAAAGTTGAAAAATCAGTTTAAACCTAAGTATAGAAGAAAGTAAGAATTCATTTTTTGTGATAACGAATACTCAATTAGCTGTTAAGCGTTTTTTTGATTTAGTTTTGGCTTGTCTTCTTTTGCCAATTTTAATCTTACCAATATTAATTTTAGTTGTAGTATCCACTCTAGACATTCGAAAATATGGTATATTTAGACAAACACGGGTTGGTCAAAATGCCAAGTTTTTTAAAATCTATAAAATTAGAACACTCCGAGAAGGAACGCATGAACTAGGTCATTTAGATAAAAAAGCAACTCATTTTGGTAAATTCTTACGTAAGACTAAGTTAGACGAATTGCCTCAATTATTCAATGTTATTAAAGGCGATATGAGTTTTGTAGGTCCTCGTCCAGATATTCCCGGATTTGCAGATAAACTTGAAGGTGATGATCGTATTATATTAAAAGTGAAACCAGGTGTAACAGGTTCAGCAACACTTAAATATAAAAATGAAGAGGAGATTCTAAAGGAACAATTAAATCCAGAAAAATACAATAGAACGGTTATTTGGGTAGATAAGGTAACAATGAATAAAAATTATGTTCAAAACTATAGATTTTACTTAGATTTGAAGCTTATAATAAAATCTATTATAACTAAATGATAAACAATCAAGAAAAGATTGCCATTATTGGATTAGGTTATGTAGGCTTACCTCTTGCTGTAGAATTTGCTAAGCAATACCTAGTTGTTGGTTTTGATATCAATAAGCAAAGAGTTGAAGAATTAAATTCTGGTATGGATAAAACATTAGAAGTTGAAGATAATCATCTTAAATCTGTTTTAACTACTAGTTTAGATGCATCTAAAGGATTATATATTACTGATAATCTCGAAGCATTGTTTTCTTGTAATATTTATATAGTCACAGTTCCAACTCCAACTGATACTCATAATAAACCTGTGTTTACGCCTTTAATTAAAGCGAGTGAAACAGTTGGTAAAGTATTAGAGAATAATGATATTGTAATTTATGAGTCAACTGTTTATCCAGGAGCAACTGAAGAGATATGTGTTCCTGTTTTAGAAAAAATATCTGGTTTAATCTATAACAAGGACTTTTTTGCAGGCTATTCTCCAGAGCGTATAAATCCAGGAGATAAACAGCATACAGTTACTAAGATATTAAAAGTAACATCAGGTTCTACACCAGAAATAGCACAAAGAGTAGATCAATTATACAAGAAGGTTATTACTGCTGGTACACATTTAGCACCTTCTATTAAAGTAGCTGAAGCAGCAAAAGTTATAGAAAACTCTCAAAGAGATATAAATATTGCTTTTGTTAATGAGTTGTCTAAGATTTTTCGTCTTTTAGATATAGATACCAAAGCTGTTTTAGAAGCTGCTGGTACAAAATGGAATTTCTTAAATTTTAAACCAGGTTTGGTTGGTGGTCATTGTATTGGTGTAGATCCTTATTATTTAGCTCAAAAAGCAATTGAGTCTGGATATAATCCTGAAATTATATTAGCTGGCCGTAAGATGAATGATAGTATGGGTGCGTATGTAGCAACCGAAACAGTGAAAATGATGATAGATAAAGTGGCTACTATCAAAGATTCTAAAGCTTTAGTTTTAGGTATTACTTTTAAGGAAAATTGTCCTGATATTAGAAATTCTAGAGTAATTGATATTATTGAAGAATTAAAATCATATCATGTCAATGTGGATGTGTATGATCCTTGGGCTTTAAAAGAAGAAGTTCAGGATGAATATAATTTAGATTTAATCACATCAATATCAGATTTAAAATCAGATTATGATGCTATAATATTAGCAGTATCACACAAAGAGTTTTTAGAAATACCATTAGATGATTTAAAATCGGATAAATGTGTAGTTTTTGATGTAAAGTCATTATTACCTAAAGAAAGTGTAGATGGTCGTTTATAATGAGATGTAACTTCGAATAAATTTTGATTCACAGTTATAAGGAATAAAAAAACAACTCGGAATAATTAAAAAAATAAATACATAAACTATACTAGAAACCATCTCTATGAGATGGTTTTTGTTGTTGTTGAAATCATTATTAATAAAAGCATTTAATATCGCTTTATAGGTTTGTTTCATTTAGTATCTTCGTTCGTGAAACATTATAAATATTATTAGTGAGTCAAGATAAATGGTTATATGTAATTTCTGCGAATCAAAAGTTGATAAGTTTCAATTTTGTAGAAATTTGGCGCTATAGAGATTTATTATTTCTCTTTGTTAAGCGAGATATAGTAACATTATATAAGCAAACAATTTTAGGGCCACTTTGGTACCTAATACAACCGTTGTTTACTTCTGTGATTTTTACGCTCATTTTTAACAATTTAGGGCAAATTGACACAGGAAATGTTCATCCTTTTCTATTTAATCTTACAGGAATTACACTTTGGAATTATTTTAAGGAATGTCTTATGGGGACATCAAGTACCTTTACAAAGAACCAGAATATTTTTGGTAAAGTATACTTTCCACGTGTTATAATGCCTATGTCAGTTACCATTTCTAATTTGTTAAAGTTCGGTATTCAGATATTTATTTTTACAGGATTTTACATGTACTTTTACCTAAGAGGTGATGATATATCTGTAAACTCTAATATTATATTATTTCCATTATATGTAGTTATGATGGCACTTTTAGGTTTAGGATTTGGTATGATTATATCATCTATGACTACCAAGTACAAAGATTTAACAGTGCTTGTTGGCTTTGGCGTACAATTATTGATGTATTTGTCAGCTGTTCCTTATCCTATTTCAGAAGCAAAATTAAAATTCCCTAATTGGGTTTTTCCTTTTGTAGAGTATAGTCCGTTAACACAAATAATTGAAGGTTTTAGATGCATGCTGCTAAATATTGGTAGCTTTAATTTTGTTGGCTTTATATGGACTTTAATTTCTAGTATTATTATTTTCCTTATTGGACTGATAATTTTTAATAGAACAGAAAGAAGTTTTATAGATACAGTGTAATATAGAAATAAGCGCAAATTTAAATTTGGAATAAAATGTCTGATATTATTTTAAAAGCTGAAAATATTAGTAAACAATATCGCTTAGGTCTTATTGGCACAGGTACTATAAGTCATGATCTTAATCGATGGTGGAATAAGGTTAGAGGAAAGGAAGATCCATATTTAAAGATTGGTGAAACTAATGACAGGGCCAAAAAAGGGAGTTCGGATTATGTCTGGGCTTTAAAGGATATCAATTTTGAAGTAAAAAGAGGTGAGGTCTTGGGTATAATTGGAAAAAACGGTGCCGGAAAATCTACCTTATTAAAAATATTATCTCGTGTTACAAGTCCAACAACAGGAGAAATTAAGACTAAAGGTAGAATTGCCTCTTTGCTAGAAGTTGGTACAGGATTTCATCCTGAGATGACAGGACGAGAAAATATTTATTTGAATGGTGCTATTTTAGGTATGACAAAAGCTGAGATTCATTCTAAGATTGATGAAATTATTTCTTTTTCTGGCTGTGAGCGTTATATAGATACTCCTGTAAAAAGATATTCTTCTGGTATGACGGTTAGGATTGCGTTTTCTGTAGCAGCACACTTAGAACCAGATATTTTGGTAGTAGATGAGGTTTTGGCAGTTGGTGATGCAGAGTTTCAAAAAAAGGCCATTGGGAAGATGCAAGATATTTCTTCTGGCGAAGGTAGAACAGTCTTGTTTGTTAGTCATAATATGGTCGCCGTTTCTAAACTATGTTCGAGAGCTATTTTGCTAGGTAATGGGTCTGTAGAATATGAGAGTAATGATGTTAATGAAGTAATATCAAAATATTTAGCCTCTAATAAAAAAGGAGTATTCTCTTCGTATAAATTAAATAAAGAAAATGTTTCTGGTAACTGCGATGTGCTTATAAAGAATGTTAAGGTTAATGATACAGCACTTTTTGAAGTATCAAATACAGAAAAGGTGGCTTTTGAGTTTGAAATAGAAAATGTTTCATCTAGAAAAGGTATTCTAGAATTGGCTGGAAGTATTAGAGATGAAAACGAAAATTACATTCATTATTTTTCATCAAAACTAAAAGCGAAACAATATGCCTTAGAACCAAAATCTACTATTATTTCAACAGTAACGTTTGATAAATTAAATTTACAAGATGGTGGTTATTTTTTTACGCTAGAGTTGAAGTTTAATGATGATATTGTGTTTTTATATCCTAATGCTTTTGTGTTAAATGTTGTAAATAATGATTTTTACAATTCAGGTGTTGTTTGGGGTAAGGGTTTAATTTTAATAGACCAAGAATGGAATTAAATTCAGACTGGCTCGCTTCCGATACATTTTTTGTAAACAAAAAGACCAATAAAGTTAGCAGAAATATTAATGAAGTTATTGATTACTCTAGTTTTGATTGGGATTATGAAGGATTGTATAATTATCTAGATTGTGGTTATACGATTTTTAATCAGACACCAATTAAAAATGTAATAACACTTCCTCATTCATCTACTGTAACTATTAATGAACAGATTACAATTACCAGTCGTAAGGACGTTTCCGAAGAATGGTTAGGTAAGATTACTCATGAGGATGATGCACTTCACTTAATTAGTGAAAAAATAAAAATATGGGAAAAAACTGTTAATGAGAATATTGTTTTACCTATAAGTGGTGGTTTTGATTCTAGATTACTGGCATTGTCAGTAACAGATTATAGTAAAATAAAAAGTTTTACCTATGGATTTTCTCCTAATCAAAGTTTATCTAAAGAGGTAGTACATGCAAAGTACATAACAGAAAAATTAGATATCGATTGGAAGCATATTAAGATTGGCGAATATCATAACTTATTAAAGGAATGGTATAAAATATATGGTGTATCTACACATGCTCATGGAATGTATCACATGGAGTTTTATACAAAAATGCTGAAAAATGTTAAAGGCGGCAATCCATTTTTAAGTGGTCTTATAGGAGATGCTTGGGCAGGAGCGGTTTATGTAGATGAAATTAATAAACCTAATGATGTGGTTAATTTATCTTATTCTCATGGATTAAAGGCAAATCCAAGTATGTTATTGAATAAAAACATTTCATTAAATTTAAGAGAGGCGTATTTTGAGACACATAGAGAAAAGCTAAAATCGAGCGAATTTAGAATAATTGAATCTATGCGATTTAAAATGATGCTTCTAAATTATTTAAAGAGAATACCAGAATATTATGGATTTAAAGTTTATGCACCTTTTATAGAATCTGAAGTAGCTTTAAGTTTTTTAACTATAAAAAAAGAGAGAAGAGAAGATAGAAAATGGCAAATAGATTATTTTAAGAAGCATAATCTATACTTAGAAGAATTAGATTTAAAAGGAACCTATCATAACAATTTAAATTTTCAGGCTGCACATTTAGTGCAGTTAAAACCATTGTCTGAAGAATTGTTAGGCGAACTTTTTAATAAGGATTATATTAGATGGATAAATAAATTCACTTTTCAGGGATTAAAATCTAGACTTAAATCAAAGATAACAGTATATCATAGAAGCGGATGGCGAAAACATTTGCCAAAATATCCTTTTAATTTAACAGCTTATTATGCGTATTTAACTTTGTATCCGTTGCAAGAACTAATAAAAAAAAGAAATGAGTACTTCAAGAAACAGAGTTAGCTTATTAGTGGCAGGAGATATTGCTATTACAAATTCTTTGAGTAAGTTTTTTATTGACGAAAAATTAGTTGAACTTGTTAAATCTCATGATTTTAGGGTTGCAAATTGGGAAGCACCTATAATAGAGTCAGATTTTAAAAAGATAAACAAAGCAGGACCTCATATATATCAAAATAAGAGTTATGAGAATCTTTTAAAGAAAGACCTTTTTAATGTATTTTCCTTGGCTAATAATCATATAATGGATTATGGTGTTGATGGTCTAAAGAAAACTTTAAGTGAGTTATCTAATAGCTACTGTACTGGTGCGGGCAATACTTTTGAAGAGACTTATAAGCCTTTAATATTAGTTAAAGATGGCCTTAAAATTGCATTTTTAGCCTGTGGCGAATCTCAATTTGGTTGTGTAAAGTCTAAAGAAGAGAGTTTAGGTTATGCATGGGTAAACTCTAATGAAATTTCTAAACAGATATTAAAACTTAAATCCGAAGTAGATTTTTTAATTGTTTTGCCACATGCAGGTTTAGAAATGGAAGATTTACCTTTACCAGAATGGAGATTATGCTATCAGAATTTTATCGATTTAGGCACAGATATGGTAATTGCATCTCATCCTCATGTTATTCAACCAAAAGAAGTGTACAAAGGCAAGCAAATTTATTACAGTCTAGGTAATTTTCTATTTAATACAAACTCTAAAGATGAAAGATGGCATAACTCACTTATGTTGAGTATTAATTTAGAAAAAGGTACTTCAAAATCAATTATAATAGAGGAACACTTTGTTCAAAATAAGAATGAGACATTACATCTTAACGATGATTATAAAAGTAAATTTGAAGAGCTAAATAAAACTTTAGCTGGTGAACATAATGTTTATCTAAGCGAGATAAATAAAATATGTTTGAGGTGTTGGGAAGATTATTATGAGGACTACTATTTTTATGAAAGAGATATGTTTAGTCAATTTAAAAGTAAGTATATAAGAAATAGATACTTTAAATATATCCTTAAAAGAATACTAAAACATCAACGTAGAAATAATCAGGTTTTATTGTATCACAATATTTCAATAGAAACTCATCGTTACGTAGTAGAAAGAGCTCTTAAAATATTAAATAAAATTAATTATTAAGATATCAGGAGATTTAATGAGTATAGCACCAATTGTTTTATTTACATATAACAGGCCATTTCATACCCTAAAAACTTTAGAAGCTTTAAAGGATAATAAATTAGCTTCGCAAAGTATAATATACGTTTATTGTGATGGGGCTAAAGAAAATGCTACAGCTTTAGATATAGAGAATATAAATGAGGTTAAACGTATTGTGAAACAAAATCAATGGTGTAAAGAAGTACATGTCATTGAACAAAAAGAAAATAGAGGATTAGCAAAATCTATTGTTAATGGTGTTACTGCAATCATAGAGAAACATCATAAAGTCATTGTTTTAGAAGATGATATTGTGACGTCTCCTATGTTTTTAACTTACATGAATAGTGCTCTAGACTATTATGAAAATGAAGAAAGAGTAATGCATATTTCTGGCTACATGCCACCAATTAGTACTATAAAAAAGCCTTTTTTCTTTTATAATCAGACCTCATGTTGGGGTTGGGCAACTTGGGGAAGAGCCTGGAAAAACTATAACCAAGATGCTAAATTCTTAAAAGAGGAAATAATTAAGCAAAACAGACAGAGAGAGTTTAATGTTAATAATAGTTATCCTTTTTTAACTCATCTTCAGAATAATATAGATGGAACTTGGGAAACTTGGGCAATAAAATGGCATGCTTCTGTTTTTTTACAAAAAGGATTGTGTTTACATCCTAATGTTAGTTACACTCAAAACATTGGAATGGATGGGTCTGGAGAAAATTGTAGTACAACAGATATATATACTGTCAATCACTTAAATGAGACCATTTTTCAACCAGTTCAAAAATTAGTGCAAGATAAAGGTGTTCTTAAAAAAGTGGTTAAGTATAATTTAAAAACCTCAAAACCAAGAAAAAGAAATCTTCTATTTAAGGTTTACTTTAAAATGAAAAGTCTTATAACTAAAGCATGAATTCTACATTAACACATAATCTTGATAACGCGGTATTGATTAATGAATATTCTAGTGCTTCAATAATTGAAATGTACAAAAAACAACTAGACATAAATGTCGAACGTTTTTTTAAGAATATAGAAACAGTTCAGTTATTTGAGTGTAAGACAACAAAATACCAATACTATTATCCTAAAGAAATAGCTGGTGATAGTGATTTTTATGAACAATTAGAGCAGTTTAATTGGTACTACATGAGCTGGAAGTGGGAGCACGAAACTGTTTTAGAGTTAATTCAAAAAGATGATGCTATATTAGAAGTAGGAAGTGGTGGATTAGGTTTTATTGAAAAAATTAACGCAAAAGGTTATGAAATTGTTGGCTTAGAGCTTAATGATAAAAGCATAATTAAAGCCAAAGAAAAAGGACTAAAGGTATTATCAGAAACGATACAAGATTTTGCTTTAAAAAATAGGAATGCTTTTGATATGGTATGTTCGTTTCAGGTACTAGAGCATATATCTGATGTAGATTCTTTTTTGAGAGCAAAAATAGATTGTTTAAAGCCTGGCGGTAAATTGGTGATTTGCGTTCCAAATAATAATTCTTTTATAAAATATACAGAAGGTGGAGTGTTAAATTTTCCACCTCATCATATGGGTAGATGGACAAAACAATCTCTAGAAAATATTACTGAGCAATACCAAGATATTAAACTAATAGATATTGTTAACGAACCTTTACAAACCTATCATTTTAATTGGTATATCAATCAGGTTACTAATAAAATTAAGTCTACTTATAAGCTTTATAGACCATACAAATTAACCGTTTTAATTAAAAAATTAGTAAGCCTTTATGTGAAATATAATCACAAAAACATTAAAGGTCATTCTATAATGGCCATTTATGAAAAGACATCATGAAAGTTTTAATTGTTAATACATATGATATTGGTGGAGCTGCAAATGCTTGTTTGCGCTTGCATGAAGGCTTGTTAGGAGAAAATATAGACGTTAATGTATTATTAAAGGAAAGGAGAAATGATTACAGAAGTACTTTTCAATTTCAGGTAAAGAAAAAGAAGTTGACTTCATTAGGAAGATTTAAAAAGAACATTGTACACTTTTTTATAAAAGGTGATAATCAAATAGAAAAAAAGAGAGTATCGTTTATAAAAAATAGATCTAAAAATTTAGAATGGTTTAGTTTTCCACAAACAAATTATGATATTACAGAATCCGCTTTATATAATGAGGCAGATATCATTAATTTACATTGGGTAGCAGGTTTTTTAGATTACAAATCTTTTTTTGAGAATAATACTAAACCAGTTGTTTGGACTTTACACGATATGAATCCTTTTACAGGAGGAGAACATTATTTAGAAAAATTTATTGGAATGGATAAACAAGGTAATCCAATACCACGAATAATAAATAATGAAGAGGAAGAGGTTTTTAATTATAACCTTAAAATAAAGGAAACATCATTAAAGGAAGTAAGTAATTTAACAATTGTTGCACCTTCAAAGTGGTTGTGTAAAGAAGCAAAAGAGAGTAAAGTTTTTAAAGGTAAAAGAGTAGTTCACATCCCTTATGGATTAAGTTCAAAAGAGTTTATTATCCATGATAAGGTTAAGTCTAGAAAATATTTAAATATTCCTGTTGATAAGAAGATCGTATTATTTGTAGCACATTCAATTGACAATAAAAGAAAAGGGTTTGAGTACTTGCATAGTACGTTAGAGAAAATAGATAATGATGATATTGTTTTATGTGCAATAGGTGAAGACAATGAAATTTTAGATTCATTAAAAAATGTAGTTAAATTAGGTAAGATAAATGATAATAATCAAATGAGTTTAGCCTATTCTGCGGCAGATGTATTTGTTATTCCTTCATTAATGGATAATTTACCTAATACTGTATTAGAATCATTAATGTGTGGTACACCTGTTGTTGGCTTTCCGATAGGAGGAATACCAGATATGGTTAAACATGGAGAAAACGGACTTTTAGCTAAAGAAATAAGTGTGCAAGCATTGTATGAAACTTTGATTTTGTTTTTTGAGAAAGCAGATGGTTTGAATGCAGAAAAAATAAGACAAGATGTTATTAATACTTACGATTTAAGTATCCAAGCAAAAAGTTATATTAGTTTGTTTAAAGAATTAACCTCGTGAAAGAAGATTTTCCAAAAATATCAATTGTAACGCCAGTTTACAATCAGGTAGATTATATTGAAGAAACCATTCTTTCAATACTAAATCAACAATATCCAAATTTAGAATATATCATTATAGATGGTGGAAGTACAGACGGAACAGTAGATATTATTAGAAAATATGAAGATAAAATAACTAAGTGGATAAGTGAGCCAGATAAAGGTATATATAATGCACTAAATAAAGGGTTTAAATCAACCACAGGAGAGATAATGGCTTGGCTAAATGCAGATGATATCTATTTTAAAGATACGTTTAATAAAGTTGCTGAGGTATTTTCTACATTTGAGCAAGTAAATTGGGTTCAAGGTATTCCAGTATGTATAGATAAGAAAAGTAGAGTAATTTCTATAAACGATTTAAAAATATGGCATAAGTATAATTATTATATAAAAGAATATGCGTGGATACAACAAGAATCTGTTTTTTGGAGAAGACCACTATGGGAAAAAGCTGGCGGAACACTTTCTGAAGTGTATAAATATGCAGGTGATATTGAGCTTTGGACACGTTTTTTTAGGTATGAAAACTTGTATGCTACACGGTTTCCTTTAGGAGCTTTTAGATTACGAGATAGCAACCAATTGTCTCTAGATAATTTAACTGACTATTATAAAGAAGCTAATTCTATAATAGAACATGAAGTTAATAATATGATATCAAAAGATGATAAATCTGTAGTTAACAAATTAGTTAGATTAAGAAAAAAATCTAAGCGAAAATTCTATTTTGCTAATTTATTGTTTAGTAATTGGTATAAGAAAACATTAAAAAAATACGGGAATAAACCATTAGTTATAGAATTTAATAGAGAAACTCAAAAATTTGAAATTAGATAATTAGTTTTAATGAACTATAAACTTTCCATAATAACAATAAACCTTAATAATTCTGAAGGATTAAAAGAAACAATTTTAAGTGTAGTAAATCAGACTTATAAAAGTTTTGAGTTCATTGTTATAGATGGTGATAGTACAGATAATAGTGTAAAAGTAATTAGAGATTTTGAGGATGATTTAACGTATTGGCATAGCGAACCAGATAAAGGAATCTATAATGCCATGAATAAAGGAATAAGAAAAGCAAATGGAGACTTTGTTTTATTTCTAAACAGTGGCGATGTTTTGTATGATGCGTTTGTTTTAGAAAAAGTTTTAGAAAAAGTTGTAGAAAAACTAGAAACTAATGTTCAATTATATTATGGGGATGTTTTATTAAAACATAATGATAAAAAATGGGAAAAAGTTCAGGAGCATCCTTCTAGTTTGCCCTTTTCCTATTTTTATACAAAAACTATTTGCCAACAATCTTGTTTTTTTAAGCGTTCTATTTTTGAAGAAATGTTTTCTTTTAATGAAGATTATAAAATTTGTGCAGATTGGGAGTTTTTAATATATGCTATATACATTAAGAAAATCATTTATAAGAAATTAGATATTATTATAGCTACTTATGATATGCAAGGTATTTCTAGTACAACAACATATAGAGAGATTGCAAAAAAAGAAAGAGAGATGACCATGCAAAAGTACTTTCCGTTATTTAATGAAGACTATAAAAGATTAGCACAATTTGCCTCTAAAAAACACGAACAGTTAAGATACATTGAGCAATTTCCTTTTGTTAGAAAAATGATTTCTGTACTTTTTAATTTTTTAATTTTAATCTTACCGAATCGCAAAAAGTAGCTTACTTTAACCGTTATGTCAAAAGTTATTTTAATATCTCAAAAACCTTTGCCTTTCAATAAAATAGGAAGTTGGACAACCATGTACAAAAACTATTTTGAAAGTGGTAAAAGTGAGATTGATGTCATTTTATGCGAGGAGCCAGATTTAAAATTCAATGATGTAGAGTATTGCATAGTGCCAACTAACATCATGTCAAAAGTTAGAAAAAGGCTTAGCAAAAATAATTACCTTCTTTACATAGAAAGCTTATTTAATTTCATTAAACCAAATGAGTCTTATATTATTCAAATAGTAGATAATTTTGGTCTAGTTAAAGCTCTATCAGTTTATTTAAAAGAACATCCAAGTCTTAGAGAAAGACTTTATATTCAATTTTTTTATCATGGTTATCCGCCATTTTATGGCAATTTTGAAAGCAGATGGTTTTTTGAGTTTATTAATGAAATGGTGCTTTTAACTTTTGCTTCGTACAAAGCTCATAAAGAAGCTTATATCAATTTGCCTTGTATGTTCTCTGTAGTGCATAATGGCATTGACACAAATAAATTTTATAAACCAACAAAAAGTCAAAAAAAGAACTTAAAAAGCAAGCATCAAGTAGAAGATAAAACTGTGTTTGTTTGGTGTTCTCAAGATCGCCCCAAAAAGGGTTTAGACCTAATTCTCAATGTTTGGAAAAAGCTTATTAATCAGTACACTAATATTGAGTTATGGGTAATTGGAGCAAATAGAGAAACAGACATTAAAGGCGTTAAGTTTTTGGGGAAAATTAAAAATGATGATTTACCAGAATATTATCAAACAGCAGATTGCTACTTATTTCCAACCTTATGTCAAGAGGGTTTTGGTATGAGTTTAATTGAAGCTTTACATTGTGGTAATTACTGTATTGCTTCTGATTTAGGTGGCGTTGTTGAGGTTCTAAAGAATGGTGAATTGGGAGTTTTGATAAAAAATCCACATTTTATAGAAGAATGGATAAGTGAGATTAAAGATTTTCTAGGTGATAAGAAAAAGAAAATACATCAAGTTAATGATGTCTATTCAAAAGAAAACTGGATTAATAGAATTAATGAAGTAATTGCCAATGCTAAACAACTAATGAGGTAAAATGTCAGACAGAATAACCATAGTATTTGCATATAGAAATAGAGATGTAGATAGGATTAAATTGTCTCTAACATCTTTAAATAATCAAACAAATAAAGATTTTGACGTTGAGTTTGTTGATTATGGAAGCACTGAAGAGTTCAGCTTTAAAGTACATGATATTACAAGCATGTTTTCTTTTGTGACTTATACATATCTCGGGCATTCTGGCTTATTATGGAACAAAAGTAAGGCACTTAATTACGGAATAAGAAATGCAAACTCTAACCATATTTTAACAGCTGATGTAGACATTATCTTTAAAGAAGATTTTATAGATAATCTACAAGAATTGAAGCAAAAGAATGTGTTTTCTGTTTTTAAAATAGGATACCTTTCTAAGGAAACAAGTAAAGAACAAGCGCAAACGATTAATTTTAATGCGATTAAGCCTTCTCATATTGGGACTACTTTTGGTATAGGTCTTTATCACAAAGAGGCATTAATAGAAGTTGGAGGTTTAGATGAGTTTTTTCATTTTTATGGTGCTGAAGATGAAGACCTCAATGCAAGACTGCAATCAGCTAAATACAAGAAAAAGGAATACGACAAATTGTTAATGTATCATTTGTGGCATCCACGTTATCCACAGAAAAAAGACAATAAACTTACAGTATATCCAAGACTAAAAGATATACTTCGTATTAATCAATATCACTTTAAAAACAATCAAAGATTAAATAAGGTTAAAGTAAATTCTAATGATGCATACCTCAATAAACATAATTTAGAAGAATTACAAAAACCAGATTATTCAATAAAGATTAGCAACCAAAAAGCAGCAGTTATACATTTTTTAGAGGTAGAATTACCAAGCTATACTAATTCTGTTGTAAAGCTATTAGTTTTTGAAGAAGAGTATTTTAACTCAAAAAAGTATAAACTAAAAAAGCTACTAGGGAAACAAACCTTACCATATCTAAGTCTAAAAGAGATAAATGATTTAGTTTTACAGCATATAATTTTTAAGTATAGAGATTATAACTATAACTTTTGGATAGACAAAAATCTTAAAAGTGTAAACCTAGTGATTAAGCTATAATGGGTAATGAATAAATTGTTTCTAATTGCCGAAATCGGACAAGCACATCATGGAAGTCTTTCTAAGGCACATGAGTATATAGATGCAGTCGCAAAAACAGGAGTTGATGCTATAAAGTTTCAAACACATATTGCAGAGGCAGAAAGTAGTATTTATGAACCATTTAGAGTCAAGTTTTCCGATAAATATGCTACGAGATATGATTATTGGAAAGCCATGGAGTTTACCTTAGACCAATGGAAAGATTTAAAACAACATTGTGATGATGTAGGCTTAGAATTTATGAGTTCTCCATTTAGCAATGCAGCTGTAGATGTATTAGAAGAAGTTGGGGTTAAACGCTATAAAGTAGGCTCAGGTGAAGTAAATAACTTTTTGTTATTAGAAAAATTAGTACAAACACAAAAACCTGTAATTCTGTCATCGGGTATGAGTAGTATTGAAGAGTTAGATGCCGCAGTAGATTTTTTAAAAGAAAAAAACGTAGACGTAAGTGTAATGCAGTGTACAACTTCTTATCCTACTACACCAGAGCAATTGGGACTTAATGTTATACAAGAGTTAAAGAATAGGTATAATGTTAGAGTTGGGTTTTCAGATCATTCAGCAAAAATAGCAACTGGTATTGCAGCAGTAACATTAGGTGCAGAGTTATTAGAATTTCATGTTGTATTAAGTAGAAATGAAGAAGGACCAGACGTAACATCTTCTTTAACAATTGAAGAGACCAGACTAATGGTAGATTATGTTAAAGATATCTATGTAGCTATACAAAACCCAATAGATAAAAATGATATTTCACACTTTTTAGAGTTAAAACAAATATTTGAAAAATCTTTAGCTGTAAATAAAGATTTACCAAAAGGACATCTCATTACATTTTCAGATCTAGAAGCAAAAAAACCTAAGGGTTATGGTATTAATGCTTCCCAATTTAGAAATATTATTGGTAAAAAAACAGCTCGTAAGATGAATGCTATGGAGTTTTTAAATGATGATGATTTAGTGCATGAATAAAGTTAAACAATTAGCTAAACAAAAGTATTTAGAGTTTTCTGCTTACGATGGTAGTCAGCACATTGCCAGCGAACACGCCATTTATAGAGTATTAGAAAACATAAAAAACAATAAGTGTAAGGATATATTAGAGATAGGATTAGGTATTGGTACGATGTATAGCGCAGCGTATAATCTTTATCCAAGCATTAATTATTTTGGTACAGAAAACAACGAATTCTGTTTAAATAGTTTAAGGTATAACTTATCTAGTAGTTACGAAAAATTAAATTTGTTAAGTAACATTACCGAAGTTGAGAATGAAAAGTTCGACTTAATAATTATTGATGGTACCGACAATTCTATTGAGCAATTACCAGTTCTTACAAAGAAAAATAGTGTGTTAATAATAGAAGGAGATAGGAAGCAACAAGAATTAAAAATTAAGAATATATTTCCTTCATCAAAATATGTACATATAATATCACTTCAAAAGAATGATATTAATGGAGTTTTTGATAAAAATAGTTACCAAGGTGGAGTAAAGGTTTTTTTCATTAACCCAACCTTAAATCAATATTCGTATTACATAAAACATAAATGGTTGACTTTTATAAAGTACAAGATTAGAAAAGTTAAAAAATAATATGAAGCAAAGAAAAATATGTGTGGTAATCACAGCAAGACCTTCTTACAGTAGAATAAAGTCTGCTCTTAAGACAATAAGAGAGCATCCTCAACTTAAGTTGCAATTGGTAGTAGCAGGTTCAGCGCTTTTAGATAGATATGGAACAGCTTCAAATTATATTGAAAAAGATGGCTTTACCATAGATGAAAAAGTGTTTATGGTTTTAGAAGGCGAAAATAAAACCGCTATGGCGAAAACTACTGGTTTGGGTGTTATGGAATTAGCCAATGTGTTTTATAACCTAAAGCCAGATGCAGTTATAACTATAGCAGATAGGTTTGAAACTATTGCGACATCAATTGCAGCAGCATACCAAAATATACCTTTAATTCATATTCAAGGAGGAGAAGTAACAGGTAATATTGACGAAAAAGTGAGGCATGCCAATACAAAATTGGCCGATTTACACTTGGTAGCTTCTGAAGATGCAAAACAACGAGTTATTAATTTAGGTGAAAATGAAAACGTTGTTTTTAATACCGGTTGTCCTTCAATAGATTTGGCAAAAGAGATACATAAAATAAATACTTTAAACTTTAATCCTATAGAAAAGTATGGTGGAGTTGGAGGCTTAAATAAGATGCCAGAAAACTACATTGTTGTATTACAGCATCCGGTAACAAACGAATATACTAGTGCTAGGCAATCTATTACAAAAACCTTAAATGTAATCAACGAATTAAAAATTCCAACGTTTTGGTTTTGGCCTAATGTAGATGCAGGTTCCGATGGTACATCTAACGGAATTAGATCTTTTAGAGAAAAGTACAATCCAAGCCATATAAGATTCTTTAAAAACATGGAATCGATGGATTTTTTATTGTTATTAAAAAATAGTTTGTGTTTGGTTGGCAATAGTAGCGTAGGAATAAGAGAATGTTCGTTTTTAGGAGTTCCTGTTGTAAATATAGGAACAAGACAACATAGAAGACAGAGAGGTAACAATGTAATTGATGTTGCCTACAATGAAGAAGACATAAAGAAAGCCATACAAAGCCAAATAGACAATCCCAAAAATGCGCCAAGTACTATCTATGGTGATGGTAATAGTGGTGAAAAAATAGCTCAAATATTAGCTGAAGCTGAGTTGCAATTTCATAAAACAATAACTTATTAATGAAAGTTTTAGGACTTATACCAGTTAGAGGTGGAAGCAAAGGTATTCCTAATAAAAACAGAAAATTATTAGACGGAAAACCTTTGATGCAGTACACTATTGAGAATGCATTATCTAGTACATTATTAGACAAAGTAGTTGTGTCTTCTGAAGATGATATATTAATAGATATAGCTAATAAATTGGGAGTAGATGTACCATTTAAGAGACCCAAAAATTTATCATTAGATTCTAGTCCAACAATAGAAGTAGTTAAACATGCATTAAATTATTTTATAGAAAAAGGTGAAACATACGATGCTGTATGCTTACTGCAAGTTACGGTGCCATTTAGACCAAATGATCAAATTGATAGTGCTATAGATAAGTTTATAAAAAGCAATGCAGATTCTTTAATAAGCGTTAGAAAAGTGCCTCATCAATATAATGCTCATTGGGTTTTTGAACCTAATCATAATGGTGACTTAAAAATTGCTACAGGTGAGAAATCTATAATTACAAGACGTCAAGATTTGCCGGTTAATTATTATAGAGATGGATCTATATATATTACAAAATCTGAAGTTATACTGAATAAAGATTCATTGTATGGTGATCAAATATCCTATATAGAATCAACTCATAAAGATTTTGTAAATATAGATACTATAGAAGATTGGGAAAAGGCTGAGACTATTGTTCGAAAAAATAAATAGTTAGTTATCGAAAAGAAAAAAATATATGTGCTAATAACAGACGGAATAAGTCTGCGTAATTTTGCGTATTCAAGCTTTCATTCCGAAGCTAAAAAGAAAGGATTCAAAGTTACTTATTGGCACTGCACACCTTTTGATTTAGAAACATTAGGTTTTCAACAAAAGCTTATAGAGAATCCAAAATTACATTGGTTATCTGAGATATTAAAGTCCGCCAAGAAGAGAATAGAGCTTAATCAATTTTGCAAAAGAAATAATGATAATATTTTTAAAACCTATGCTTTTCCGTTAAAATATAAAGGCTTTAAGAATACTGTAAAGAGTATAATAATAAAAGCTACTTCTTTTTGCTTTAATTCTGAGTCTGGTTTAAAATATATTAGAAAAACTATCAATAAATTAGAATCTAAAACAGCTTATTATAACTATGCTAAGAACTTACTCCTTAGTGACCAACCAGACCTAGTATATTGTACTAGTCAACGTAGTTCTTTGGCTATTGCTCCATTACTTGCGACAAAAGAATTAAACATTCCTACGGTTTCATTTATCTATTCTTGGGATAACTTACCAAAAGCAACATTAGATGTTTCCGCAGACTACTATCATGTGTGGAGTAATCATATGTATAATGAGTTGAAAACATATTATCCTTTTGTAGATAAAAATAGAATTAAAATTACTGGTACACCTCAATTTGAACCTCACTACAGCCATGAAAACTCTTTAGAAAAAGAGTCGTTTTACAAAAAATATAATTTAGATATAAACAAAACATACTTCTGTTATAGTGGTGATGATGTAACAACATCACCTAAAGACGAATTGTATTTAAGAGATATTGCTATGGCAATTAGAAATCTAAATGCTAGCGGACAAAAGCTTGGTTTAATATTTAGGAGATGTCCAGTAGATTTTAGTGATAGATATGATAATGTTATTAATGAATTTAAGGATGTAATAGTACCAATAGAGCCTATTTGGGAAAAAGTAGATCGTAGTTGGAATGCTATCTTACCTTTAAAAGAGGATTTATTTTTATTACGAGATTTAGTAAAGTTTACCTCTGCCGTAATTAACCTAGGTTCTTCAATGGTGTTTGATTATATCATTCACCAAAAGCCATGTTTATACATGAACTACAATTATCTAAATGATAATCAGCAGTTAGATAAAGGTGTTTATGTATATGATTACGTACATTTTAGATCAATGCCAAGTAATAATGCGGTTTACTGGTTAAATTCCCCAAATGATATTAAAGATGTGCTGTTAAGATCTTTAGATAAAGCAGAAAGTATATCTGTTTTACAACAGGCAGAAAAATGGTTTATAACTATTAATCAAGCACCTCCAGAACTTGCCTCATCAAGAATTTGCAATAGTATTAATAATATTTTAAGTGCAAATGACTAAAATGCATATCGGTTTTTTAACTCCAGAATATCCTCATGCAGAGTTAAGTAGGTCTGGTGGCTTGGGTACAAGTATCAAAAATTTAGCTAATGGCTTGCTCTTAAAAGATGTAGAGGTAACAATATTTGTAATTGCTCAAAATTTTAGTGGCGTAATAACAGATAATGGAATACGCATTATAAGTATTGCAAAAAAAAATCATATCGCTTTTAATTGGTATTTAGAGAGAAAGCGCATTCAAAGAATAATTAACAAGCATATAGACTTAGACAAAATAAGTCTAATTGAAGCACCAGATTGGACAGGTGTTTCTGCTTTTATGAAGTTTAATGTTCCTCTTTTAATAAGACTAAACGGAAGTGACGGCTATTTTAGCCATTTAGAAAGAAGACAACAAAAAAAGAAGAATCGTTTTTTAGAGCAAAAAGCATTAAGTAGTGCCGATGCTATTGTTACTGTGAGTACATTTACAGGTGCAGTAACAAAAAAAATATTTAATTTAAAGCATAAAATCAGCACCATTCATAACAGTATTGATGTAAATGTTTTTCAAGCTTTAAAAGTGAAAGAAAACAAAGGACAAATACTATATTTTGGTACAATTATTAGAAAAAAAGGTGTTTTAGATCTTGCGAAAATTTTCAACATAGTAAATGAGAAAAACCCAGATGTTTCTTTACTTCTAATCGGAAAAGATTCAAATGATGTTTTTGAAAATAAGTCAACAATATCACTTTTTTATAATGAGTTAACCGATAAGGCTAAAATGAGGGTTAACCATTTGCCAGAAGTACCATATGAAGAAATAAAGACTAAAATAGCCGAAGCTGAAATTGTCGTTTTACCGAGTTTTGCTGAAGCATTTCCAATGACTTGGCTAGAAACGTTAGCAATGAAAAAAGCATTAGTTAGTTCTAATGTAGGATGGGCAAAAGAGTTAATGGTTAACGGAAAGACTGGTTATACAGTAGATCCTAAAAATCATGAATTATTCGCATCAAAATTATTGGAGCTCTCTGCTAATAAAGAATTAAGAAAGCGGTTTGGTGAGGAAGGAAGAAAACATGTTACGAAGAATTTTTCAGTAGAAATTGTTACACAACAAAATATAGAGTTGTATAAATCTGTCATTAGCTCATGATAATAATTTTTCATAAAAATGATAAAGTTATAAGCATTAGTAACACAGAAACAAATCAAAATGTTGATGTACTAGAAAAAGATGTTGTTAAGACATTTTTCAATTTAGCTAAGGAGTACAGAAATAAATTAATTGTTTGGTGTTCTAATAATCTCAAAGATTCCTTAAATACAAATATGTTAGAGGGTTTTTGTCATCATAAATTACAGATGATGTCTTTTTGCACCAAAACACAGAACTATATTACCGACAGAATAGGTTATGTTGAATCTTCTTCGCCATTTATTAAGGTTAATAAAAAAGTGATATATCCGACTTGGATAATGAGTAGTGATGTTGGTGTTATCAATTCGGATGTTTTAAGTACTTATAATTACCATGATTATAAAAATAGATCTTTTAGTTACGTATTAAATTCTATAGCAAAAAAAGGGCAGAAGCAAGGGTTGTTTACCTATAGTAACCCAGATTTATTGATTAAAACCAAAGAAGGTAGTGGAAAAGCTATAATATCGAATTTAGATTTTTTTAGTTTTATTAAAGAGCATTATAAGGTAAGATGGCTCTTTATAGTTTTTATTAATGTTTTAATTTATGAGAAAAAGCTGCTTCTATTTTCATTAATAGGTTCATTGTTATCTTCCAAAAGAATTGAAAAGGATTCAAAACTTCATGTTTTATCCAATTTAACTAATAATGATGTAACATTAAATAACGACACAATAGATGTTGTTATCCCAACGATGGGTAGAAAAGAGTTTTTATATGATGTATTAAACGATTTGTCTAATCAATCTATCTTACCTCAAAATGTAATAATTGTAGAACAAAACCCAGACAAATCCTCAATTACCCAGTTAGATTATATAAAAATAGAAGAATGGCCTTTTAGAATAAAGCATACTTTTACTCATAAGACAGGAGCATGTAATGCAAGAAACATAGCATTATCTAAAGTAGATTCAAAATGGTGTTTTTTAGCAGATGATGATATTCGTTTTTCTGAAGATTTGTTGAAGAGTGCCATTGTTCAAATGAAAAATTATAGTCTTAAAGCAGCTACATTAAAATGTTTAAGAGAACAAGATGAAGATATGGAAAGTAGAGTATTACAGTGGAATACTTTTGGTTCTGGCTGTAGTATTGTGTCAAAATTAGTTTTACAGCATATAAGTTTTAATACGGCTTATGAATATGGTTATGGTGAGGATGCAGATTTTGGTATGCAAATTAGAAATAAAGGAGTAGATGTAGGGTATTTGGGTAGTTGTAAAATTATACATCTTAAAGCTCCAATAGGAGGTTTTAGAACTAAGTTTAAGCATACTTGGGAAGATGATAAATTACAACCAAAGCCATCTCCTACTATGATGTTGTATAATCTAAATCATAAAACAAAACATCAGTTTCTTGGTAGTAAAACTTTGCTTTTTCTTAAGTTTTTTAAAAGACAAAAAAATAAAAACATATTTTCATATTTTTTTATGATGAGGAAACGTTGGAATAAAAGTGTTTATTTGGCTAATCAACTTTCAAAAAGTAATTAATGTATTTTTCATTAATCATTTGCACATACATGCGTCCAAAACCTTTATTGAGTTTGCTTAATTCAATAAAAAATCAAACGCTGTATCCTAACGAAATTCTAATAATTGATGGTTCTATAGGTGATAAAACCCAAAAATCATTAGAAGATAACAAGTATAAGAACATAAACTATTTTAAAGTAGATGAAGATAATAGAGGTCTTACTAAACAACGGAATTTTGGAATAGATAACGTGTCTAATCAGAGCCAAGTAGTTTGCTTTTTAGATGATGATGTGGTGCTAGATAAATCTTATTTTGAACATTTGCTAAATACTTATACAAAGTATCCTAAAGCATTAGGAGTTGGTGGTTACATCACAAACGAAGTCAATTGGCAAAAGAAAGTAAAGCCTTTATCTTCAAAGAAGTTTTATTATGATGAATGGGAAAGATTAGAACCTTTACGCTTTAGAGTTCGTAAGATTTTTGGAGTTAATCCTAATACTTCACCAGGATATTTACCTAACTTTTCGCACGGAAGAAGTATTAGTTTTTTGCCTCCATCAGGTGAGATATATAAAGTGCAACAATTAATGGGTGGAGTATCTTCATTTAAAAAAGAGGTTTTTGATAAAGTGAAATTTTCAACCTATTTTGAAGGCTATGGACTTTATGAAGATGCAGATTTTACAATTAGAGTATCTCAATTAGGACAACTGTATGTAAACACCTTAGCGCAATTAGAGCATCATCATGATAGTTCTGGTAGACCTAATAAGTTTAAATACGGTAAAATGGTAGCTAGAAACGGATGGTACGTCTGGCGAGTTGCTTATCCTAAACCAAGTTTTACCGCAAAGTTAAAATGGCATTTTACATTTATTTTGTTATTAAAATTAAGGATGTTAAATATTATAGGAAGTAAAAACAAACTTGAAGTCATTACAGAATCATTAGGTAGATGTTTTGGATGGATTACTTTGTTCTTTTATAAACCAAAAGTACGATAATGCGTTTTCTTATTATTTCTCACGTAATACACACAAAAAGGGATGGTCAATTTTATGGTTATGCTCCATATGTGCGAGAAATGAATTTGTGGCTGAGCCATGTTGATGAGGTTGAGGTTGTAGCACCTTTAAAAGAACGTGAATTGACCAAAATTGATGCTTGTTATGTGCATTCTAATATCAGATTTTCTAAAATTCCGAGTATTCAGTTTACATCTTTTGCACATGCAGTAAAATCACTCTTTAAGATACCAGTAATAAAGTGGAAGATTTTTAGAGCTTGTATGCGTGCAAACCATATACATTTAAGATGTCCAGGAAATATAGGAATGTTTGGTGCGTTTATCCAGATATGCTTTCCGTATAAGTTTAAAACAGCCAAATATGCTGGTAATTGGGATCCAAAAAGTAAACAACCTTTAAGCTATAGAATTCAGAAAAAGATATTGAGCAATACTTTTTTTACAAAACGAATGCAAGCATTAGTTTATGGTAATTGGCCTAAACAAACTAAAAATATAAAGTCATTTTTTACAGCATCATTTAATGCTTCAGAAGTTGAGAAATCCATTCAAAAAGATTTTACTTCAACACTTCGTTTTGTGTTTGTTGGAAGTCTAGTTGAAGGAAAACAGCCTCTAAAAGCGATTCAAATTGTTGAAAAATTGAACAAAAAAGGTGTTGATGCCACTTTAGAGCTTTATGGCGATGGCGTTTTAAGACAATCATTAGAAGATTATAATACAAAGAATAATCTAAAAACTACAATTCATCTCAAAGGCAATGTGTCTAAAGATGATATAAAACTAGCATTAAAAACAGCTCATTTTAGCATTTTATTGTCTAAGAGCGAAGGTTGGCCAAAGGCTATAGCAGAAGCTATGTTTTATGGAGTTATTCCAGTAGCGAGCAAAGTGTCTTGTGTGCCTTGGATGCTTAATTATGGAGAACGTGGAGTTTTGGTAGATGATAATGTAGACATGTGTGTAAGTCAAATTATTAACACAATTGAAGAAAAGAATTTAAATACAATATCTAAAGCAGCAGAAGATTGGTCTCAACAATACACTTTAGATTATTTTGAAAAAGAAATACAAAAGCTCTTAAAGCATTAATGAAAGTACTTCAACTAATAGATTCATTACAAGCTGGAGGTGCTGAGCGTCTAGCTGTTAATTACGCAAATGGCTTAACCAAATTAGGTGTCAATTCTTTTTTATGTGCCACAAGAGATGAAGGTCCATTATTAAATTTAATACAGGCTGATGTTAGTTATTTATTTTTAAATCGTAAATCTACATTAGATATAAAGGCCATTTTTAGATTAAGAAGATTTATTAAAAAAAATGGTATAAATATTATTCATGCACATTCATCTTCTTACTTTTTTGCCACTATTGTTAAGATGTTATCTCCCAAAATTAGAATTGTTTGGCACGACCATTACGGAAAGAGTGAAATGTTAAATGCGAGACCTTATGAAGTGATGAGGTTTTGTTCTCAAAAGTTTTCATATATAATTAGTGTAAATGAGCTCTTAAAAAATTGGTCTCAAGAAAAGCTGAGGTGCCCGAATGTGAGATATATTAAGAATTTTTCTGTTTTAGAGAATTTAGAAGTAGATAATGTAACCTTGTTACAAGGTACAGAAGGTAAACGCTTGTTGTGTGTGGCTAACCTGAGAGCTCAAAAAAATCATGTAATGCTTCTTGAGGCTTTTAAGTTGGTTAATGTAGAATTTCCAGATTGGACATTGCATTGTGTAGGCAAGGATTTTAACGATGATTATTCAAGTACCTTTTTTAAAAAAGTTAAAGAGTTACAACTGAGTGATAATGTGTATTTTTACAATAGCAGATCAGATATTTTAAATATTATGAATCAATGCCAAATAGGTTTGCTGTCTTCAAATTCTGAAGGTTTACCATTAACTTTAATAGAATACGGTTTAGCAGGTTTACCTGTTGTAGCTACAGATGTTGGGGACTGTAAAAAATTAATTAGTAATGCTTCACAAGGTATATTGGTTCATGAAAATGAAGAAACAGATTTTGCAGAGGGTATTAAAAAATTCATTAATGACGAAGACTTTAGGTTATCTTGTGCTAAAAAGTTTAACCAAAAAGTAATAAGCGAATATTCTGAAGGTAACGTTATGTCAGAAATAATTATAATTTATAAATCGATTCTATAACTTATATTTTGAAACTCGATTATTTTTCTAAAATAGGATTACATGTTTTATTTGGATTTTTACTTTTCTATGTGGGTATTTTTCCGCGTTTGTTTTTTTTTGGCATAGTAGTCTATTTTTTGTATCATATTTTTGCAGCGCACCCAAAAGAAAAAACGATTTCTGTAATTAGTGCATGTGCTTATATTGTTAGTTCAGAGGTCTTATTTAGAATGACAAATGCAGGGATATTTTATGAATCGTCTAAGTATCTGATTATTCTATTTATGATTATAGGAATGTCTTTGAATGGGGTTTCTAATAAATCTTTTCCTTATTCTTTGTTTCTTTTTATGCTTATTCCTTCTATAGTTGTTGCTTCTACTAATATTGGTTTAGATTCTAGTCTTAGAAAGAATATAGCCTTTGTATTAAGTGGTCCGGTATGTTTAGGTTTCTCTGCATTGTATTGTTGTGATAAAAAAGTGACATTAAGTGAGGTGTATAGTATTTTACAACATTTGGGTTTACCAGTAATTAGTCTAACTACCTATCTTTTTCTTTATACTGTTAGGTTAGAAGATGTTTTTAGAGGTACTCAATCTAATTTTGAGACGTCTGGTGGTTTTGGGCCAAATCAAGTAGCAACAGTTCTTGGAATCGGAATGTTTGTATTCTGTGTTAAATTCTTTCTTACATCTAAAAGTCAAATATTACGAGCTGTTAACATGATATTTTTTGCTATTATAAGTTATAGAGGTATTATTACATTTAGTAGAGGTGGCATATTAACTGCTATTATTATGATTTTTGCCTTTTTAGCAATTTTTTATTTTAGATCTAATTACAAAAACAGAAAAGTAATAAGTATTTCTCTAATTGTTTTATTGTTTGCCTCCACAACTACATGGGTAATCAGTTCTAATCAAACAAGTGGACTCATAGATAAGCGCTATGCAAATAAAGATGCAAGAGGTAGAGATAAAGAAGATATTTCTACAGGTAGATTAGAAATTTTTATGGGGGAACTAGAAGGGTTTATTGATAATCCTTTTTTTGGTGTTGGAGCTAGCGGTATGAAAGAAGAACGTTTAAAAACGTTAGGTAAAGTTGTTGCAACCCATAACGAATTGAGTAGAATGCTCTCAGAACATGGTTTGCTAGGTGTCATTATGTTGTTAATATTAGTTTTTGTACCATTAATTTATAGAGTCTATAATACTAATAATATTTTTTTCTATGCCTTTTTAATTTTTTGGTTTGCAACTATTAACCATTCGGCGATGCGTATTGCTGCACCTGGATTTATTTATGCTTTGGCTTTATTGAATGTAACTTATGAAAAACGTCCTTTACATAGGAAACGCCTTATCGAGCAAAGGTAAAACCATTACTACTATAGAAACCTTAGGTGAACGGCTAGGTGAGTTTTGTTCAATTAAGATAGCATCTAAAAAGGCTAATAAAGTTTTAAGGTTATTAGATATGGTGTGGCTAGTTTTTAAAAACAGGACTCATACAGATTATGTGTTAATAGATACTTACAGTACTTTTAATTTTTATTATGTATACATTATAAGTCAGTTATGTAGGTTTTTGAAACTTAAATATGTTCCGATTTTGCATGGAGGTAATCTAGAGTCGCGTTTAAAAAACAATCCTAAGATCAGTGCCTCAGTTTTTAAGAATGCATACAAATTAGTAGCACCTTCAAACTTTTTAAAATCTACATTTGAAGACTTTGGTTATAAAGAAGTTTTATACATATCTAATTTTATAGAAATTGAAAAATATCCCTTTTCTAATCGCTCTATAGACCAGATTAAAATGATGTGGGTAAGGTCATTCTCTTCAATTTATAATCCAAAACTAGCCGTATCAGTATTAAAAAGTTTATTGAATCAAGGTTACAAAGCTTCTTTAACTATGGTTGGGCCAGAAGTTGATGGCTCATTACAAGAAACTAAAAAGTTTGCCAAAGAAAATGGGATAGAAGTTAATTTTACAGGGAAACTATCTAAAGAAGAATGGATTGAGTTGTCTCATACTCATAATATTTTTATTAATACTACAAACTTTGATAACACTCCCGTAAGTATTATGGAAGCGATGGCTTTAGGGTTGCCAATTGTCAGCACAGATGTTGGTGGTATTCCCTTTTTAGTATCTCAAAATGAAGAAGCTTTACTCGTGTCGCCTAATAGCGTAAATGAATTGGTTTCAACTATTATAAGTCTCCAAGAAAATAATTTATTACGAGAAAAACTGATAAACAATTCGAGAAAAAAAGCAGAAACTTTTGGCTGGAATGTTGTTAAACCAAAATGGCAATCTCTTCTAAGATAAAATTTAGTTAAAAGCTAAAGTCTTTTTATATTTACGCAAACCCAACCCTTACTAATGCGACATAAAAAAGGTATTCACTTTGAAGTATCTGAACGAAAGGTACTTCTAAGGTCTTTAGACTTATTGATGGTCTTCTTAGGACTTTACGCCTTAAATCTATTCCTAGATTTTGATTATATCATATTAAGCAAAGAAAATGCTGTCCCCTTATTTTTATTGTTTGTGTATTTTACCGTTTTCGGAACCGTGTTTGAGCTATATGACTTACAACAAGCAAGTAAGTTAGATACAACCTTTAGAAACATTGTTCTAACGACCTCAACAGTGGTGTTGTTTTATTTGTTTACTCCATTTTTGTCACCTGTATTACCGGAACAAAGAATCCAAATCTTATTTTTCTATTTGTCATTAATAGTGTCCCTGTTGCTTTGGCGAATTATATACACGCAGCTTATAGAATCTGCAAGATTTTATAAAAGAATATTACTAGTTGCTGAAGTTTCTAATGTAGAGAGTTTAATAGAAGCGCTTGGTAAGAAAGATCCAAATCATAAAATCGTAGGTTTTATTAATAGCGAAGAGGTTGATGACGATGCCATAAAATTTAAAGGTTTAAAAGAATTTGAGGCGGAAGAGTTCTTGAATGTTATTGAAGAGGAAAGAATATCTGAGATTATTGTAGCAAATATAAATGCGGAATCCATTATAGCTGAGATCTACCATGATTTGATATTACTCATGGAAAGAGGATTTAAGATACGAGATTATACGCAGGTGTATGAAGAACTTTTAAAACGTGTACCAGTGCAATTTGTAGGAAAAGATTTTTATAAGTATTTTCCATTTAGCCGCTATACCGAAAACAAGCTTTACATTTTTTTTCACAGGACTTTTGATATTATTTCTGCGGTTATTGGTTTAACCTTTGGCTTACTAGTGTCTCCATTAATATTAATTGGGAATTTAATAGGAAATAGAGGTCCATTATTCTACACTCAAGAACGTGTTGGTAGAAATGGAAAAAAGATTAAAATAGTGAAGCTCAGAACAATGGTGGTTAATGCCGAAGTTGATGGTATTAAATGGGCAACAAAAGGTGACAAGCGGATAACTGCTTTTGGCAATTTTTTGAGACGCACACGTTTAGATGAAATTCCACAATTTTATAATGTCTTAAAAGGTGAGATGAGTGTGATTGGCCCTCGACCAGAACGACCATTTTTTGTGAATGAGCTATCCAGAGTTATCCCTTTTTACGAAACTAGGCATGTTATTAAACCTGGTTTAACAGGATGGGCACAAGTTAATACGAGATACGGTTCTTCAATTGATGATAGTCTTACAAAATTACAATACGATTTGTATTACATTAAACACCGAAGTGTTTTTTTAGACTTTAATATTTGTTTAAAAACCTTAAGTACAATACTATATTATCGTGGACAGTAAAAACTAGCTTTATTCAAAAGTAGAAATCAGGTAAACGTACCTCACAACTAAAGCCGATAAAATAGGTATTAAAGCAATTGCAAAAACTTGTACACCAAGAATCCAATGCATGGTCATTAAACAGAACATGATTAATAAAAACTTTAGATATGGTTTAACCCATTTTTTGGTTTGAGGTTTGAAGACCTGTGTTAGTAAAATTAAATTGAAAGGAAAAGCCCATAACAAATTATAATTGTACGCGGTCGCTGTATGATCTGTTGCAAACCATAATAATATAAGTACAAGTCCAACAAGTCCAGTTAAACTAAATATTATTATGTCTAGCCATTTACTTCTTTGTTTCTTTTTGAAATCTCTGTAAGTGATATAAATGATTAAAACTGAAAATAACCCCAATATCAAAATTGGACTAAATATAAAATTTGAGCTTTTGTCGGTTCTTTGGCTCTGATATAATATGGCAGAACTTTTTACTAATTTTTCTGAGTTGTTGAAATCAGCATTTTCAAATGAACTAGAAATATATTTTGGTAAAAACATGTACTCATAATAAGTAGCTTCTTTATCAACCACAGACCCAAGAGCTACATCTATACCTAAGCTTCCCCAAGTGTTTTTATTAACATGCTCATAGATGAGGTCTCTAAACGTCTTAGGTTCTGCTTCTGTAGTTTGTTGATATTCAATTTTACTTTCTGTTGCAATTTGAGTTATATCTCTAATCTTTGTTGCGCAATTATCAAAGAAGAAGTCATATAAATAGCCTCTATTTTCTGGCTTGTAATTGTTTTCTAAATAGTTGAATAGTTTTTGTTTTTCAGATAATGAAAGATTTAATACTTGTTCTAAAATAGTTCTATCGTAGCTAGAATAATGATAGTAAATGTTTTGGAATTTGTGTTTGCTTATGAGGTAGTTGAGTTTTCCACGAGCAAATTTTAGATAGAAGTTAGGTGCGTCAAAATCATATTGACCATAACCATAAACAAAATCAATACTGTTAGAACGATCTTTAATTCTAAAGGCGTTATGGCCAAAGGCATCGTTAAGAGATGTACCAGGACCAAAGGTTAAAACAGAGATTTCTGCTTGTTCTGATAAAGTTATACTTTGCGCCTTTACCATACATACTGTAAAGAAAGCAATTAGAAGTGATACGTTAAGTTTCATATTTTAGAATTATCTAAAAATACTAAAATCTACTTTTAGTGAAAATACATTAGAGTAAAGTGCTGCACTCTGATCACCAATATCCGTAAACGCATAATCTATTTGAACTCCTTTGTATTTAAAGCCAACGCCAAAGTTTGGCTGAAACGTGATATTTTCAGAATTATCTATTTGTAATTCATTCTGAAAATTACCAAGTCCACCTCTTAAAAAGACAAGATCTGTATAGCCAAATTCAAATCCTACTGCCGGATTTATACTTGCAAAAGAGGTAGAAATGACATCGTTATTTTGTTCGAATCTTACATTTAGGTTAGCTGCAGCTAATAAAGAATAGTCGTAGTTGAAAATCCACTTTTTCGACATACCAATTTCTAACTTTGGTATTGTGATTTCAGTAGTTTCAGGAAGCTCTTGATTTTGTCCATCCACGGCTCCGCTTATTTGTTCAAATTTATCTTCGTTAATAGACCAAGCATTATATGTTGTGGTAATGTCTCTAGCCATAATACCAAATTTCCAGTCGTTCTTATTTTCAAACTGAATACCAGCATCTAAGCCAAATCCCCATGAGGATGCAAAATCACCTATAATACGTCTTATAACTTTAGCGTTTACGCCAAAAGTCAGTCCATCTAATGGCAAATCTCTTGCATATGAAAATGTAAGTCCATAATCTGCAGTAGAAAAGGTACTTATACGATCGTAATTGATGTTTCCTTGGTCATCAATAAGTTGAGTGGTGTCTAAAATGTCATCGACACCAAATCTTATAAGAGATATACCTACAGCACTTTTTTTGTCTATAGGCATGCCAAAAGCAATGTAGTTGTAATTGGCAATGTTAGCAAAGTAACTAGAATGCATTAAGGCAAGTTGTTTATCCTCAAGATGGATTAATCCAGCCGGATTCCAATAACCCGAATTTACATCATTAGTGTGAGACACCACAGCATTACTCATACCTAAAGCAGCCGCATCAACACCAATATTCATAAATTCGTTTGAATATTTTCTTGTTGATTGAGCGCTAGATACAATTGTAGCAAGAAATAATAAGACTACAAGGTAATTTTTCAATAGCAAAATTTTTTACAAATATGCACAATATTTTTCTATCTATTTAACTCAATTAAGCCCTTATTATTGTTTTATTTCGAGGTAAATCAGCAATTATTTTAACTATAACCCAAATACTTTATTATTTTTACGGAAACTAACTAATCATGAGCATTAAACGACATATCCCTAATGTTGTTACTTTACTGAATTTATTTTCAGGTTGTATTGCAGTTATTTTTGCAGTTCATAACAATTTCATTGTCGCTGCTTTCTTTGTTTTTTTAGGTATATTCTTCGATTTTTTTGATGGTCTTTTAGCTAGGAAACTAAATGTACAAAGTCCATTAGGAATTCAATTAGACTCATTAGCTGATTTGGTTACCAGTGGAGTAGTGCCAGGCATTATAATGTTTCAATTGTTGTCGCTTACGGTTGATGCACCAAATTATAATGATTATTCAGATACTTGGAATTCAGTTTTTCATTGGCAAGGATTTAAATTATCAGTTGTCCCCTTAATTGGACTTTTTATTCCATTAGCTTCTGCCTTAAGATTAGCGAAGTTTAACTTAGATGAAGATCAACAAACTTATTTTAAAGGATTACCAGTACCAGCAAACACACTTTTAATTTTATCATTACCATTAATTTTAGAGTACCAGAATAGTGACTTGATGAATACCATTATCATTAATAAATGGTTTTTAATTGCATTGACATTATTGAGTTGCTACTTACTGAATTCTAACATCAAATTATTTGCGTTAAAATTTAAAGATTGGAGTTTTAAAAACAATGCGGTGAGATATCTATTCATGTTATTAAGCATTGTGACATTAATTGTCTTTCAATTTGCAGCGATTCCTCTTATCATTATTTTATATATCATATTATCAATTCTAGATAGAAAAAATATCAACTAAATCACCAAATTATAAGCTATGGCTGAAGCTATTTTTACCTTAATTATGCTTGTGATGTTACAGGCAGTGCTAGGTTTTGACAACTTATTATACATTTCATTAGAGTCTAAAAAAGCACCTGAAAAAGAGCGTAAGCGTGTGCGTAAAATGGGTATTTTTATTGCTATAGGATTAAGAATTGTATTGTTATTTCTTCTAGTTTCATTGATTGATTTTTTCCAAGAACCATTTTCATTTTTAACTGGCCACATTGATGATGTGCTAGACTTTGCGTTTAATGGTCACAGCATTATTGTATTGCTTGGTGGTGGTTTTATAATTTACACAGCCTTAAAAGAAATTTGGCATATGATTTCGACTAAGGATTTAGAAGTTGATGTTGAATCAGATGAGAAATCTAGTAGAAGCAAAACTGCAAATGCAGCTATATTTAGTATTGTGATAATGAATTTAGTCTTTTCATTTGATTCTATTTTAGCCGCGATAGGACTCACAAGTGATATAGAAAATGAAACAACCGCATTTATTGTTATGGCAATTGCAATTGTAATTAGCGGATTATTAATGCTACTGCTAGCTGATAGAATTTCAGTGTTTCTAGCTAAAAATAGAATGTATGAAGTACTTGGTCTATTTATTTTATTTATTGTTGGAATAATGTTGGTGACAGAAGGTGGGCATTTAGCACATTTAAAGATTTTTGGCAACGAAATTACTCCTATGAGTAAAACAACGTTTTATTTCGTTATTGCTGTCTTAGTAATAGTAGATATTGTGCAAGGACGATATCAAAAAAAATTGATTAAAGAAGAAGAGATTAACGGTGCGAGCCATTAAAAACATATAGCCATGAGAAGAAGAACTAAAAGAAAGCTAAAAGAGTTTTTTAAAATCTTTTTTCTATTATTAATAATACATGCTGCAATTGTTGCTGCGGAATTGTTTCTGGGTGATTCAGGTATATCCGATATTACTTCAACTTTAATAGCAATTATTAGTATTCCATTAAGTTTAGTCAATAAAAATCTCCCTTTTTATACAGGTGAAGGTATTTTAATTACGGCGATCTATGGTGGTTTAAATTTGATGATTCAAACCGTAATTGTTTATGGTGTAAAACGAGTTTTTAAAAGATTAAAAAATCAAGATTCGTTTTAAAATTCTAGCTTTTTCTTTCTGAGCTCAAAGTTTTGGCCTAGGTATACTTTACGCACCATTTCATCGCTTGCTAATTCTTCAGGCTTACCTGCTTTAAGAATTCCTCCTTCAAACATTAGATATGTTCTGTCTGTAATAGCAAGTGTTTCTTGTACGTTATGATCTGTGATGAGAATTCCAATATTCTTTTTAGTCAACTTAGCTACAATACGCTGAATGTCTTCAACCGCCACAGGATCTACACCAGCAAATGGTTCATCTAATAGGATAAAATTAGGATCTGTGGCTAAAGCTCGCGCAATCTCTGTTCTTCGGCGCTCACCACCAGAAAGTAGATCACCTCTATTTGTTCTTATATGGCCAAGACCAAATTCTTCAATCAGGGATTCCATTTTTTCGTGCTGTTCCTTCTTACTCAATTTGGTAAGTTGCAATACACTAAGAATATTGTCCTCGATACTTAATTTTCTGAAAACAGAAGCCTCTTGTGCTAAGTAACCAATACCGTTTTGTGCGCGCTTATACATCGGGAACTTGGTAATATTCGTATTATCTAAATAAATGTTTCCACCATTAGGTTTTATAATACCAACAATCATATAGAAAGATGTTGTTTTTCCGGCTCCATTAGGACCAAGTAATCCTACAATTTCCCCTTGATTAACTTCTAGTGATACATCCTTTACAACCTTGCGGCCGCTATAGGACTTCATTAAATTTTCTGCACGTAGCTTCATAGTATCGTTTGTAACGCTAAAAATAGCAAAATCATATCTATTAGATAGATTTAGCTTTCTTTTATAAAAAGTTTAACCTTGGTTTTCTATAGCCTCCCAATATTCGTGGGCTCTTCTAAGATGAGGTATAACAATAGTACCGCCAATTAAGGTAGCAATACCAAGTGCTTCACTTACTTCAGCTTTTGTAACACCTTCTTTATGAGAAGATTCTAAATGGTATTTTACGCAATCATCACATCGTAATACAGTTGAGGCTACAAGTCCTAAAAGTTCTTTTGTCTTTTTATCTAAAGCACCTTCAGCAAATGCATTGGTATCAAGGTTAAAGATGCGTTTAACTATTTTATTATTGTCCGCTAAAATTTTATCATTCATTTTAGTGCGGTACTCATTAAATTCTTTTACTGGATCAGACATTTTTTCTTTTTCTTTTTTGATTTCTTACAACAATAGCAGATATATATATACTTACTTGATATAATATTAATATTGGAATAGCAACTATCACTTGACTCGCAATATCAGGAGGTGTAATTATTGCCGACAGAATTAATACAATAACTAGTGCATATTTTCTGTATTTTCTTAAAAATTGCGGAGTTACCAGTCCAACTTTAGTTAAAAAGTAAATGATTATAGGCAGCTCAAAAACAAATCCTGAAGCAAGTGATGATGATCTTACTAAAGCAATTACAGAGCTAATATCAAATTCGTTAGATATTTTATCGGCTACTTGATAATTTGCAAGGAAGTTTAAAGACAGTGGTGTAACAATATAATAACCAAATAATACACCGAGGAAAAATAAGAATGAAGCAACAATTAAGAAGCCTCTTGAATTCTTTCTTTCGTTAGATTTTAATCCTGGGCTTATAAAGCTCCAAAGTTGATACAAAACATAAGGAAATGCAATGATGAAGCCAGCATAAATAGATGTCCAAATGTGCGCTGAAAATTGACCAGCAACTGTTCTATTCTGAATAATAAACGGCAGTTCATCGGCACAAAAGGTGGTGTCATTCATTCCTATCAGTTCTGACATTTTACAAAGCCACTTATACGTTGGGAAACTCATCTCGGTTGGCCCGAAAATAATGACATTGAATATGAACTTATAAAAGAAACCTGCGATTGAAGCAGCAATAACAATGCCTAAAGTTGCTCTAATTAAGTGCCATCTTAAATCTTCAAGATGGTCTAAAAAAGACATTTCGTCTACATTTTTATTTGCCATTATATAATGCCTTCTTTGATTAGGTCATGTAAGTGAACTACGCCAGCGTAATTACCATTGTGTTCAACAAGTAATTGAGAAATACCATGCTCTTCCATAACTTCTTTTGCATCCACAGCCATAGCATCTTCTTGTATACGACGTGGATCTTTACTCATAATGTCTTTGGCTTTTAAACTTGAGAAATCAGAACTCTTACTCAGCATGCGTCTTAAATCACCGTCAGTTATGATACCAATAATTCTATCATCTTCTACAACAGCTGTAACACCAAGCATTTTTTCAGATATTTCAACGATGACTTCTTGTATGGTAGCCTCTAATCCCACTTTTGGCTTTTGATTTTGTGATGATAAATCGTTGACTCTAAGATATAATCGTTTACCTAAGGATCCACCAGGATGATATTTAGCAAAATCCCTACTCGAGAAACCTCTAAGCTCTAACAGACAAACTGCTAAGGCATCTCCCATTACAAGTTGCGCAGTGGTACTTGTGGTAGGTGCAAGGTTATTAGGACACGCTTCTTGGGCAACATAGACATTAAGTACATAATCAGCTTGCTGACCTAAAAACGATTCCTTGTTGCTCGTGATAGCAATCATTTTATTCTTGGCGTTTTTAATTAACGGTACAAGCACTTTTATTTCAGGAGTATTACCACTTTTTGAAATACAAATGACTATATCATCTTCTAAAATAAGACCTAAATCACCATGAATGGCATCTGCCGCGTGCATAAAAACTGAAGGTGTACCTGTTGAGTTTAAAGTAGCTACAATTTTGTTTGCAATTATGGCACTTTTACCAATTCCAGTAATGATAACTCTACCTTTAGAATTATAAATTAATTCCACCGCTTCTACGAAATCTTCTGTAAGTAAATTCGCCAAATTAGAAATAGCTTCGCTTTCTAAATTTATAGTGCTTTTTGCAGTGTTTAAAATGGATGACTTAGGATTCAAAACTAAATTTTTATTACTTTTTTTAGAATTAAAGAAATTGTTATCTTTAGGTTATTGCAAAAGTACACGATTTTTTTTCAATAGTAAATTTCAAACTCATATTGAATCAAAAATTGTCTATAATTATAATGGCTATTGAAGCAAACTAAATTTTGTATTTTCAACGACCAAAATTTAGTTTCTTACAGAACAAATTTTTTACAAATACCAAAAAGGGATTAATGAGTATTGAAGATATTGACTTACACTCCGCATTAAAGAAGTACTTCGGTTTTTCTGGATTTAAAGGACTTCAAGAAGAAGTTATACAAAATGTGGTTGCTGGCAATAATACATTTGTGATTATGCCAACTGGAGGTGGAAAATCGTTATGTTATCAACTTCCAGCATTAATAAAAGAAGGAACGGCAATTGTTGTGTCACCACTAATTGCTTTGATGAAGAATCAGGTAGATGCCATACGTGCAGTTTCTGAACATCAAGGTGTGGCGCATGTACTTAACTCATCACTAAATAAAACAGAAGTGAAACGTGTTAAGGATGATATTAAAAACGGTATTACCAAATTATTATATGTCGCGCCAGAATCATTGACCAAAGAGGAGTATGTTGACTTTTTAAGAACAGTTAAAATTTCTTTTATGGCTGTTGACGAGGCACACTGTATTAGTGAATGGGGACATGATTTTAGGCCAGAATACAGAAACCTTAGACTAATCATAAAACGTATTGGTGATAATATTCCAATAGTGGGTTTAACAGCGACAGCAACACCAAAAGTACAGGAAGATATTTTAAAGAGTTTAGGAATGACGGATGCGGTGACTTTTAAAGCATCATTTAACAGACCAAACTTGTATTACGAAGTACGCCCAAAAACTAAAAATGTAGATGCAGATATTATTCGTTTTATAAAACAGAACGAAGGTAAATCTGGTATTGTTTATTGTCTCAGTCGAAAACGTGTTGAAGAATTAGCACAAGTACTTCAGGTTAATGGCATAAAAGCTGTACCATATCACGCTGGTTTAGATGCTAAAACAAGAGTTAAGCATCAAGATATGTTCTTAATGGAAGATACAGATGTTGTTGTGGCAACCATCGCATTTGGTATGGGAATTGACAAACCCGATGTGCGTTTTGTAATTCATCATGATATCCCTAAAAGTATAGAAAGTTATTATCAAGAAACTGGTAGAGCAGGTAGAGATGGAGGAGAAGGTCATTGTTTAGCATACTACGCTTATAAAGATATTGAGAAGTTAGAGAAGTTTATGTCTGGTAAGCCTGTTGCTGAACAAGAAGTTGGTCATGCTTTATTACAAGAAGTTGTAGCTTTTGCTGAGACTTCGGTATCTCGACGAAAGTTTATTCTTCATTATTTTGGAGAAGAATTTGATAATGAAACTGGTGAAGGTGGTGATATGGACGATAATGTTCGTAATCCCAAAAAGCAAACCGAAGCTAAAGATGAGGTGAAAATGCTTTTAAATACGGTTAAGAATACCAACGAAAAGTATAAACCCAAAGATTTAGTACAAGTAATCATTGGTAAGGCAAATGCTTTAATTTCTTCACATAAAACAGATACGCAACCGTTTTTTGGAATTGGTAAAGCCAAAGACGACCGTTTTTGGATGGCTTTAATCCGTCAGGTTATTGTTGCAGGTCTACTGAAGAAAGATATTGAAACTTATGGTGTTCTTAGATTAAGTGATGAAGGAAAAGCTTTTATTGATACGCCTGAATCTTTTATGATGGCAGAAGACCATGTGTATGATGAAGCCTCTAATGATGGTATTATCACTAACGGAAAAGGTGGCGGTGCTGCGGCAGATGAAAAGCTCATGACAATGCTTAAGGATTTGAGAAAGCGCAACGCTAAAAAACTCGGTGTACCACCATTTGTGATTTTTCAAGACCCATCATTAGAAGATATGGCTTTAAAATATCCTATTACCATTGAGGAAATGAACAATGTGCATGGTGTTGGTGAAAGTAAGGCTAAAAAATATGGTAAAGACTTCGTGGCTTTAATTGCAGAATATGTGGAAGAAAATGATATTATGCGACCAGATGATATGGTTGTAAAATCTACAGGTTCTAACTCTGCTTTAAAATTATATATCATACAAAATGTAGATAGAAAGCTTCCTCTAGATGATATTGCATCAGCAAAAGGCATGGAAATGACAGATTTTATTTCTGAAATGGAATCTATTGTCTATTCTGGGACTAAGCTTAATATTAGTTATTGGATTGACGAAATTTTAGACGAAGACCAGCAAGAAGAAATCCATGACTACTTTATGGAATCTGAAAGCGATAAAATCTCTGATGCTATCGATGAATTTGATGGTGACTACGACGATGAAGAATTACGCTTATATCGTATAAAGTTTATTAGTGAGGTTGCGAATTAATAGCTCTTATCTTCTGTTGATATGAAACACGAATGGCGAAAAGCAGAAAAGGCCATCTACTTACCAAAAACAAAACCAGAATATATTGAAGTTCCGGAGTTTCAATATATTGTATTAAGTGGTGAAGGTAATCCTAATAGTGCATTCTTTGCCAGTTGTATAGAAGCATTGTATAGTGTGTCTTACGCTATAAAAATGAATTTAAAAAAAGTAGAAAATCCACCACAAGATTATAAAGATTGGACGGTTTATCCATTAACTGGTATTTGGGATATATCTGAAGAAGCAAAGCTAAATTTTACTGGTAAAATAAATAAGGATGATTTTGTATTTAATCTTATGATTAGACAACCAGATTTTGTGTCTCAATCTTTTTTTGAAGAAATGCTAAAGTTAACTAAGCATAAAAAGCCAAACGCACTTTTAGATAGAATACAATTACAGAAAATTAAAGACGGTAAATGTATTCAAATGTTGCATATAGGAAGTTATGATGATGAACCAGCAAGTTTTGCTAAAATGGAAGCGTTTGCATTAGAAAATAATCTAAAAAGAAAAGACAAAACACATCGCGAGATTTACTTATCTGATTTTAGAAAAGTGCCAAAAGAAAAATTGAAGACGGTTTTACGATTTAATGTTAGTTAGAATTTATTTTTCTTAATTTTTATACTTCGTAAACAAAATCTCTCGCTTTTTAACTTTTAAGACAATCTCTTCAAGTGTAGCGTTTTGCAGTTTTTTAATATCAGACTCTTCAATCTGAAAGTCGATATTTGTCGCATTTCTCCCTTTAGTTTCCGTTGAGCTAGATTCAAATTCTAGAGAATCTGAGTTTAGGGTTAATTCAAAATTTTCACCTTTAAATGTAAGCGTAGCACCATTTTTTACCTTCACACTAAGATCACCAACAATTACAGTTTGAAAGAATAAATAGCCGCCAAGTTCATTCATACCAGAGAAAAGTACATTTGATTCCGATACACCATAAGGTTTGTGTTCAATTGATGCTATTATTGCTTCAATTGTATCCTCAGATGCTACTTTGTCTTTACCTAATAATTTCGAAAATGAAAACCCCATAAAAATTAATTTTGCCAAAACTACACAAAAAATAAGTTTTAAAAATTCCAAATACCAAATACCAAATACCAAATACCAAATACCAAATCCCAACTTCTAACTTCTAACTTCTAACTTCTAACTTCTAACTTCTAACTTCTAACTTTATTCTTATCTTTGCAGCCTTAAACAAAAGACAAAAACATGCAAGACGGTTTATACGCAAAATTCAACACCTCAAAAGGTGAAATATTAGTGAATTTAGAATTTGAAAAAACACCTGGTACAGTTGGTAACTTTGTGGCTTTAGCAGAAGGAAACATGGAAAACTCGGCTAAACCTCAAGGAAATCCTTACTACGACGGATTAAACTTCCATAGAGTAATTCCAGATTTTATGATTCAAGGTGGATGCCCACAAGGCACAGGAACTGGTAATCCAGGTTATAAGTTTGATGACGAGATTCATCCAGATTTAAAGCACGATGCGCCAGGTAAATTATCTATGGCAAATGCTGGTCCTGGAACAAACGGAAGTCAATTCTTTATAACGCATGTTGAGACACCATGGTTAGATGGTAAACACACTGTTTTTGGTAATGTGGTAGAAGGACAAGATATTGTAGATGCTGTTGCGCAAGGTGATAAAATTGAAAAATTAGAAATCATTAGAGTAGGTGCAGATGCAGAAAATTTTAATGCTATTGAAGCGTTTAGAGTTTTTGAAGGCGCAAGAGAAGCACGTATTGCTGCTGAGCGTGAAGCCGCTAAAGCTGAGTTAGATAAACTTGCTGCAGGTTTTGAAGAAACAGCTTCAGGCTTACGTTACCAAATTATCCAAAAAGGTGATGGTAAAAAAGCTGAAAAAGGAAACATGGTTTCTGTACACTATAAAGGACAATTAGCTGACGGAACTGTATTTGATTCTTCATATAAGAGAAATGCACCTTTAGATTTTCAAGTTGGTGTAGGACAAGTAATTCCTGGGTGGGATGAAGGTATTTGTTTATTAAACGTTGGTGATAAAGCACGTTTAGTAATTCCTAGTGACTTGGCTTATGGTGCTGCTGGTGCAGGTGGCGTAATTCCACCAAATGCGACTTTAGTTTTTGACGTAGAGTTAATGGGAACTAAATAAGTAGAGAACCAATTTTGGTAATATATTAAAATGTCAGGTTGAGCCTTTCGATTACGTTCAAGACAGGCTACATACGAAACCTATTTTTAATATATCGCGTAACATATTTTAAATAAAATCGTCTCACTTTTAGTGAGACTTTTTTGTTTCATGTCACTTCGAGTGGTCACGCTTAGGCGTGATTGTATCGAGAAGTAGATTTTACACTCTTATTCTTGGAATCACTCGAACTGACAAAACTAGCTTAAACATCAACCAAACCAATCAAAAAATGAAATCTAAACTTCTATTACTTGTATTTGCACTATTCATATTGGGCTGCTCAAATTCTGTTGAATTTACAGAAGAATATAAAAATGAAACTTCAGGCAAGTATTTATATCATCCAGACGAAATAATGACAGTATCTTATGACGGTAATAAGATCTTTTTCAATTTTAAAGGTGGAAAAATAGAACCAGTTGTTTTAAACGAGAATGAGTTTTTTATTCCAGATATGTATAAGAAATTTCGATTTGTAGAACATCCTGAAACTAAAGTGATGTACTTATCTGTAATCTCTAAAGATGATGAAACTAAGATTTCTTATGATTACAAGAAATTATCAGATGACTACAAAACACCGAGTCAGTATCTTAAAGAAGGAAATTATGAGAAAGCCCTTGCAGGTTACCTAGAAATTAAAGCTCAAGATTCTACAAGTTCTTATATTGAAGAATGGGAATTCAATCGCATAGGTTATAGGCATTTAAGAGATAAAGACTATCAAAAAGCTATAGATGTTTTTACTTTAAACACTAAACTTCACCCAAATAGTGATAATGTTTATGACAGTTTAGCAGATGCATACCTACAAAGTGGTGATAGCTTGCAGGCTTATAATAATTACAGAAAAGCTCTTGAGAGAAACCCGAATAATTTTAGAGCTGAGAAGTACTTAAAGGCTTATCTTTCTGAAGAAAACAAATAAAAAAAGGTGCGGTAATTACCGCACCTTTTTTATTATTTACTAAATGAAATTAATTTTTTCTTAGGTAAGTGCTAACTTCAATACCAACTTCCTCCCATGTTTTACTAATACCATCTGGGCCTTTATGTAATTCGTAGCAAACTTTGTTTAAGGACGCTAAAGCATCTAGAGCATTCCAGTCTTTAAGTTGCATAACGGCATTCATAGTAACACGTCTTTCATCAGTAATATTAACATCAAGTGGCAAGTCTTTAGTTTCTCCGTTCATAGTTAAGGTAGCCGTATATGCACCGTTAACATGATTCACTTTTCCTTTAATAAGTTCTGTGTTTAACATAGCGCCAAAAAAGAACTCCTTAATTTTGGCATCTCTACCTTCATCTTTTGTAAATAGGCTTTTTACAGGAATAGAAAACTCTAAACCGTTAAGTGCTTCTTCTGCTGTTGCACCTTGCTTATTTTCAAAATTCACTGTAGTAAACTCTCCACCTACAGCTTTCTTTTCTGTTGTTTTATAAGCTGTCCATTTTACTTTTGTAGCTTCTGGTTTTGCAACAAATTTGACAGTGCTTTCCGCTGATGTTTCAGCAGTTTTTGGCTCATTTTCTTTTTCATTTTTACAAGCTGTTGTCAGTATTAGCGCTATGGCTAAAGCTGCTAATTTAAAGTGCTTCATGTGTCGTTTGTTTTTGAAGTAAAGTTAAGCATATCACAGTTTACTTCCAAGCTATTTTCCTTATAAAGAAAGCTTTGGTCTTTTGTTTTGCTATTATTTATTGATAAGGAAAAAGGCCTATTTAATAACATATGACAAAAGTCATAATTTAAGCTATAGAGCACATGTATCTTTGAGACGTAATTACATAGGTATGAGTTATAGTTTAATAGATAAGTACAACGTTGCTGGGCCACGCTACACCAGCTATCCAACAGTACCTTATTGGGATATTGAAACGTTTTCCTTAGCTAATTGGAAGCAATCATTAATTAAATCTTACGAAGAAAGTAATACAAACGAAGGTATAAGTTTGTATTTGCATTTACCTTTTTGCGAAAGTTTATGCACCTTTTGTGGGTGTCATAAACGCATTACCAAGCGTCATGAGGTAGAATTACCTTATATAAATGCCCTTTTAAAAGAATGGAAACTTTATCGAGATGTATTACATGAAAGACCAAAAATTAAAGAATTGCATCTCGGTGGAGGAACACCTACTTTTTTCTCACCAGAAAATCTCAAATTATTAATATCAGAATTATTACGAACATCTGATGTTGATGATAATTATGAATTTAGTTTTGAAGGTCACCCAAATAACACTACTAGAGAACATCTTCAGACTTTATACGATTTAGGTTTTAGACGTGTGAGTTTTGGGGTTCAGGATTATAATCCAAAGATTCAGGCTGCCATTAATAGGGTTCAGACTTTTGAGAATGTTCAAAAGGTAACCCAATTGGCTAGAGAAATAGGTTATACATCTGTTGGGCATGATATTATTTTTGGATTACCATTCCAAGACGAATCAGATGTATTACAAACAATCACCAAAACCAAATTAATTAAACCAGATCGACTCGCTTTTTACAGTTATGCGCACGTGCCATGGATAAAAGGTAATGGTCAACGTGGTTTTAAAGACGAAGATTTACCAAGTGCAGAAAGCAAACGATTGCAATATGAAATGGGTAAATATTATCTTCAACAGGCTGGTTTTACTGAAATTGGTATGGATCATTTCGCCTTAAAGAGTGATTCACTTTACAAAGCTGCAAAGAACCAAAAAATGCATCGAAATTTTATGGGCTATACAGCCTCAAAAACCCAACTTATGATTGGTTTAGGTGTTTCAGCTATCAGCGATAGTTGGTATGGTTTTGCGCAAAATGTAAAGTCAATTGAAGACTATTATCAATTATTAGAAGAAGATACCATACCAGTATATAGAGGACATATTTTAAATGAAGAAGATTTAATCATTAGAAAGCATATTCTTAATCTAATGTGTCACTTCGAAACGTCATGGTTAAATGGCGATATGACCTTTACTGAATTACCTGAGACATTGGTAAAATTAAAAGAATTTGAACAAGACGGTTTATTAACTTTTGAAAGAAAAAAGATAACCGTAACTGAAAAAGGGAAACCTTTTATAAGAAATATTTGTATGGCTTTTGATTTGCGTTTGCAAAGAAAGAAACCTAATACCCAATTATTTTCCATGACAATTTAAATCTGAAAAAGATGAAAAAAATTATTGTACCTGTCGACTTTTCTGAGCATTCTGAGTTTGCCTTAGAGGCAGCTGCCAATATTGCTCGTAAACATAAATCAGAATTATTTGTATTACACATGTTAGAACTATCTAACGCAATAATTTCTGCTGATAATGAATCTTTAAACGAAGAAGCCACATTTTATGTAAAACTGGCTGAACAAAAATTTGAAGCCTTTTTAGATAAAGCTTACTTAAGGGATCTAAAGGTGACTCCAATTATAAAGCATTTTAAAGTTTGGCGAGAAGTGAATGTTGTTGCCAATGATAATGGTGCAAATCTTATTGTCATGGGATCTCATGGTGCTAGTGGCGTTAAAGGTGCTATAGTTGGCTCGAACACCGAGAAGGTAATAAGACACTCTGATGTGCCTGTACTTGTTATAAAACATAATCCAATACTTTTAGACTTTGATAATGGCGTGTTTGCAAGTGACTTTTCTGAAGAAGCTATAAGACCTTATCTTAATGCTAAGGTAACCTTTGGAAAGATTGGTGCTAAGATGCATTTAGTCTATGTGAATTCACCAGATGGTAACTTTAGAAGTTCAGCAGAGATTGATAAGCGAGTGTCAAACTTCCTGAAAAAAGCGGATGGTCATTTAGATAATATGGTGAATGTTCATGTGGTTTCAGATTATTCTATCGAGAAAGGTATTTTAAACTTTTCTAATACAATAGGTGCTGATTTAATTGCTGTAGCTACACACGGAAGAAAAGGTTTAGCACATTTCTTTGAAGGTAGTATATCAGAAGATGTTGCCAATCATTCAACCTTACCTGTAATGACATTTAAAATTTAATAGTAGTTCTTGATATTATAAGTTAGTTCGTAAAATAAAATATCAAGCAAAAACGCCGAAGCATTTAGTCTTCGGCGTTTTCTTTTATATAACAGTTAGTTAATTAGTTTCTTATTTGTCATTCCTGCGTAAGCAGGAATCTCTTTTCAACATTTACTTTCGTTATTTAATGACAACTCATATTACTTGTAGCCATTTCAACCACAGGAGTAGGTGAAATGTAAGGTATGCCAAGACCTAAGCCTCTTAAAATAAACAAGACACCAATGATGACTACAAATACAGGAATTGCTTTTTGAATCCGTTGTTTAATGGTTTGGTTTAAAAATTTACCCAAATAAATGGCACATGTCATTAATGGAATAGTGCCAAGTCCGAAAAGTATCATGTAAATACTACCTTCTAATAAGCTTCCAGTTGCAATAGCGCCAAAAACAGCCATGTATACTAATCCACAAGGTAAAAATCCATTAAGAAATCCAATGGTTAAAAAAGTATCTGCTGTTTTCTTTTTTAAGGCTGATCCTAAGCTTGATTTAACTTTGGATACGAGTCTATTTAAAGGTTTAGATAAATTGTATTTACCTATCGTTTTATAAGGTATAACAACAAGTATGATCATTAATATTCCCACAGCTATAGAAAGCTGCTGTTGCATTCCGAATATGTAAAGGCTTTTACCAACTAGACCAAAAACTAAACCGATTAGACTATATGAAATAAGTCTACCAATATGATATATGCTTATTTGGCTTATTTTTTTAAAGGAATTGGAACGATCAACAGGAAGCATAAAAGCTATTGGTCCACACATGCCCACACAGTGTAAACTACCCAATAAACCTAATATGAATGCTGAGTAAAGCATAAATTACTTAGTATGTTATAGCCTCTTTAAATAGGTACGATTGATTGTTGTGTTGCCAGTCAATCTTAATGTTCCAACGACCATCCAGTAAACGATTGTCAGGTATGAGCAAATTGTGGTTAGATAAAGAAATAGGCGTTTCAATATCTAGGTGTTTATTAGATGGTCTGTATAGGAACACTGTACCTTTAATATTTTCTATATTTAGTTCTTTGGGGAATGTGAAAACAATACCTTCATTGGTTTTTTTCCAAGTAATATTTGTTGCAAGTTTTTTAGCATTTTTTTCCTTGTCTATATCTGTTTGAAAGGCTAATTCTTGTTGGTAGTAATCTTCAACTACTAAGTCGTGGTCGTATTTGTCGTCTGTAGCCATATTAACAACGAAATACATGATAAATCCTATAAATCCTACAAATGCAATGACTATTGCTGTTCCCCAATTTACTTTCATAATTCAACTTATTTTTATCCTGAACTGTCACACTGAGCGTAGTCGAAGTGTAAGTTCAGGACTTAATTTCTAATTATAACTTCTTGGTCCTAAAAAGGAAACCGAAGTTGTTTCGATCAATTGATCACCACTATAAACATCTATGGTTACTTTGTTTTTATCACCAGACAAATCACTTTGTTTTAACTCTATAAACAATGTACCTTCTGCTAATCCATTTTCTTTTACTTCAAATGTGGTAGTTGTAGAAACTAATTTAATTTCTCCGGCAATGCCTCTAAGTTTAAAACTTACATCATTAATATCTTCAGTAGTTTTATTTACAAGTTTGTAGGTGTACACATTGCTAATAATGTTATTGTCTTTATGTTCATAAAGTTGTCCTGGTAATCTTAATATTCTAGCTTCAACATCATTTCTTAATGCTAACATGCCTAATAAAACACCAATTAATATTACAAGAACTGCAATGTAACCTTTCATGCGAGCGGTTAGCTTAAAAGGCTCTTTCTTTTCAATATTGTTTTCACTTGCATAACGGATAAGACCTTTAGGTTTTTTAATCTTTTCCATTATGGTATCGCACTCGTCAATACATGCTGTACAATTCACACATTCTAATTGTGTACCGTTTCTTATATCAATTCCTGTAGGGCAGACATGCACGCATTGAAAACAATCTATACAATCACCATGACCTAAAGCTTCTCTGTCTTCATTTTTCCTGAATTTCTTTCTGCCATTTTCACCTTCACCACGTTTGTGATCGTAAGCCACAACGATAGATTTATTGTCTAAAAGCACACCTTGTAATCTTCCGTATGGACAAGCAATGATACAGACTTGCTCTCTAAACCATGCAAAGACAAAGTAGAATACACCTGTAAATATTAGTAGCGGAATTAAAGTACCCATATGTTTCATTGGACCTTCAACTACATAATTGATGAGTTTATCACCACCAATTAAATAGGCTAAAAACACATTAGCAATTAAAAATGAAATCACTAAAAAGATAAACCATTTAAGCAGGCGCTTTCTTATTTTTTCTGCATCCCATTTTTGTCTATCCAAACGCATTTGTTTGTTGCGGTCACCATCAATCCAAAACTCAATACGTCTAAATACCATTTCCATAAAAATGGTTTGTGGGCAAATCCATCCACAAAAAATTCTACCAAATCCAACGGTAAATAGTGTGATAAAAACCACACCTATTATCATTGAGATTACAAAAAGGTGAAAATCTTGTGGCCAAAATGGGAAACCAAAGATGTTAAATCGTCTTTCTAAGACATTAAACATCAAGAATTGGTTTCCGTTAATTTTTATAAATGGCGCTACAAATAAGAAGGTTAAAAGAAAGTAACTTACGAGTTTTCTTTTTTCCCAAAATGGTCCGGAAGGCTTCTTTGGAAAAATCCAATGTCTATTTCCTTCTTCATTTATGGTTCCAATAGAGTCCCTAAAGACTTCGTTTGGTGGTGTTTCCATTTTACTTTCGCAGCTTTATATTATTATCTCTAGTTAGAAGATGTAATAGTTTCTGTCTCAGGTGCTACTTCTTCGGTAGTTTCTTCAGTTGGAACGTCTTCAGTTTCTACATTATCATCTGTAGTTTCTTCAGTTGCAGCAGACTCATCAACCCAAATGTCACCTTCAGCAGCTTTAGGATTTGCTGGTGTTGTACCTTCAAATTGTAAAACATAGCTTGCTACTTGTGCCATTTCAAGTGGTTTAAGGTTGGCTTTCCAAGCAACCATACCTTTTCCGTCTCGGCCACCTTCAGAAATTGTTCTAAAGACGTTCTTAATACCACCACCAAGAATCCAATGTTTGTCTGTTAGGTTAGGGCCAATTCCTCCACCACCATCTGCCATATGACATGCCACACAGTTGGTTTCAAAAATTGATTTACCAGCATTTAAGTCAGAAGACTCAGTAAGTAACTCAACGGTATTAACATCTACTAAGTTTTTAGCCGTCTTTTTGTACTCTTCAATGGCTCTATTGGCTTCAGCATATTCTATTTCGTATTCAGCAAATTGGTCATCTGCATTAAAAATGTGGAATTTCGCCAAATACACTACTGCAAAAATGATTGTAATATAGAATCCGTATAACCACCAAGGTGGAAGACTGTTGTCGAGTTCTTTTATACCATCGTAGTTATGATCTAAAATGATCTCACCTTCTTGTTCAATAGGTTTAGAACCAAGAAGTTTTTTATACGTCTTTTGAATCCATAATGACAGCTTAGAAGGTGCTGCTTTTTGAGCGTCGTACCTTGCTTTACCTTCTGCATCTAAACTTTGGTATAAAATATTGTCCATTGTACTTACAATACCTTCTATTGCAATTAGAAATAGTAATACAAGTAAAAGGAATAACATGATTACTGGTTGTGCTAAGAAGGCTGGCTCATCACCAGAATCTACAAAGTATTCTATAAGTCCTGCAATAGTGAAAAAAACTACTGGAACTCTTATGTATGATGGAATTAAATGTCTCATTGTTTAGTATCGTTTTGGTTGTCTAATGGTATATTACTTACAGTGTTTATGTAATCCTTTTTCGCCGTAATTACCCAATAAAATAAGGTCACAAAAAAGATGAAAAAGATTAAGAGCGATATTAATGGGTAGATTTCTATCCCAGTAATACTTTCCATATGATGTTTTACAAATTTTAGCATAATCTTATTCGTTTGAAGCGGTTTCTTCTATGATTTCTTTTACTTTGATATCCGTACCAAGACGTTGCAGATAAGCAATAAGTGCAACAATCTCTCTGTTTTTCATTTCTACAAAGTTCTCACCGCCAGCTGCTTTATCAGCTTCGTATGATTTTGCAAAATCAGGATCACTATAAAGGTTTTTCTCAATTTGAGCACCTTGTTCTAGCATTGATGCTTGTGCGTTTGCGATGTCTTCTTCAGAATATGGAACACCAAGACTCACCATTGCTTCCATTTTCTTTTCGGTCATAGACTTATCGAGTTTTGCACCTTCACCAACAATTAACCATTTGTAAGCTGGCATAATAGAACCTGTGGATGTACTTTGAGGATCGTACATATGGTTAAAGTGCCAGTTGTCGTTATATTTACCACCAATTCGGTGTAAGTCTGGTCCTGTACGCTTACTTCCCCAAAGGAATGGATGATCGTAAACATATTCACCAGCTTTAGAATATTCACCGTAGCGTTCTACTTCACTTCTAAACGGACGAATCATTTGAGAGTGACAGCCAACACAACCTTCTCGTATATAGATGTCTCGACCTTCTAGTTCTAGAGGCGAATATGGTTTTACACTACTTATAGTTGGGATATTAGATTCCACAACTAATGTTGGAATAATTTGAACAATACCACCAATTAGAATAGCAACAGTAGCATAAATAGTTAATAATACTGGTTTACGCTCTAACCAAGTGTGCCAACCTTCGCCAGCAACTCTTTTCGCAGATACACGTTGTAAAGCAGGTGCTTCAGCTAATTCATCAGTGACCTTAGATTTAGCTCTTACTATAGTTACAATAACATTGTATACTAAGATGAGCATACCAGCTAAGTATAATGTGCCACCTATAGCACGCATCCAGTACATTGGAATAATTTCGGTTACTGTTTCTAAGAAGTTACCGTAAACGATGCTTCCATCTGGATTAAATTGTTTCCACATACTTGCTTGAGTAAATCCAGCAACATACATAGGTAGTGCATATAAGATGATACCAAGTGTACCAATCCAGAAGTGAACGTTAGCTAACCCAATAGAATGTAGTTTTGTTTTGAATAAGCGAGGTATTAACCAATAAATCATACCAAATGCCATAAAACCATTCCATGCTAATGCGCCAACGTGCACGTGAGCAATAATCCAATCTGTAAAGTGAGCGATGGCATTTACATTTTTTAATGAAAGCATTGGGCCTTCAAACGTTGCCATACCATAGCCAGTAATGGCTACTACCATAAATTTAAGAACTGGGTCTGTACGTACTTTATCCCAAGCACCACGTAATGTTAATAAACCGTTTATCATTCCACCCCAAGAAGGTGCAATTAACATAACAGAGAAAGCTACACCTAAGTGTTGTGCCCATTCTGGTAAAGCTGTATATAATAAGTGGTGAGGACCAGCCCAGATATAGATGAAAATTAATGACCAGAAGTGTACAATAGAAAGCCTATATGAATAAACAGGTCTATTTGCAGCCTTTGGTACAAAATAATACATCAATCCTAAGAATGGTGTGGTTAAGAAGAATGCAACCGCATTATGGCCGTACCACCATTGTACTAATGCATCTTGTACACCTGCGTAAACTGAATAACTTTTAAGAGCACTAACTGGTAGTTCTAAACTATTAAAAATGTGAAGAACTGCAACAGTTACAAATGTTGCGATATAAAACCAAATAGCAACATAAAGGTGACGTTGACGACGTTTTAAAATTGTACCAATCATATTAATACCAAAAACTACCCAAACAAGTGCAATGGCAATATCAAAAGGCCATTCTAGTTCGGCATACTCTTTTGAAGTAGTAATACCAAGTGGTAAAGTAATTGCGGCACCAACAATGATTAATTGCCATCCCCAAAAATTAATATTACTTAGCAAATCGCTAAACATTCTTGCTTTAAGCAGTCGTTGCATAGAGTAATACACACCAGCAAATAATGCGTTACCTACAAAGGCAAATATTACGGCATTAGTATGTAGTGGTCTTAAACGTCCAAAACTAAGCCATGAAATTCCGTCTGTCATATTTGGGAATAAAAACATGAAGGCTAGTATTAGCCCAACAAGCATCCCAACAACTCCGAAAATTATGGTGGCGTAGAGGAATTTTTTAACGATTTTGTTATCGTAGTAAAATTGTTGCATTTCCATATTGAATAAATTAGTCGGTTTTTGTTTGTATTGATTTATTAGTGTTTTCTTTTACGAGTTCGTCTTCAAACAGCATACGTACCGATGGAGTATAGCTATCATCGTATTGACCAGATTTAACAGCCATTAAAAAAATGATAAAAAAAGCTACGCCAACAATGACGCTTACAGTTAAGACAATATATATAACACTCATACCTATTTGAAGTTATGGGTCAAAAATACTTTTGATCCTTTTTTTAAAACATGATATTTATCATGTGGTTTTTTTTATTTCAGTTTTAGAGCCTTTCCCTAACCCTTTTCAAAGGAAAGGGAACAGCTATCGCAGCTAGGTTTCATAATTAAAACCGTTTACTTTCAGTCTTCCCTTTTGGGAAGATTTAGATGGGCTTTATTTCAGTTTTTGTCCTAAAATATTGGTGCAAATCGTTGTAAACACTACAATACTTATAGAACTTAACGGCATTAAAATGGCAGCAACAACTGGTGCTAATTGACCAGTTACAGCAAAGTATAATCCAATGACGTTGTATATAAATGAGAGCACAAAGCTCCATTTTATGATTTTTATTGCTGACTTCGATGCTCTAATAAATCTGTATAAATCGCTAAATTTTGAAGCATCTAAAATGGCATCACAAGCAGGTGAGAAGACATTAATATCTTCAGATATGGCTATACCAACATTACTCTGTGCTAATGCACCTGCATCATTAAGTCCATCCCCAATCATAAGGACTTTTGCGCCTTCAGATTGGTGAAATTTTATAAAGTCTAATTTGTCTTCTGGTTTTTGATTGAAAATGAGTTTTGTTTTCACTGGCAATAGCTTTTCGAGGTTTTCGCGTTCACCTTCGTTATCACCAGACAGAATAACCAAGTCATTATCTTTCTTTAATAGATTGAATAACTTCGAAACACCTTTTCTATAACTGTTGTAGAAAGTAAATTTTCCTTTGTAAGTGTCATTACTACTAATATGAACAGTGGTGTTAAGTGTTGAGGTATTCATCTTGCTACCAACAAAACTTGCTGAACCTATCTTTAGATTTATATCGTTATGTTGAGCTTCAATACCTTTACCAATATGTTCTTGATAATTGTCTAGAGTGACAATGTTGTGTTCATCAAGAATATTATATAAGGTTCTACTTAATGGATGATTAGACCCACGAAGTGAATTTTTTAAAACTAAATTTTCAGAATCAGAAAGTTTTAATCCATCATAAACAGCATTGCTACTTTTGTTAGAAGTTATGGTTCCTGTTTTATCAAAAATAATCGTATTTATTTGAGCTAATTGTTCAATAACACTTGCGTTTTTGATATAAAACTTAAGCTTTCCGAATATTCTTAGAAGATTACCAAAGGTAAATGGTGCAGACAGTGCAATAGCACAAGGACAAGCAATAATAAGTACCGCTGTAAAAACATTCATAGCCTTGCTGGCATCAGCAAATAACCAATATGATGTTGCTATAACTGCAATTGTTAAAATGGCATAGGTGAAATATTTACTTATAGAATTTGTAATATTGGTAAAGCCATCTTCTTTATCTTTATTAAAAACATCGTTACTCCATAACTGAGTGAGATAACTTTGCTCAACAGATTTAAGTGTTTCGATTTCTATAACACCAGAGGTTTGTTTTCCACCGGCAAAAAGTTTATCACCAGATTGTTTAGTTACGGTTTGAGATTCGCCAGTAACAAAACTGTAATCAATTTTACCTCTACCATTTATTAGTATACCATCAACAGGAATCAGTTCTTCATTTCGTATTAATAAACGGTCACCTTTTTTAATATCGTAAACCTGAATTGAATTCTCGGTACCATCTTTTTCTATCTTAGTAACAGCAATGGGGAAATAGGATTTATAGTCGCGTTCAAAGGATAAGAAATCGTATGTTTTTTGTTGAAAATACTTCCCAACAAGAAGAAAAAATACGAGCCCAGCCAAGCTGTCAAAAAAACCAGAACCGATATCAAAGGCAATTTCTATAGTACTTCTAATGAATAACACAGAAACACCGAGAGCAATTGGTACATCTATGTTTAAAAGCTTCGCTTTTAATCCTTTATAAGCTGAAATAAAGTAGTCTTGTGCCGAGTAAAATACCACAGGAACCGATAATGCAAACATCAACCAACGGAACATATGCTTATATTGTTCTAACCAATATTCATTGATTTCGAAATACTCTGGAAAAGACAAAAACATAATATTTCCAAACCCAAAACCTGCAACACCAAGTTTGTAAATAAGTGTTCTATTAATGTGTTTTTTGCCAGATTTAAAGTCGTCTAAACTTATATAGGGTTCGTAACCAATAGAGCTTAATAAAAGCACTATAGATTTTAAGTCAGTATCCTGAGATTTATAGGTAACTCGTACTGTTTTTTTACCAAAATTAACCTGAGAATCAGTTACGTTAGGGTTGAGTTTCTTTAAGTTTTCTAATATCCAAATGCAAGAACTACAATGAATATGAGGAATGTAAAGTGAAGCGATTTCAATATCGTCACTTCTAAAGTCCGTAAGTTGTTCTATAATGTTTTCTTGTGATAAGAAATCGTATTTACCTTCTATTTCCTTCGGAACTGCACCAGGTGAGTTTTGTAAATCGTAGTAGCATGTTAAGTCATTTTCGTTAAAAATCTCGAAGACAGTTTTACAACCATTACAACAAAACGATTTTTCTTGAAACGAAATAGGGTTAGTACCACAATCGTCACCACAATGAAAACAGGTGTTGTTTTCCATTTTTTATTTGCTCAATTATACCTGTAACAAAAGTCACATTATATTAAAGGATATAATATGATATTTGTCATGTAATTTTTATATTTGAGGTAATCACTATAATCAATTGGTATGGGTAAATGTGAGTCTTGTATTATTAAAGAATTTAATGCTTTAAAGTCTTTAAGCAGAGAGGAATTGATGCGAGTTTCGGCATGCAAAACTGGTAAAATTTACAGAAAAGGTCAGGCAATTTTCGATGAAGGAGACACTATAAATGGCGTTTATTGCGTCAAAGATGGGGTCTGTAAATTGACAAAATTGAGTGAAAATGGTAAAGACCAAGTTGTGAAACTTGTAGTTAAAGGAGGATTATTAGGCAAACGTTCTCTTGTAAGCGAACAAAAGTCTAATCTAAGTGCAACAGCATTAACAGATATGGAGATGTGCTTTATTCCGAAGAGCGAAATAATGTCTGATCTTGAAAAGAATCCTAAATTTACTATGGATGTGCTTAAAGGTATGGCCGAAGATTTAAGAGAGTCCGATAATACCATTGTCAACATGGCTCAAAAATCTGTAAAACGCAGAATGGCAGAAATCTTAATGTACGTACATGATAGTTTTGGTACTGATGAAGACGACTTTTTAAATATAATTTTATCTCGCGAAGATTACGCAAACATCGTTGGTACAGCTACAGAATCTGCCATTAGAATTTTATCTCAATTCAAAAAAGAAGGTTTAATTTCTACTAAAGGAAAACAAATCAAAATTGACAACTATAAAAAGTTGCAATGGATTGAATAGAGATTTCTAGTTTCATTTAATGTCTTACGAAAAGTATAAAACCAAACTTTCTAATCAATTTCCAGCAATAGAGGATTTGGCAATAAAAGCCAAAAAAAGAATTCCTGAAGTTGCATGGGCATATTTAGAATCTGGTACTGGTGACGAGGATTTACTAAAACGAAATAGAGCGGCATTTAATGCCATAGAATTTACCCCGAGGTTTTGTAAAGGACATATAGAAGCTGATACGACTATTCAACTTTTTGGTAAGAAGTATGCATGTCCAATAGGTATATCGCCAATAGGGTTAACTGGATTAATATGGCCTCGAGCAGAGCTCATTCTTGCAGATGCAGCCAACCGATTGCAAATTCCATTTTGTCTTAGTACGGTAGCGACGGAAACACCAGAAGACGTTGGTGGTGTAGTAGGAAACCAAGGCTGGTTTCAATTATATCCACCAAAGTCTTTAGACTTGGCTTTTTCAATTTTAGATAGAGCAAAAAAATCTGGATTTCATACACTTGTAATTACTGCTGATGTGCCCATGGCAAGTAGGCGCGAACGCACTAAACGTGCTGGTATGCAAATGCCACCAAAGATGACTCCAAAGCTTATATGGGATGGTATTACACATCCTGTATGGTCACTAAAAACCATACAAAGGGGTTTACCAAGGTTAAGAACTATTGAAGATTATTTGGGTAAAACCGATTTTAAATTTGTAAGCGGTTTTGTTGGCAATCGTTTAGGTGGTACTCTAGATTGGGATTATTGTAAAGCACTCAAAGCATATTGGAAAGGGACTGTTATTATTAAAGGAATTTTACATCCTGAAGATGCAGACCAAGCTATAAATGTAGGTTTAGATGGTATTTGGGTTTCTAATCACGGTGGACGTCAGTTTAATGGTGCTCCAGCATCTATAAAGGCGCTTCCTGAGGTTGCAAAGTCTGTAAATAAAAGAGTTCCTATTTTATTAGATAGTGGCCTTAGAACTGGTTTAGATGTTATGCGTGCGCTTTCTTTAGGTGCTGATTTTGTAATGATAGGTAGGCCTTTTCTATATGGTGTCGCTGCACTAGGTAAATGTGGTCCCGATCATGTAACACATATACTTACCGATGATTTAAAAAATAATATGGTTCAACTAGGTGTGGAGTCTATTAATGAACTAAAATCATTAAGTCTAGGATAAGTAATTATTAAATAAAAAAGCCGTTTGAAGGTTATCAAACAGCTTTTTTAAAACTTACTATTTATTTAATCGATACTAAATACCTTGGTTTCTTTAAAAGGATTGACTGCTATATTTTCCATTTTGCTTTGATATGCTTTCCATTTTTCAGTGAAAAAGTTATTGGTTTCACCCAGTAGTTCATCTAGAGCATTTTTAGCTTGTTTAATAAGTGTGTTCTCTGTTGATGTCAAACCATTTTGACTTTCACCAACATACCATTGCGCTGTACCTAATCTTTGCATTGGCGTAACTTCAGGATTCCTAGTTATTCCTTGTCTTTTATCTTGTTTGCCTAAAAATTTATCAATTAAACTGTCAATAGTCTTAATGGTCTCTTTTGATAAGTCAATCTGCGTTTTGTACAATTCTTTATCGTGTTTAGATAATTTTTGTTTATAGTTTTGCGCTATCGTTTTACTTTCAACCAACTGTTTAACAGCATCAGCAGCCGTTTGCTGTAACTGCTCTAGTTGCTTACTGGCATTATAAACTTCGTTGATGTTACGTTGTGATACATTTAAACGTGGGTCAGACATCACTTTAATTGTAGTTTCAGAGGTTTTATCACCATAATGCAGCACTGCTTTGTATGTGCCCGGTTTTACTGAAACTCCACCAGGTTCTCTGTTTCTTTTTCTAATCGTTCTTGAAGGATAATCAACCCCAGATTCATTCATATACCAAGTCCACTTATGAAACCCATTTTCTTTTGGTGCTTTACGTTTTAGAGTTCGTATTAAACGTTCTCCATCATAAATCTTCAATGTTAAGGAATCCCATTTTACAGTTTTATCTTTTTTGGAGGATGAGGTACTTGAAGCCTCATTAGTTTCTTCGTCATTCGCTTCGAGAGCCTCAGTGTCCGATCGTTCTTTTTTATTGAATACATAAGTGAATCTTGCGCCGCCACCACGATTTTCACCATGGTATAATGCATCGCCACCAAAACGACTACCAGTTGGCTGTTGGTAAGCTGCTTGGTAAGCAGTTGGCGTATCAAAAATTTGAATGTTAGCATTTATAACTTCCTTATTTGCTGCTATTGCTCTCAGAGGTCTTATGTCGTCTAATACCCAAGCAGCTCTTCCGAAGGTGCCAATGATTAAATCATGTTCTCTTGGATGAATCACTAAATCTTTTACAGATGTTGTTGGGAAACCTTCGGTCCATTTTGTCCAATTTTCACCAGCATCAATGGTAATGTATAAACCATCATCAGTTCCTAAAAACATAAGATTAGGTTCTACGAGGTCTTCAACAATTGCTAAAGCATAACTTTTAACGTCCTTGTCGTCAACAATCCGTTCCCAAGTTTTGCCATAATTTTTAGTTCTGTAAACATATGCGGAGTAGTTAAAACGTCTATAATCGTTTGCTACAAGCAGCGCTTCACCTTTATTCTTGTTTGACGCTTTTATTTGTGGAATCCAACTGCCTTCCGGAAGATCTTTAATGTTTTTTGTAACGTCTATCCAACTGCTTCCACCGTCAGTAGTATAATGTACACGACCATCATCGGTACCAACCCAAAGCATGTCTTTTTCTACGGGTGATGGTTCAATAACTAAAATAGAACAGTGATTTTCTGCACCTGTGGCATCCATTGTTAAACCACCACTTTCTCCTTGTTTTTGTTTTTCGGGATCATTCGTGGTTAAATCATCTGATATTATGGTCCAAGTTTCACCTTTGTCGGTTGATTTATGAACAAATTGACTTCCAAAATAAATGGTGCTGTTATCAAAAGGGTCAATATTTATGGCAGAATTCCAATTAAATCGCAATTCTACATCTGGTTCTGGATGCGTAGGTCTCACACTGTAATTATTGCCTGTTTGCCAATCATAGCGACTCACATAACCTTGTTGGCTCATAGACCAACCATAACGCGAATCGTCTTTATCTGGTACAACATCAAAACCATCACCAAAACTAATTTCTTGCCAATAACTGTTTCTAATGCCTTGTGAGCGCCATACATATGCTGGTCCGCGCCATGAGCCATTATCTTGCATGCCACCATAAACATTATAAGGATATTCATTATCTACGGCGATGTGATAGAATTGTGCCACAGGAAGATTACCAATAAAACGCCATGTTTTTCCACCATCTTTTGTAATATTCATTCCACCATCATTGCCATCAATCATAAAGTTTCCATTTTCAGGATGAATCCACCAAGCATGATGGTCTGGATGCACTCCATTACTTACGCCATATGCAGGCATCAATTGTGAAAAGTTTTTTCCACCATCTTCTGAAACATTTACATATGTGAAAATTGAATACACTCTATTCTCATTTTGTGGGTCAACGTAGATTTCTGAATAGTAAAATGGGCGATTGCCAATATCATTTTTATCATTGATTTTAAGCCATTTAAATCCACCATCTTCACTTTTGTATAAAGCATTCTTTTGTGCTTCAACTAAAGCATAAACAACATTAGGTTTTCCAGGCGCAATGGCAACACCAATTCTTCCGAGGTCGCCTTTCGGAAATCCATCATCTTCTGTGATTTTTTTCCATGTTTTTCCACCATCATGCGTAATATGAAGACCCGAACCTTCACCACCAGATTTAAAGAACCAAGGATCGCGTTTATGTTCCCATAAAGTTGCAATCAGTTTGTTTGGGTTTGTCGGGTCCATTACCAAATCTGCAACACCAGTTTTGTCATTAGCATATAAAATTTTATTCCATGTTTGGCCACCATCAGTTGTTTTGAAAACGCCGCGTTCAGGATGAATGCCCCAAGGCGAACCAATGGCACCAACATAAACCACATCTGGATTTGTTGGGTCAACTACAATTCTATGTATATGCCTTGTTTTTTCAAGACCCATAGCCATCCATGATTTTCCGCCATCAATAGATTTGTAAACACCATATCCGCCATTAAGCGAATTTCGAGGATTTCCTTCACCAGTACCAACCCAAATGACACTTGGATTAGATTGCTGAATTTCAACAGCACCAATAGAAGCTGTTAGCTCTTCATCAAAAATAGGTTCCCATTTTATGCCGCCAGAAGTAGATTTCCATAGTCCGCCAGAAGCGGTGCCGACATACATAATATCTGGATTGTTAACAACAACATCAATCGCCGTAACACGACCAGACATGCCGCCAGGACCAATATTTCTTGGCGCCATGTTTTTTACTAAATCCATTGAAAGTTTTTGTGCAGAAAGTGACCCAATAACAAGGAGCAGAAGTAGAGATAAGTATGTTCTCATAAATTCTAAGTTAGTTTAGTTATTGCATAAAATTAAGGAAAAAGGCACTATAGATTCACAAAAGGATGTTAATCTATTTTTGAAATCTTCGAAGATTAAAATATGATTTTTGATATCTTTAATGACAACATAAAGTCTTTTTGGCTTTGTTTTTGTATTTAGTTGTTTGTTGATTAGAAATCAGAAGACATGAAATCCGCTTACTTACTCAAATTATGTATCATACTTAGTGTTGTTTGTATTCAATTTAGTATTGCTCAAAAATCTAAGATAGAAATACAATCTGCTCATGCTGGTCATATTACTTTTGCTAAAATTGGTAGTGTACAAAACGTGCTGGTAACCTATGGTAGTTTTGATGATAAATCTGTAAAGTTTTGGGATTTGTCTACTGGTAATATGATGAAAGTTATTGATAATGACGTGCCAATTTCTAACATCATCATAGATGCAGATAACGGATTGACATACATATCTAACAAGTATGGTATAAAAGCGATAAGTAATAAAACATTAAGTGTTGTTAAAGAATATCCGATACAATACCTTAAGAACTTTGTCTATTTTCCTAAGCATGAAACCATCTATTACGTTGCTGGCACTGAAGAATTTAATGGTGTTAATACATTTTATGTGTTAGATATTACTACAGGTAAGCACATAGAATCTAGTTCTAAATGGCCAAGCCAAGGTTATCCTAACAAAGCTCAACTAGTTGGAGGCAACAATTTTATTGAGTTTAAAACTAACTTTTTAGAAAATATATATTTTGAACCTGCGTCTGGTCAGTTTGTAAATTTTAATAGCAATCATCTAGGTTTTTTTAGCAATTACGATTTGTTATATGCAGATATCGTTGATGAAAAACAGGTAAAGATTATTAGATATGACGCCAAAAATGAAAAAGTGGTTTGGGAAAAGCTGATAGATGTTAAAGACACCAAACTAATAGGAAGAACACAAAGTATTCAAGCTGTTTTTACACCTGATGAATCTGGGATTTGGGTAATGACCTCTGCATCTGATGTTTTTGAGTTGGATGCTAAAACAGGAGAAGTTAAAGGAGTTATTACTTCAGATAAGTACAAAACTAAGATTATTGCAGATAATAATTATGTGTACATCTTAGAACGTACTTCGAGTTCTCTAAAAGCTTCAGGATATTTTAATAAATACAAACGCTATAGTAATATAGCATTAGCAACCTATGGTTATCCGATTTTTAATGCTAATGGATTTGAACCTTATTTTACTGCAAAGGAAAGTGGGTTTGTGTTTAATGACCTAAGCGGAAATATTGGCTCTTTTTCAATCAGTCCACAAGGTATTCAGTTGAGTAATTACCTAACACAATACAATCAAAAATTTGGATTAAGTGGAAAATTCAAAATAAATGACCAAGCAAAGCAGGTTTTCTACTGCATGGGTAAAAAAGAAGGTATAAAATCATTCAAGCTGAATAAGGCCGAAAGTTTTAAGCAACATTTTATTTCAGATAATCAAAACCAGAAAGCAAGCATTGATTCCAAAGATGAGTTTGTAATTGTACGAGGCGACAAAAGTTTTGATGTATATGATAATATTACTAGTAAAGGCCAAACCATAGCAATAGAAAATGTAAACACTATTGTAGGTTTTAATACTGCTTTTAGTGAACATCAGTTTGCTATTCTGTTAAACGATGAAGTTGTTTTTGACCATGAGTATAAAAGAAGAATAAATGTTTACAGTAAGAGCACAAAGAAGTTATTGTGGCAAAAAGAAGGTGATTATGATAATGTAATGTTCATTAATAAAGGAAAGCAACTCGCAGCTTTTAATATCTCTAAACAAGATTTTGAAATTTTTAATGCAGACACAGGAAAATTAGAACGTTCGTTTAAAGTTTCTGATATCAGTTTTAGCGATAGTGTAGATGTAAATCCTTCAGAAAACTTAATGTTAGTTTCAGGTTATCGTAAAGATTTAAGTATTTACAATCTTGTTACCGGTGAAAAAATGACAAGCACAAATCAGTTTAATGAAGACTATTCTAAGGCCAGCTTTATTAATGATGATGTGTATATGTTATTAATCAATGGGCATTTTAGATTTTATAATGTTAATACGCATCAAGAGTTATTTAGACTCTATATCTTTTTAGATAATGAATGGTTAGCCCATGCGCCAAACGGACAGTTTGAAGGTTCGCAAAAAGCATGGAGTAGAGTTATCTTCACGAAAGGAACAGAAGTTGTGCCGTTAAATCAGGTGTTTACAAAGTTCTACACGCCAAATTTGGTGTATAATCTATTGCAAGATGCTTCTAAGATTAATTCAGATTTAGACATTTCAAAATTAAATAAAGCACCAGTAGTTTCAATAGATTTAATAGATGGAAAGCGAAACATTAAGACAGATGAAGGAACTATTGAAGTAGAAAAAGAAGATTTATCTATTACACTTTCGGCAGATGCCTTTAATGATGATGTTAAAGAAATTCGATTATATCAAAATGGCAAACGTATTTTAATAGATAGTAATTTAGAAGATGCTTCACTCAAAGTTGATTTGCAACTCATTGAAGGTGATAATAAAATTGAAGCGATTGCTGTTAATAGTCAAAATACAGAAAGCGCCACAAGAACTTTGGTATTTAAGTTGAAGCCAAAAAAACTATCGCCTAAACCAAAAGCAATGCAAGTGCATTTAGTTACCATTGGCATTGATAAATACAGAAATCCTAAGTACAATCTTAATTATGCTGTAGCTGATGCAGAAGGTTTTAACGCTTCCATTTCATCTGGAATTAAAGCTTTAGTACCAGACATTATTACATACGAGATTAAAGATTCTGAAGCGAATAAGGAGAAAATCATTTCAACCTTAGAAACCGTATCTAAAAATGCGAAGCAAGAAGATATTTTAATCTTTTATTTTGCCGGTCATGGTGTTATGAGCGAAGGTCAGCAGAAAGAATTCTATCTTATTCCACACGATTTAACCCAATTGTATGGTAATGATGACGCTTTAAAACTTAAAGGTGTTTCTGCAGCAGAATTAAAAGCTTTATCAAGCAATATTTTAGCTCAAAAACAACTATTTGTCTTAGATGCATGCCAAAGCGCAGGAGCTTTAAATAGTCTCATTGCTCGTGGTGCAGCAGAAGAAAAGGCCATAGCGCAATTAGCAAGAAGCACAGGCACGCATTGGCTTACTGCAAGTGGTTCAGAACAATTTGCTACGGAGTTTGCCGAGTTAGGTCATGGTGCGTTTACTTATGCATTATTAGAAGCATTATCGGGCAAAGCGGATAGTGGAGATTCTAGAATTACAGTTAATGAGATTAAAGCCTATATAGAATCTAGAGTACCAGAATTATCAGAACAGTACAAAGGCACGCCTCAGTTTCCTTCGAGTTTTGGGTTTGGTCAAGATTTTCCAGTATCGATTAAGCAGTAAGGAATTCAATTTTTAGCAGACAGTTAATAAAATGTTAGAATAAAACAGCTGCTTTGTAAGCATTGCAAAATGCATTATTTTTATACTGCTATGAAAAGAAATACCAAAAAATCGGGTTTTATATTCAAAACCTACGAAGCACCTTATCAATCACCTTTTGATAAGCTTTTTGAGATTTTTAAAGAGTTAATAACCTATACTTCAGGTGATTTTGATGAAGCTATAGATTGGTTAAGACAACTTGATAAAGAATATAAGCTAACCACACCAGAGTATACTATTGATGATTTTATTGAAGACCTAAAAAATAAAGGTTATATCAGAGAAGAAATAGATCCGCCTGGTGACGGTACAGGAAAAGGAAAAACTACCATAACCGCAAAAACAGAACGTGCAATACGAAAGCAAGCCTTAGATCATATTTTTGGTAAAATAAAGCGTAGTGGTTCAGGAAATCATAAGAGTAAAGGTGTTGGTTTAGGGGATGAGTATACAGGAGACTTTAGAGCATATCAGTTTGGCGATGCCTTAGAGAAAGTTTCTATGACAGAAAGTTTGAGAAATGCACAAATAAATCATGGAGTAGGTGATTTCAATCTTACTGAAGATGATTTGGTGGTTGAAGAAACACTTCATAAAAGTCAAATGAGTACTGTGTTGATGATTGATATTAGCCACAGTATGATTCTTTACGGTGAAGATAGAATTACACCAGCGAAGAAGGTAGCTATGGCTTTATCAGAATTGATTACGACGAGATATCCTAAAGATTCTTTGGAGATATTAGTGTTTGGAAATGATGCATGGCCGATAAAGATTAAAGATTTACCATATCTAAAAGTTGGGCCTTATCACACCAATACAGTCGCTGGTTTGCAACTAGCTATGGATATGTTGCGAAGAAAACGAAATACCAACAAGCAGATTTTTATGATTACAGATGGTAAGCCGAGTTGCTTGCGTATGCCAGATGGTCAATACTATAAGAATAGTAATGGGCTAGACCCTTTTATTACCAACAAATGTTATGCCATGGCTCAACAAGCAAGACGTTTGCATATACCAATAACAACCTTTATGATTGCTGAGGATCCATATCTTATGCGATTTGTACGAGAGTTTACACAAGCAAATAGAGGTAAAGCATTTTATACTGGATTGAAAGGTCTAGGTGAAATGATTTTTGAAGATTACGAAAACAATAGAAAAAGAAGAATTAAAGGTTAGAAAGTATAAAGTTTTAAGTAATAAGATATAAGTTTTGTTTCGTTAAATATTAAAAAGATACTGTCACATCGAGCGTAGTCGAGATGTCTCAATTAATAAAGCATATGAAAATAGAAGATATTAAAACACTTGGAGAACTAAAAAAATCAGGATATCAATCAAAATCTATTAAAGATGAGTTGAGAGATAATCTTATTGAGAATATTAAAAATAAAGTCACCACATTTCAAGGGATTCATGGGTATGAGAATACTGTGATTCCTGAGTTAGAACGTGCCATTTTATCAAGACATAATATCAATCTTTTAGGTCTAAGAGGTCAAGCAAAAACACGTTTGGCCCGCATGATGGTGAACTTGTTAGATGAATACATTCCAATTGTAGAAGGTTCAGAAATTAACGATGACCCATTAAATCCTATTTCGAGATACGCCATTGAGCTAATAGAAGAAAAAGGTGATTTTACTCAGATTTCGTGGGTGCATCGCAGTGAGCGCTTTGCTGAAAAGCTTGCGACACCAGATGTAACAGTTGCAGATATTATTGGAGATGTTGATCCCATAAAAGCAGCTAATTTAAAATTGAGTTATGCAGATGACCGTGTCATTCATTACGGCATGATACCAAGAGCAAATCGTTGCATTTTCGTCATTAATGAATTGCCAGATTTGCAGGCTAGAATTCAAGTGGCACTTTTTAACATTTTACAAGAAGGAGATATACAAATTAGAGGGTTTAAGTTACGTTTACCTTTAGATATGCAATTTGTATTTACTGCAAACCCTGAAGATTATACCAATCGTGGAAGTATTGTAACGCCTTTAAAAGATAGAATCGGTTCTCAGATTTTAACGCATTATCCTGCAACTGTAGATACTGCAAAAAACATTACATCTCAAGAAGCTAAACTAGTTGAGCGTCAATCTAGTGCTGTTTATGTACCAGAATTAGCAAAAGAGCTTCTAGAGCAGATTAGTTTTGAAGCTAGAGATAGCGAATATGTAGATGTAAAAAGTGGTGTAAGTGCGCGTATGAGTATTACAGCTTTCGAAAACTTATTAAGTACCGCAGAACGTCGTGCATTATTGTCTGGTGATGATAATACCTCAGTAAGGCTTTCTGATTTTATCGGTGTCATACCATCCATAACAGGAAAAGTAGAATTGGTTTATGAGGGTGAACAAGAAGGTGCAGATTTTGTCGCTAATACTTTAATAGACGAAGCAATTAAAACCTTATTTCCACAGTATTTCCCGAAGATTGAAAAACTTCAAAAACAAGACGAAGAAACCCCATATGATGACGTCATTTCTTGGTTCTTTAATGGTGAAGGATTTGAACTATTAGATAGCTTTAATGACGAAGCATACAAAGCTAAATTAGATGAAGTCTCACCATTAGATGCCTTGATTGCAGATCATCAACCAGATATAGATCCAAGAGACGTTTATTTTGAAAAAGAGTTTATTCTTTGGGGTTTGGTACAGTATAAAAAGTTGAGTAAATATCGCTACGCTGAAGGTTTACAAATTAAGGATCCTTATGGAAGTTATATAAGTGGTCTATAAGCCGCTGTTTTTTCGTTACTTTGCGTTGTTAAATTAATTAGAGAACCAAATATTAATGAGTTCGACTTCGGTGCCTCGTCCTAAGTTAAGGAAAATCACCCATTCAAAATACATCGATGTTTTTGGGGCAGTTTTAATACTAGGTGTTTGCCTATACAGAAACTTTCATGAGACCATTTACTATAATGGAGGTATACAGTTTGGAATACCATTTTCAGAGTTAGGGGATTATATTGCTAAAGGAGCATTTCCATTAGGATTCTTATCAATTGCTGGTGCAATGTTTTCTTTATTGTCAACCAGGTTAATGGTTAGACAGCAGAATATCGGTAATGTAATTTGGATATTTACAACGATTAATTCAGGTACAATCGATTATTTATTAGGCAATACATCGGCAATTTTAACCTATCCTATAACTTTCGGACTGGCTTTATTATCAACTAAGAAATGGTATGGTGGTGAGCGTATTAAAAAGGCTGATACCTTATATTTTGCGTTATCTGCTTTAGCCTTTGTTGTCTCATACAGTTTAGTGTATTTAGGGTTTTATTTATTTCCATCGGCGACAGATGTGATAAGTCCATTTTTTAAGCATAGTATTGCCATTATTTTCGGAATTTCACTAATAGGCAATGTCGGAATCGCTTTTAAGTATGAAGAGTCCTTTTTCGTATGGTTTATTTATAACATTATGCAGTTACTAAAAAATGCGCTTCAAGGCAATATAGCTAATGTTGTGAAATATGTCTTTTACATGGGTAATGCTATTCTCACCTATTTTGATTGGAGTATTAATGGTGATGTTAAAAAGGAAGAGTTTTCTAAAAATGCAACTTAGTTGCATTTAGCGAAATTTAAAGTAAATTTGTACTTCAATATGTTTTAATAATAAAAGAAATGGAAAAGAAATTACCGGTGACAGTTTTGAGCGGATTTTTAGGTGCAGGAAAGACTACACTTTTAAATCATGTCTTGCATAATAAGCAAGGTTTAAAGGTTGCTGTTATTGTTAACGATATGAGTGAAGTTAATGTTGATGCAGAACTTGTAAAAAGTGAAAATACCTTATCTCGGACCGAAGAAAAATTGGTAGAAATGAGTAATGGCTGTATTTGCTGTACACTTCGTGAAGATTTAATGGTTGAGGTAGAACGCTTGGCTAAAGAAAATAGGTTTGATTACCTTCTTATTGAAAGTACAGGAATTAGTGAACCTATACCTGTAGCGCAAACATTTTCATTTGTAGATGAGGAAAATGGTATAGACCTTTCGCGTTTTAGTTATGTGGATACTATGGTAACCGTGGTGGATGCTTTTAATTTCTTTAAAGATTTTGGTAGTCCAGAAACTTTAATGGATAGAGAACTTACAGATATTGAAGGTGATTACAGAACTATCGTAAATTTATTGACAGATCAGATAGAATTTGCGAATGTGATCATTCTTAATAAGACAGATTTAGTTTCTGAAGAACACTTAGGTGTTTTAAAGGCGACAATTCATAAATTAAATCCATCAGCACAAATTATAGAATCTAGTTATAGTAAAGTAGATCCAAGTCGTATTTTAAATACTGAATTATTTGATTTTGAAGAAGTAGAACAAAGTGCTGGTTGGATTGAAGAATTAAACAAAGAAGAACATACACCAGAAACTGAGGAATACGGAATTTCATCTTTTGTCTACAGAACAAAAAAACCATTTGACCCAGAACGTTTTTTAAACTATATTCAGACCGGTTTTCCTGTGTCTGTTGTTCGCAGTAAAGGATTATTCTGGTTGGCTTCAAGACCAGCTCAGGCTTTAATTTGGGGACAAGCAGGAGGTTCGTTGAAAGCTGATAGTGCTGGTGTTTGGTGGAGTAGTATGCCTTTTGAAAGTAGAATTCAACAATATGCATTTGTCGAAAATAAAGATGATATTGAACTCGATTGGCATAAAGATTTTGGTGACCGTAAAAATGAAATTGTATTTATTGGCATAGATATGGATGAAGCTTTAATACGTTCTCATCTCGATAAATGTTTGTCAACGGATGCAGAATTAGCAACAGGAGATTGGGAAGAAGGTTATGAAGATCAATGGCCAGTTGAACGCGCTTACGCCATTTAATAATTAAAGAAATAAGTTAAACCTAAATAATTTAATATATAAATAATGAGAAGACTAAATTTTGTTTTATTAGCCCTATTAATTGCATTACCGACATCAATCTTTGCGAATGAAGGTATGTGGTTTTTAATGCATATTAAGCGTTTAAATCAACGAGATATGCAGAAAATGGGACTTCAGTTAACTGCTGAAGAAATCTATAGTATAAATAACCAAAGCTTAAAAGATGCTATTGTACAGTTCAATGGTGGTTGTACTGCAAGTATCATTTCAAGTAATGGTTTAGTACTAACAAACCATCACTGTGGTTACGACTTAATCGCTGAATTATCTACAGCAGAACAAAACCATCTAAAGAATGGCTTTTGGGCGAAATCACTAGATCAAGAACTTAGTCCTAGTCGGGTGTCTGTAAGATTCTTTGTAAGAATGGATGATGTTAGTAAGCGTATCCTAGGGCAGGTAAATGATTCTATGACAGAGAAAGAGCGTGAAGCTGCTATTAACAAAGAAATTGCTAAGATTCAAGAAGAAAATAACGAAGGCGGGAAGTATACAGTTTCAGTTAGATCTTTCTATCAAGGTAATGAGTTTTATTATTTCGTATATCAAGATTATACAGACGTTAGATTAGTTGGTACACCTTCAGAAAGTGTTGGTAAGTATGGTGGAGATACAGATAACTGGGAATGGCCACGTCATACGGGTGATTTCTCTTTATTTAGAGTTTATGCTGATAAAGATGGTAATCCAGCCGCTTATTCAGAGGATAACGTTCCATTACAAGCTAAATACCATTTACCAGTAAATATAGGTGGTGTTAAAGAAAATGACTTCGCCATGATTTTAGGTTATCCTGGTCGTACAAACCGTTGGATGCCAGCTGAAGGTATTGAGCAAAATGTAAAATATGCTTATCCTGCTTGGGTTGAAGGTTCAAAATTGAGTATGGACGTCATGAAAAAGTATATGGACAAAGATGAGTCCGTAAACTTAATGTACGCATCACAATATGCAGGAATTGCCAATTATTGGAAAAATCGTCAAGGAATGATTGATGCTTTAACCAAACATGAAACAGCGGCTAAGAAACGTAAGATTGAGAAAAAGTTTGAAAAGTGGGCCAATAAATCTGAAAATAAAGACATGTATGGTGATGTTATAAGCAATATCAACAAATACTACAGTCTTACAAATGAAAAGTCTCAGCATGACAATTATTTAATTTCCTTATTACGCTCTAGTAAATTTGCTGTGCTTCCATACAGAGTAGGACAAGGATTGGAGAGTTATGTAAATGCTAACGAAAATGGACGCAAGCAATTAATGCCACGTTTAGCTGGTTTCATTGAAGGTCAGTTTAAAGATTACCACTTACCACTAGAGAAAGAAATATTAGCGGCGCAGTTAGGCCTTTACTCATCAAAGTCTAACTATGAGTTACCAGAACTCGTTGAAGGTTTAAAGACTAAAGACATTAATACTTATGTTGAAGCCATCTTTAATTTAAGTATGTTCTCTTCAAAAGAAAGGCTACTTGCGTTTTTGGATTATCCAGATGCTGATATTCTTGCTAATGATCCTATGTATAAGTTATCAATGGCTCTTTTAGATAAATATAGAGAAGCACCTGAAGCATTAGCACAACCATTAAACGACTATGAAAAATCATTTAGACTATTAGTTGATGGGTTACGTAAATCTGGTATAAGTACCATTCAATACCCAGATGCAAATTCAACATTACGTTTAACTTATGGTAAAGTTAGAGCCTTGCCTAAAGATGCAAGAAACGATGCTTCAGTCAATAATTATACAACCTTTAAGGGTATGATGAATAAGTATAAACCAAATGACCATGAGTTTGATTTATCACAAAATATGTTAGACGCTGCTAAAGCAAAAGATTTTGGAAGATATGCCAATGAAAACGGAGAATTAGTGGTTAACTTTTTAACAGATAACGATATTACTGGTGGTAACTCAGGTTCACCTGTACTGAATGGTAAAGGTGAATTAATTGGTTTGGCTTTTGATGGTAACATTGAAGCTATGGCAGGAGATGTTATTTTTGATAAAGACTTACAACGTACAATTAATGTAGACATGCGTTATGTACTTTGGTTAATCGATAAATATTCAAACGCAACCAATATCATTGATGAATTAACTGTTGTTACAAAATAGGTTGTACCAATAAAAACATTTTGAAAAGCATTGCTTAACGAAAATATAAATGTCGTTGAGTGATGCTTTTTCCATTTATATCCTATCTTTAGGAATAATTAGAACTAACTATAATCAATAAATCATGTTACAAAGAAAATTCGACGAAATTGTTAAAAACGAATATCCTAATGCTAAAGATGCTAAGGATACATCTATCCATTATTTGGGTAAAATGCAATCTGAATATGGCTTAGATATTTCTAAAATTCTAATGGCAACATCACTATGTTCAGATGATATAAATATTCCATCAACAACGTTTTTTAATGTGTTATTTGGACCATTTGTTATGGGTGGACTGGGCGGTATTCCTTTTGTTGGACAAACAGGGATGACTGCTTTTGCACATCATATTCCGGATGAAGGAAGTGCATTCATATTCTACGGACCTCATATTGGTATTACTTTAGAAGGAGAATTAGGGAAAATGTACAGGCCAAGAATGGAAGAAAAAGGAAATTCTTGTGGTGCTTTAATGTTAGCATTGAGCAGATTAGAAAACGAGTCCTACACACCTGTGCTGAATGATGACGATTATCAACAAATGAAGTTAGAGGAAAGTTTGTTACCATATAGAGAGGAAATACTTAATAGTGATAACCCTCAAAAAGCAATTACGGACGCAACGTTTAAGATTATTGATAAAAAGATCCATGAACATATAGTGTCATGTAAAGACGAATTTCATGCAGATAAAGTAACACTTTTAGGTGGTGTTATTATAAATACAGGTCATGGTATAGATGATTATTTTGACGCCAGGAACTTTGAAGTTATAGATTTAAAAAATCTAGAGGCTTAAACACTATGAGTTATAACAGAAGACAGTTTATTTCCTTTTTGGGTAAAGCCAGTCTAGGTGCTGCGATAGTACCGCCATTTTTATTGGGATGTGGTAATTCTAGCAAACCAATTGCTAATGGCGATTTATCAGAAGAACACCTAGAGAAATTAAAGAAGATAATTTTAGAAGCTGTACCAGCATCAGACAAAGACGATTTAATTTTAGCTAATGGGTTAGACTATCACACCATTATAAAATGGGGTGATAGTATTAGTGATTCTGATACCTTTGGATTTAATAATGACTTTACGTGCTTTATTCCTTTAGATGAAAACAACCCTAAAGATGGGTTATTGTGGGTAAATCATGAATATGTGAATCCAATCTATGTTTCAGATTTTAATCAATACGATTTTGAAGAACCTCGAAAGCATCACACCAAAGCACATGTAGATAAAGAAATGTACAATGTTGGTGGCAGTATTGTAAGAATCAAAGAAGAAAATGGTGTTTGGAAAGTCGTTAAAAACGACCCACATAATAGACGTATTACAGCACACACGCCAATACAATTCAATTGGGATACACCAATAAAAGGGAAAACTACAGCTATAGGAACTTTAGCGAATTGCTCAGGTGGTATTACACCTTGGAATACATTTCTTACTTGCGAAGAAAACTATGATGATTGCTATGGTGAGCATGTTTATGATGAAAATAATGTAGTAACCAGAGTGCCTAGTAAATACAATTGGTGGGAAGACCATTATGATTATCCACCAGAACACTACGGTTGGGTTGTTGAGGTAAATCCAAAAGATGGAACAGCTCAAAAGCACATTGCTTTAGGACGTTTTGCGCATGAGTGTTGTACAATTTATCGACTTAAAGATGAGCGTGTTGTCGCCTACACTGGTGATGATTCTAATAACGAACATTTATACAAGTTTGTATCCTCAAAACCTAATTCTTTAAAAGAAGGTACATTGTATGTTGCTGATACAGTAAAAGGTAAATGGTTGGCATTAGATTGGGAAAATCAGCCTGCTTTACAAACAAGGTTTAAAGACCAGACTGAAGTGTTGATAAGAGCAAGAGAAGCTGCAAAAATACTTGGGGCTACGGAACTGAATAGACCAGAAGATATTGAGATTGACCCTATAACAGGAAATATTTTTGTGTCACTAACTAATAATAAAACTAAGGATGATTTTCATGGTTCAATTTTAAAAATTGAAGAAACCAATGGGGATTTTGATGCTTTGACTTTTAAAGCTTCTACCTATAAAGCTGGTGGAGAGGAAAACGGTTTTTCTTGTCCAGATAATTTAGCCTTTGATCAGTCTGGGAATCTTTGGTTTACTTCAGATATGTCTGGTTATGCTATGAATAGAGCAGATAAGCCCTATTTTCCATTTAAGAATAATAGCTTATTTGTAATTCCAAGATATGGTAATGATGCCGGTAAAGTTGTTAGAGTGGCATCCACGCCTAGAGATGCTGAATTAACAGGACCTTGGTTTTCACCAGATGGCAAAACATTGTTTTTAAGTGTACAACATCCTGGTGAACAAACTAAAGATAAAAACAATCCAACAAGTTTATGGCCTTTTGATGGCGACAACATTCCAAAACCAGCAGTTGTTGCAATTACAGGGAATTTAATTCAAAAAATGAACCTATTGAATAAGCTTGAAGCATAGTTAAATTACCAAGTATCTCGGCTTTTAATATTTGCATCGCAGAGTCTTATGATTTCTGCGATTCTTTTTTGTTTTGTTGCATCGAGTTTAGCACTGTGTAACCACGATAAATAACTTTTTCTGTAGCCCTTAGAGAAGTTTTTGTAATTTTCAAAAGCTCGTGGATTTTCATCAAAAGCCTTTTGTAGATTTGGTGGAATCACGCCGTTTTCTACATCATCCATTTCAGTCCATTTGCCAGTTGCTTTAGCAAGATTAATCATGTTGTAACCAGATTCTTGGATGAGGCCATTGGCTTCAAGATCAGCTATATATTTTTTATTTAAAGCACTCCAAGAGCTCTTAGGGTTTCGAGGTGAAAAGTATTGCCTACGTTTTCCGTTACCTAAGCTTTTAACTGTAGAATCTATCCAACCAAAACAAAGTGCAACCTTTACAGCTTCCTCCCAGCGCATGGTTGGCATGCCCGTTTCTAGTTTATAGAATATAAGATAAACCGCTTTGTGTTTGTCATGGTTTTGAAGTAACCAATCGTACCAATCGGTATCTCGTTCAAAATAGAGTTCTGGGAATTCCATACTTAATTCACCTGTTTTGCATAGACATAATAATCTCTATCAACTTCAAACGTTTTGCCTTGATAAGGGATTGATTTCCACTCTGAGCTTGGGAATATCCACTTGGTTTTTCCATCAATTTCTACTTCAATAGGCATATCAAAACCATCTACAATATTGACATAACGGAAGGAAAGTACATCATCCAAAATTTTATATTCAAATTTTGGGATACGGATATCTCTTAAATATTGATTGAAGAAAGCCGTTAAATCTTTATTTGTTTTTTTACTAATGTAATCTTCAATTTGCTTAGTAGTTACCGTTTGATGATAAAAATATGAATTTAATCCACGTAGAATCTCTCGCCATAATTCATCATCTTCCACTAATTGCCTTAATGTATGAAGCATGTTAGCACCTTTGTAATACATGTCTCCTGAACCTTCTTTATTTACACCATATGGACCAATTATTGGTTTTCTGTTACTAATGTTATCTCTTGTGCCAATGACATAATCAGCGGATGCTTTTTTACCATAATAATAATCTAAAAATAGATTTTCTGAATATGCTGTAAATCCTTCATGAATCCACATGTCCGCAGCATCTTTATTAGTGATATTGTTAGCAAACCATTCATGGCCTGCTTCGTGAATAATTATAAAATCAAACTTTAAACCCCAACCTGTACTAGATAAATCACTACCTAAATATCCTTTTTTGTACTTGTTGCCATAGGTTACCGAGCTTTGGTGTTCCATTCCTAAATACGGTACTTCTACGAGTTTAAAACTATCTTCATAAAATGGATATGGACCAAACCAATGTTCAAAGGCCTTCATCATTTTTGGTGCATCTTTAAAGTGTTTTTTTGCTTTTTCTAGGTTATAAGATAAAACCCAATAATCCATGTCTAGTTTGCCTTTTTCGCCGCTATATTCTTCAGAAAAATTGACATAATCACCAATATTAACGTTTACACCATAATTGTTAATGGGATTACTTACAAACCAATGCGATTTTACTTTTGCGCCGAGGTCTTCCAATTTTCTTAAACGACCATTAGAAACATTCATTAATCCTTTAGGATTTGTAACACTTATCAGCATGCTATCTGCTTCATCATACATATGATCTTTATTAGGCCACCAAACACTTGCGCCTAATCCTTGACATGACGTCGCAATAAAATGTTTACCATTATTGTCTTTTTTCCATGAAAATCCACCATCCCACGGAGCACGTCTTGCTTCTCTCGGGTAACCTTTATAATGCACAACAATTGAATTATAGTCACCAATATTTTGAGGTTTATTAAGCGTAATGAAATGTGCATTTCCGTCATGTACAATATCAAGGTTTTGACCATTTTGAGTCACCTTTAACATCTGCATAGGTTCTTGCAAATCAATTTGCATCACTTGTTTAGACTTTAATACCTTGTAGTGAATGGTGTTTTTTCCAGAAATAAACTTTTCATCTGGTGAAACTTCAATGTCTAAATGATAGTAGGTGAGATCCCACCATACGCGCTCAGGTGTAATACTGCCTCTTAATGTGTCTTGTCTTGTGAATTGAGATTTATCTTGTAGCAACTGTGCTTCAGCTGAAAAAAATATCAGCGTTAAGAAAAAGAATATATTGTATTTCAATGTTTAATTGTTTTTTATGAGCCGCAGTGTCCCAAATATATTTGCATCTATCCAACCACGATCTTTATCACTTCCTTCAACAAATATTGAGCCAATAAAGTTTTCTCTATGTTCACTAGAATCGTTATCGCAGTAAGCTAATGCAAACCCAATATTTTTGTTTGGGTATAATTTTACAGTGTTATTTTTCGCGTCATCAATATAGCTGTCATCATAAAGTAAAATCTTAACTTCCCAAATAGTGGTGTTCTTGTTAGTTTTTCTTGCTGAAATGACATGAGAATTGTATAGCTTGCCTTCTTTTGTGTGATTAACGTCTACTACATTTCCTTGTAAATCTACATGATAAGCAAATGCATTATGAGTGTACTGATGGCCACCACCACTATTGTCTTCATCTATAAAAATTTCTAGGCAGTCTTCGTCCCACCATCTTTTAAGAGGATCCTTAAAAACGTCTCGTAGGGTATCATCTTTAATCTCAGCTAATAGGTATAAGGCTTCTTCTCTCCATGCCAGTTTATATCTACCTTCAAAATCGTCAGACGAAAAAGGTGAGCCAATCCATAATTGGTCTATTCTATGCCATTGAGAATTTTTCCAAATATTTTCATTTGCCCTGCCGTCGATTATTGGTGTATTCTGAGCGTAATTCACCTCGATTAATTGCTTAATAGGTTTTTGATTCGGAATGTCTTTGGTGTACTTAAAAGGCATCACAGATACGGAACCATCTTTTTCTTTCATGTCCACATGAACAATCATTTCATTTTCGGACACACGTTCAAAAGTCATGCCTTCAAAAACAACTTTGTTTTCAGTGATTTCTTTTAACGGAAAATCTACAGTTTCATCTTTTGTTTCCCAACATTTTAAATCTGGTCCAAAGTGTTTTAATTGAAGTATTAGTGAGTTTTCTATTTCACGAATAATTTCAATTTCATAAAACGTGACTTTTCCATCATTAATAAGTTTGAAGGTTGCCATCATAGAACCACCAGAAGGTTCGCTCCAAATTTCTTCTGTAATACCACCAAATGCTTTTCCATGCCATGTACCGGCAATCCATGAAATGTTTTCAAGTGTAGGTTTTAGAGTATTCTGCTGAGCTTGGCAGCATAAAGAGATTAGAGTAAAAAATATAATGACCTTTTTCATTGTATTACTGCATAAAAGTGACTTTGCTTATTAATCCGTTTGTAATTTCATATATGGCAACAGTTTTAAATAATTTACCATTGGCTGTAACGTGTTCTTTGTCTATAACCTTATTACCTATAACAATTCGGTCAGTAACTTTTGCTTTAAGATCGGGTGTGCGATTAAACCAGGCTAAATAATCTTTTCGCATTTGTGTTTTACCTTGTGATAAAAGCTCATTAGGATAATTGTATAACTGAATATCATCAGAAAATTGGGCCATAAACGTTTCAACATCTTTTGCATTATATGCATCAAGTTGTTTTTGTACAATAGTTTCAAATTCTACAATTAATTCAGGATCCTCTGGTTCAATTTCTTCGATTTCGTCATTTTCACTAGTTTCTATTCCTTTAGATGTATTGCCTACAAGTAAAAGTTTTGTTTTACTAGAATCGAGATTAAGTCGTGTAATTGCATTGATACCATATTCGGAAAGATTGGCAATCTTTTTCCATTTTAAATCTTTTTTTAATGTAAGTTTATATAAATCACTACCATTACCAGAAATGAGTGTTCTATTATCTGCCCAGCAGATGTCTTCAACGTCTTTAATGGTATATGCGACAAGTTTAGTAACACCATTTTTTGGATTCAGTGAACGGATTTCCCATTCCTTATCATTAGTTTTAGATATGTAGCTTATGAGATTAGTACCAGGAATTTTATGAAATGATCTTCCAACGTTTGTAGCATACTTTCTACTTTTACCATCTAATAAATTGGTGACATATAGATTTAAATTGTCACCTTCTATGACAGCAGAGACTATTGTATTCTTATCAAACCAGGTATAATATGCCACCACTAGATCTTTTATAAGTTCTTGTGATTCTCCATTACTCCAAGAGTAACGATATAATCGTTGTTTACCATCTTTATCTAATCTAACTGCAGAAACAGCATCGCTTTCAGGAATTGGTTGAGGAGAATATTCTCCACCTGTAGTATAATTTAACCAGGTTTTAGAATTGTACCTCTGATCGTATTTTGCAATATCTGTTTGCTCATTTCTTGAAGACGCAAATAATATGTAACGATCATTGTAAAATGATGGTTGATTATCGTAGCCATCGTTTTTTGATAGGTTCTTCTGATATTTTATCGTGATACTATTAGCTTCTTTTGAGAGGTCAAACAGATAAACTTCTGTATTTTCTTGTGCTAAAAGAGTTGCAGAAAAGAGGAGGCAAATAGATAAAATGAAGTGTTTCATATTGTTAATAGCATTGTACTGATAAATATAATGATAAACCTAATTCATGTAATATCTATGCCATCTGATTTTAACAAAAATGTTAACATTTGATAAGAAAAACGCATTTCATCGAATAAATTGTTGTTTTTATCGAAAAAAGATGTATCTTAGCTTCAGATTAAAAACACAAACACTCTTTTAGATGTACTCAAAATGTTTTTAAGAATGTATTAGAAATGTAATTTAATCTTCATATTTTTTAGTTAGTTAGTTAAAAAGATCTCAAACACTCATTTGGGATCTTTTTTTTGCATAAAAAAAACCAGTTCAATATGAACTGGCTCTTTTCTTTCTAATTTAAACTTAACTAAAAACAGTATCTGTTTTCTTCAGATAACTTATCAGCAATTTGCGTTCTTAATTCCACTACATTTGGCATGTTTGTATATTTTGTAAATCGTTTAAGACCCATAAGCATCATACGTTGCTCATCACCTTCAGCAAAACTTACAATACCTTCTTTAGCATTTTTAATGACGATATCTACCGCATTGTATAGGTATAACTTTGCCATGGCTATTTGATGACTTTGCGACTCTTCGCCAAAACGTTTAGCATTTTTTTCTGTTCTTAAAATAGTAGACTCTGCCATATAAACTTCAATTAATATGTTTGAAGCAGCCATTAGTAATTGTTGGTGTTCTTCTAATTGAGGTCCAAATTTTTGAACTCCAGCACCAGCAACCATTAAGAATACTTTCTTAAGTTTTGCAATCATTTCTTTTTCTTCAGAAAATAATTCTGAATAATCAGGTGTGTCAAAAGAAGGTATTCCCATTAATTCATCAGCTACTGCTGTCGCAGGTCCTAAAAGATCCACATGTCCTTTCATAGCTTTTTTAACTAACATACCTACAGCTAACATTCTATTGATTTCGTTGGTTCCTTCATAAATTCTTGAAATACGAGCATCTCTCCAAGCAGATTCCATTGGTGTATCTGCTGAGAATCCCATTCCACCAAAAATTTGGATACCTTCATCAGTACAATTTTGAGTGTCTTCAGAAACTGCTACTTTAAGAATAGAACATTCTATGGCGTATTCTTCAACACCTTTTAGCTCAGCTTCTTGATGTGTATTACCAGATGCTTGACGGATGGCAATCCGATCTTCAATATTCTTAGCGGCTCTATATGAAGCAGACTCACCAGCGTATGCGCTAGTAGCCATTTCAGCTAATTTAGATTTAATTGCTCCAAATTTTACAATAGGTGTTTTAAACTGAACACGCTCATTGGCGTATTTTACAGCTTCTGTAATTACACGACGTTGTGCATCTAAACAAGCTGCTGCTAATTTGATACGACCAACATTAAGTGCATTCATTGCAATTTTAAACCCACCACCACGTTCTGATAACATATTCTCAACAGGAACTTTAGTGTCGCTAAAGAATACTTGACGAGTAGAAGATGAGTGAATACCTAATTTGTGTTCTTCTTCTCCTAATGTAATACCGTTTGGATTGTCTTTATCATATTCTACAATAAAACCAGTAATATTTTTATCATCTTCAATACGTGCAAAAACTATAAATGTTTCAGCAAAACCAGCATTAGAAATCCACATTTTCTGACCTGAAATAAGGTAATGCTTACCATCTTCAGACAATACAGCTTTGGTTTTACCGGAATTAGCGTCAGAACCAGCACCAGGTTCAGTAAGGCAATACGCACCAAACTTTTCTCCTGTAGCTAACGCAGGAACATATTTTTTCTTTTGTTCTTCTGTACCATATAGTGTAATTGGCATTGTACCAATACCTGTATGTGCACCAAAAGCAGTTGCAATAGAACCCGTTGCACCTGAAATGTAATCACATACTAACATGGTAGAGACAAAGCCCATTTCTAATCCATCATATTCTGCAGGGACAGCAATACCTAACAAACCTAATTCACCAGCCTTACGCATTATTTCTTCTGTTAATGCATAGTCTTTTTTCTCAAAACGTTCTTTGTTTGGCCAAACTTCTCTGTCCACAAAGTCTCTTACTGTTTCGAGCATCATTTTTTGTTCTTCAGAAAAGTCTTCAGGTGTAAAAATGTCATCACAACTTGTTTCTTTAACGAGAAACTGTCCTCCTCTTAAAATGTCTTTCTCTAGTGTTTCCATAATTTTTTTGGGTATTGTTTTTAGTAAGAATGTTGCTCTCCTACGATTATGATTTATTAATTAGTTTAATTCAAAAATTCAAAAATTCCGGCGGCACCTTGACCTGTTCCTACACACATAGTAACCATACCATGTTTTCCAGTCATGTTACGTTTACGCATTTCGTCAAATAACTGGACCGAAAGTTTAGCACCTGTACAACCTAAAGGATGTCCTAAAGCAATAGCTCCACCATTTACATTTACGATGTCTTGGTTTAAATCTAGTTCGCGCATTACAGCTAAAGATTGCGAAGCAAATGCTTCATTTAGCTCAATAAGTTCAATGTCACTCTGTTGTAAACCAGCTTGCTTTAATGCTTTTGGAATTGCGGCTACAGGACCAATTCCCATTATTCTTGGTGGAACACCAGCAGCTGCATAACTTACCATTCTCGCAATAGGTTCAAGATTTAATTCCTTAACCATTTCTTCGCTCATTACTAGTACAAAAGCAGCACCATCACTTGTTTGAGACGAGTTACCAGCAGTTACACTACCATTAGCAGCAAATACTGGACGTAATTTTGCTAAAGCTTCTTTGCTTGTGCCTTTACGTGGACCTTCGTCTTTAGTTATTGTAAACTTTCTAGTTGCTTTCTTGCTTTTTGAATCTAAGTAAGTTTCTTCAACTTCTATTGGTGCAATTTGGTCTTGAAAACGGTCTTCTGATAATGCTTTTAAAGCTTTCATATGAGAATTGAATGCAAACTCATCTTGGTCTTCTCTAGATACATTGTATTTATCTGCAACTGCTTCTGCAGTATTTCCCATTCCCCAATAATAATCTTCATTACCACTATTTACGATGTCGTAGTTAAGTTCTGGCTTAAAACCTGTCATAGGAACAGACGTCATACTTTCTACACCACCAGCGATGATACAATCTGCCATTCCTGATTGGATTTTAGCAACTGCCATACCAATAGTTTCTAATCCTGAAGAACAAAAACGGTTTACAGTTACACCTGGTACATCAACAGTATTTAATCCTAATAAAGAAATAATACGTGCCATATTTAATCCTTGAGAACCTTCTGGCATTGCATTACCAACAATAACA
>CAZFEV010000005.1:0-102271 GCA_964517835.1 uncultured Flavobacteriaceae bacterium | reverse complement strand
AAAATCCAATGGCCATTATGGCCGTGCGGGTTCAAGTCCCGCCTTCAGTACAAAAGCCGAAACATATGTTTCGGCTTTTTTTATGTTTTATTATTTCCTTTAGAACCTTGTTTGTTAAAATCTAAAATACTTATCTTAGTGTTTAGTCTTATTGAAATTGAATAGATTTCAAAGTCTGAAACCTATTTTGTTATTAATAAATGTGTTAAGCTTTAATGGTGGTGTTTAAGAAATTCTTCGTAATTGTAATTCTATTTTTTTCAAGTCAAGTTTTTACCCAAGAAATTCCACCAATTCAAGTTTTTTCTCCTCAAGAATATAATGCTGAAGATCAGAATTGGGCTATTACCCAATCTGAGAATGGTTTTATTTATGCAGCTAACAATTCTGGTTTGTTAGAATACAATGGTGCATCTTGGCGACTTTTTAAATCTCCAAATGAAGATATCTTAAGATCTGTAAATGCGGTTTCTGACCGGATTTATTCGGGTGGCTATATGGATTTTGGTTATTGGGTAAAAGATGAACGTGGTGGGTTTATATATTCGTCACTGTTGGCCACAGAAGAAATAGATATAAAAGAAGATGAGGAATTCTGGAAGATCATCGATATTGAAGGTTATGTTTTATTTCAATCTTTAGAGTCTATTTATATATATAATATTAAAGAAGAAAGCTTTTCTATCATTAATTCTGAAGTAAGAATCAATAAAATGTTCAAGGTTGATGAAACAATTTATTTTCAGAAGGATAAGGTAGGTTTGTTTAAAATCCAGAATGGAAGAGAAGTGCTTTTAACTGATGCTTCTATAATAAGGGATAAAGAAATAATAAATCTATATGCGAAGGATGATGGTTTAATCCTGCTAACCAAATCAGATGGTCTTTATCTATTCAACAATAATTTAGTAAGTAAATGGAGTGTTGAGGCCAATGCGTTTCTCTCTAATGTAAAAGTTTATAGTAGTGTAGAATTAAGTAATGGTAATTTGTTGATAGGTACTATATCTCATGGAGTTATTCAGGTAGGTAGTTCAGGAGAGATATTGCTAAAAATTGATAAATCTAACGGTTTAAGCAATAATACTGTATTGTCACTTACTCAAGATAAATTTGGTAATATATGGTTAGGTTTAGATAACGGTATTAATGTTTTAAACTTAGAGTCACCTTTTAAGGTATACAAAGATAAATTAGGTGTTTTAGGAACCATTTATACGTCAGCGAAACACAATGGAAATATTTACTTAGGAACCAATCAGGGGCTTTTTTATAAGCCATTAGATTCAAATGTAGAATATACTTTTATTCCTGGAACTAAAGGTCAAGTTTGGTTCTTAGAGATACTTCAAGGAAGTTTATTTTGTGGGCATGATCAGGGAACATTTATAATTGATAACAACGTTGCAAAAAAGATTTCAGATGAATTTGGTACTTGGATTATCAAAGAAATTGAAGGTGTTCCTAATTTATTAATTCAAGGTAATTATAAAGGACTTTTTATTCTTGAAAGTGTAGGAAAGTCTTGGAGATTAAGAAACAAAATAAAAGGATTCGATATCTCTTCACGATATATAGAATTTATCCGATTTAATGAATTGCTAGTTAATCATGAATTAAAAGGTGTCTATAAAATTAAAATTGACGAGGATTTTCAAGAGGTTGAGAGATTTGATCAGACCTTAATTGATAAAGGTGTTAAATCAAGTATAGTTTCGTTTGAAGAGGATATAATTTATTCGAATAAAAAAGGTGTATTTAGATACTCAAAACAAGACGAAGTATTTTTGAAAGATAGTCTCTTTAGTAATGTTTTTTCTGGTGAGAATTATTATTCAGGAAAGTTGATTATGGATTATGAAAGCAATAGGTTATGGGGTTTTAATAAAGATGAAATTGTGTATATAGAACCTGGTAACCTGTCTAATCAACCGAAAGTAAATGTTATTTCAATTCCACAGAAAATTAGAAAGAATAAAGCTGGTTATGAGAATATTCTAAGATTAGAAGAAGATATTTATTTAATTGGTGGAACAGATGGTTATTTAGTTTTAGATTTAAAGAAAAATAGACAAAACCCTGCGCAGATATACTTAAATGAAATTTCGTATAGGTCATTTAAACAAGATTATTATTCTAGTGTCGATATGGAAGAAGATTTACTTCTGGCAAATAAGGATAATAGTATAAGGTTTAATTTTAGTGTGCCTGAGTTTGACAAATTAGCAGGGACAAGATATCAGTACCGACTAAAAGGAATAAGTGAAGAATGGAGTAGTTGGGTGAGTGATGCTCATGTAAGTTTCGAAAATTTACCGCATGGGGACTATACATTTGAAGCCAGATCAATTACTGGGAATGTGATTTCAAGTAATACGATAGCGTACAATTTCTCAATAGAGAAACCTTGGAGTAAAAAGCCTTTAGCTATTGTGTTATATACACTTATAGGTTTCCTTTTTGCTTTTGCTGTGCATTATTTAAACCGTAGACATTATAAAAAACAGAAATACAAACTATTAGAAAAGAAAGAACAAGAAATACAGTTAGAGCAGCTAGAAAACAAACGAAAGCTTATTCAGTTTAAGAATGAAAATCTTCAACTTGATATTGAAAATAAAAATAGAGAGTTAGGTACTGCTACAATGAATTTGGTGAAAAGAAATGAATTGTTGAATAATATCAAAGTTAGACTCACTAAGATCAAATCATTAGATGGGTTAAAATCTGTGATAGGATTAATTGATGATAATTTAAATGATAGTAGTGATTGGGTTTTGTTTGAAGAAGCTTTTAATAATGTAGATAAAGACTTTATGAAAAGAATGAAGTCTTTGCATCCATCTATAACTCCTAATGATTTACGATTATGTGCTTATCTAAGGTTAAATTTATCATCCAAGGAAATTGCACCCTTATTAAATATCTCCCATAAAAGCGTTGAGGTGAAGCGTTATCGATTGCGTAAAAAAATAGGATTAGACCATGACCAAAGTCTTGCAAATTACATTTTAAGCCTATAATACCCATACAGGTGGTGATTTTACCAATACATTACCTATACACATGCAGATTTCTTTAAATGTTAACAGTTAGTTAAATGTCACTTCGTCGGATAAAAATGCATTTAAAGGGAAAAAACCACCATTTTGATAAAAAACAAGCCAATTTATTGAATTGTATATCTCTTGTATAGGTTTTTTTTGAGAATTCCTCATTATTTTCTCTTAAGTTGCATTAACTAATTATAACTAACTATGAAAATCAAATTTTTATTAGTCATGGCTCTCTTTATGAGCTATGTTTCCAGTTCTCAGAACGTCGATGTCTCTGGTGTTGTAACCGAGGCTTCAACTGGTCAGCCATTACCAGGAGTAAACATTTTACTCAAAAACACAACTCGAGGCGCATCTACAGATTTCGATGGTAAATTTACGATGGAAGAAGTACCACTCAATTCGGTGTTGGTCGTATCTTACATTGGATATGTGACGCAAGAGATTACCATAACTGGTTCTCAAGAGCTCAGCATAAAATTAGAGGAAGATGCACAGTCATTAAACGAAGTTGTTGTAATTGGTTATGGGACACAAAAAAAGAAAGAAGTCACAGGTGCCGTGGCAGTTCTTGATTCTAAAGCGATTGAAAAATTAAATCCAGTTAGGGTTGAGCAAGCCATTCAAGGTCAAGTGGCAGGTGTAAACATTACATCTAATTCTGGGTCGCCTGGTAGTGGCTTAAACATTAGAATTAGAGGTATTACAACAAATGGTGATAATAGGCCATTAATCTTAGTTGACGGTAACAGAATTGAAGATCTTTCTGTTTTAAATCCAAACGACATTAAATCAGTAAACGTATTAAAAGATGCAACAGCTGGTATTTATGGTGTACAGGCTGCAAATGGTGTGATACTTATTACAACAAAGTCTGGTAGAAAAGATACTGCTTTAAAATTTCAAGTTGACACCTATACTGGATTTCAGTTTACAAGCAAGAAAATGGATCTGATGAATGCGAGTCAATTTGCAAGATACGTTAATGACTCAGCTGATGGTACTGAATTTTTTGTGTATCCACAATCAGGTACAGACTGGCAAGATGAAGTGTTTGAAAATCGTGCAGTAATTTCAAATTTTAGTTTAAATGCCACAGGGGGTACAGAGAAGTCGGCTTACTCAGCTGGTATATCTTACTTAAATCAAGATGGTATTGTTGGTGGCGATAAGAATAATTTTGAGCGTCTTACGGCAAGAATAAACTATCAATACGATATTTTACCAAATTTAAAATTAACGGCTAACGGATTACATACCATTTCAGAAAAACAAAATTTAGCTGAAGGTGGTATAGGTGCAGTTTTATATAATGCTGTAAATATTAATCCTACAATGCCGGTTAGAGATGAAAACGGTGCATTTGCCTTAGCAAATGACATTACTCAAATTGAAATTATAAATCCAGTTGCTCAGATTAATGATACCTTTAATACAACTAGGGTTTCAAGATTTAGTGGTGTTTTAGGATTAGATTATACTTTCTTAGAAAACTTTAAAGTAAGTTCAAGATTCCAAGGAAATCATTCAAATGTAAGAGATGATATCTTTAGACCTGAAGTGTTTTATGGTGGTGGTAAATCTGCTAACACAGTAAGTTCACTCGCAGCTTTAGATGATGATATAGTATTTAATGAAGTGGTTGATTTCGGTGCAGATTACACTGATTTTACTTGGGATAACTTTATTACTTACGAGAAAATATTTAACGAAGACCACGATTTAAAAGTGCTTTTAGGGATGTCATTATATAGAACTAAAGGGCGTTTTTATGGTGATATCGGTCGTACAGAAGAAGGTACAAATCAGTTAGGTCAAACGATATATGATGAAGGAATGGTAATTGAGCCAAGATTTAATCAGGCAGCATTAGAAAACGGTGCGGATTGGTTCGATTCTAGGTTATCCTCTTTGTTTACAAGAGTGCAGTATAATTATAAAGGAAAATATTTAGTGTCTGCAATGTTAAGACGTGATGTGTCTTCACAATTCTCAGCAGAAGACAACAACAATGTTGGTTATTTCCCGTCAGGTTCTGTTGGATGGAATATTTCAGAAGAGGACTTTATGCAAGATGTGAATTGGATAAGTAATTTGAAGTTAAGAGCGAGTTACGGTGTCATTGGTAACGATAGAAGTATACCGGCATTTAGTTTTATTTCAAGATTAGCGGGTCAAGCAACGGTTGATCCAGGTTTTGGCGTAACAACAATTGACGATTTATTGTTTGGTCTTGCTGTAGGCACACCTGGTAATCCTGATATTAAATGGGAAGAACAAGAAACTGCTAATGTTGGTGTTGATTTCCGTTTATTCAATAACAAATTGAGTATATCTACAGATGTCTATAGAAAACAAACACGTGATTTATTATTGTCACCACCTTCATCAGCTTTAACAGGAGTTGGCGCTCCAGGTTCTGGATTTATTGCTGTAAACGCTGGTACAGTAAGAAACCAAGGTTTAGAGTTTGCAATTGGTTACAATGATAATATCGGTGAAGACTTTAAATTTAATGTGAACTTTAATTTCACCACAATTGAAAATGAGGTTATTTCACTTAATGGAAGAGAAACTCCAGCACAAGGAGAATATGGTGTTGGTTTAGGAATAACAGATATAACACGTATGGCTCCAGGTTTACCTTTAGGTCACTACTATGGTTATAAGACGAATGGAATTTTCCAAACCCAGGCACAAATTGATGCGTTAGATGCTGCGGCACCTGGCGATACATATTTAGATAGTAGTCTTGGAACTGCAGCTCCAGGTGATTTAATATTTGTAGATGTCAATGGTGATGGTCAGGTAAATGCAGATGACAGAACTAATATTGGTGATCCTATTGCTGATGCTACGTTTGGTTTAAACATTGGGTTCACATACAAGAACATTGATTTCAGTGCAAATGCATTCGCTTCTGTAGGTCACGATATGGTGAGAAATTATGAACGTAAAGACTTATATGCAAATAGAGGAACTTATATGATAGAAAGATGGCAAGGTTCAGGCACAAGTAATTCAGTGCCAAGAGCTGTAGCTGGTGCAAACATTAATACGGATAATTTCTCAGATTTCTTTGTTGAAGATGCTTCTTTCTTAAGACTACAAAACGTGCAAATCGGATATACATTTGGTGACAAATTCAATCAATCTGTTGGGATAGATAAATTCAGAATCTACCTTTCAGGAAATAACTTATTGACCATTACTGATTATTTTGGGTTTGACCCATCAGCTAATTCAGGTAACCCGCTAGGTGGAGGTATAGATAATGGATTTTATCCTGTGGCTGCATCATATTTATTAGGAATTAATTTAAATTTTTAAATTGTTATGAAAAAAGTATTAAGAATAGTATTAGGTCTAACACTAGTATATTTAGTGGGATGTACCGATGATTTTGTGGAGGTAGAACCAGATGGTTCTAATGATTCTGATTTCTTTAATAATCAGGCAGAGTATGAAAGTGCACTTATTGGTGCTTATGATTTATTGCAGTCAACTTTTTGGAATGTGTTAACGGGTATCGTGGCATCTCCAGATTATGCTGCTGGAGGGGATTCATTTAATTATGATCAACCAACCTTGCAGAATATCAACTTAATGATACATACTCCAGCTGAACAAAACCAGTTGAGAAGTATGTGGGGATTAATGTATGCCGGTTTAAACAGGGCGAATTTCATCTTAGAGTTTAAAAACAAAACAGATTTTGCAGGTAAAGATGAACTCATTGCAGAAGCATATTTCTTAAGAGCATATTACACATTTGAGTTAGTCAAAAATTTTGGTAATGTGCCATTAAAAGTTGGTGAAAGAGATGGAGTATTAAGAATTAGTGATGTGCGTATTTTTCCTGGAGATGAATTTAGTATGGAAAGAGTAGCAGATATTGCGACAGCTTACAGTCTTATTGAAGAAGATTTAAAAGAAGCAATTCCTAACTTACCAGTGTCACAAGATTTACCATACGAAGCAACTCAAGGAGCGGCTCAAGCTTTACTTGGAAAAGTGTATTTATATCATGCAAAATTTGATCAGACAAAGTATGCTGATGCTGCTACAAGTTTAAATCAGGTGATTTCAAGTGGTCAGTTTAGCTTAGTTAATGGTGAAGATTACACAAATCTTTTTGAAGGTGTTGGCGAGAACGGTTCTGAAGCTGTTTTTGAAATTCAATATACAGGTGTAGAACCGGCAGGTTGGGGTTGTATAGAATGTAGTCAAGGGACGTATTTTCCACAATTCTGTGGACCAAGATCACCTTATGACGATACCACTTACAGAGCTGGATGGGGATTCTGTTTACCATCTGTTGAATTACATGATTTATTTGAAGATGGGGATTCAAGAAAAGAAGTTACTTTTTATGACTTGAGAGATGCTCAAGACACGTATTCTCAGGGAAGAGATGATACAGGATTATTTAATAAAAAGTACATGCCTCGAAAAGCGGATGATGGTGTTGGTGCTGATCCATTAAATTATTCTCAGAACTATCGTTCTATCAGATATGCAGATGTTTTATTAATGGCAGCTGAAGCCGAAGTTCAATCTGGAGGATCTAATGCAGTTAATTACTTAAATGCTGTGAGAGCTAGAGCTTATGGTGATAATGGCCATGATTATCAAGCGTCTGAAGGAGATTTATTAGAAGCAATCTATACAGAGCGACGTAAAGAGTTAGCTGGTGAAGGTCATTATTTCTATGATCTTGTTAGAACTAATAGAGCTGAAGCAACTATTGACGGATTTACAGCTAATAAGAATGAAGTATTCCCTATACCACTTATAGAATTACAATTAGCCCAAGCAGAGGAGCGTTGGGGTAATCCAGGTTATTAAAAAAAATTGTTAAACAACTAAATAAATAAAAATGAAAATATTTAAAAAAGGAGTTTATTATATACTCGCACTTTTATTACTAACAGTGTCTTTTTCTTGTGAAGAAGATGATGACTTTAGAATTATAGAAGGTTTAGACTTTGTAGTTGCAACCTTAAATGTAGAAGGAACAGAAACAGGTGTGCTTCCTAGCACTGCTATTCCTGATGGGCGAATAGTCTATACAGTAGATTTTGGTGATCCAAATAGCGACGCCGATGTATTTCAAACTAGTGGTCCAATGGTAACATATGAATATCCGTTAGAGACAGCTACATACATGATTACAGTTACTGCTGTATTACCAGGAAGAGATGATGTTTCTATATCTAAAGAACATACAGTTATATTTATTGAAGAAACTGATCCAGATCCGGTACCAGCTACAGGAATTGTAGGTACTTGGAGATTAGCGCCAGAAGCGGGAGCATTAGGTGTTGGTCCTGGACAAGGGGACGTATCATGGTGGTCAAATTCTTCAGATGATGTTGCAACAAGAGATTGTTTATTTGATGATGAATATGTAATTGGTGCGGACGGATCATTTCAAAATGTAATGGGAGATCAAACTTGGTTAGAGCCATGGCAAGGTACAGATCCTGAAGCTTGTGGTACTCCAGTATTCCCACATGATGGTTCTTCATCTGGTACATACACATTCGGTGGTGGAGAATTAACTATCGATGGTCAAGGTTCTTTTATGGGATTAGCTAAAGTCGTTAATGGTTTAGAGTTAGGTGCTGCTGATACAGTACCGGATTCAAGAACATATCAAGCTGTATTATCTGATAACGATACAGTTTTAACGCTACAAATTCAAGTAGCAGGAGATGGATGGTGGTCATTTAAATTTGTTAAGGACGCACCAGCTGCACCAGCACCGATTGAAGGTACATGGAAGTTAGCACCAGAAGCTGGTGCATTAGCAGTAGGTCCTGGACAAGGAGATGCGTCTTGGTGGTCAAATTCATCAGATGATGTTGCAACTAGAGCGTGTTTGTTTGACGATGAGTATGTATTTAATTCAGACGGATCTTTCCAAAATGTTTTAGGTGCTCAAACATGGGTAGAGCCATGGCAAGGTGCAGCAGCAGAAGAATGTGGTTCACCAGTTTTCCCTCATGATGGAACAGCTACTGCAACATACGACTATAATGCTTCAGCAGGTACTTTAACAATTGATGGTGCCGGTGCATTTTTAGGTTTAGCAAAAGTTGTAAACGGTGCTGAAATAGCTTCACCTGCAGATGCAGCAAGTTCTATTACATATATCGCTGACTTATCAGATGATGGAAATACATTAATATTGGATATTCAAGTAGCTGGTGATGGCTGGTGGAGATTTAAAATGGCTAAACAAGTGCCACCGTCAAACCCATTAGTAGGTACATGGAGATTGGCACCAGAAGCAGGAGCATTAGGTGTTGGTCCTGGATTAAATGACGTGTCTTGGTGGTCAAATTCTTCAGATGATGTTGCAACAAGAGCTTGTTTATTTGATGATGATTACGTATTCAATGCAGATGGTTCATTCCAGAATGTTTTAGGTGCAGATACGTGGTTAGAGCCATGGCAAGGTGCAGCTGCAGAAGAATGTGGAGCTCCAATTTTCCCACATGATGGTACAGCATCTGCTACTTATGATTACAATGAAGGTGCTGGTACAATAACAATAAACGGAACAGGTGCTTTCTTAGGTTTAGCTAAGGTTGTAAATGGTGCTGAATTAACATCACCAGGTAGTGCACCAAGTTCAATAACATATATTGCAGATTTAGTAGATAGCAATACACTTGAGTTAGATATAGAGATTGCTGATGGCGGACACTGGTCATTTAAACTAGTAAAGCAGTAAATTAGAATAGAGAGACCCGATTAATAGATAATTAATCGGGTTGATCTTTCTAAAAATTGATAATTTTTATAACTAAATCAATTACAACATACATTAGAAGGGCTATCTTGAAATTATAATATTTGAACGATGTGTTCTTCTAATCACTAAATAAATACTATTTATGAGAAACAGTTTAATTAAATTAATTGTCTTCCTTTTTACTGTGTCTAGTTTTGCTCAAACTAGTACGGTAAATATTGAGACTACCGCAGAAGGCTCAAAACTACTTGTTAATGGGGAACCATTTATAGTAAACGGTATCAACTGGGATTATGTGCCAATCGGCTATAATGTACTCGATGCAAAGTTTTGGGAAAAATCAGACGATGTCATCATGGCTGGTTTGGATGAGGAAATGGCCGTATGGCAAAACATGGGTGTTAATGCCATTAGAACCTATATTTGGATGCCACCTAAATGGATTGCTTATATCTACGAGAATTTTGGAATTTATACGATGATTAATAGCCAATTTGGTGCGTATGGTTTAACAGTAGATGGTGTTTGGTATCCTCAAACAGATTATAATGACCCTAGAGTACGTGAACAGTTAATTTCTGAATCGGTTTTAATTGCCGAAACTTACAAAGATACACAAGGTCTATTACTTTACATGCTTGGTAATGAAAACAACTATCACCTTACGTGGGAAGGATCTGAAACTGATGAAGGAATTGTAATTAATGATAAAGACGAGGCAAAAAGACAGCAAGCAAGAGCAATGTATAGTCTTTTTAACGAGGCTGCATTAGCAATGAAGGAGGTAGACAAATCACATCCAATAGGACTTTGTAATGGTGACTTATTATATCTAGATATTGTTGCTGATGAATGTAAAGACATTGATATCTACGGAACAAATATGTATCGTGGTGTATCTTTTGTTGATGCTTTTGATAGAGTAAAGAACGAATTTGGTAAACCAATCTTATTTACTGAGTTTGGAGCTGATGCTTATAATGCAAGAGATAATAAAGAAGATCAATATTCTCAAGCGTATTATATGATTGGGAATTGGAAAGAAATATATCAAAATGCTGCAGGTATTGGTGGCGCAATGAATTCAATTGGTGGTTTTACGTTCCAATCTAGTGATGGTTGGTGGAAATCTGGTTTTGATGACAGAGAGAATGCAGACACACACCAGACAAAGGCAAACTGGCCTTCAAACGGATATTCTAGAGATCAAGCTAAACCAGATGATCCTAATATGAACGAAGAGTGGTTTGGTATCTGTGCAAAAGGGCCAACTGATGTTAGAGGGTTATATCAATTATATCCACGTGCATCGTATTACGCATTAAAAGAGGCGCATAGTTTCAATCCGTATTTAGAAGATTCTAATGCTATTGCATTAGAGAGCCACTTCAATGGAATAAATTTAATGGATGCAGTGTTGAGAGCACGTGGTGATCAAGCTGCTTCAGGTGCTGGGACACAAGATAAGATTAGACTGACCAACCTACAGGCTAAGTTTACAACATTCAGTACAGGTGGAAGTTTATTAACAACACCTACAACAGCAGATCCTGAAGAAAATTCTTTTCCTAGTCAAACAGGTTTTGATCATATGCAATCGTATTTTGTTGGGATTGAAGGAAAGCCTTCACCAGATATGAGAGCTGAAGTAAATATGAACATATTGGGTAATGTTGCTGACAACCCAATCGATGAAATTTTCTACGAAAATAGAGGAAGACAGGTTCAAGTAGATTCTCAAAATGGCGAGGTTGTATTAAATGATAATAATAGAGTTCAAGTATATAGTGCAGAATTTGAGTGGAATCATGATGATTTTGATTTAAGAGGATTCTATAGAACGGGTCATTACCATTGGGCTTATGAAGGAGATTTCTTTAATCTTTATCCAGAAGCTAATTATGGACCGAACTTAGATATCTATGGTGGTGAAATACTTGGTATAGAAGTCGATGGAAAAGGTAAATTAGACGGTCTTAAAGCGGCATTTGGTCCTCAATTATGGTGGGGAGCAAACCCAACTATGTTATTTAAATATTCTAAGAACTTTAGTGGATGGGATGTTACAGGTATTTATCATAGAGATTTAAATACTGATTTAGAATTTGATGAAAGTGGTAGACGTGTGCTAAATGCTAATCAGGTTGCCAGTGGTGTTATTCCACCATGGCCAACAGAAAGAGCATCTTTAGTTGCTGAGAAAGAATTTGGAAAATTCGGAATCACATTAGGTGGTATTTGGGGTGGACGTCCTCTAAACGGAAGTTCTTTCCAGATGTATGATGCTGACCGTGCATTAGTTTTAACTGATAAAATTAATGATAATGATAATTGGGGTGCTAAAGCTAAAATTACTTATCAAGGTGGTAAATTTAACTGGTATGCTCAAGGATCTTACATGGGATTAGTTGCCAATGGCGGTATGGACCAAACCAGAACATTTACTGGTTGGAGACTTCTTGATACAGGAAGTGGTAATATGACGAATTTCTTAACTGGTTTCACTATTGCAACTGGTGACTTGCAAATAGCACCAAATTTTATGTACCAAAAACCTTTGGTAGATCCAATGCCAAATGGTGTGCCTGGACCGGGAAGATTAAGAAACGTAATTGATGATCCTTTCGCTGTAAGAAACGGAAACCGTGAAACAACGGCAGGTGAAATCTTATTCACTTTTGATCCAACACCAGGAACATGGATGTATCAATGGGATAATGACAGAGCTGAAGATGCTAAGTTTGCAATGAATTTAGGTTTTGTATATCGTCACTTACCGACACAAATGGATGGACATATTGGTTTCCTTGCTGATCGTACCTTCTTTGCTTTTGGTGAGTCAGCACCTGCTGAGGATTTATGGGAAGTACATTCAAGAATGGTGTCAAAAGTAAGTCCAGATTTAGGTTTAATAGGTAACCTCTACTACGGAAATGGTCAAGGTAATGGTGATTCTCAAAGAACTATTACACGTTTTGGTGGTGACTTAAGAGTGATTTACAAGAAGTTTAAAATCATGTCTCATGTAAAGGTAAACGATTGGGGACCTTTTGATTATCACAGAGATTTCAACTTAACATTCCCAATGCAATTAATGCTAGATGTTTCAACAACCTTAGGTAAGCCAGATTGGTTCATTTTGCCTGGTACGCAAATAGGTATTAGAGGGACTTGGAGATCTTTAGATGAAAACTCACCAAGGTTTGCGCCATTAGCAGCACCTGCTGACGCAGCAAATCCAAATGTTGGACCAATCATTAGTCCTGTAGGATTCCCTGATGGATCAGAGTGGGAAATTAGAACATATATTCACATTAATATTGGCAAATAATAAAATTGTATGATTATGAAAAAATTAAGTTTTAAAAATCACATTGCCCTTCCTTTATTAGGATTAATGTGTGTCTTCACAACAAGTTGTGAGAGAGGTTATTCAGATGACATAGACGTGGCAACTTTTCCTGTTTCTCCAGATATTTTTACAGATAATCCGGTTGGTTTAACAGATGAGTTTTTTGAGTCCTTTGATCCTGCTACAGGAGCAAATACTGAAGGATTTGGTACAGATGATAACGTAGCCTTTAAAGGAACAACCTCTATAAGAATTGACGTGCCAACACCATCAGACCCAGATGGATCCTATATAGGTGGTATTTTTAGAGACAGAGGAGATGGCCGAGATCTAACGGGTTATGACGCCTTAACGTTTTGGATGAAAGGTTCTACTACGGCTTCAGTTACAACATTAGGATTTGGTTCTGATTTTGAAGATAATAAATATGCTGTTTCAATTAACGATGTTGAGTTGTCTACAGATTGGAGAAAAGTTATTATTCCAATTCCAGATCCGTCTAAATTAACAAAAGAAAGAGGAATGTTCATTTTCTCAGCGGGCACACTAAGTACAAATGGCGTCGGCTACACCATTTGGATAGATGAAATGCGCTGGGAGAATTTAGGTACTGTGGCGCAACCAAGACCGGCTATTTTGGGTGGTCAAGACCAAACAGCTCAGGCTAACCTAGGAGTGGAGTTGCCTTTATCTGGACTTACTCAAACGTTCAATTTAGGGAATGGACAGGATGTAACGGTTAATGCAACACCTGCTTATTATGATTTTGTAACGTCTAATCCATTTGTAGCTTCAGTGAATGATTTAGGTGTTGTTTCAGTAGATGGACCTGGTGAGATTAATCCAGATACAGGTCTTTTAGAGAATACAGCGACAATAACAGCTAGTTTAGGTGGCGTTGAAGCAGCAGGTTCGTTAACTATAGAAGCTTCTGATTTAGACATTATTGCCTTATTTAGCGATATCTATGCTGAAGTACCAGTTGATAATTACAATGGTTTCTATGCTGAATTTCAAACAACACAAGGATTTAATGTTGATGAAAATGGAAATGAGATTATAGATTACACCTTATTGAACTTTGTTGCTATAGAGTTCTATGGAAGAGAAGGTAGTGGTGTTCAACCTATAGATGCTTCCGAGATGACGCATTTACATATAGATGTAAGGGTTAATGAAGCGTTAGATCCGGCTGATTTTTTAAGGTTTGAATTATTTAATAATTTTACTTTAGGTAATGCAGTATCAGGAAGTTTCACGATTTCTTCAGGCGAATTAGCTACAGATCAATGGGTAGAGTTTGATATTCCTTTAACAAGTTTCAATGGTCTTACGGCAACTGATGCATTAGGTGCATTATTTACTATTTCAGACGCTACTATTGGGGCAGTGTCATTGGATAATATCTATTTCTATTCAGAAAATTAATAATTAAAGAACTTATGAAGAACAATAAAAAATTAATACAATCATTAGCACTTTTAACATTGGTTATTGCTATTGGTGGAATAGTAGCAAGTTGTAATCCAGATGATACCCAAGTCGTAACAAATTTTACGAATATAACAATGGAAGACAACTTTGAAGCTGGTGAAACTCCAAACCCAGCGTTTTGGAGTTATGAACTTGGAAATGGAGAAGCTCAAGGTATTCCTGGATGGGGAAATAATGAGTTACAATTCTATACAGACCGAACTGAAAATGTGAAGGTTGAAGATGGTATGCTAAAAATTACAGCAAGACAAGAGAGTTTTGAAGGATTTGGTTACACATCTGGTAGAATTTTAACTAAAGGTAAATTTCAACAGAAGTATGGTCGTTTTGAAGCGCGCATAAGACTGCCATGGGGACAAGGCTTATGGCCTGCATTCTGGCTTTTAGGTGATGATAACGATGGTGCTGAAATCTGGCCAAATATTGGAGAAATTGATATTATGGAAAACAGAGGTCAAGAACCAACTTTAATCACAGGTAGTGTTCATGGACCAGGTTATTCAGGTGGTGATTCTATTCATAAAGACTATGATCTAGTAAATGACCGTTTTGATACAGACTTCCACATCTTTGGTGTAGAATGGGGACCAAATTATATCAACTATTATGTGGATGACGTATTATATAACCAAATAACGCCAGAGAGTTTAGAAGAGGAAGATGTAGATGCAGCTAACTGGGTGTTTAATGATAGAGAATTCTACATTATCTTAAATGTTGCAGTTGGTGGTAACTATGTTGGTTTCCCAAGTGCAGATACAGTATTTCCACAAACTATGGAAGTAGACTACGTTAGAGTATATTCGGCTGACTAAAAAACAATAAAAACACATATAATTTTTCAAGGTCAAGATTTTCATGTCTTGACCTTTCTGACCCTTAAATAGTATAGTAACTAACAATCAATTAACTTATATTTTGAAAGAGACAATTACACAGGATAAATCGGTGAAATTAGAGCCAGTAACGATTGAGAATAGAGAGTTTTTCAAGATTTACAATAGTGATAACATGCGCCCATTCTTTATGAGCATTGTCAGTGATTCCGATCATTGGATGTTCATATCAAGTAATGGTGGTTTAACTGCAGGACGTAAAAATGCTGAATATGCATTATTTCCATATTATTCAGATGATAAAATCACTGAATCTGCTGAAATAACCGGCGCAAAATCAATTTTTCAAGTCTCTAAAAATGGTCAAGATTTTATCTGGGAGCCATTTTCCATTAGATTTCAAGATAATTACAACACAAATTGTAACCTGTATAAAAGTGTTTACGGTGATTCTGTAATATTTGAAGAAGAAAACCTCGATTTAGGATTAACCTTTAGATACGAGTGGTCTTCTAGCGATAAATACGGATTTGTAAAGAAATCGAGATTAACTAACAATTCTGAAACTAACGTTACAGTAAATATTTTAGATGGTATTCAAAATGTTATGCCATATGGTGTTAGTAGTGCTCTTCAAAATGCTAGTAGTAATTTGGTTGATGCGTATAAAAGAACAGAGTTAGTTGAAGAATCAGGAATAGGTATTTTTGCTTTAAGTGCCATAATTGTTGATAAAGCTGAGCCAAGCGAAGCATTAAAAGCTAATATTGCTTGGTCTCTTGGGTTAGATAACCCAAAATACCTATTGTCTTCACTTCAATTAGATAAGTTTAGAAATTTTGGTGACGCTGATCAAGAAACTGATATAAAGGCAGAAAAAGGTGCATATTTTATAAATGCTCAATTGGATGTAAATGCTGGTGAGCAGAAGGATTGGTTGATTGTTGCAAACGTTAATCAAAATCATTCATCAATTGCTGAGATTTCTAATCAGCTTGGTTCTAGTGAAGCCTTATTGAAAAATCTTAATAAGGACATCGCTGAAGGAACAAAAAACCTTATTAATCTGAATGCTTCGTCCGATGGTTTACAATTAACATCAGATAATTACAAGGACTCAAGACATTTCTCAAACACATTGTTTAATATAATGAGAGGAGGAATATTTGATGATGCTTATACGATTGAAAAATGGGATTTTAAAACATACATTGCGAAAGCAAATAAGAAAGTAGCTCGCAATACTGAAGATATCATCAATGACCTGCCAGAAAAGTTTGAATTAAAAAAGTTAAGACACATAGCGTGGAGTAGTGATGATAAAAACTTTAGACGTTTATGTTTAGAGTATATGCCACTTAAGTTTAGTAGAAGACATGGTGATCCGAGTCGTCCATGGAATAAGTTTTCTATTAATACAAGGAGTGAAATTGATGGTTCGAAGATTTTAGATTATGAAGTAAACTGGCTAGATATTTTTCAGAACTGGGAGGCTTTAGCATTCTCATACCCTGAGTTTATTGAAAGTATGATTCATAAGTTTTTAAATGCTACTACTTTTGATGGTTATAATCCTTACAGAGTTACCAAGGATGGATTTGATTGGGAAGTAAATGATCCTGAAGATCCTTGGGCATACATTGGTTATTGGGGTGATCATCAGATTATCTATTTACTAAAGTTTTTAGAGTTTATTGAAGATTATCAGCCAGGTAGATTAGAAAGTTACTTTAATGAAGAATTGTTTGTTTATGCAAACGTGCCTTATAAAATTAAGTCGTATGAGGATTTATTAAAAGATCCTAAAGACACTATCCTTTTTGATGACGATTTAGATCATAAAATCAGAGAAGAGAGAGATGCGCTTGGTGCAGATGGAGCTTTATTAAGAGATGAAAATAGATTTATTGTTAAGGCCAATTTCATTGAAAAAATCTTAGCAACAGCATTAGCTAAGTTATCTAATTTTATTCCTGAAGGTGGAATTTGGATGAATACACAGCGTCCAGAATGGAATGATGCCAATAACGCATTAGTTGGTAATGGAGTTTCTATGGTAACCTTATATTACCTAAGACGTTTCATGAAGTTTTTTGAAGGCGTTTTTGATAAATCTACTACGGATAAGGTTGTTGTGTCCAATGAATTATTGACATTTTTTAACGAAGTACATGCCACTTTCAGTTCGCACAAGGATTTATTGTCAGGACCAATTAATGATGCTAATAGAAAGAAAGTATTAGATGGTGTTGGTAAAGCAGGAGATGTATTTAGGACTCAGATATATGATAATGCCTTTTCTGGAAGAAAATCAGAATTAAAAGTTGAAGATTTAAAAGACTTTGTAAAAGTGACATTAAGCTTCCTTGAGCATTCTATTGAGGCCAATAAGCGTGAAGACAACTTATATCATGCATATAATCTAATGACAGTTAAGGGAGATGAGGTTATGATCTCTTACTTAGATGAAATGTTAGAAGGACAGGTAGCTGCTTTAAGTTCCGGATATTTATCCTCTAAAGAGAACCTCTCTGTATTAGACGCATTAAAAAGTAGTAAACTTTTTAGAGACGATCAATACAGTTATATCCTTTATCCGTTTAAAGAGTTAAAAGGATTCATGGATAGAAATACGGTTTCTTTGGATGCCGTTTACAGTTCATCTTTACTTCAAAAAATGGTTGATGATAATAATAAAAGTATCATCGAAAAAGATTTGAATGGTGAATATCACTTCAATGGTAATTTTAAAAATGCTGATGATTTAGCAGAAGCATTACATAATCTAGAAGGAACAGTTTATAGTGATTTAGCCCAATCAGAGAAAGAAGACATACTTCAAATATTTGAAGAAATCTTTAATCATAAAGCCTTTACAGGAAGATCAGGTACATTCTACGGTTACGAAGGTTTAGGTTCTATATATTGGCATATGGTATCTAAACTATTATTAGCTGTAATGGAGTGCTGTCAGAAAGCAATAGCTGATAATGAAAGTCCTGAGACAGTTGGTAAATTATTAGAACATTATTACGAAATTAATGAAGGAATTGGGGTTCATAAATCTCCAGAGCTTTATGGTGCCTTTCCAACAGATCCATATTCTCATACGCCGGCAGGTAAAGGTGCTCAGCAACCTGGAATGACTGGCCAAGTGAAAGAAGATATTATAAGTCGTTTTGGCGAGCTAGGTGTGTTTATTAAAGACGGTTTATTAGTGTTTAATCCATGCATGCTTAGAAAAGAAGAATTCCTTAAGCAACCACAAACCTTAGATTATATTACCGCAGATGGTAAATCAGCGCATCTTCATGTAAATGAAGGACAACTTGTATTTACATTCTGTCAAGTGCCTGTTGTGTATTGTATTTCTGACGAACATAAAACAGAAGCCCAGTTTAAAGACGGTACTATGAAATCTTTAAACGGATTGGCTGCTGACGAAACAACAAGTCAAGCTGTATTTAGCAGAAGTGGTGACGTTGAGGTAATCAAAGTATATATAAAAGAAGATTATTTAAAGTAAAAACAAGAAAATCATGAAAAAAAGAGTTCAACACATAATTTTTGCATTATCTCTAATACTCATGGTTTCTTGTGAAGAAAAGAAGAAGGAAGAAGATACAACCCAAATAAGAAAAGAAGTGACAGCTAAAGATATATTAGGGAACCCAGATTATTTAGCTATATCATATGGCGGATATAGAGAAAAGTCAAGGGATAGCCAGCCTACCTTAGCAGAGCTGAAGGAGGATTTGAAGATCTTATCAGCAATGGGTGTTAAGATGTTGAGGACATATAACGTTCAACCCAAATTACCACATGCATCAAACGTTTTAAAGGCGATAAAAGAGCTTAAGAAAGAAGATGATGATTTTGAAATGTATGTAATGCTGGGTGCATGGATAGATTGTTTAAATGCTTGGACAGACAAAGTACCAAATCATGATGTTGAAAGTCCAAATAATGAGGGAGAGATTAAAAGAGCAGTAGCCCTAGCTAATCAATATCCAGATATTGTAAAAGTCATTGCTGTTGGTAATGAAGCCATGGTAAAGTGGGCAACTTCTTATTATGTACAGCCTAATGTTATTCTTAAATGGGTCAATCATCTTCAAGATTTAAAGAAGAATGGTAAACTACCTAGTGATTTATGGATTACAAGTTCTGATGATTTTTCATCATGGGGAGGCGGCTCAGATGAATATCATGTAAAGGATTTAGAAGAGCTTGTCAAAGCGGTGGACTTTATTTCCATGCATACGTATCCATATCATAATACCCATTATAATCCAGCATTTTGGGGAGTTCCAACTGCGCATAGAACAATGCCTGATACTACTAAAATAGAGATGGCAATGGAACGCTCTATTAAGTTTGCTCAAAAACAGTTCGATAGTGTTACCAATTATATGAAGAGTTTAGGTGTAAATAAACCTATTCATATTGGGGAAACAGGTTGGGCTACAGTATCTAGCGGATTCTATGGTAATAAAGGTTCTAGAGCAACCGATGAATACAAACAAGGCCTCTATTATAAACAAATGAGAAGATGGACAAATAGAGCTGGGATTTCATGCTTTTATTTTGAGGCATTTAATGAACAATGGAAAGATGCTCACAATCCTAAAGGTTCAGAAAATCACTTCGGTTTATTTACAATTGATGGTAAAGCAAAATATCCAATTTGGGACCTTGTAGATAAAGGTATTTTTGAAGGACTTACCAGAGGAGGTAATGTCATTACAAAAACATATGATGGTGATAGAAAAGCGCTATTAAAAGAAGTGCTTGTACCACCAACTGAGGAAGAAGTAATGGCTGCAAAATAATAAATACGTTATGAAACTATTTAATCTAAGTATATCTTTTTTAATTGTTTTTATGAGTTGTAATCAACGAGGAGAAGAGCTTAAGGTTTCAATTTATGAAACTTCAGCAAGCGGAAATAAATTAACTCTGGTATCGGCGTTACCTCAAGACGAAGAGGTTGATTTACTTCCAGTCATTGAAATTAATCCTGAAAAAAGATTTCAAAAGATTACTGGTTTTGGTGGTGCTTTTACTGAATCATCAGCGTATTTGCTCAATAAATTGAGTAAAGAAAACAGAGCCAAGATTATTGAAGCGTATTTTGGTGAAAATGGAGCAAATTATTCCTTATGTAGAACTCATATGAATTCATGTGACTTCTCATTATCTCAATACTCTTATTCTCCTGTTCCTGATGATATGGAATTGGAGCATTTTACTATTGAAGAGGATAAAGCAGATTTAATTCCTATGATAAAAGATGCTATGACAGCATCTAAAGATGGATTTAAGTTGTTTGCGTCACCTTGGACTGCGGCGCCTTGGATGAAAGATAATAACCATTGGGTTGGCGGAAAACTTTTACCTAAGTATTACGATACTTGGGCTTTATTCTTTTCAAAATATGTTACGGCATATGAGGCAGAAGGAATTCCTGTTTGGGGTTTCACTGTTGAAAATGAACCTCATGGAAATGGGAATAACTGGGAGAGTATGCACTTTACTCCAGAGGAAATGACAGATTTTGTCATGAATCACTTAGGACCAAAGTTAGAAGCAGATGGTTATGGTGATAAGATTATTCTTGGATACGATCAAAACCGTGAGGGTTTAAAGGAATGGGTAGATGTCATGTTTGCTACTGAAGCATCATCAAAGTATTTTGATGGTACAGCAATACATTGGTATGAAAGTACATATGAAGTATTTCCTGAAGCACTACAATATGCGCATAACAAAGCACCAAATAAATACCTTATAGAAACAGAAGGTTGTATAGATTCTGAAGTACCTGCATGGAAAGATGATGCATGGTATTGGAAAAAAGAAGCAACGGATTGGGGTTATGATTGGAGGCCAGATGAACAAAAATATTTACACCCAAAATACGCGCCTGTTAACCGTTACGCCCGAGACATCATTGGATGTTTAAACAGTTGGGTAGATGGTTGGGTCGATTGGAATATGGTTTTAGACAAACAAGGTGGGCCAAATTGGTTTAAAAATTGGTGTGGTGCTCCAGTCATAGTGGACCCAGAAACTGATGAGGTTTATTTTACTCCATTATATTACACCATGGCGCATTTTAGCAAATTCATAAGACCTGATGCACAAGTGATTGATGCAAATAATATTTATGAAGAATTACAGGTAACTGCAGCTGAGAATCCTGACGGATCAATAGCCGTAGTTGTGTTTAATGAGGGTAAAGAAGATAAAAGGTTTTATTTGAGATTAGGTGATAAGAAAACAACGATAGCGATCAACGGACAGACCTTACAAACCATAATAATTCCAAACTTAACTAAATAATAACTAAACTAACTAACTATTATGTCAACAACATCTAGAAATAAAGTCCCAATTGGACAAAAATCGGCTTTTGGTGCTGGTCATTTTATCTTAAATATTCTTCCTGGTACATTAGGGGTTTTTATTCAGTTCTTTTTATTAACAGCATGGGGTGTTGATCCTCTATGGGCTGGACTTCTTGGTGGATTACCTAGAATATTTGATTCTATTACAGATCCAATAATGGGATTCATATCAGATAACACCAAATCAAGATGGGGAAGAAGACGTCCATATATTTTTGTAGGTGCTATTATTAGTGGTATCCTATTTTTCTTAATGTGGCAACTAGATGATGATGCTTCACAAACTTACATTATTTGGCACGTAATGGTACTTCAATTGTTATTCCTTATAGGTAATACAATGTTCGCTACACCATTAGTTGGCTTAGGTTACGAAATGACATCAGATTACAATGAACGTACAAGGTTAATGGCATTTTCAAATACTATGGGGCAAATAGCTTGGATGATAGTGCCATGGTTATATGTAATTATTCCAGATACTGAAACATTTAATACCCAAACGGAAGGTGTTAGAACTATGGCTTTAATAGTTGGTGTTATGTGTGCTGTTTTTGGTATTCTACCTGCGTTATTTTGTAAAGGAATTGATTCATCACATATGGAGAATCGCAAGGAAATTAACTTTAAAACCCTAGCGTCTAATATGAAGGAGCTTTGGGCAGGAATTGTTCAGGTGTCTAAAAATAAACCATTTATGAAATTATGTGGAGCCACATTTTTAGTATTTAATGGTTTTCAATTAGTTGCTGCTTTTGGGGTATTCATTATTGTATTCTACATGTATAACGGTAGTTATGAAGTAGCGGGTACATGGCCAGCTTGGTTCAACACTATTAATGCGATCATTACAGCATTTATTGTTATACCAATTATTTCTAGAATGGCTAACAAATGGGGTAAAAGAAATGCGTTTTTGATTTCAACGTTCTTATCAATTGTTGGCTATGTTTTAAAATGGTGGGGATTTGATATTGAATTGAACAACGCTTTTAATGAGACGGCAATGGGTCAAAGTATGACTGATGGTGTTGCAGCGATTTTCGATTATTTAAATCCACATTTAGATAGTATTGGTATGTCATGGTTTAGTATAGATGCTAGCAATGGTATTCCTTGGCTTATTTTCTTACCAATTCCTTTATTTGCATTCGGAATGGGTGGACTTTTTACATTAATGATGTCAATGACAGCAGATGTTTGTGATTTAGATGAATTAGAAAATGGTATGCCACGTAAAGAAGGTACATTTGGGGCCATTTATTGGTTAATGGTGAAAATTGGTCAGTCAATAGCTTTAGTACTAGGTGGTGTCATTTTGAGTATCGTTGGTTTTGATCCTAACGTCACAGAACAATCAGTTGAAACTATGACCAACTTAAGAATAGCAGATATTATTGTGCCTGCTGCGACAGCTGGTTTGGCAATGTTAGTAATGTGGCGATATAGCCTAAATGAAGATCGTGCGAGAGAGATTAAGGAAGAGTTAATTGAACGTAGAGGAGAATTGTAATAAAAAATAAATCAAACTATAATTTAAAAGAATGTCTTACAGAGAAGAACGCCTGTTAGGTTCAGGAGTCAAAGAAAAGTTTTCGCACCATGTTGGTGTTGATTTTAAAAGCTATTCAAAGGACGATTTAAAAAAGCTTTGGCGTGATACCTTAGAAAATGGTATGCACGGTATTTGTTTCAGTATGTATGAAGATGGACAAGAACCAGGTGATACAATTACAGAAGAACAAGTTGAGAGAAGAATTAAAATTTTGAAGCCATATAGTAAATGGGTGAGATCTTTTTCTTGTATCGAAGGTAATGAACACATTCCAAGAATTGCAAAAAAGCATGGTATGAAAACTATGGTTGGAGCTTGGTTAGGTGATGATTTTGAGAAAAATGAAGAAGAAATAGCTGGTTTAATTCAATTAGCAAAAGAAGGATGCGTAGATATCGCAGCTGTAGGTAATGAAGTATTATACCGAAAAGAGTTGACGGAGCAGCAATTGTTAGATTACATCTATAGAGTAAAAGAAGCGCTTCCAGATGTTGAAGTAGGTTATGTAGATGCGTATTATGAGTTTTCTGTAAGACCTGCTATTACCGAAGCTTGTGATGTGATTCTATCTAATTGTTATCCATATTGGGAAGGTTGCCCTCAAGAGTATTCCTTAAACCATATGCAACAGATGTATCATCAAGCCAAGGATGCTGGTCAAGGTAAAAAAGTAATTATTACCGAGACTGGTTGGCCAAGTGAAGGAGGAAGTTTAGGTGGAGCTATAGCTGGTGACGAAAATGCAATGAAGTACTTTATTAATTCACAAGTATGGTCCGAAGTAGACAATGTTGAAATGTTTTACTTCTCTTCTTTTGATGAATCTTGGAAAGTTGGTGATGAAGGTGATGTTGGTGCTTACTGGGGACTTTGGGATAAACATGAAAGTCTAAAATTTTAATTTGTTAATCTGTTTTTAACATATATTCAAATTCTATAAAACTCAGTAAATACTTATATTTACTGAGTTTATTTTTTTATAATAATGATGAAAAACTATAATATTTTCAGAAGATTCGTTGTCATAGCATTTATTGTTCTTAATTCATGTGATAATTCACCAAAAAGAGATTTAAATCCTACAGAATTAGTTGGTGGTTTTAATTTGTTATCTGCAGAACAAACTGGTATTGATTTTGAAAATACAATAAAAGAGTCTACATACTTCAATCATTATTACTACAGTCAAATGTATGTTGGTTCTGGTGTGGCTATTGGTGATATAAATAATGATGGTTTGCCAGATGTTTTTTTTGGGGGAAATCAAGTAGAAGATCGTTTATACCTAAATAAAGGGGATTTTAAGTTTGAAAATATTACCAAGAAATCTAAAGTAGCAGTAAATTCTGGATGGACATGGGGCGTGACTATGGCTGATGTAAATGCTGACGGCTATTTAGATATTTATGTAAGTAGAAATGGAATATCAGCAAACCCTTCAGAAAGAAGAAATCAGCTCTACATAAATAATAAAGATTTAACCTTTACCGAGTCTGCTATTTCATACGGACTAGCAGATGTAGGTTTTTCTACTCAAGCAGTATTCTTTGATATGGACAATGACGGTGACCTAGACATGTATCAGGTTAATCAATTAGCTGATAAAAAGTTGTTGTTAATTAATAAAATACCAAGAGATCAGTTTAAGTACTTTAGAGATCGCATTTACAGAAACGACAACGGAAGATTTAAGGATGTGTCAGAAGAAGTCGGAATATCAAGAGATGTTGCCTATGGACTTAGTGTTAATGCAACTGATTTTAACAATGACGGCTGGATGGATTTATATGTTGCAAATGATTATGCCGAGCCTGATTTTATGTACTACAACAATGGTGATGGGACATTTACAAATGTAATTCATGATAAGTTAAAGCATATTACCCAATTAAGTATGGGCTCAGATACAGGAGACGTCAATAATGATGGTTTATTGGATTTGATAACCACAGATATGACACCTGAGGATCATTATAGGTCTAAAACAAATATGGCTTCTATGAGTACAGAAGCCTTCTATGATATGGTAGATGCCGGAGCTCATCGTCAATATATGGCAAATGGATTACATATTAATACAGGTATGGGCACTTACTCTGATATCGCAAATATGGCAGGAATTGCATACACTGATTGGAGTTGGGCAAGTCTTTTGGTTGATTTGGATAATGATGGCCTGAAGGACATAATAATATCCAATGGAATTAAAAAAGACGTTGATAATAACGACTATAGAAATAAGGTTCAAAATTTATCAAAAGGTGCTACAGCTGAAGATTTATTTCAATTAAGTGTTGAAACTCCTTCCGTTCCAGTATCTAATTATGCTTTTAGAAATAAAGGAAACCTAAAGTTTGAAAAGGTTGCAAAAGAATGGGGTTTTGATACTCCAAGTTTTTCAAACGGAATGGCATATGCTGATTTGGATAATGATGGTGATTTAGATGTAATTACTAATAATATAGATGCTAAAGCCTTTGTGTACGAGAATAAAGCAACTGGCAACTTCTTAAAAATCAATGTTACTGGTCCTGAAAAAAATAAATTTGGAATAGGTGCTAAAGCTATGATTTATTATGATGATCAAATGCAAGTAGTTGAAAATACCGTAACAAGAGGGTTTATTTCATCTGTAGAACATGGAATGTTTTTTGGTTTAGGGAAGAATACTAAAATAAATAAGGTTGAAGTGTTATGGCCAAATAGAACAGCAAATGTTTTTGAAAATGTTGAAGTTAACCAAGTATTACAGGCTAATTTTTCTGAGGCTAAGCCATTAGTAAAAGAAAACAAAGAACAAAAGTCGTTTTTGACTTCAGTTAATTCAGAAGAAATAGGAATTGATTTTAAACATCAAGAAAACGAATTTGACGAATTTGTTGAAGAAATTCTATTACCTCATAACGTGTCTCAAAATGGTCCTTTTACTGCCATAAGTGATGTCAATAACGATGGAAATGACGATTTGTTTATCGGTGGTGCTGTAGGACAATCAGGAGTATTGTATATACAAGATGATCAAGGAAAGTTTATTAAAAGTGCTTCTCAACCATGGGAAGAAGATAAAGCTTCAGAAGATTTAGGGTCATTATTTTTTGATGCTGATAACGATGGTGATTTAGATCTATATGTTACCAGTGGTGGTAGTGAATACAACAAAGGAGATAAAAGACTTACAGATAGATTATATTTTAATGATGGCTCAGGTAATTTTACAAGAAGTAATTCTTCTATACCAGATATAAAAGAAAGCACTCAAGTCGTAAAAGCCTCAGATATAGATTCTGATGGTGATTTAGATCTCTTTATTGGTACACGTTTGGTCGCTAGAGCATATACTCATCCTGCATCAAGCTATATATTGTTAAATAATGATGGGAAATTTATTAAAGCTTCAGATACCATAGCGCCGTTTTCAAACATTGGTATGGTTACAGATGCTGTATTTACAGATGTTGATAATGACAAAGATGAAGATTTAATGCTTGTGGGAGAATGGATGGATATTAAAGTATTTACTAATGATAAAGGGACATTTACAGATAAATCAGAAGAGTTTGGACTTTATGATACTACAGGGATGTGGTGGTCAATTACAGCAAGTGATTTAGATGGTGATGGTGATGATGATTATATTGTGGGTAATCTAGGTAAAAACAACAAATTTAAGGCCTCAGAAGAGCATCCTTTTAAAGTTTATGCCAATGATTTTGACAATAATGGGACTAATGATGTTGTGCTTGCTAAGTACTATAAAAATGATTATGTGCCTGTTAGAGGTAGAGAGTGTACTAGTCAGCAGATGCCCTATGTTGCTGAAAAATTCGAGGATTACCACAGTTTTGCATCTTCAAAACTTATCGATATTCTTCCGGAAGGAAAAGTGGAAGAGGCGGTTAAATATCAAATAAAGAGTTTTCAGAGTGTAATTCTTATTAATGATAATGGGGTATTAGTAAAAAAGCCATTGCCAAATGAGGTACAAGTCTCTCCAATTAAATCCTCATTAGTTAGAGATATTAATAATGACGGCAATATGGATATACTTGTTGTTGGTAATCATTATGGTGTGGAGGTAGAAACAACAAGGTACGATGCTGGTTATGGAGGATTACTTTTAGGTGATGGCAATAATAATTTTAAATTTTCACCGGTAAAACAAAGTGGTTTTTATGCACCTTTAGACTGTAGACAAATAAAATGCGTTAAAGTAGACAGTAATAAAGAATACTTCATAGTTGCTAACAATAATTCTGAGCCTAAGATTTTTACATTTAATAACAAGTAGTTTTGTATAGTCATTTATTTTTGATGCAAAACAAGAATAATTAATTAAGTGTCTTGAAATCAAATAAATATGGGTAAGTGAAGATCTGATCGAATGGATAAAATTACGCTATGTATAGTTTTTGTATAGGTGTTTTATAGTGGTAAATTCTGAAAAAATTACTTTCTTGGAAGTTCAATTAATAATTAACTAAATAAATATGAAAAAAATTACATTATTACTAATGTGTTTTGTGGCTGCTTTTGGGTACTCGCAAGATGTGTTAGAAAATTTTGAGGGTACTGCTCCCACCATCAATTTCTTTGATGGAGCAAACACGGCAAATATTGTTGCCGATCCTGCACCTGGAGGAACCAATGGTGACGTGTTAGAGTTAATCACTAACACCGCTGGACAGCCATGGCAAGGAACACAGATGTTATTTCAAGATAATTACATCGATTTAACAGGAACTGACAAAACAGTTACGATAGATGTATATTCTACCACACCTGTTAGCTTGTTAGCAAAAGTAGATGGTCCTCAGAACGCCGGTGCTGCTTCAGGTACAGATGCTAATCACACTGGTAGTGGTTGGGAGACATTAACATTTGATTTTGCTGTGCCTAAAGATAATTTGGCAGTAGCTTCAGATGAATATTCTAACATTGTATTTTTTCCTGGTTGGGAAAATTTAGGTGGAACTTGTAGTGTTGGTTGTTACTCAACAGGTAGTGAAAACAATACACCAGCAATTACCGTATATCTAGATAATATAACTGGTGTAGCGGGATCAGCCGTAAATCCACCTTCAAACGTCACCTTCAGCGTAGACATGAGTGATTATACCGGTACAATAAACACAGGTTTATTTATTGGGGGTGATTTTAATGGTTGGTCAGATACTGCAAACCCAATGACCGATATGGGTAATGGTATCTGGGAAGCTACAATTCCAATTCCTGATGGAGATATCTTATTTAAGTATATAGTAGATGCATGGGGTGGTGATGAAAGTTTAACTCAGGGTTCTTCTTGTACTGCAACAGGTGGCGGTTTTACAAATAGGTCATATACAGTAGCAGGAGACGCTGCCATTGGTACGGTATGTTGGGAGTCTTGTTTAGCATGTGGTGCTGTAGCACCAGATCGTAATATCACTTTCAGTGTTGATATGAGTGCTTACGTAGGAACAGTGTCTACGGTTCATGTAAGTGGCAGTTTTAATGGTTGGAGTGGTGATGCTAATCCAATGACTGATGATGGCAATGGCGTTTGGTCAGTAACATTACCATTAACTGATGGTAGTTATGAATACAAATATACTTTTAATAATTTCGGTGTTCAAGAGAACTTTGTTGGCGGTGAGTCGTGTACGGTGACAAATGGCGGTTACACAAATAGAGCTTTAACGGTAACTGCAGACGAAACTTTAGATACCGTTTGTTGGGAGTCTTGTGAAGCTTGTCCACCTTCAATACCAGCGCCGCCAGCCGTGCCAACGTATTCTCAGGCATCAGATTACAGTTCTGTTTTCTCTTCTTATGGTGAGGCTGTAGGGTTAGTACCGTCTGCTTTTGCTGGTGCTTCTGAGCAAACCGTTTCTCTTGGAGGTGACGATGTAAAAGAGATTTCTATTGTAACTGGTGGAGGTGGAATGAATTTAGCTTTTGCACCTATCGATATAGACGCTGGTGGATTTACTCACCTATATTTTAATTACTATTTTGATGGTACTGAAGAAATAGGTAAAGTTTTTAATTATCAATTACAAGGTGGAGGTGCAAACCTTTTAGGTCAAATTTTCTTAGATCCTGTTGATAGATCTAGTGATGGTTGGCAAACTATTGACATTGCAATTGCAGATTTACAAGATCTAGCTGGGACTAGTCCAACTAATGCTATTAGTTTGGTTCAAATGTCTGGTGCTGGTGGAGCTGCTAATCCATGGGGTAAAGTTTATATTGATAATGTTTTATTCTACAATAATGCTCCTTTAAGTAATAACCAATTTGAGGCTGCTGAGTTTAGAGCATTCCCTAATCCTACATCAAACAACTGGACAATTTCAGGTAACAATGTTATTAAGACAGTTGCGGTATATGATATATTAGGAAAACAAGTGGTGTCTTTAACACCAAACTCTATAGAAGCTGTAATTGACGCATCAAGTTTAAGAACTGGCGTTTATTTTGCAAAAATAGAAGGTGTAAACGGATCAAAAACGGTGAAACTTGTAAGAGAATAGATTAATAGTAAATAATAATCCCATACTTATTATTTCAAAAAAGGAGCGTGTTTTTAAACACGCTTTTTTTATACAAAAGACTTAAATTTACACAAAGATAATTTTATGATTAAGCAAGCATTGTACTTGATAATTTTTGGCTTTTTGTTAAGCAGTTGTGGAGATGGAACAAACAAAACTGTGTCAACCAATGCGAAACACGACGCTAATGACTTAATCAATGAAACTAGTCCTTATTTGTTGCAACATGCGTATAATCCGGTTAATTGGAAGGCCTGGAATAAGGAAACACTCGAATTAGCCAAGCAACAAAATAAACTAATGATAATTTCTGTTGGATATTCAGCTTGTCATTGGTGTCACGTCATGGAAGAAGAAAGTTTTGAAAACGATTCTGTGGCCAAGCTTATGAATGATAATTTTGTAAGCATTAAGATTGACCGAGAAGAACGTCCAGATGTAGATCAGGTATATATGAGCGCAGTTCAGCTAATGACTGGTAGTGGAGGTTGGCCACTAAATTGCATTGCGTTACCAGATGGTAGACCAGTTTTTGGAGGAACTTATTTTACTAAAAAGCAATGGACCAAGATTTTGGAAGATATGTCGTCATTGTATAAGACAAATCCTGAAAAAGTGAAGTCTTATGCTGAAAAGTTGATCAAAGGAATAAAAAGTACAAATCTAATAACGGTTAATAAAAATCAAGTAAAGTATAATACCGATAGTATATCAAATGCAATTAAGACGTTAGAAAAAAGTTTTGATTATGAATTAGGTGGCATACTTGGTTCTCCAAAATTTCCAATGCCTAGTCAACTCAATTTAGTGCTACGTCATTGTTATCAGACAGATGATGAAAGTTTAAAAAAATATGTGGTAACATCTTTAAATAAGATGGCTCATGGTGGCATTTATGACCATATAGGTGGTGGTTTCTCTAGATATTCTGTTGATGAAAAATGGCACATTCCGCATTTTGAAAAAATGTTATATGATAATGCCCAATTAGTTAGCCTGTATTCTAGAGCATATCAACTAACAAAGAATGAATCCTACAGGACAGTTGTAGCAGAAACTTTAAAATTTGTTGAATCTCAATTAACCGCCGATGATGGATCCTTCTATTCTGCAATTGATGCCGATAGCGAAACCAATTCTGGTGAATTAATGGAAGGTGCGTATTATGTTTGGACGAAAGAGGAACTAAAGTCAATATTAAAAGAGGACTTTAAAATCTTTAGTGAATTCTATAATATTAACGCAATTGGTCATTGGGAAAACCAATCATATGTACTTTATAAAACAAGTTCAGTTGAAGAATTTGCTCAAGAAAATAATTTTACGGTTAAGGATTTTACTCATAAGCTAAACTCTTGGAAAAAGACACTAAGAAATTATAGGAGTCAAAGAAAATTACCAAGAAAAGATGATAAAGCATTAACATCTTGGAATGCAATGATGATGACCGCTTATATAGATGCCTATAAGGCTTTTGGTATTGAAGACTACTTGGAGAAAGCAGTTACAAACGCTCATTTTATCGAAAAAATTCAAATGAGAAATGATGGTAGTTTATATCACAACTATAAAAATGACAAAAGTACAATCAATGGTTTTTTAGATGATTATGCACACACTGCCCAAGCATTCATTAATTTGTATGAGGTAACATTGAATGAAGATTGGCTATTATTATCCAAAAAAATAATTGATTATGCTATAACTCAATTTATGAATAATGAAAATGGGATGTTCTTTTATACACCAAACAGTGAAACTGATTTAATTACAAGAAAAATTGAAGTTTTTGATAATGTTATTCCTTCATCAAATTCTGTCTTCTCAGATGTACTTTTTAAATTAGGTCATTATTTTGCTAATAAAACATACCTTGAAATTAGTGATCAAATGCTAAGTAATTTAAGCAGTGAGATAATGAGTTCACCTTCTGGTTACACCAATTGGTTAACTTTATATTTAAATCGCTCAAATCCTTATTATGAGGTAGCTGTAGTTGGTGAAAATGCCAAGGCCAAGTTGCAAGAATTACAATCTTATTATTTACCTAATATTTTAGTTTCAGGTACTTTAACTGAATCTAACTTACCTTTGTTAAAAAATAAGTATATTGAAGATGAAACTTTAATATATGTTTGTGTAAATGGAACATGTAAACTTCCTGTTTCAACTGTAGAGGAAGCGATCGGTCAGATTTCAAAATAAGAGCTTATGACAACATTAAAAGAACTTGCCAAATTATTAAACATTTCGGTTTCTACCGTTTCTAAGGCATTAAACGATAGTCATGAGATTAGTGAGAATACAAAACGAAGAGTTAATGAATTAGCAGCAAAACTCAATTATAAACCAAACCGAATAGCACAACAGTTAAAAACGAATCAAACAAAGACACTCGGTGTTATTCTTCCAACAGTAACTAACCCATTTTTTGCAGAAGTTCTTCACGGTATTGAGACGAAAGCAACAGACTTAGATTATGATATTATTGTTTGCTTATCTGACGAAACATTACTTAAGGAAAGAAGAAGTCTTGAGTTATTGTCTAATGGAAGTGTTGATGGGTTTATTATGGCAGTAGCAAGAGAAAGTCAGTTAGAAGAATATTCTGAGCACATACAATCTGTTATTGATAGCAGAGTGCCAGTTTTAATGTTCGATCGTGTGGTTAACGAGATAGAGTGTGATAAAGTGGTTGTAGATGACTTTCAATCCGTGTATGATGCTACAGAGTATTTAATAAAACAAGAAGGGCGAAAGAATATTCTGCTAGTAAGTAATATTGAAGAGTTAAGTGTTGGTAAACTCAGAATTAGTGGTTATGAAAAGGCAATTGCCGACAATGCTTTAAAATCTAATGTACTTAAACTGGGTAGCATTGAAAATGTTGAGGAAGCTGTCTATAAATGTTTAGAGGATGATCCATCAATCGATGCCGTATTATCAATTGATCATATTACAGGAATCATTGCAATAAATATGGCTAAGAATTTGAAGCGAAGCATACCTGAGGATTTATCTGTAATAGGTTTTGGTTATGAACATACGCATTTGTTGTCAAGTCCAAAGATTTCAATAATTCATCAGAAAGCCCACGAGATTGGTGCAATATCTGTTAAGTTATTAGTGGATAGTTTAAAGGATGAACAACACCAATTACAAACCATAGTTGTTCCCAGCGAATTGAAACTAGGTGAGTCTTCAAAAAACGAGTAAAACAAAAAAGTCTAGTGATAGCTAGACTTTTTTGTTTTTATAATATTATTAGTAGATCTTTATCGATCTCCTTTAAGTTTATCTGCAGCTTTATTCAATGCGTCCGCACCTTTGTTTTTTGCTTTGTCAGCAACATCTTTAGCATCTTCTTTTACATCGTTTATAGCATTTTCAGCAGTATTTTTTGCGCTATTCATAGCATCACCGGCTGCGTCTTTTGCGCTATTCATAGCATCACCTGCAGCATCCTTAGCATTATCAACAGCATCGTTTGCAGCATCAATTGTGTTGTTTACAGCGTCATTAGCAGCGTCTTTGGTATGATTAGCAGCTTCTTTTGCGCTATCCATTGCATCATTGGCAGCATCTTGAGCTTTATCCATGCTTGTTTCAGTTGTTGCGTCGTTGTCTTTTTTTGTTTCTCTGCAAGAAGTAATTGTTAGTCCTAGTGTTGCAACTAGAAATAAGCTTAATACAATTCTTTTCATGTTGTTTATTATTAAAGTTAATTGTTACAGTACTATGCTATGCAGTTTTGAATTTTAACAGAATGTATCTCAATTGATAAAATAATCTTCTACAGTTCTATAGAATTCAATATTTTATTTACTGCACCTTTACCTTTAGACACAAAATTTTTGCAAATGTCACCTTGGAGTTTACTTTTTTCAGGATGCTTTATTAGGTCATCAAGCTTTTCCGAGAATTCGATTTTATTTTTTACTGTAGTGACTCCGTTAAGAGAGATAAGTTTAATGGCTTCTGGGAATTTACTATAGTTTTTACCAATGATAATTGGCACACCGAAAACAGCTGGTTCTAAGACGTTATGAAGACCTGTAGTGCCTGCTGCACCACCTATATAAACGATATCAGCATAGCTATATACTTTACTCAGATATCCGATGGTGTCTAAAATAAATACTTTGTATTTGGATAACTCTTCGTCTTTCATTTCAGAAAATCTTAAAGTATTTACTTTTAGTGAAGATTTTATGCTTTCTGCATAGCTCGGCTTAATGTTATGAGGTGCAATAATATATTTTACATCGTCATTTTTACAACTATTAATATAATCTAAAAAAAGTTCGTCATCATCTGGCCAAGTACTTCCAAAAACAACGCAGGTTTTATTGTTTTTAAAGGATTCAATAAAGGGTACAGAATTGTCAATACTCAACTGATTGGTAACTCTATCAAACCTAGTATCTCCAGATAAAGTCACGTTGTTGTAATCTATAGACTCAAGTAAAATTTTAGATGTTTCATCTTGAACAAAAATATGATTAAAGGCAAAGAGAGACCTTCTCATAAACTTACCATACCATTTAAAAAAGCTGTGTTTTTCCCTAAATACTGCAGAAATCAGAATCGCATTAAGATTTCGTTTTTTAATTTCAAATAGAAAATTAGGCCAAATTTCATACTTTACAAAAACAATGAAATCTGGATTAACGATGTCTAAAAAACGCTTTGCGTTATTTTTAGAATCTAATGGTAAATACACTACAACATCGGCAATTTTAGTGTTCTTTCTTATTTCATAACCAGATGGCGAAAAGAAGGAAATAACTACTTTATAGTTAGGGTATTTTACCTTTAGTGCTTCAAAAACTGGTAAGCCTTGCTCATATTCACCTAATGATGCACAATGAAACCAAAAGGTTTTATCTTCTTGATTAATAGAGTTCCTCAGCTTGCTAAAAGTCTCCTTTCTGCCTAGAACACCCAATTTTAATTTAGAATTGAATAAGGCAATAATCTTAATTATAATTCCTGCAAAAGCAATTCCTATGGAGTAGAGTAGTCTCAATAATTTAGATTTGTGCTAAAATACATTTCTTTCAATTAAATGCATTGGGATAGAATTACAATTTTGTATTTTCGCTATAACTCAATGCTTTAAAGACTTCATTAATAAAAGCTAAAGAATGAAAAAAATTCAAATGGTTGACTTGGTAAGTCAATACGCAAAAATAAAAGATGTTGTAGATCCTTCGATCCAAGAAATATTAGAGAGTGCCGCATTTATAAATGGACCAAAAGTTCATCAATTTCAAAAAAACTTAGAAGATTACTTAAACGTTAAACATGTTATTCCTTGTGCTAATGGTACAGATGCTTTGCAGATAGCCATGATGGGATTAGGTCTTAAACCTGGTGACGAAGTCATCACGGCAGATTTTACTTTTGCCGCTACGGTCGAAGTTATTGCTTTACTACAGTTAACACCTGTCTTGGTGGATGTAGATCCTGTAACTTTTAATATAGATGTAGCCGCAATAGAAAAAGCAATTACGCCTAAAACGAAGGCTATTGTACCAGTGCATTTATTTGGCTTGGCGGCGAATATGGATGAAATTATGGCTTTGGCAGAAAAACATAATCTTTACGTTATTGAAGATAATGCACAAGGAATTGGTGCTAGTTATTCACATGGTGATGGTTCTAAAACTAAAACCGGTGTTATAGGTCATGTGGCATCAACATCATTTTTTCCGTCAAAGAATTTAGGATGTTATGGTGATGGTGGAGCCATCTTTACTAACGATGATGATTTAGCACATACTATAAGAGGAATCGTGAATCACGGCATGTACAAGCGCTACCATCATGACGTGGTTGGTGTAAATTCTAGATTAGATTCTATACAAGCGGCAGTTTTAGATGCGAAACTTCCACATTTAGATGATTATAATAATGCAAGAAGAAATGCTGCTAGAAAATATACAGAAGCGTTTAAGAATCATCCAAAGATTGTAACTCCTAGTGGAAGAACATCTTGCGATGGTATTTGTGATACTTGCGATTGCCATGTGTTTCATCAGTATACCTTAAATCTTATTGATGTAGATAGAGATGCTCTAGTAGCGCATTTACAGGAAAAAAATATTCCATGTGGGGTTTACTATCCAATACCACTTCACAAGCAAAAGGCATACGAAGATGACCGTTATAATGAGGCGGATTTTGAAGTAACTAATGCATTAGTGAAATCTGTTATTTCGCTTCCTATGCATACGGAATTAGATGATGAGCAAATAACGCATATAACTAGCACAGTTATTAATTTTATAGATAATAATTAAGCATATGAAAATATTAGTTACAGGAGGTCTTGGGTTTATAGGATCTCATACAGTCGTTGAATTACAAAATGAAGGATTTGAAGTCGTTATAATTGATGATTTAAGTAATTCCTCTATAAATGTATTAGATGGTATTGAGGCAATCACAGGTAAAAAACCTGTATTTGAGAAATTAGATCTTAAAGTAAAACAAGATGTGATTAATTTTTTCGAGAAGCATAAGGATATCGCTGGTGTTATTCACTTTGCAGCCAATAAAGCCGTTGGCGAAAGCGTTAATAACCCATTAATGTATTATGAAAATAACATTGGTACTTTGGTTTATATGTTGCAACAAATAACCAAGTTAGAGCATCAGAATTTTATCTTTAGTTCATCTTGCACTGTTTATGGACAAGCTGAAGAATTACCAATTACTGAAAATGCACCTGTTCAAGCAGCAGAATCTCCGTATGGAAACACGAAACAAGTTGGTGAAGAGATTATAAGAGATACCTGTAAAGTCAATGAGAAATTGAATACTATAGCGTTACGTTATTTTAATCCTATTGGTGCGCATCCAACAGCTGAAATTGGTGAATTGCCAATTGGTGTTCCGCAAAATTTGGTTCCATATATAACGCAAACAGCCATTGGTCTTAGGGAGCAACTGTCGGTATTTGGAGGTGATTATCCAACACCAGATGGGACATGTATAAGAGATTATATCCATGTAGTAGACTTGGCTAAGGCTCATGTTGTTGCATTACAACGTTTAATTGGTCAGAAGAATGCTTCAAACTATGAAATATTTAATCTTGGTACAGGAACAGGGAGTTCAGTTTTAGAAGTGATTAATTCGTTTGAAAAAGTATCAGGAGAAAAATTAAACTATAAAATTGTAGACCGAAGAGAAGGTGATGTAACTGCAGCATACGCAGAAACGTCGTATGCAAATGATGTACTAGGTTGGAAAACAGAACTTACTTTAGATGATGCCATGGCTTCTGCTTGGAAATGGGAGCAAAAGGTTAGAAGCTAAAGACTTTTACTAATAAAGATTTTGACAAGTAGATACCGATTTATTCAGTATCTACTTGTTTCTTTTTATTGAAAAAACTACTAAAAAGTAGCATAATCATTCCTGCTGTTACAGACATGTCAGCGACATTAAAAATACCTGTCTTAAATATTCCGCCTAAATCGATAAAGAAAAAGTCAGTAACTTTTTTAAATACTATTCTGTCGAATACATTGGCAATCCCACCTCCAATAATGCAACAAAAAGCAATTAAGCTTAAGCGATCTAAATCTTTGTTTTTTATTATGTAATAAATCACATAACCCAACACCAAAACAGGAAGTATCGCTAAGAATATGGTTTTTAGAGTTTGATTCATATCACTTCCCATACCCAAAAAAGCACCTTCGTTGTATACGTTAGTGAGTATAAACTTATCACCGATAACTTCTATCACTTCTGTTAGTTTAATATTAGCTCTCACAATCACTTTAGTGATTTGATCAATCGCGATATTGAAAACGATTAGAATTACTATAAAGACATTTCTATTCAAAATAAGAGGATTAGGCGTTGGTATTAAAAGTAGCAGAAGCAGTTTCTGCTTGTCTATTAATTTTCTTCACTAAACCTTGAAGTACTTTTCCTGGTCCAACTTCTGTGAAATGAGTCGCGCCATCAGCAATCATTTGCTGAACAGATTGTGTCCATCTTACAGGAGCCGTTAACTGTGAAATTAGGTTAGCTTTAATTTTGTTTTCGTCAGTAATGGCAGAAGCAGTAACGTTTTGATAGATTGGACAATTAGGCTTACTAAACGTTGTGTTTTCGATCGCAGCAGCAAGCTCTTCTCTAGCAGGTTCCATCATAGGTGAGTGAAATGCACCACCAACGGGCAATACCAAAGCACGCCTTGCGCCAGCTTCTTTTAAAGTTTCACAAGCTTTGTTGATAGCATCAATTTCACCTGAGATTACTAATTGACCTGGGCAATTGTAGTTGGCTGCAACAACAACACCTTCAGTCTCTTCACATACATTCTCAACAACTTCATCTTCCAATCCTAAAACTGCTGCCATAGTACTAGGCTGTAATTCACAGGCTTTTTGCATGGCTTGTGCACGCTGAGATACGAGTTTTAAACCGTCCTCAAACGTTAATGCACCGGCTGCAACTAATGCTGAAAACTCTCCTAAAGAATGACCAGCAACCATATCTGGTTTAAAATCTTCTCCTAAAGTTTTAGCTAGAATAACAGAGTGTAAGAATATAGCTGGTTGCGTAACTTTAGTTTGTTTTAGGTCTTCAGCCGAACCTTCAAACATGATATCTGTGATTGAAAAACCAAGAATATCATTAGCTTTTTCAAATAGTTCTTGTGCTAATGGTGAATTTTCATATAAGTCTAAGCCCATTCCTGAGAATTGTGCACCTTGACCTGGAAATACGTATGCTTTCATAATTTTTTAAAATTAGTGCTGCAAAAGTACATGAATTTTTTCATTTGAAAATTTAATAAAACCAAATGAAAAAATATTTTAAATTAACACAGTGATTCCTGAAGTAGAACCAAATTTTATATCTTTTTGAAAATAAAATTTAGTGTCTTGCAGAAGAAAAATAAGAATATTTACCTTCTCTCATAGGTAATAAACGAAAAGGCATATTTATGATTCTCGTCAGCATCATGTGTTGTTCTAGAGATTTCCTTCCATTGGGATTCGTTAATTTCTGGAAAAAAGGTGTCTGCATCTTCAAATGTTGCGTGTACTCTTGTGATCTCAAGTTTATCCGCAATGGTTAAAGATTGCTTGTAGATTTCACCACCTCCAATTATAAACGGTTGCTCATCAGATCTTGCTGCGTCAACGGCATCTTCAAGATTATTAACGATGATTACACCATCAGGCGCTTTATAATCACTTTGTCTTGTAATAACAATGTGAGTTCTGTTTGGTAAAGGTTTAGGGAAACTTTCAAAAGTTTTTCTTCCCATAATGATATGATGCCCAGAAGTTAGTTTTTTAAATCGTTTAAGATCGTTACTAAGATGCCAAATGAGATCATTGTCTTTTCCAATGGCATTATCTTCACCAGCGGCAACAATAATAGTTAATAGATTCGATGTTCTCTTAGTTTTACTAGATTCTAATGCTTTAGCTTCATTGTATGCTTGAGATTGCGCAATTTTAGTTTCTTCTTTTAATAATGCGGATTTAAGCTTTTCTATTCTCTGCTGTTGTTGACCAACCAGCTTATCTAATTGCTTTTTTTCCCAGTCTTTACCCATAAACTTGTTGGTAATAAAAACATTAAAGAAATGATAGGCAAATAAGAATAACCAAATTAATATGGCATATAAAAACCATTCTTTTCCAAAAAGTGTAATGTCCTTACCAATTCCTAATACTGTATTTGCAATTATTAAGAACACGGCACCAATTAAGAAAATGACAAAATGAATGTATAAACGCTTCTTTTGTCGAATTCTTTTTTGAGCATTTTCTATAAGTTCTAATTGGTCTTTATCTATTGTAGGAACTTGCTTTTTCTTTCCAAACATATAAGTGATTTTATAAGTTAAAGATACTTCTTTTTTACTAAAACGATATCGCTGTGATTTACATGTTTTTGAATTGATTTTCGCAAACGATGTAGTTGATTATCAGCGATAAACACTGTATTTTACCGTTGAATATCTCACAATTTAACTGCAAAAAAAATATTGAGTTTACTAAAAAGTAATATCAATTTTATGAAAATGATAATTCTTTCATATCAAGAGGTTTAATGCTAAGATTATGGAAAATTCTTTTATACTTTTGAACTTTAATTAAACTAAAAAATTATGGCAATTAAAAAACAGTATTTAAAAAGTAAGCCAGTTTGTAAGGTAACATTTTCAGTTCCTGCAGAGGAGGCAAAAAATGTGTCTGTAGTTGGAAGCTTTAACGAGTGGAATACTGAAGCTACAGAATTAAAAAAATTAAAGAATGGTACTTTTAAAGCTACCGTTGATTTAGAAAGTGATAAATCTTATGAGTTTAGATATGTTGTTGATGGCGCTTACATCAATGATGACCAAGCTGATGCTTACGCATGGAATGATTTTGCAGCAGCAGAAAATGGTGTATTAAACTTATAATATACTACCCAAACTTAAACTTACAAAAAAGCGTCTTGAGTTTTCAAGACGCTTTTTTATTTAGTGTTCATTGAAGTAAATCGTCATTAAAAGACTTATTGGTACATCAACTGCATCACCATTTAGTGTTCCGGGTATTCTAAATTTTGGAATGCGTTTGGCTACTTTTATTGCCTCTATGGCAATGGCTCGATGATGTGCTTTTGCATTAACTTGTTCTACTTTACCATTCTTGTTTATAATAAAATCTAGCTGAAATTGTGTGGTTTTATCTTGTGGTAAGGCAACTTCGGCAATGGCAGTATCATAACTGACAACAATAAAATTCTGAATCTTTTTAATGGTGCACTTTTTTATGTCTTCGTTAGAAGATTTCTTTTCGCAGCCTTTATAAACAGGGAATTTAATGTCTTCATGGTCTACACTTAAGCTGTCGTTTTCCTGTCCAAAAACGAAACTGCATCCAATTAGAAATAATAGGAATAATAAAGTATTTTTCATTCGCTAAACGGCAACAACACCTTTAATATGTGGATGCGGATTGTAATCTACAAGCGTAAAATCTTCAAACTTAAAATCTAGAATATCTTTTACCTCTGGATTAAGAATCATTTTTGGTAATGGTCTAATATCTCGTGACATTTGGAGTTCTAATTGCTCCATATGGTTGTTATAGATATGTGCATCACCAAACGTATGTATAAATTCACCAGGTTGATATCCACAAACTTGAGCCATCATCATCGTAAATAATGCGTAAGAAGCAATATTAAATGGTACACCTAAAAATATATCTGCACTGCGCTGATAGAGTTGGCAAGATAATTTACCATCGGCTACATAAAACTGAAAAAATGCATGACATGGTGGTAAAGCAGCTTTACCATTAGAAACATTATCAGAAAAGGACTTTGCAGTGTCTGGCATTACAGAAGGATTCCAAGCAGATACAAGCATACGTCTGCTATTTGGATTGTTCTTCAATGTATGAATCACTTCTTTTATTTGGTCAATGTCTTCGCTATTCCAGTTACGCCATTGGTGTCCATAAACTGGTCCTAAATCACCATTTTCATCAGCCCATTCATTCCATATGCGTACACCATTTTCAGTGAGATAGTTAATATTAGTGTCACCTTTTAAGAACCAAAGCAATTCATAAATAATTGATTTTAGGTGCAGTTTTTTTGTAGTTACCATAGGAAACCCTTCTCTCAAGTCAAAACGCATCTGATACCCAAAAACACTTTTTGTGCCTGTACCTGTTCTATCTCCTTTTTCGTTGCCGTTCTCTAAAACGTATTTTACTAAATCGTGATATTGTTTCATGCTTCACTTCCTGCGAAAGCAGGAATCTCTTTAATTAAACTAAAATTGGATGGGATACTGAAAGAATACTTCGACAGGCTTAGTATGACATTTCAGTATGACAGAAAACGAAAATAAAAAAAAGCTCCAATTGATTTAACATTGAAGCTTTATATAATATTAAAAGTTATTAACTAGATAAAAAAGCAGTCATTTAATATTCCCCTTTCGGGATTAAAGGGTTTCTACCCAATTATCATTCCTGCTATAGTAGCTGAAATTAACGACGCAATAGTACCACCTATTAAGGCTTTCATTCCAAAGATGGATAATTGCTTTCTTTGACCTGGCGCTAAAGAACCAATACCACCAATTTGGATACCTATAGAAGCAAAATTTGCAAATCCACATAGCATATATGTTGCCATGATGATTGATTTTTCATAGGTCAGATGCGTGGCATTAGCAGCATTTTTTAAATCAGCTAACTGAATATAACCTATAAACTCACTAGCAGCCAATTTTATACCTAATAATTGACCCATCATCATCATATCTTCTTTTGCTACACCAATTAACCACATTAATGGCGCAAATACAGTTCCTAAAATGGCCTCTAATGACAAGGATTCGTAAGGTGAGTGCGCAGCTATCCAGGTATTAATTCCAGTAACACTACCAGCCAATGTTAGTATATAATTAATCATAGCTATGAACGCCACAAATACTAATAACATTGCACCAACGTTAACTGCAAGTCTTAATCCTTCAGTAGTTCCATTTGCAATGGCATCTAATATATTAGAACCAATTTTTTCTTGAGATACAGAGACATCTGTATTTATTTCTTCAGTTTGTGGAAATAAAATCTTCGAAATTACAATGGCACCAGGCGCAGCCATTACAGATGCTGCCAATAAGTGCTTGGCATATACTAAACGCAATTCGGCATCATCTCCTCCTAAGAACCCAATATAGGCTGCAAGTACAGCTCCTGCTACAGTTGCCATACCACCAATCATTACTAGCAGTATTTCCGACTTAGTCATTTTTTCTAAGTAGGCTTTAATGAGCAACGGAGCTTCAGTCTGTCCAAGAAAAATATTACCGGCAACACTTAAACTTTCAGCACCAGATATCTTTAAGAGTTTAGATAAAAGCCAACCAAATGCCTGTACAACCTTTTGAATAATACCTAAGTAAAATAATACGGATGTAAGTGCTGAGAAGAAAAGAATGGTTGGTAAGACTTGAAAAGCGAAAATAAATCCAAAGGTATCCATATCAACAACTAATCCTTCAAACAGAAATTGACTTCCAGCTTTTGTAAAATCTAATACCTTAATAAAAACTTTACCAATAGTTTCGAAAGCAGTTTTAATAATTTCTACTTTAAGAACACCAATGGCTATAACAAGTTGAAAAGCTAAACCAATTCCGACGGTTTTCCAGTTTATAGCCCTTCTATTGCTGCTAAAAAGGAATGCTAAAAATACAAGTGTAACCATTCCTAAAACTCCTCGCCATAAACTCGTAAATGAAAAGCCTTGACTAGGTATAATGTCATTTCCATTTGTTTTACTCGAGACTTCAGTTACAGCTGTATTCTCTTTTGTTGACTTAAGCGCCTTAAATTTATAGGTTGTTGATGTCTCGGTGAATACTAAGGTTGAGTCGGTTAATTCTCTGACTTTATATTTTCTTATAGTATCTGTTGGGGTGTTGTAATAGAACACAAGTAGATTGTTCTGATAAATATAATGGCCAGAAGCTTTAAGTTTTTTTGCATTTAGTTTATAGTCAAAGTCTCCGTTGTTGAGTTTTAAAACATCAGAGTCATCTACTGGTAATGTACTATTTCCTTCAATTGAAGAGAATTGCCATACTTTTTCAAGTTCCTGTGCTGTAATTGAATTCGAATTAAATACAATTAAGATAGCAATTAAGGCTTTGAAAACAGTGTTCATAAATAAGGATGTATTTAACGCTTAGAAATTTCGTCTCTTATTTTGGCTGCCATTTCGTAATCTTCGTTATTGACGGCTTCATCTAAGAGTTGATGTAACTCTTCTAAGGTTTTATTGGCGTAGTTTTCTTGTCCAGCTGTAGCGGATTCAATTTCTTCAGCGATTAAATCATCAACAAGAATACTGTCTTCTTGTTCTTCATCTTCTTTCTTAGGATTTACTTTCAAGTAAATACCAGCTTTGTCAAGAATATTTTTGTAAGTAAAAATTGGTGCTTGAAACCGTAAGGCTAAAGCTATAGCATCACTCGTTCTTGCATCGATAATTTCCTCAATCTGATCTCTTTCGCAAATGAGACTAGAATAGAATACACCATCAACTAGTTTGTGAATAATAACTTGCTTTACCACGATATCAAAACGGTCAGCGAAATTTTTGAACAAGTCATGAGTTAATGGACGTGGAGGTCTAATTTCTTTTTCTAATGCTATGGCAATAGACTGTGCTTCAAAAGCTCCAATTACTATTGGCAGTTTGCGATCACCATCTACTTCGTTAAGAATTAAGGCATAGGCACCATTTTGGGTTTGGCTGTAAGAAATACCTTTTATATTTAAACGTACTAAACTCATAAAATTCAAAACACAAAGAACTGTTTAAATTTGGAATTTACCAACTGCAAAGAGCAGATTTGGGTAATTTTTCTCATTACATAATTGTAGTTATGTTTTTTGAGAATTCTAAATTTAAACAGCTCTAACTATTACAAGGTAATAAAATTAAGCGTTTTGTGCTTTAAAAGCCTTTAATTTTTCAATGAGTTGAGGTACTACTTCAAAGGCATCTCCAACTATTCCGTAGTCTGCAGCTTTAAAAAATGGAGCTTCTGGGTCTGTGTTAACGACTACCTTAACTTTAGAGGCGTTGATACCAGCCAAATGTTGAATTGCCCCAGAAATACCTATCGCAATATATAAGTTAGATGCTACAGGTTTACCTGTTTGTCCAACGTGCTCGCTGTGAGGTCTCCAACCCAAATCTGATACTGGCTTAGAACATGCGGTTGCAGCACCGAGCACATCGGCTAATTCTTCAACCATGCCCCAATTCTCAGGTCCTTTTAATCCACGACCGGCAGATACTACAACTTCAGCATCGGCAATACTCACTTTATCTGTTGCTTTATCCACGGATTCTACGCTTACTCCAGAATCTGGAATTGAAGGTGAAAAATCCTCTACGCTAGCACTAATACCATGTTCAACTATACCAAAAGAGTTATTAGATAAACCTACAACTTTAACGTCTGTTGTTATTTCTGTATTAGCAAACGCCTTATTTGTGAATGCAGTACGTTTAACTGTAAAAGGTGAAACACTAGATGGTGCTTCAACCACATTAGAAGCATAGCCAGCCTCTAATCCAACAGCCAAAAGTGGAGCTAGGTATTTGCTGTCTGCACTAGAACTAACGACTACTACGTTTGCATCTTCATTTTTGGCAGCGCTTTCAATAGCGCCAGCATATTTTTTAGCATTGAATGTTGCTAATGAGTCATCTTTTATGGATAAAACTTTTGTAGCACCATAATTCCCTAGGCTTTCAGTGTTATCTGCGTTGATTGCTACAGCAGTAACAGTAGTGCCCATTTGATCCGCAATTGCTTTTGCATAAGAAACTACTTCAAAAGCAGCTTTCTTAAACTTATTGTTTTCTGATTCTGTATATACTAAAACTGACATAATAAATTTTCAATTAATAAATCTCAATTACCAAATTCAATAATTGTAATTTGGTGTTTGACTTTTTGGTTTTTAAATGACTTTAGCTTCGTTATGAAGTAAATCTACTAACTCATCAATATTAGCTGCATCAACAAGTTTTACTGCACCTTTTGGTGCTGGTTTTTCAAAACTAGCTGAATTGGTTTCAGCTTTGGCATCGATAGGTTCAAGAACGTTTAGAGGTTTTTTGCGAGCCATCATTATACCTCTCATGTTTGGTATACGAAGGTCACTTTCTTCTACTAAACCTTTCTGTCCTCCTATAACTAAAGGTAAAGCTGTAGAAACAGTCTCTTTACCACCATCAATTTCTCTTGTAGCTTTAGCACTAGCCCCATCAATTTCTAATCCAATGCAGTTTGTGATATAATTTGCACCTGTCATCGCTGCGAGCATTCCAGGAACCATGCCACCATTATAATCGATAGATTCTCTTCCAGCAATAACAAGATCATATCCGCCATCTTGTACAACTTTTGCTAACTGTTTTGCGACTGCAAAACCATCAGTGGCTTCTGTATTTACTCTAATGGCAGAATCTGCGCCAATAGCCAAAGCCTTTCTTAAAGTAGGTTCTGTTTCTGAACCACCAACATTTACAACGTCAACACTTGCACCTTGTTTTTCTTTAAACCACATAGCACGTGTTAGACCAAATTCGTCATTTGGGTTAATTACAAATTGAACACCATTAGTGTCAAATTTAGTATCACCATCAGTGAAATTAATCTTTGAAGTCGTATCAGGAACATGACTAATACACACTAAAATTTTCATATAATTATTTATTTAGGTTTTTTAAATGTTAAAAATCGACTTACTAAAACGATTTCGTAAATTTTATGTAAAAGTCGACATTTTTACGATAATAAAGCCAAATTAGCCGTATTATTGAGTTGACAAAGATAAATAGAAATTCTGAATTTACTATGCGTGCATAGTAAATTTTTTTTAGCCGTGAAGATTTATATAATTTTCCATTTATTTCTATTTTTGCTCTTCGATAAAATTAAGATAATGAAGACTATTCAATTTAGAGAAGCTATTGCTGAAGCTATGAGTGAAGAAATGCGCAGAGATGAAAGCGTATATCTAATGGGTGAAGAAGTAGCGGAATATAATGGAGCATATAAGGCTTCTAAAGGCATGTTAGATGAGTTTGGACCAAAGCGTGTTATTGATACACCAATTGCTGAGTTAGGTTTTGCCGGTATAGCCATTGGGTCAACGATGACAGGTAATAGACCTATCGTGGAGTATATGACATTCAACTTTTCTTTGGTAGGTATTGATCAAATCATAAATAACGCTGCTAAAATTAGACAGATGTCTGGTGGACAGTTTAAGTGCCCAATTGTATTTAGAGGTCCAACAGCTTCTGCAGGTCAGTTGGCTGCAACGCATTCGCAAGCTTTTGAAAATTGGTTTGCAAACACACCAGGTCTTAAAGTTATCGTACCTTCAAATCCGTATGATGCAAAAGGACTGTTGAAATCAGCAATTAGAGATGACGATCCGGTAATCTTTATGGAAAGTGAGCAGATGTATGGTGATAAAGGTGAGGTGCCAGAAGGAGAATATGTCATTCCAATTGGTGTTGCTGAAATTAAGCGAAAAGGTAGCGATGTTACTATAGTGTCATTTGGTAAAATCATCAAAGAAGCTTATAAAGCAGCTGACGAATTAGAGCAAGAAGGGATTTCTTGTGAAATTATAGACTTACGTACAGTAAGACCTATGGATAGAAATGCGATTCTTGAGTCTGTAAAGAAAACAAATCGTTTAGTAATATTAGAAGAAGCTTGGCCTTTTGGTAACGTAGCAACTGAAATTACATATTTGGTACAGTCTGAAGCTTTTGATTATTTAGATGCACCAATAGTTAAAATAAATACAGCTGATACTCCAGCACCATATTCACCAGTATTGTTAGAAGAGTGGTTACCTAACAGTAATGATGTAATTAAGGCTGTGAAAAAAGTAATGTATAAATAAATAAATCGCATTTTTTTGCGTTTAGTAAACTTCATTAGCAACCAAATACAATGTTTAGCATGGTTGTTGATGAAGTTTGTTTTTAAAATATGAAGCTTAAATTACTCTTACTTTTTTTATCTCTTAGTCTTTACAGTGCAATTGCACAGACAAAAGTTAGTGGTCATGTATATGATGAAAACAATGAGCCTATACCTTTTGCTAGTGTATTATTTAAAGGTTCTACAGAAGGTACCATTACCAATGAAGATGGTAAGTTTTATTTAGAGTCTGATGAAACATGGAAGGCTTTAGTTGTTTCTTTTATTGGTTATGAAGTCTTAGAGTTTCCATTGACAAAAAAAGTAAATTATGACTTAAAGTTTACCCTAAAAGAAGAAGCGGAGTCACTTACTGAAGTAGTAATAGTTACAGGGAAACAATCAAAAAAAGCTTCAGAAAATCCTGCAATTAGAATATTAAAGAAAATTTGGGAGCGTAAGCGCCAGAACGGTCTCAATCAGTTTAAGCAGTATGAATATGACCAGTACGAGAAAGTTGAATTTGATCTAAATACCATAGACAGTTCTTTGATAAAAAGCAAACTTTTTAGAGGTATGGAGTTTGTTTTTGAAGAAGTTGATACTTCAAGTGTTACAGGTAAAACCTATCTGCCGATCTTTTTAAATGAATCCGTAAAGAAGGTTTATGGGGATAACATTCTTAATAAAAAGCGTGAAGATTTAAGGGGAAATAAAAACTCCGGGTTTAGTAATAATCAAGTTATTATCGATTTTATAGATGATTTATATTCAGAATACAACATCTATAATAATTACCTAAAGTTTTTTGATAAGAGTTTTGTGAGTCCCTTGAGCAGAACTGGTGTGCAAACCTATAATTATGTGCTTTCAGATAGTGCTTTTATTGATAACAAATGGTGTTATAATATTATTTATTATCCAAGACGTACTAATGAACTTACGTTTAAAGGAGATTTTTGGGTTAATGATTCAACCTTTGCTATAAAGGAAATCAATCTTCAGGCATCAAAAAGCGCAAATATAAATTGGGTTAAGGAAATTTATATAGAGCAGGAGTTCGATGTTTTAAATGATTCTTTATTCCTGATAAAACGCGATTATTTTCTTTCTGATTTTGCGTTTAACAAAAAGGAAAAGTCGAGAGGGATTTACGGTAAAAGAACGACCTTATATGACAATTATAAATTTGATGAAGCAAAGGATCAAAAGTTTTATGATAAGGTAGTCTATAATTATGACAAGGATGTTTATAACCGACAAGAAGATTTTTGGGAGCAGAATAGATTAGAAGCCTTAAATAAAGATGAAATAGGCGTCTATAAAATGCTTGATACACTTAAGACTGTAAAAAAGTTTAAACGTATATACAACTTAGGAAGTATCCTAGCTTCAGGATATATTGAGTTTCCAAGTATCAATTTTGATTATGGACCAATTTTTTCAACTTTCGGCTTTAACGATGTTGAAGGCTTAAGATTAAGAACTGGTGGTAGAACCTATTTTGGACCGAATGATTTATGGAGGTTAGAAGGTTTTGTAGCTTACGGATTTAGAGACGATAAGTTTAAATATGGCATCTCTGGTAAATGGCTACTAGATAAGAAAAGCCGTTTTACCATATTTGGAGGCCAACGTCGAGATATTGAACAAATTGGGGCAAGTTTAACCAGTTCTACAGATGTATTAGGTAGGAGTTTGGCGTCAAATGCAGTCTTCACTGCTGGGGCAAATGACAGGCTTTCTAATATCAATTTAACAAATCTTGGATTTTCATTAGAGCCATTGCGCAATTTTGAAGTCCGGCTAGATGGAAGTTACAGAACTATTAGCTCAGCGTCACCAACCTTTAGTTTAGATTACAATGATCCTGAGGCGACTTCTGGTGTCACTTCAGAAGTCAATCAATTTGAAAGTCGTTTAGCGCTATCCTTTTTCCCTAAAAGGCAGATGACCGGTTTTGGTGTAGAACGCAAAGAAAAAAATGATGGATTTGCCAGACTTTTTGCACAAGTTACCAGAGGAGATCGCGATTGGTTAAATAGTGACTTTAATTATACTAAAGTACAGTTCTCTTATATTCAACCATGGCAAGTTGGGGGATTTGGACGACTTACGACATCTATTGAAGCTGGAAAAACTTTTGGTGAAGTGCCGCTAGCCTTGCTAAGTGTTGTGCCTGGTAACCAGACGTATTTTTCTATATACAATACCTTTTCTCAGTTAGACTTCTATGAGTTTGTAACAGACACCTACACTTCAATGCACCTAGAACATAATTTTAATGGGCGCTTATTTTCTAGGATTCCTTTTCTTAAAAAATATAATTTAAGAGCTATTCTAAGTTTAAGAGGTGTTTGGGGTGAATTATCTGATGAGAATATTGCATTAAACACAACGAGTAATCCGTCACAAATTCCATTATTTGCGCCAGATACAAGGGTTTATTACGAGTATAGTTTTGGTGTGGCAAATATTTTCAAGGTGCTGCGTTTAGACTTTAACTTTAGAGGTAACTATCTCGATGCACCTGACGCCAGAAAGTTTGGGGTTACTGGTAGTTTTGGATTTTTCTTTTAATCTTGAAATAATATACATTTCTTTTGTTAAACTTAGGTGTTAGCTTATATTTGCAGCCCTAAAAATTGAATTATGACAAGTACTGGTGATTTAACTTTTGATGTGTTAATAGAAATTCCTAAAGGAAGCCGAAATAAATATGAATACGATTTTGACTTAAATAAGATTCGTTTTGACAGAATGTTGTTTTCATCAATGATGTATCCTGGAGACTATGGTTTTGTGCCTGAAACATTAGCTTTAGATGGTGACCCATTGGATGTTTTAGTATTGGGTTCTGCGCCAATGTATCCTATGGTGGTAGTTGAGGTTCGTCCTATCGGAGTGTTCCATATGACAGATGAAAAAGGTCCGGATGAGAAAATAATCTGCGTACCAGTTAGTGATCCTTTCTGGAATAAATTGAATGATATAAGTGAATTAAATCCACATAGATTTAAAGAAATAGAGCATTTCTTTCAGGTTTACAAGGACTTAGAAGAGAAAAAAGTAGATGTTGGTGGTTGGGGAAATGCCGCCGAAGCTTACGAAATCTTCAACAAATGTGTTGAGCGTTACGAAAATAGTGAACACAAAGCACAAGGCAACTTTACAATATAGGTTAAAGACGATTTAAATTAGTTATTTATAACCCTTTGGTAATTACTGCCAAAGGGTTTTTCTATTGCAATCTATTTTGTTACATTTACCCGTATTAAAAAATAACTAATCAAATTAAATTTAAGTTTATGGAAGAAAATATCATTTTTATTCCAATGGCATTTGCAGTTGTAGGGCTGCTTTTTATGTTTATTAAAATGTCTTGGGTAAAAAAACAAGCTCCTGGTAATGAGAAAATGCAGAGTATTTCTAAATCAATTAAAGAAGGTGCCTTAGCATTTTTAGCTGCTGAATATAGATTGCTATTAATATTTGTAGTAATGGCATCGGTTGCTTTAGGAGTTGTAGCATATATTGTACCGTCTACACACTGGATCATTATTGTAGCATTTATTTTTGGTGCACTGTTCTCAGGCTTGGCAGGAAACATCGGTATGCGAATAGCAACAGATGCAAATGCGAGAACTGCTGAGGCAGCTAAAACAAGTTTGCCACATGCCTTAAAAGTATCTTTTGGTGGTGGAACTGTAATGGGACTTGGTGTTGCTGGTCTTGCGGTATTAGGATTAAGTATATTCTTCATTATTTTTCTTAAAATGTTTGTGACTGGAAGTTCGGACAACTTCTATGATGAAATGACCGTAGCACTTGAAGCTTTAGCAGGTTTTTCATTAGGTGCCGAGTGTATTGCGCTATTCGCTAGAGTTGGTGGTGGTATTTACACAAAAGCAGCAGATGTTGGTGCTGATTTAGTTGGGAAAGTTGAAGCTGGTATACCAGAAGATGATCCACGTAACCCTGCAACTATTGCAGATAATGTAGGTGATAATGTCGGTGATGTGGCTGGTATGGGTGCGGATTTATTCGGATCTTATGTGGCGACCGTATTAGCTGCTATGGTATTAGGTAACTACGTTATACGAGATATTGTCAAGGAAACAGGAACTGCCTTTGTTGATGACTTCAACAATATGGGGCCTATTTTATTACCATTGGTAATAGCAGGTGTTGGTGTTTTAGCTTCTATTATAGGAACATTCTTGGTGAGAATATCTAATAATGAAGCTAAAGAGTCTCAAGTACAAAAAGCATTAGACATGGGTAATTGGGTGTCAATAGCTATTACTTGGGTTGCTTCTTGGTTCTTAATTCGTTGGATGTTACCAATGAATATTGAAATGGACTTCTTTGGTGAAGGTGTTAAAGTAATACCATCAAGACATGTGTTCTATGCGGCAACAATTGGTTTAGCCGTAGGAGCTTTAATTTCAATAGTAACAGCTTACTATACAAGTTTAGGTAAAAAACCAGTATTAGATATTGTTAAGAACTCTTCAACTGGTGCAGCGACAAATATTATTTCTGGGTTAGCAGTAGGAATGAAGTCAACGTTCCTTTCAGTAATATTATTTGCAGTGGCTATTTGGAGTGCTTATGTGCTCGCTGGATTTTATGGTGTGGCATTAGCCGCGTCTGCAATGATGGCAACTACTGCAATGCAGCTAGCTATTGATGCCTTTGGGCCAATTGCTGATAACGCTGGTGGTGTTGCTGAAATGAGTGAATTAGAACCTCACGTTCGTGAACGTACAGATATTTTAGATTCCGTAGGTAATACAACTGCGGCGGTTGGTAAAGGATTCGCAATTGCTTCAGCGGCTTTAACGGCGCTGGCATTATTTGCGGCGTATGTTACTTTTACGGGTATAGATGGTATTAATATATTTAAGGCACCGGTTTTAGCATCACTATTTATAGGTGGTATGATACCTGTAATTTTCTCAGCATTAGCGATGGAATCTGTTGGTAAAGCTGCAGGACAAATGGTTGAAGAAGTAAGGCGTCAGTTTAGAGAAATACCTGGTATTATGGAAGGTACAGGTATACCTGAATATGGTAAGTGTGTAGATATCTCAACTAAAGCTGCGTTAAAAGAAATGGTTATTCCTGGTCTAATTACCATTGTAACTCCAGTAGTTATGGGACTAGGTACTGCTATAGTTAATGATGATTTCTTGCTAGGTGCTGAAGTTTTAGGAGGTTACATGGCAGGTGTTTGTGTAAGTGGTGTAATGTGGGCGATTTTTCAAAACAATGCCGGTGGTGCATGGGATAACGCTAAGAAATCTTTTGAGGCTGGTGTTGAAATAAATGGTGAAACATTTTACAAGCATAAAGAGGATAATCCTTCTCCACCACATCAAGCGGCGGTAACTGGTGATACTGTTGGAGATCCGTTTAAGGATACTTCAGGTCCATCTATGAATATTTTAATTAAGTTAACGTGTTTAGTAGGTTTAGTGATTGCACCAATATTGGGAGGTCATGGTGACGAATCGGCTGTAGCTGAAAATGAAAAAGAAGTAACCATTGAAATGACTGTTGCATCTGAAGATATGGCGAAGGCTACTGTTGATTTCTCTACTATTAAGGATGGTGAAGAAGTAACTGAAACGGTTGTTTTTGAAGGTAGTGAAGCTGAAGTGAAAAAAGAATTAGAAGCTTTTGAAGCTAAAGTTAAAACAGAAGGTGCTGAAGTACAGAAGGTCATTGAAAAGGTTGATATTACGAAACAATAGCACCTTTTAAATTAATAAAGAAAAGCCTCGTTATGTTCGAGGCTTTTTTATTTTTACCATATGTTTAAAAAGGATCCTTTACAAATCATACCCTTTTCCTCTTATGGAACAAAATCGCATTTGTATCTTAAAGGTAGAGCCTTAGAGGATGAGAATATCAATCTTGAAAAAGCAGGATGGTTTAACCTATTAATAAACTCTTGGAACAGATTTGAAACTGACGAAATTAGAAATACACCTTTAAAAATAAACCTATCTAACAACGTATCTTTTGATTTGTTTTCAGATGCAGAAGGCTATTACCTTTTAGATGAATCCATAGCAGAAGAATTATCAGGTTTGAATAGCGAAGGTTGGCTTGAGTATGAAGTGACATATACTGGTATTACATCTTCTAGGAAAATTCAACTTAATAATAGTTTTAGAGGTGAAATGTTGATACCTAGAAATGCGGAATTTGGTGTTATTAGTGATATTGATGATACTATTTTGCATACAGGTGTGGCTTCGCCATTAAAATGGCGTGTCATTGTCAATACTTTTTTTAAAACACCTCATAAAAGAAAAGCCCTAGAAGGTTCAGCAGAGTTTTATAATTTACTTCATGAAGGTAAATCAGGCCAATTAAGCAATCCTATTTTTTATGTGAGCAATAGTCCTTGGAATTTGTATCGTTATCTAGATTATTTTTTAAAGGTCAACGCTTTTCCAAAAGGACCAATTCTTCTAAGAGATTTCAGAACACCTTTTGATAGAACTCCAAAAACAGAATTAGCTCATAAGTATCACGAAATCCATAATATACTTAATACATATCCAGATATGAAGTTTATACTAATTGGGGATTGTGGTGAAAAGGATGCCTATATATATTTAGACGTCGTAAAACAGTTTCCGAATAGAATAGCAGCAATATATCTAAGAGCTGTAGAGCACAAAAGACGTATGAAACGTATATCTAAATTTGTAAATCAGATTAAAGAAATACCTGTTCTAATTATTGAAAAACGGGAGGACGCATTAGAACATGCAAGAAAGTTTGGTTTTATCGGCTAGAATAAACCATGAATCTGGGCATCAATCTTATTGATAATACCACCTAAATCTTCAGGGTTAGCAACGAAGTCTAAATTGTCAACATCAATAATGAGCAAATTACCCTTATCATATTTAGTAATCCAAGCTTCGTAACGTTCGTTAAGACGACTTAGGTAATCAATACTAATCGTGTTTTCGTAGTCTCTACCACGTTTGTGTATTTGAGCAACCAAATTAGGAATAGAACTACGCAGATAAATCAATAAATCTGGACCTTTAACAAAGGATTCCATAAGTTCAAAAAGAGATGAATAATTCTCAAAATCGCGGTTAGTCATTAAACCCATTGCATGGAGATTTGGTGCAAAAATGTGAGCATCTTCATATATGGTTCTGTCTTGAATGATGTCTTTCCCGCTATCGTGAATTTGGTTAACCTGACGAAATCTACTGTTTAAGAAATATACCTGCAAATTAAAGCTCCAACGTTCCATTTGATTGTAAAAATCGTCTAGATATGGGTTGTCTACAACGTCTTCTAATTGCGCTTCCCATTTGTAGTGTTTAGCTAATAATTTGGTGAGCGTTGTCTTTCCAGCTCCAATATTCCCAGCAACAGCAATATGCATAATTTTAGTCGAGTTTTAAGTGGTATTCACGAAGAATTTCAAGATGGTAAATATACAAGGTTTCATTGGTTACCAAAAACTGACTTATTAACAAATTTGGTAATGCTATAGGCCAAATTTCATTGCTGTTCTTGGTAAGAATACTTAATTTATTTTCCTTTTTAAGAATTAAATTCGCTTTACTAAAAGCCATATTTGTATAGCCTTTATTTTCAAATTTATTTATAAGGCTTCCAAAATAATTATAGACATACAAGTATTTTTCTGTGAGCATGTAGCAATTATTATAATCGCTTTTAAGATCTAAAACTTCGGATTGAATAGGAACCGTTTTAAGCCTTGTTGTATTGGTTTTGTAATCGTACAACTCTAGTTGTTGCATATCTTGATTAAACAACCAAAGTGTGTTGTCAAATCCAGTTGAAATAAAGCTCACATTTTTGTAGGGTTGCACAACGTTAAAATCTACTTTAGAAACTTCAGCCAATCGATTATCTAAAATTACAACGGTATTAAAGTCTTTATAAAAGAGATTAATTTTTAAGGGATTAAATGCATTTGCTGTGGTAACTTCACCTAACTGAAAGTTGGTATAAGTAATTGTAGTGTCTTTTGTTTTTTTGTGAAAAGTGTAATCTTCGGTTGTGTAGTACAATGTTTCAAAAGTATCTATGCCAAAAATGGATGCAACCTTTAATTCCGACGAGTCTTTAAAAACAGTTTTTACTTCTTTTTGAGCAAATACCGAAAAACTAACTATGAAAACTAAATAAACTAACTTCTGCATACGTTGCAGAAAAATACAAAAATTGAACCAATAATGAACTGAATGACTAAATGGTTAATTTATAACCATAACCTCTAACATTAATGATTTGTATGTTTTCGTCTTTTTTTAGTTTCTTTCTCAGTTTGGTAATGAAAACGTCCATACTTCTTGCTGAGAAAAAATCATCTGTACCCCAAAGCTTGTTTAATATTAAAGAACGGTCTAAGACTTGATTTTTATTTTTAATGAGATGAAATAATAAATGCGCTTCTCTATGTGTGAGTTGCTGTGCGTCTTCATCTTTATATTGAAGTTGTTGCTTAGGAAAATCGAAGATATAATCGCCAATTTCCATAACTTTTGAAGCTGATTGTACTTGCTTTCGTTTAAGAAGATTATGAACTCTAACAATGAGTTCTTCCATGCTAAATGGTTTCTTTAGATAGTCGTTGCCACCAATAGAAAAGCCTTCAACAACATCTGCCGTTTGAGATTTTGCAGTTAAGAAAATGATTGGTATGGTGTCGTCTATAGCTCTGATGTCTTTGGCTAAGGTAAAACCATCTTTTTTTGGCATCATTACATCTAATACTAAGATTTCTGGAGCTTCAGATTTATATTTTTCAAAAGCTTTTTCACCGTTTTCGCATAGAGTAACTTCAAAATCTCTAGTTTCTAAACTCTCTTTTATAATCTGTCCTAATGCCGCTTCATCTTCGGCTAATAGTAATTTGATTTTATCAGCCATTTGGTAATGAAATTTTAAATGTGGTTAAATCTTTAGTTAAATTTAGGTCTATTGCTCCATTATGTTTTTCGACTATAGTTTTTGTATAGTATAGTCCAATTCCAAAACCTTTAACATCGTGTGTGTTGCCTTTTGGTACACGATAAAATTTTTCAAAAATTTGTTCTTTGTGCGCTTTTGTTAATGAAGACCCATTATCAGATATTAATATCTCAAATGAATTTTCTTTAGGTATTAAATCAACTGAAATGATATCACCACCATACTTTACTGCATTATCTAATATGTTGTTAATGGCATTTTCAATGTGAAAGATGTCAACTTTAGCTGGTAAATGTTCAACTTTCAGGCTAGAGTTAAATTGCTTTTCAGGAAACTGTAATTCGTATTTCTTTGTGAGCTCAGTTAGAAGTGCTACAACATCAATTTCTTCCTTGTTAAGCTCTAATTTATCACTGTCTAATGTTGCAGTTTCAAGAAGCTTTTCAACCATAAGGTTTAGTTTTTCTAACTGTGTAGACGACATGTTAATGTACTTTTTTGTCTTTTCTTTGTCATCTATTCCGTTAAAGTTATTTATACTTTCAAGGGCAACACCTATGGTTGCTATTGGTGTTTTAAACTCATGTGTAATGTTGCTAATAAGATCATTTTTTACTTCGGCTAACTGCTTTTGTTGCTTTATGATTTTAAGCAAATAGAATAAACAGCTAATAATAGCTAAAACCAATAAGGTTGATATTAAAATACCATTTAAACTACGTTTTAAAACCGTCATTGTGGAGTTGCTGTAGTGTAATTCTAAAATACTTCCTTTAGGTAAAAATTTAGATCTTGAGGTTGTATTCAAAACTAAGTTGGTTTCAATAGGTTTGGTCAGTGAATCTTTGAATTTAGTAACTTGCCTTATGACATCACTTTTATAAAATTTCAATTCACTGTCTATATCAATGCGTTTTTGATTGAGTTCTCCTTTCAGAAGACTATCAATTTTAAAAGTATCTAGACTATCATTAGTTATAGAAACAACAATTTTTGAGGTAAGTAACTCAAAATCATTAAACTTTAATTTTTCAATTTTTATGCTATCAATAGTATTTCTAAAGGCACTTAATGATTTTGTTGGATGCAAACTGTCATGAATTTGGGACATAGAATCCAATGCTTCACCTTTAAAAATATTAATTCCTTGTATGTTATCAATATTTAAAGAATCTAGATTATTATACTTGTAATTAACGCTATCAATGCGTTGAAAGAAGCTTTCTAATTTGCCTCCTTCTTCAAATGCATTTTTCTGCTGGTCACCTTCAAGGAAAATACCAACAGTAGTATTTGCAGCCAAAGCTGTATAATAGTCGTCAACTGCCTTGTCTAAACTTGTCTGTACATCACTGATGAGTTGATCCTTGTTATTTAGGTAGTTTTTATAATTCCAATAAGATTGAATTGCAATTGTAGCAGTAATTACTACTACAATAACATATAAAATCCACCTGTACTTTTTGTCGTTCATATTACAAATGTATAAAGTATTACAACTTAAATTTCAATCGGTTAACACACGTTAACACTGATTAACTTAAAAGTTGAAAAACAGTTGAGATATTTGTGCTGTATTAATCATAAAATCAAAAGAAATGAAACAATTAGTGATAGCAGCGTTACTCCTTTGGAGTTTAAATGGAATCGCTCAAGAAAGTGAAACTGAAAATATCAATTCTATTGAGAAGGTGAAGGTTGAAAACTTAGATATAGTAGTGACTGTAGATTCGGCTGAAGAAATTAAACGTACTTTCAAGGTAGAAGACATCAAAGAGATGTTTGATTTAACTGGCGATAACGAATCTGTGTCGTTTAAATTAATATGCAATGGTGAAACGATGAGCAATGGTGAGCAGTCTCAATTATCCTATAAGATTAAAGGTAATTCAAACAATGTTGAAGACTTCATTATAAGAGTTAAGGAACTCAGGGATGCTGCAATAAAGTATTATAACAAGAAAAAATAAATATAAAATCAATCAAATGACAACAATTATTAGAGTAATGGTCGTAGCGCTTGTGATGGTAGTTTCTACCATCGCTAGTGCTCAAGATTTTCAAGGAGTGGCAACTTACAAGACACAGCGCAAGTTAGATATCAAATTAGATAGTACTCAGATGAACAATGAGATGCAGACTAAAGTGATGGAAATGATGAAAAAGCAGTTTCAAAAAACGTTTAAACTCACCTTTAATAAAGAAGAATCTGTTTATAAGCAAGACGAAGAATTAGACAAGCCAAATACAGGCATGGGAGGTAGTTTTCAAATTGTATCTATTGGTGGTAGTGGAGGTTCGGACGTGTTATATAAAAACACTAAAGAACAACGTTATGCTGAGCAAGTAGACACCTATGGTAAAATCTTTTTGGTAAAAGATAGTATTGAAGGCATAGAGTGGAAATTAGGTTCTGAAACAAAATATATTGGAGAGTATCCTTGTTTTAAAGCAACTTATACAAAGATGGTAGAAAGTACGAGTTTCCAATTTAGTACTGAAGATGACGAGGAAACTAAAGAGGTAGAAAAAGAAGAACGTACAATAACGGCTTGGTATACACCTCAAATACCTATTAATAATGGCCCAGACAATTATCAAGGTCTTCCTGGATTAATTCTAGAAGTTCATGATGGAGATTTAACCATAATCTGTAGTAAAATTGTCCTAAATCCAAAGGAGAAGGTAGAGATTAATGAGCCAGATAAAGGTAAAGAGGTGAATGAAGAAGAGTATGAGGCTATTATGGAAAAGAAAGCAAAAGAAATGATGGAGCGTTTTAGACCTGCCAAAGGAGATAGAAACAATGGTAATAGTTTTAGTATAAGTATAGGTGGCTAAAAACAAAGTCTTTGTTAATGTTAATTTTATGATAAACGGAAGCTAAGTGTTTAATGTATAGCTATATTTGTTAAACAAAACATTTTAATTTTCGTTGATTATGAGATCTTTACTATTAAAAACAGGCTTGTTTGTCTCACTTTTTTTATTCGTTTTAATACCAAATTCAGATAATGTTGATGCTGCAACAGTCAAAGCTGATGACGAATTTCAAGGACAAGCATTTTATATGTCCAAATCTAAAATGGAACTTGGTAGATGGGGAGCACGAATGAGTGAAGCCCAAAAGAAGCAAATAGCTGCACGACTTAAAAACAGGTTAGAGAAAGAATACATTTTAACTTTCAATAAAGAGGAAGCTGTATTCTATGAAGATGAAAAGCTTGATGCTATGTCTGGCGCTACCGATTCTTGGGGAAAGAATTTTGCACCAGGAAGACAGTATAAAAATGTAAAGACAAATACCCAGATTCAAAACCAAGAATTTTATGGAAAGAAGTTCTTAGTTAAAGATAAGTTGCAAGACATCAATTGGGTATTAGGAAAAGAGACGAAACAAATAGGAAATTACATGTGTTTTAAAGCAACGGCTTCAATTCCTTCAAATGATTTAGCATGGTACGATTTTTCTTGGAGTAGATTAAGAAATAATCAAGCTAATGAAAAAAAGGCAGATTCAATTAAAACTGACGATACCGAGGAGCCAGAAATTGAAATGACCGAAGTTGAGGCATGGTATTCACCACAAATTCCTGTGAGTCATGGTCCTTTAGAGTATTGGGGATTGCCAGGTTTAATTTTAGAAGTAAGTGCTGGTAATACAACAATGCTGTGTACTAAAATAGTAATGAATCCAAAAGAAAAACTTGAAATAAAAGCACCAGACAAAGGTAAAGAAACAACGAAAGCTGAATATCAGGTTACAGTAATTGAAAAAATGAAGGAGTTTAGAAACAACCGCATGGGTAGAAGACGTGGTTAATTTATTAACAGAAGTTTAACGAATATAAACTTTACTTTTATCATCTATAAAAGTCTAACATGAGGCTTCTCATTTTTTGGAAGCTTAATTAAACAATCTACGTTATAAATTTTTAAGATGAAAAAATCACTTTTACCAATTATTGCAGTATTGCTGTTTTCTTTAACGACTGTACTATCAGCTCAAGATTTTCAGGGAAAAGCATATTACCAAACTAAAACTACCATGAATCTTGATGAATGGGGCGGAAGAGAAATGAGCCCAGAGCGAAAGAAGATGATTCAGGAGCGCATGAAAAGTTTTTTAGAAAAGCAATATGTCCTAACCTTCAATAAAGAAGAGTCTATTTACAAGGAAGATGAAAAACTTGAGATGCCTGGTCAACGTGGTTGGGGAGGTTTTGCTAGCAGTTTTAGTGGTGGACCTAAATATAAAAATGTAAAGGAGAAAGAGCTTTTACAAGATCAAGAGTTTTTCGGTAAAGAATTCTTAATTAAAGATGAACTGAAAACCTTAGAATGGAAAATGGGTACTGAGACAAAAGTGATAGGAAACTATACTTGTTTTAAGGCAACTGCAATTAAAACTGTCGATGAATTTGATTGGCGCAGTATGAGACGCAGACAGCCAAAGAAAGAAGATAAAGAAGCAGATTCTACCCAAACTAAGAAAAGTGATGATCCTATGGATGAAGTCGAAGTTCCTAAGACTATTGAAGTTACAGCATGGTACACACCTCAGATTCCAATAAATCAAGGTCCAGACGATTATTGGGGATTACCAGGTTTAATATTAGAGGTAAATGCTGATAGAACCACAATCCTATGCACTAAAATTATAATGAATCCTGAAGAGAAGGAAGAGATAGAAAAGCCAACTAAAGGAGAAGAAGTAACGCAGCAAGAGTATACCGAAATCATCACTAAAAAGATGAAAGAAATGCGCGAAATGTATGGAGGCAGAAGAGGAAGAAATGGTGGAAGACGCAATTAGAATAAAAAATTAAAATGAATGCTATGTTAGCATTATCAATCAAAAACGAATAAGCACAATTTTGAAACATTCAAATGATTAGATCTTAAAATTTCGATCTTACGAATGTTCCATCTGACCAACCAAAAAACAAGTATCAACAGATGAAAAAAATATTATCACTGCTATGTTTTATAGTAGCTATGAATTCTTTTGCTCAAATTAAAATGCAAGGTGTTGTTAAAGACAGTATCGGTGCACCATTAGAATTAGCAAATGTTATTGCAATAAATCAAGAAACCAATGCTTTAGAATCCTTTGGAGTAACCAATGATAAAGGGAAATATGTATTATCATTGAGTAAAAACCAAAAATATAAACTGCAAGTAAGTTACATTGGTTATAAATCAATTGAAGAAATTTTCACAACCAAAGAGACTAATGTTACTAAGGATTTTATTCTAAAGGAAGACAACTCTTTAGATGAGGTCGAACTTACTTATGAAATGCCGGTAACTATTAAAGGTGATACCTTAGTTTATAATGCGGACTCTTTTAAAAACGGATCAGAAAGAAAACTAGAAGATGTTTTAGAGAAACTTCCAGGTGTCGAAATCAATGAAGACGGACAGATTGAAGTTGAAGGAAAAACAGTCTCTAAGATTATGGTAGAAGGGAAAGATTTCTTTGATGGTGATACTAAACTAGCTACTAAAAATATCCCTTCTAATGCTGTTGATAAAGTTCAGGTACTAAGAAATTACGCGGAAGTAGGTCAGCTTAGTGGAGTGCAAAATAATCAAGATAATATTGCTATAAATATTAAGCTGAAAGAGGGAAAAGAGAATTTCTGGTTTGGAGATGTTACTGCAGGTGCAGGTGCAGCTCCATCACCTAACGATGAATTATATTTGGTACAACCAAAATTGTTTTATTACAGTCCTAAGTATAGCATCAACTTTATTGGTGATATGAATAATATAGGTGAAGTGGCTCTAACTAATCGAGATTTAAGAGGTTTCGGAGGTGGATTTAGATTGCCGAGTAGAACGAGTGGTACAAGTATTAATCTGGGCAATAATGGACTTGGAGGTTTAACCAATATTGCAGATGCACAAGAAGTAACAACAAAATTAGGCTCCGCTAATTTTAGTTATTCACCAAATAGCGCATTAGATTTAAGTGGTTTTTTAATTTATAATGTCAGTAGATTAAGAACACGAGAGGAAAATTCTTTTGACTATATTGAGGTGGAAGATGACCCTAATACACCAATTGATGAGTCTACGCTTACACCACCAGATGAAGAAACAGTATCAACAGGTAGAGAAGCTTCAAATCAGTTTATTACAAAGCTGAGTGCTTCTTACAAACCCAACGTGAATAATCAGCTAGATTACGATGTTTTAGCAAGAGTTTCTGATGATGAAGAACGTCAAAATTTAGTGTCTTCTATTGTTGGAGCAACAAATCAAGTAGATCAGGTAAATCCATATAGTATTAATCAGAATTTAAATTACTACTACACTTTAGACGAGAATAACATTTTTGCTTTTGAAGCACAACACTTAATCAAAGATGAAGATCCGTTTTATAATGCCTTATTGGTAAACGATCCTGCAGATAATGGTGACGCTTTTGATGCCACTGCTGATGATGTAGGTTTTGATGTCAACCAATTGGCTTACGATATTAATCAAGAAAGACGTGTTAAGTCTAACCAATTAGATGCAAAACTAGATTACTTTAATATCCTAAATGCTAAAAGTAACATCAATCTTACATTAGGTACAATATTGAGCAACCAAAAGTTCAATTCTAATATCTTTCAATTTTTAGATGATGGTACACGACTTAATCCTGTACCAGATATTACAAACGAAGGTAATTTGGTTTCTGCAAATAATGACGATGTAGACTATACCTTTAGTGATGTGTATTTAGGTGTACATTACAGATTTAAAACAGGTAAATTTACATTTACTCCAGGTGTGTCTTTCCACGCGTATAGTAATAGAAATACCCAAGGTTCAGAAACGTTTGAAGATAATTTCTTTGATGTATTACCAGATTTTGAAATGCGTATTCAGTTTAAAAAGAGTGAATCTTTACAGTTAAATTATAACATGACTAATACGTTTACCGATGTTACTAATATTGCTGAAGGTTTAGTAATGAATAATTTTAATAATTTTCAATTTGGTAACCCAGAATTACAAAATGCGCTATCTCACAACATAAGACTGTTTTACAGTAGTTTTAATTTATTTAATTACACCAATGTTTTTGCAGGTGCCAATTATAGTAGAAATGAAGATCAGATACGTTCGCTTACAAATTTTGAAAGTGTTATTAGAACTAATAGTTTCTTTAACTCCCAATTTGCAGACGAAACGGCAAGTGTATTTGGTCGTGTGCAACGTACATTCGGAAAAATAAGAGCAAGCTTAAGAGCTAATTTTACCTATAGTAAATTCAACCAGTTTATTGGTGGAGCACAATCTGTAAATGAAAGTTTCTCTCAAAATTACACACCAGAGATTCGTACCAATTTTAGAGAAGCGCCAAATGTGAGATTACGTTATGGGTACACTGTAAGAACAAATGATCAAGGAGCAAATACCAATAAGTTCATTACCAGAGCACCATCTATTGAGTTTGATGCTTATATCTGGGATTCTGTAACATTTGTAACTGATTTTGCATATACTGAACAAGAAAATGCAGGACAAACTCAAGACTTTAAGACCTGGAATGCCTCATTACGTTACCGAAAAGATAGAGATGCTAAATGGGAGTACTCGCTAAGAGCTTCCAATATCTTAGATATAGATTCTAATATTAGTAATGGTGCTGGTAATATCTCAGTGTTCAGCTCTGAAACCTTTATTCAGCCAAGATTTATCACCTTTAGATTAACCTATAGTTTATAATAAAACAAAAGCCTTCTTTGGTTGCTGAGGTGTCACTCTGAGCTTTGGTCACTGAGGTTCTCGAAGTGGTCGAAGTGCGATCGAAACAGAGAAGGCTTTTGTTTTGCTATTGATCTCTTTTTAAATGAACAGTTCCGGAAATATTATGAATTTGGTTATTGTCATCTAAATGAGTTCCTGAAAAAATAAAGTCTACATACTCATTTATTGCTCCAAAATTAGATAAATGACTTTCAAGAGTGAAGTTTTGACTAGAGAAACTCCATTCACTTGTGTCACCATTTATTGGTGCTATTTTTATATTGCCTAAAGTTTCAGAGCTATCATGATAAGAGCCTACTGAGGCATTGGAAATTTTTAGATTTATATAGCTGTTTCCAATCCATCCACCAGATGTAATACTTAATTCATCATAAAAAGCATTGTAATCTACCCAAATATTATGGCCATAAATTAAGGCGTTAGTTTCATTTATAGAAAAAATCACAAATTCATCATGATCATTACATGTTAATAAATCTCCGATATTTGTAGATGGAAATGAAAAATCAAATGTTAAATAATCGCTTATTTGAGAACTGTTATTATCATATGCTTCAATACTAAAGGCATTTTGTGAATCACATCTATTAAAATTTATATTAATTTCTCCATTATGTATTAACTTGTAGTATTTTTTATTGCCTACAACCATTTTTATATATCCATCGGTAATTAAATTCCCATTACAATCTTTCAAATTTCCAGTAATATTTTGTGATACAATATTAGGTGAATCATTGACTATAATATCAATTATTGTAGTGCTGTTTAAAGGTTCTATTTGTAGTGTTTGAATGGAATAATCCCCACAATTTTCAGAACTATATATGTTTATTTCCATTGTGTCATTTATTGGGACATAATTGGCGACTTGACCATTTTCATTAGTGTATAAGACTTTAATTCTGCCATAGTAGAGGCTTTTTATACTTACTTCAATACCAAAAATAGGATTTGATGATTGATCGATAATGTTTAGAATTAAAGGTGTAGTTTGAATTGGTATACAAAATGACCAAAAGCTAAAATGCGATACTGTACTAACATACATATTACCTTGAAGTGTTGCAATACCTTCTTCTTTCCAATAGCCAGTAGCTTCATCAAAATACCAAAGCGGTATTGTAGCAGGAGCTGATGTTAATAAACTTGGATCTACTGGAATTTGAATTTCAGAAGTTGAACCTTCTGCAAGATTTAAATCTTCACCACTAGAACCTCTGAGTTCTACAGCGAGCATGCCTAAGGTTTGTAGCATACGTTCTGCACCATCTTCATTTTGTGCATAGAGCATACCAGGCATTTGTAGTTCCATATCGTCGTCAGTTGGGTCTAAATGATGTATAATTACATCAACTGAGCCAGAATATGCGGTGCCATCTTCTTTAATAAAATTTCCATCAAAGTTTATTGAGCTACCATCATCGGTAGTTATAGTGCTAGAACTTCCGCTATTTACAGAACCTGCAACGGTTTCTTCAAGCATCATAATGGTCACTTTATTGGTGCCATTAGATGGCACCACAGATCTCGATGCATGTATGTATCCAACTTTTTCTGCCTTTATATACCCAAAGCGCTCGTTAACTGAGGCATCTCTAATAATAAAAACACCATTACTATCTGTTATTGCAGTTTCATTACCAATAGAAATGGTCGCTCCTTCAATGGGATTATGGTTGCTATCAATAACACTACCAAGGAAATCTCTAGAGATTTCATTTCCGAAATACTCAGAAAAGGTGTCTGGTATGTTTTCTTGAGGGTCATCGTTATTGTTTTGTGATGGTGTATCGTCTTGTTGACAAGAGAAAATAATTAATGCACAAAATAAAATTAAGGACAGAAGGTTTTTAGTTGATTTCATATAACATATTTTTAATAAGAAATATACCACAAATTTAATACCAAAACAACATATTGATTATCAAAATGTTAAGTTAGAGGTCTGTTCTAATATGCGCACTACCAGAAATGCCTCATTACGTTACCGAAAAGATAGAGATGCTAAATGGGAGTACTCATTACGAGCTTCTAATATCTTAGACATTGATTCTAATATTAGTAATGGTGCTGGTAACATCTCAGTGTTTAGTTCTGAGACTTTTATTCAGCCAAGATTTATCACCTTTAGATTAACGTATAGTTTATAAAAAAACGAAAGCCTTCTCGATAAGAGAAGGCTTTTAAGTTCTTGATGTCTTTTAATGTTTATTGGTCTCTTAATACATGGATAATTCCATTAATGGTATGCTGGTCACCATTAAAATCTTCATAAGAACCATTGAAATTGATGTCTATGTATTGTCCTACATTGCCTAATGCTGTTAAATTGTAAGTAATCGTATTATTTGTATCTGACATGCTCAAACATTCTCCTATAAACATGCCTGTGTCATTTTGAACGTTCCATTCTAAACTATCGTAAGTCCCTAACGAATCAGGACTATTAAGTACAGCCCAGAGATAAAAACAGTTGTTGTCATTAGGACTGTTTGCAAAAATGTCTAATGATGGGCCGTCAACTTGCCCTTGACCTACACCGTAATAATTAGCGCCAATATTGTCAAAAAATAACACGCTTTCACCATCATCTATTGTATATTCAATAAATTCTGTAATCGTATTACAAGCTGATATTGTGCCAATATTTGTGATAGGAGTAGTAAACGTATAATTGATATTGTCTGTTGTTTGTAAATTGATATAATCGCTACCTTTAACAGAGAAGGTCACCTCTTCCGAACATCTTAATAAATTGATTTCAAACATACCATTGGTGACTTCATCAAAAAACATTTGGTTTCCATAAGTCACCTTCACATAGCCTTCTGTGACTTCATCACCGCTGCAAGTATTAAAGGTTCCTGTTACTGTCTCTTGAATGAGGTCCGCATTGTCTGGTACCACAATAGTAATCGCAGTATCCTCATTAAATGGGCCAATATTTTGGTTCAGTAATGATATATCACCACAAATATCATATCCAAAAACTTCTAAGATTAATGTCTCATTGCTTGGTACGTATCCGCAAACTTCTCCGTTGTCATTAATGTAGCCGGTTGTTGTACCAAAGGTTCCACTTGTAATAGTAACAAGTAAATTATTTAATGGGTTATTGTTTTCATCTGTTACATTAACACAAAGTGTGATGGCTTCTGCTGGTATATCGCAGTTCCAAAATGAAAAGTGAGAAACAGTACCCACGTACATGTTGCCTTGAAGTGTGGCAAAACCTTCTTCTTTCCAATATCCTGTAACTTCATCAAAATACCATAATGGAATAGTCGCCGGTGCAATACCTAATAGGCTATCATCTACTGGAATTTGAATTTCAGAAGTCGAACCTTCCGCGAGATTTAAATCTTCACCTCCAGAGCCTCTTAATTCAACAGCCAACATACCTAAGGTTTGTAGCATACGTTCAGCTCCTTCTTCGTTTTCTGCATATAACATACCTGGCATCTGCATGGTCATGTCCTCATCCGTTGGGTCTAGGTGGTGAATAATAACATCTACTGATCCTGAATATGACGTACCATCTTCCTTTATAAAATTTCCATCAAAGTTCACAGAACTTCCATCATTAGCAGTGACGGTACCAGAACTTCCGCTGTTTACTGTGCCAACAACAGTTTCTTCGAGCATCATAATAGTCACTTTATTGGTGCCATTAGAAGGTACTACAGATCTTGATGCATGTATGTAGCCAACTTTTTCAGCTTTTATGTATCCAAAGCGTTCATTAACATTTGCGCCGTTAATTATAAAAACACCATTGCTATCAGTCATAGCAGTTTCGCTCCCAATAGTAATGGTTACTCCTTCAATTGGATTATGGTTGGTGTCAATGACATTCCCGAGAAAGTCTCTAGAAATTTCATTTCCAAAGTATTCAGAAAATGTATCTGGAATATTTTCTTGAGGATCATTATTGTTCCCTGATGGTCCATCATCTTTTTGACAAGCCGTAATTAAGACTAAAGATAAAAGTAGAACCGAAAACTGAGATAGTAGTTTAATTCTTTTCATAGTGAAATAGATTTAGTTATACAATAAGTTGTTATTTGGGGTTTCAAGGATATAACAAATGTAATTACAAAACTCCTACCTATAACAGATTAAAAAAAAACTCTAACCAGTAAAGATTAGAGTTTAAATATCTTCGATTCAAAACCTATTAAAGGTTAAAAGCCGCTTTTACCTTATCTACAAAATCGAGTTTTTCCCAAGTAAATAATTCTACATCTAATGTTTTAGAATCACCATTTGGTTGCGTAAAGGTTTTAGAAATAGTTTCGTTTTGTCTTCCCATATGTCCGTAAGCTGCTGTTTCGCTATACATAGGTTGACGCAGTTTTAATCTGCTTTCGATAGCTGCAGGTCGCATATCAAATATTTCAGAGACCTTATTTGCAATTTCACCATCAGTTAAATTAAATGGACAAGTACCATAAGTGTTTATAAATATTCCCATAGGTTCCACAACACCAATTGCATAAGATACTTGTACTAAGACTTCTTCACATAGTCCAGCCGCAACAAGGTTTTTGGCAATATGACGTGTTGCATATGCTGCACTTCTGTCTACTTTACTTGGGTCTTTCCCAGAAAATGCTCCGCCACCATGTGCTCCCTTTCCGCCGTAAGTGTCTACAATGATTTTTCGTCCTGTTAATCCTGTATCACCGTGAGGTCCACCAATAACAAATTTTCCTGTTGGGTTGATGTGATAAGTGATATTCTCATTAAATAATGCTGCAATATGTTCAGGAAGTTTAGCAATGACTCTCGGAATTAGAATCTCTACAATGTCTTTTCTAATTTTAGAAAGCATCTCTTCGTCAGTGCCAAAATCATCATGCTGAGTAGATATTACAATTGCATCTATGCGTTGCGGTGTATTATCGTCACTATATTCAATAGTTACCTGACTCTTAGAGTCTGGTCTTAAATATGTAATCTCCTTATTTTCGTGACGTAATGCAGCAAGCTCTTTCAAGATACGGTGAGATAAGTCTAATGCCAAAGGCATGTAATTTTCAGTCTCGTTTGTGGCATAACCAAACATCATACCTTGGTCACCAGCGCCTTGTTCTTCTTTAGTAGCTTTGTCGACACCACGATTAATATCTTCAGATTGTTCATGAATTGCAGATAAAACACCACAAGAATTACCATCAAACATGTATTCGCCTTTGGTGTAACCTATTTTATTAATAGTATCTCTTGCAATTTTTTGTACGTCTAAATAAGTTTTAGATTTAACTTCGCCAGCAAGTACAACTTGGCCTGTAGTCACTAAAGTTTCGCAAGCCACTTTAGATTCTGGGTCAAATGCCAAAAAGTTATCTATTAATGCATCACTAATTTGGTCAGCAACTTTATCTGGATGTCCTTCAGAAACACTCTCAGATGTAAACAAATACGCCATATACGTTCTTCAATTTATAATTAAAATTTGATGGATTGCTTGGTCGCTAGAGAAGTAGAATCATTACTGCTTTAGCATTTAATTCCCAATTAAATTGAGCACCTTTTGTTTAGATATCTCAATCTTGGAAGAGGTTGCAATCAGATCAAATTTTTCCTCTATTATTTAGCTCGGCAAAAATACGCATTAAAATTAAATTTAGAAACGTTTGATGCGATCATAGTTTTAAAGTTTTCATAAAATGGTAAAGGTCTAAATAACCTAACCTTTTATTTGAGTTTTAATAACAAACAGTAGGCTGAAATTTTTGAATTTTGCAATAAGCAATTTAAACCCCAATGTATCATGAAATATTTAAAAAAGAACAAAGCCGAAATTAAATTTGCAGTTCAGCTGATATTTATTGCAGCAGTATCTTTAGTGGCAACTTTATTTATAAATTAAATATTCTCTTACTTTTGTCAGTAACCATTTATTTATGAAGCACTGGCTTACGAGTTGTATTTTACTTTATGGATTATGTTTGTTTTCTCAAGATAAAACAAATTACGATTCCTATTTTGATTTGAATTATTTTGGCGGAAACATTGCACTTCATAACAATGATATACTTCACTTAATAACAGGTCATCCTGAAGGATTTATTTTCAGCTGGAACAAGAAAACTTTTGGGAATGAAGATTGGGAACAGCGCTTTAATTATCCTGATTATGGGGCTTCGTTTATTTATCAGAATTTAAAAAATGATGTTTTAGGTAATAATATAGGGCTATATGCCCATTACAATTTCTACTTTTTAAAGCGGAATGTAATGCTTCGTATTGCCCAAGGTATCGCACATACTTCAAATCCATATGATAAAGTTGAAAATCATAAAAATGTAGCCTTTGGTTCTCGTTTATTGAGTTCAACTTATCTCATGTTAAACTATAAAAAAGATCGCCTTTTTGATAAGGTTGGCCTACAGGCAGGATTGTCATTTATTCATTATTCTAATGCTAATGTAAAAGCTCCAAATACAAGTGTAAACACAGTTGCTTTAAATGTAGGGCTTAATTATAATTTGGATGAAACAGCATCTGAATATATAGAGAATACTACTAAAGAAAAGTTTACTGAGCCTATTCGTGTTAATTTAGCTTTCCGAACTGGAATAAATGAAAGTGATATTATAAATAGCGGTCAATATGCATTTTATATTTTATCAGCATATGCCGATAAACGTTTAAGTCATACAAGTGCCATTCAGTTTGGAACAGATGTGTTTTTCTCTAACTTTTTAAAAGAGCTCATTTATTATCAATCGGTTGCTTTTCCTGAGTTAAATGTTACAGGAGATGAGGATTATAAACGAGTAGGTCTTTTTGTAGGACATGAGTTATTTGTAAACAGAATGTCTGTTGAAACGCAACTTGGGTATTATGTGTATTATCCTTTTGATTTTGAAGGGCGAACATATATAAGAGTAGGTTTGAAACGCTATTTCGGAAAGAAACTATTTGCTGCGGCAACACTAAAATCTCATGGGGCAAAGGCAGAAGCTGTTGAGTTTGGATTAGGCATAAGATTATAACTGTCATTCCTGCGCAGGCAGGAATCTTAAATATTATGAAGAAAAAAATAATTTACATAGTATCACTTTTAGTCTTTGCATGTAATAGTGAAGATGCCAATGATTGTTTTCAAAACTCTGGTGACATCATTCAGGAAGAAGTTGCGGTGGCCTCATTTGAACGCATTTTAGTCAATAGAGATATAGAATTAATTGTAAAGGATTCGGATGAATTTAAGGTGACTATTGAAACAGGTGAGAATCTAATTAATGATGTTAATATCGAAGTTGTGGGTAATCTATTAGTGCTTACTGACAAGAATACTTGCAATTATGTTAGAGATTATGGCATTACAAAGGTATATGTAGAAGCTCCAAACATTACTGAAATTCGGAATTCATCACAATATGAAGTCTCTTCAGATGGTGTGCTCTCTTATAACAACTTAAGTCTAGTTTCAGAGGATTTTAATGAGAATCAGGAATTTACGGTCGGAGACTTTAGAGTTACTGTTAATTCTCAAGTAATAAATGCGTTAGGTAATAATATTTCCTCTTTTTACCTTGATGGTAATACGCAAAATTTATTTGTAGGTTTTTTTTCTGGTTCTGGCAGGTTTGAAGGTGAAAATCTAATAGCTGAGAACGTTGAGGTAAGTCATCGTGGTAGTAATGATATGATTGTAAATCCGCAGCAGTCTTTGACCGGAATTTTGAGAGGAACAGGTGATTTAATTTCTGTTAACGAGCCACCAATTGTTGATGTAGAAAGGTTGTATACAGGTCAGTTAATTTTTGATTGAATTTTTAATTCCGCACTTGATGCGGAATCTATAAAGTGATAAAAAGATTCCTGCCTTGCGCCTTCGCTAAAGCTTCAGCGACACGCTGACGCAGGAATGACAATTTTCCTTCCTTTTGGGAAGGTTAGGATGGGCTTTTAACTTGTCAACTCCCTAAATAAACTTTCTAAACTTGCATTCTTCTGGTTTAGCTGTAGAATTTTTAATTCATTATCATGAGCAAAATCAAAAACATGAGAGCGCATGTCTTCTTTTGTTGAGAAGGTGATTTCATACACAAAACCATGGGTATTTTTAACGTTGGTGACTTGGGGAAGCCTTAAAAGAAAAGTATCTTCAACACGGTAATCAAATTCTACGATAACCACTTGTTCTTGTCCTTCTCTTAAATCTTGAAGGTATTTATCGGCAACCACTTCACCTTTGTTTATGATAATAACACGATCACACATAGCTTCAACCTCTTGCATAATATGCGTAGACAAAAAGATGGTTTTTTCTTTACCGATGGTTCTAATGAGATTTCTTATCTCTACCAGTTGATTAGGATCTAATCCGGTAGTGGGCTCATCAAGTATAAGAACATCAGGATTATGTAAAAGCGCATTAGCTAACCCAACACGTTGACGATAACCTTTAGATAGTTGACCTATTTTTTTATGAGCTTCTGGCGTTAAGCCGGTTAGTTCAATAACTTCATTAATTCGAGATTTGGCAACACCATAAACATTAGCATTAAAGTTTAAATACTCTTTAACGTATAGCTCTAGATATAACGGATTATGTTCTGGTAAATAACCTACGCTACTTTGAACATTTTTTTTGTTTGTGTTTACATCATAACCATTAACCATGGCAGTTCCTTCAGAAGCATCTATGTAAGTCGTTAAAATTTTCATCATAGTAGATTTTCCTGCTCCATTTGGGCCCAAAAATCCAACCACTTCAGCATCATTAACCTTAAAAGAAACATCATTTAATGCTTTTTGGTCTTTATATACTTTTGTGATGTTTTTTACTTCTATAGACATAAACGAGAATATTTAAATCAAAAATAAATAATATATAATAGCGCTCAATATTTATTATCAAATCTTTAAAATTTCATAAAACCACTAAAAAATAGGATTATTCAATTTTGATTTGTAAAAATATTATTTACATTAGCCACATATTGATAAACAATAGGTAATGAATATCACTAAAACATATTATAACTGGTTTTATTTCTTTTTTAGCTAAAGGAACGAGACTTAATATGTTTTATTTTAATGTATAATTTCAAAAAGTCTCGATGTAATCGGGACTTTTTCTTTTGTGCTAAGAATTTAAAAGATTGAAAATTTGAACAAACCAATTGCAATACAAGGTATTAAAGGCTCATTCCATCATGAGGTGGCACAGCATTACTTTAATGAAACGACCGATGTTGTTGAGTGCATGTCTTTTGATGGTGCTGTAGATAGTCTATTAGATGGCCGTACAGACAATATTGTTATGGCTTTAGAGAATTCAATAGCAGGTTCTATTATACCAAATTACGCTTTAATTGACAATCATGACTTAAAAATAGTTGGTGAATACTATTTAGATATTCAACATAATTTACTGGTTTTAAAAGGGCAATCTATTGAAGATATCAAAGAGGTGCATTCACATCCAATGGCCTTGTTGCAATGTAAAGTGTTTTTTAAAGACTATCCTCATATCAAGCTAGTAGAAGCAAAGGATACTGCAGATGTGGCTAAACAAATAGCCGAAGGCAATGTGAAAGGAATTGCAGCTATTGCAAGTAAAAATGCTGCTGTGTTATATGATTTAGAGGTGCTAGCTGAAAGTATTCAAACCATAAAGCATAATGAAACACGGTTTGTGATTGTGAAACGGAAAACTGATGATGAAAATTCAGAGACGATTAACAAAGCATCCTTAAAGTTTCAGTTAGATCATAAACGAGGTAGCTTAGCAACAATTTTGAATGTGATGAGCGACTGCAAACTAAATTTAACTAAGATTCAATCTTTACCAAAAATTGATACACCATGGAAATATGGATTCTTTGTTGATGTCACTTTTGATGAATTTAAAGATTACGATAAAGCAAAATCCATAATGCAAATTATGGCTGAAAATTTTAAAGTTTTAGGAGAATATAAAAATGCTAGAGTATGATAGAAGTTGCAAAACGACTTAATAGTGTTGAGGAATATTATTTCTCTCGAAAATTAAAGGAGGTAGCGTTTTTAAAATCTCAAGGTAAGCCAATCATTAATTTGGGTATTGGAAGCCCGGACTTAGAGCCACCTTTCAAGGCTTCGATGATGCTAAGAGATAGTCTTGATGATGAAGGTGCTCATAAATATCAGAGTTATCAAGGATTACCAGAATTAAGAGATGCTGTAGAGACCTTTTATAAGGACCGATATAAAGTCACTATTAATGGTAAAACTGAGGTGTTACCGTTAATGGGAAGTAAGGAAGGAATTATGCACATTTCCATGGCTTTTTTAAATAAAGGTGATGAGGTCTTAATTCCAAATCCAGGCTATCCAACATATGCCTCAGTTACGAAGTTACTCGAGGCAAAACCAATTTATTACGATCTCACTGAAGAAAACAATTGGTTGCCAGATTTTGTGGCTTTAGAAAGATTAGACTTGAGTAAGGTGAAAATTATGTGGATTAGCTATCCTCATATGCCGACAGGTGCAAATGCTCCAAATAAGTTTTATGATGAAGTTATTGCTTTTGGGCGCCGTCACAATATTCTGATTGTTCATGACAACCCATATAGTTTTGTGCTTAACAAAAAACCTATAAGTATAATGAGATACAACTATGCTAAAGAGGTTTGTATAGAGCTTAACTCATTAAGTAAGACTTTTAATATGGCAGGATGGCGTGTTGGATTCATGGTTGGTAGTTACGAGCATTTAACTGCTGTATTAAAAGTGAAAAGTAATATGGATTCTGGAATGTTTTATGGTATTCAAAAAGGTGCGATAGAAGCGTTGCAGTGTTCAGATATGTGGTATGTAAGTTTAAACAGTGTCTACGAACTAAGAAGAGCATTGGTTTGGAAGTTAGCAGAGAAACTCAATTGTACATATGATGAGTATGCGACAGGTATGTTTGTTTGGGCAAAATTACCACCAAACACAACATCAGAAGCATTTGCAGATAAGGTTTTAAAAGAGCATTCTATATTTATTGCTCCAGGAACAGTATTTGGGAGTAATGGTGAAGGATATGTGCGTTTTTCTTTGTGCGCGCCAGAATCAACAATTAAAGAGGCAATAGCAAGAGTCTAGAGTTATGAAGGAGATATATGTCATTGGTGTAGGTTTAATTGGTGGAAGTTTCGCTTTAGATTTAAAGAAGCTGAATGCAGAGTTTGTGATATATGGTATTGATCATAATGATGCACATCTCGATGAAGCAATAGCTTTAGGTGTTATAGATAAAAAGGCGAGCCTTCAGGATGTAAAAGATGCTGACTTGGTTATTTTAGCTATTCCTGTTGACGCTACTTTAGAAGTACTTCCCAAAGTTCTAGACATCGTTAATGATGAAGCTATAGTGTTTGATGCCGGTTCTACCAAAGAAGATATATGTTTGGTTGTAAAAGAGCATCCCAAAAGACGAAATTATTTAGCGGCTCATCCTATTGCTGGTACGGAATATTCGGGTCCAAGTGCGGCGATTGAAGGATTGTATAAAAATAAAACCAATATCATTTGTGAAGTTGAAGAAACTGCTTTTAAACTTCAAGAAAAAGCTTTAAAGATTTTTGCAGATTTAGGAATGCGTATTAGATACATGAATCCAAAAGCCCACGATAAACACATTGCGTATGTCTCACATCTGTCACATATCAGTTCTTTTATGCTTGGTAAAACGGTCATAGAGAAAGAGAAAAACGAACGCGATATTTTTGATATGGCAGGTAGTGGTTTTGAAAGTACAGTGAGATTGGCAAAGAGCTCACCAGCAATGTGGACGCCAATATTTGAGCAAAATAAAACAAATGTTATAGAAACTTTAGATGAATATATCAATAACCTTAAGCACTTTAAGTCGCTAATGGAAAAAGGTGATTTTGAAGAGGTTTACAATGAAATGGAAAAAACAAATCATATAAAAGATATACTAAACGGAATACAATAGAATCAAAATTTCGATGGTGACTGAGGCTCTCGAAGTCACCTCTAAATAATATAAAGATTTAGAAAAAGAATAAATGAATAATGGAAAATAGAAAAGAATTAAGAAATTGGTTAGATGCTTTTAATTTAGAGCATCCATTAGTTATAGCAGGACCTTGCAGTGCGGAAACAGAAGAGCAGGTTTTAAATATTGCACATCAATTAAAAGATAGTGATGCCACTGTCTATAGAGCTGGGATTTGGAAACCAAGAACAAGACCAGGGAATTTTGAAGGTGTAGGCGCTTTAGGTTTAAAATGGTTGCAAAAAGCAAAAGAAGAAACTGGTTTAAAGATTACCACTGAAGTTGCCAACGCTAATCACGTAGAATTGGCCTTAAAACATGATGTAGATATTTTATGGATTGGTGCGCGTACTACGGTAAGTCCATTCATTGTTCAAGATATTGCAGATGCATTGAAAGGCACTGATAAGCCTGTTTTAATCAAAAACCCTGTAAATCCAGATTTGTCATTGTGGTTAGGTGCAGTTGAGCGTTTTTATACAGCAGATGTTAAGAATTTAGGTGTTATTCATAGAGGCTTTTCAACCTATGAAAAAACACGTTACAGAAACAACCCTAACTGGCAAGTGGCAGTAGATTTACAAACACGCTTTCCAGATTTGCCTTTAATCTTAGATCCATCACATATCGCTGGTCGTAGAGATATTATTTTCGATTTAAGTCAAACGGCTTTAGATCTTAATTATGACGGATTAATGATTGAGACACATCACGATCCGGATAACGCATGGAGTGATGCTGCACAACAAATTACGCCAGACACATTAAAGCAATATACGGAGGACTTACGTATTAGAAAGGAAGTTGGTGATGGTACAGAGTTTAATAAAAAGATAGGAACTTTGAGAACTAAGATAGATGTTATAGATCATCAGTTAATTGAGATTTTAGGTAAGAGAATGCAAGTTGCAGATGATATTGGTCAATTAAAGAAAGATCATAATGTTGCAGTTCTTCAGAATAAGCGTTGGAATGAGATTCTAGGAAAAATGATTCTTGAAGGAGAAGAAAAGAATCTGAGTGAAGAATTTGTACTAAGAATGTTTAAAGCGATTCACCAAGAATCGATTAATCATCAAGAAGAAATTCTAAATCATTAAATAATAAAAAGGCTCGCAATTTGCGAGCCTTTTTACTCTATTCTGTTCTCATACGTTTAAAAATGTAACGTGTAACAAAAATACCTTTTCCATCACCTTCGCCTGCATCACTTTCAGAAGAGCTTGTTACAAAAGCAAGTTCCCAACCTTCTTGTCCCATTGCAATCAGTTTCGATGTAATTACGGCGTCGTTAGCTACGATATTTTGAAAACGGATACCACCTAAATTAAAGAAGTTAAGAAGTTTGGTCTCTTCAAAATCTTTAACACGAATGTCTTTTCTTTTTGATTTATTTCTTTTGTTGTTTTCTTCAGTACGTTCAGATGTGAATTCTGCATAATCTCTTTCAGCATTTGATGAAATTAATCGAGATCGTCCCAAACCACTTGGTACTATAGATTCAACACTTGTAATAACCTTGTATTCTACAACGGGTTTGTTTTCTTCTTGTGGTATTTCTTCCTCTTGAATGAAGGAAAAAGAAATGAAACCAACGATTACCGCACCGATAAGAAGTAAATTTTTTTTCATGATTGTTTAATATTTGTTTTGTGTTTATAAAGTAATGACTTTTTTCCTTAAAAGTTGTTACTTTGTTTTATCAATTAGTTGAATGACAGGAACAGTATATAAATCTACAGGGAGCTGGTACACCGTGAAAACCATGAATGGTAAATTCTATGAATGTAGAATAAAAGGCCGATTCAGGTTGCAAGGTATTAAGAGTACCAATCCCATTGCTGTTGGAGATATTGTAGAGTTTCAGTTAGAGACCAAGAACAATACAGAAACTGGCATTATTAATAGGATTGAAGAGCGTAAGAATCATATCGTTCGCAAATCAGTTAATCTCTCTAAACAGACCCATATAATAGCTTCTAATATTGATCAGGTCTTTCTGTTAGTGACTATAGATAATCCACCAACCTTAACAAGTTTTATAGATCGCTTTTTAGTAACCGCCGAGGCATACTCTATTAAAACTGTATTATTGTTTAATAAGGTAGATGTTTACAATGAAGACACCATGTTTGAAGTTAAATATCTCAAAAGTATTTATGCTAAAATTGGTTATGAGTGTATTGAGATTTCTGCAGAAACTGGTTATAATATAGATAAGGTAAAGTCATTGATGTTGGGTAAAGTGAGTATGTTTTCAGGTCATTCAGGTGTAGGAAAATCGACTTTAGTCAACGCCATAGAGCCAAGTCTTAATTTAAAGACCAAACAAATATCAGAGCAACATATGCAAGGGCAACATACTACGACATTTGCAGAGATGTTTGATCTAAGTTTTGATGCTAAAATTATTGATACACCAGGGATTAAAGGATTTGGTGTTGTAGATATGGAGAAGGAAGAAGTTGGTGACTATTTTCCAGAGTTTTTTGCCATAAAACATGAATGTAAATTCAACAACTGTTTACATATTCATGAGCCAAAGTGTGCTGTTAAGCAAGCTCTAGAAAATGATGAGATAGCATACTCGCGTTACAGAAGTTATCTCCAAATATTAGAAGGAGAAGACGAACATTACAGAACCGATAATTGGGATAATTAATGAAAATAGTTATTCAAAGAGTTTCTGAAGCATCAGTAACAATAAACAATAATAAAGTCGCCTCTATTAAAAAAGGGCTTTTAGTTTTATTAGGTATCGTGGATGAGGATACTCAAGAAGATATTGATTGGTTGTGTAATAAAATTGTAAACCTTCGCATTTTTCCTGACGATAATGGTGTCATGAATACTTCTCTATTAGATTCAAATGGTGATGTTGTTTTAGTTAGTCAATTCACTTTACACGCAAGTACCAAAAAAGGGAATAGGCCAAGTTATATAAAGGCTGCAAAACCAGAAGTCGCGATTCCAATTTACAAGGATTTCATTAAGTCTTTAGAGACGAAGCTAGGGAAGTCTATTCAAACTGGAGAATTTGGAGCAGATATGAAGGTTAGCTTGCTAAATGACGGTCCGGTAACCATAATTATTGATTCCAAAAACAGGGAATAATTTCGTTTGTTAAGCCTGTATTATCTTTTCGGAAATTAATACGATTTTCGTTTGAAAAATTTAATTTGATACGTATATTGTTGGCACTAAATCAATGATATACTTATGAGTTTAAAATGCCTAAAATCTATCCTTTGGGGCATGTGTTTTTTTGCCTCATTCTCTCTGTTTTCTCAGTCTCAAAACATTTACGATTCAAATACTATTCCTAATGATCTTAAGATGAAATCAAATGCTGTTGTACGGTCATTTTCGGTTGATATTGTCATTGAAGAAGACGATGAGGCGATAATTACAGAAAAAAGAATTGTGACTGTGTTAAATGAAAAAGGTGTTTATGCAATTCAGGCAGGTGCTGGTTACGATAATTATAGAGACATTGAAGAAATATGGGCTAAAGTGTATGACGAAAATGGAAATGAAGTAAAGAAATTTAAGAAAAAAGATTTTGCTGACCATAGTGCTGTAGATGGTGGAACCCTTTACTCCGATTCTCGTGTCATGTTCTTGGGATATTCTTCACCTACTTATCCGTACACAGTAGAATTTTATTGCGAAATAGCTACTTCAAACACTGCAGCAATTCCAACTTGGCGTCCAATACCAATTTATCATGTAGGTGTAGAGAAAGCAACTTATACGTTTGAAGATAAGGTTGGTTTAGGTATGCGCTTTAAAGAAAAGAATTTCAACAATTATAATATTGAAAGCTCAAATTCTGAAAATGCATTGAGTTATGTACTTCAAAATTCTTCGCCTATTGTTTATGAAGATTTGGGACCTTCATTCTCTAAATTAACACCAAATGTAATGGTTGCAGTTGAAAACTTTCAATTTTATGGTGTCAAAGGAAAAGCAAAGAATTGGAGTGAGTTTGGTTCATGGATGAATAATGCACTATTAGAGGACAGAAAGGCTATTTCGGAACAAACTAAGCAAAAGATAGTCGATTTAACTTCAAGTATAGAAGACCCAATTGATAAAGCTAAAAAAGTCTTTAACTATGTTCAGGAAAATACAAGATACATAAGTGTTCAAGTAGGAATTGGTGGTGTACAACCCATTGCTGCCACTGAAGTGGACGAATTAAAATATGGAGACTGTAAAGGTCTTACCAATTATACGCAATCTTTATTGGAGGCCGCAGGTGTTACATCATATTATTGTATTGTCGAGGCAGGTAGAGACATTGTTGATTTAGAGGATGATTTTGCTTCATTAGAACAAGGTAACCATATTATTCTTGCAATTCCAGATGATAAAGATGGTGAAATGATGTGGTTAGATTGCACTAGTCAGTCGCATCCATTTAATTTTATTGGTGATTTTACTGATAATCGAAATGTTTTAGTTGTAAAGCCTAATGAGAGCGAAATAATTAAGACTAAAATGTATGTTGACAGTTTAAATACCCAACATACAACTGCAGATATCACTCTAAATATTAATGGAAGTTTAAACTCACATATAGTTAGGAAAACTAAAGGATTACAATATGATAACAGATTTGGTTTACAGAACCAATCTGAAAGGGATATAAAGCTTTTTTATAAAAAGTATTGGCAAAATGTAAATAACCTAGAAGTGAATAATTACAATTTCGATGATAATAAAGATGAAGTTGTATTTACAGAGACCATTGATGTTAATGCAGAAAATTATATATCAATGGTAGGTGATAAAATACTATTTGTACCAAATGCTTTTAATAAAAATTCATATGTACCAAGTAGATACAGAAATAGAAAACAACCAATTCAAATTTCGCGAGGCTACTTGGATGAAGATCAGTATTCTATCATCATACCAGATGGATATGAAGTAGAGACTTTACCAGAAGGTATTGAGTTGAAAAATGAGTTTGGTGAATATCGATTCAGTATTAGTCAAGAAGGTCAGAAGCTAATATATAACAGAAAACTCTATGTAAAGAAAGGAGAATACCCAAGCACAGCATATAAGACTTGTAGAGACTTTATGAAAAAGATTAAAAAGTGGGATAATTCAAAAATAGTATTAAAATCAATATAAAAAATCATGATTAAAAAAGTATTTCTAGGACTTCTAGTTGTCCTTGCATCAATTCAGTTTTCAAATTCGCAAGACATAGAGTTTGGAAAAGTCTCTAGAGCAGAATTAAATGAAAAGTTTTATGAAAAGGATTCGTCAGCTAATGCTGCTATACTTTACAGAAAGCAAAAAACATATTTTACTTCAACAGTATCATCAGTTGAATTAGTTACTGAAGTTCATCAACGTATTAAAATATATAATAAAGCTGGTTTTGATAAAGCAACAGTAGCTTTTAATTTGTTTAAAAGTCGATCTGCCAAAAATAGAGTAACAAAAATTAAGGCTATTACATTTAATGTAGTAGATGGTAAAATTAAGAAGACAGAACTTGATAAAGATCAAATCTTTAAGAGTGAATATAGCTATAACTTCAACCAAGTAAAGTTTACAATGCCTAATGTAAAAGAAGGTTCTGTTTTAGATATAAAGTATAAAATTATATCGCCGTTTTACTTTAATATCGAGGAGTTTAGGTTTCAGTTTGATATACCTGTTAAAAAGATTGAGGCTGAGCTTAGAACACCAGATGGTTATAACTTCAATACTAAAACAAAAGGATTTATTCCCTTTTATCCTAAGCGTTCAAAAAAGAGAGATGTTCGTATGGATAGGTCTATGGATGTACTGAATTATTCACTAGAAGATGTGCCAGCTCTTAAAGAAGAAAGCTATGTCAATAATATAAATAACTATAGAGCAGGAGTTCTTTTTGAATTAACGTCTATCGTAATTCCAGGAAGTACTGTTAGATATTACTCAACAACTTGGCAAGATGTTGCGCAAACTATTGGTAGTTCTGATGATTTTAGAAATCAATTAGATAAAACAAAATCGTTTGATGATACTTTAGATGATTTAATATCACAACATTCTGATGTCACTGAGAAGATGAAGGCAATTTTTAAGTATGTAAAGGATAATATTACTTGGAATGGTGTTGACGGAAAGTATTTTCAAAAAGGCATAAAGAAAGCGCTAAAAGAGAAAAAAGGAAACGCAGCAGATATTAACCTAACGCTTGTAGCTATGCTACGTTATGCAGGTATTGATGCAAATCCTGTGGTGATTAGTACAAAAGATAATTTGGTGCCATTTTTTCCTACTGTTGATGGATTAAACTATGTTATAGCATATGCAGTTATCAATGATAATGAGTACTTTCTAGATGCTACGGACGAGTTCAGTAATATAAATTTATTGCCAGTAAAAGATTATAATTGGCAAGGTGTTTTAATTGATAATAACGAGAAGGTTTGGCGAAAGGTTAATATTCGAAATCCTGAATCAGGAATGTCTCAATATATGGTAAATGCGTCAGTAGATGAAGAAGGAGTACTAGAAGGAAGTTTAATGTCTAGACACACAAATCACAGCGCGTATGCTTTTAGAAGAGGTTTCAAGAATGAAGATTTAGATCAATATCTCGCAGAAAAGGAAGAAACACTAGATAATATTGAAATCTCTGATTATAACGTTAAAAACACAGATACTTATGAAGGATTTGTTTCAGAATCGTTCAACTTTTATAAGGAGTCTTCTGCTGATATCATAGACGAACATTTATACATTGAACCAAATCTCTTTTTAAAGAAGTCTGATAATCCTTTTAAACGAGATGAGAGAGAGTTTCCAATAGATTTTGGATATCCAATTAAGGAGAAGCAAATAATTAATATTAATTTTCCTGAAGGATATGTAGCAGAATCAATTCCAGAACCATTAATTTTGAAACTTCCTGAGGATCTTGGTGAATTTGTTTATTCTTCAAAAGTTTTAGGAAACAAAATTAATTTAACTGTTTCAATGGAATTGAAAAAGTCTATGATGGGGCCTGAAACATATCCATTTTTAAAAGAGTTTTTTAATCAAATAGTTAATAAGCAAAAAGAACAAATAGTATTAGTTAAAGCACAGCCATGAACATTAAAAACGCGCAACTAGAAGTAGATAATTGGATTAAAGAACATGGTGTTCGATATTTTAATGAACTGACCAACATGGCTCAGCTCACGGAAGAAGTTGGTGAAGTTGCGCGTATTATTGCACGACGATATGGCGAACAAAGTGAGAAAGAAAGTGATAAGGATAAAGATTTAGGCGAAGAATTGGCTGATGTTGTTTTTGTGGTATTGTGTTTGGCAAATCAAACAGGAATAGATCTGCAGGCTTCATTTGATAAAAAAATGGATAAAAAAGCCAAGCGAGATCACGACAGACACCATAATAATGAGAAATTAAAGTAGCTTTGCATCTTTAAATTCAATTGTTATTGTGAATATCCAGATATTAAAGTCAAGAATTACCAAATCAAGTTCAGTTGCAATAACTGGTTCTAAAAGCGAATCTAATCGTTTATTATTACTACAAGCTTTATATCCAGACATTAAAATAAAGAATCTTTCAAATTCTGATGATTCAGTTTTAATGAAAAAGGCATTGTTGTCTAAAGGGCATATTGTAGATATTCATCATGCCGGCACAGCAATGCGTTTTTTAACTGCATTCTTTTCTATAAATGAAGGTAGAGAAGTACTGTTAACAGGCTCTTCGAGAATGAAAGAACGACCAATCCAAATTTTGGTTGAAGCATTGAGAGCATTAGGTGCCGACATTGACTATGTGGAAAACGTAGGACTTCCACCTCTAAAAATAAAAGGGAAAAAACTCAATAAATCAAAAGTCACTTTAAAGGCCAATGTAAGTAGTCAATACATATCTGCATTATTATTAATTGCATCTAAGTTAGAAAATGGACTAGAATTGAACCTTGATGGTAAGATTACATCAGTGCCTTATATTAAGATGACTCTGGCTTTATTAAATCAAATTGGCATTGAGACTTCGTTTGAAGGAAATATTATTACAGTAAAGCCTGTAACAAAATCTGTTGAGTCTCAAACTTTAACCGTAGAGTCAGATTGGTCTTCTGTGTCTTATTTTTATAGTGTAGTAGCGTTAAGTAATTTAGGAACAGAATTGACATTGTCATCATACAAAAAAGGTTCGCTACAAGGCGATTCTGTGCTGGCAGAGATATATCAACAATTTGGTGTTGAAACTACCTTTAAGGACAATGCCATAACATTGAGAAAATCGTCAATTGTTAATCGTGAATTATCAATTGAGCTAGATTTAAGTAATGCTCCAGATATTGCGCAAACCATTTCTGTGACTGCTTTTGGTCTTGGTGTGGAGTGTTATTTAACAGGGCTTCATACCTTAAAAATTAAGGAGACCGATAGGTTAGTTGCCTTAAAAACAGAATTAGAAAAGTTTGGAGCTGAGGTTGCAATTACTGACAAGACTTTACTCTTAAAATCGTCTGAAGATATCAGACCTAATGTTATTGTTGCCACTTATAATGATCATAGAATGGCAATGGCATTTGCACCTTTAGGATTAAAAACCTCTTTATTTATTGAAGATGCCAATGTTGTGAGTAAATCTTACCCAGATTTTTGGAAAGACTTCAGTTCAATTGGTTTTCAGATAAAATAAACAATCAATTACTTGACAACGCCTATATCGAGATTGTATATTTGCGACTTTAAAAATAAAAGATCTATATGAAATTATCTAACTTCAATTTTGACCTTCCAGAAGAATTATTAGCAGAGCATCCTGCAGAACATAGAGACGAATCTCGATTAATGGTTCTAGATAGAGCTAATCAAACAATTGAGCATAAATTGTTTAAGGATGTTATTGATTATTTTGATGAAGGTGATGTCATGATAATGAATAACACCAAAGTTTTTCCGGCAAGATTATACGGTAACAAAGAAAAAACAGGTGCAAGAATAGAAGTATTTTTATTACGTGAGCTAAATAAAGATCAACGTTTGTGGGATGTACTTGTAGATCCTGCGCGTAAGATAAGAATAGGTAATAAATTGTATTTCGGTGAAGATGAAACATTAGTAGCTGAAGTAATTGATAATACCACGTCTAGAGGACGTACGCTTCGTTTTTTATATGATGGATCTTATTCAGACTTTAGATCTAAACTGACTGAGCTTGGTCAAACACCATTGCCTAAGTACATTAAAAGAGATGTAGAGCCAGAAGACGAAGAGCGTTATCAGACGATATATGCTAAAAATGAAGGTGCTGTTGCTGCACCAACTGCTGGGTTACACTTTTCTAAGCATCTATTAAAACGTTTAGAGATTAAAGGTGTTGATATGGCAGAAGTGACACTTCATGTAGGATTAGGGACTTTTAATCCGGTTGAGGTTGAAGATTTATCTAAGCATAAAATGGATAGCGAAGAAATTCGTATATCTGAAAGAGCTGCTGATATTGTGAATAGAGGTATTAATAACAAAAAAAGAGTGTGTGCTGTAGGAACAACATCTATGCGCACAATTGAAAGCTCAGTATCATCTAGTGGTAGATTAAATCCATACGAAGGTTGGACGAACAAGTTTATCTTTCCACCGTATGATTTTAGCATTGCTAATAGTATGATTACAAACTTTCATACACCTAAATCAACATTGTTAATGATGATTTCTGCATTTGCAGGTCATGATTTTATGAAGGAGGCGTATGACCAAGCCGTAAAAGAAAAGTACAGATTCTATTCTTATGGTGATGCAATGCTAATTATATAATTTAGAAGAATATTAAATTTAAGCCTCTATCACTGAGTTTATCTTAAGTGTTGAGGCTTTTTTTATGCATTTATATTTGAGTACTTTTGCAACAATATGGAAGTGAAAAAGAAAGACATACGAGCACTCACCAAAGAGCAGTTGAGAGAATTCTTTGTTAAGGAAGGTGATAAAGCCTTTAGAGGAAATCAAGTCTATGAATGGTTATGGCAAAAATCAGCACATAGTTTTGAAGATATGACCAATATATCTTTAAAAACACGTCAGATGCTACAGGATAATTTTGTCATCAATCATATTAAAGTAGATCAAATGCAACGCAGCTCTGATGGTACCATTAAAAATGCCGTGAGGCTTCATGATGATCTTATTGTAGAGTCTGTATTAATACCAACACCAACACGCACTACAGCTTGTGTGTCTTCACAAGTTGGTTGCAGTCTTGATTGTAAATTCTGTGCTACGGCTAGACTAAAGCGAATGCGTAATCTTAATCCTGATGAGATATACGATCAAGTTGTTGCTATTGATAACGAAAGTCGATTATATCACGACAGGCCTTTAAGTAATATTGTATTTATGGGTATGGGCGAACCTCTTATGAATTACAATAACGTACTTAAAGCTATTGATAAAATTACATCACCAGAAGGCTTAGGCATGTCTCCAAAACGTATTGTGGTTTCCACTTCTGGAGTGCCAAAAATGATTAAGAAAATGGCAGATGACGAAGTGAAGTTTAAACTTGCGGTATCTCTGCATTCTGCAATAGATGAGGTTCGAACTTCCATTATGCCATTTAACGCTACTTTTCCACTGAAGGATTTAAGAGAAGCATTAGAATATTGGTATGCTAAAACCAGAAACAGAATCACATACGAATATGTGGTTTGGAAAGGTATTAATGATAAACAAAAAGACGTAGATGCTTTAGTAGAGTTTTGCAAATTCGCGCCAAGTAAAGTCAACCTTATAGAATATAATCCAATTGATGATGGTGAGTTTCAACAGGCAAATCCGCAGGCGTTAGATATGTATGTTAAGACCTTAGAAAAAAATAATATAACCGTTACGGTAAGAAGAAGTAGAGGTAAGGATATTGATGCTGCCTGTGGGCAGCTCGCGAATAAAGGATAATAAAAAAGCGGCTTTAAGCCGCTTTTTTATTTTTAAAGAAATTGTGTTATTTCTTAGTTACTTTAACTATCTGTGTATTGTTACCAGATATAATTTGTACCATGTATAACCCACTTTCTAAATCAGAAATATTAATTGCAGAATCAACAATATCGTTCTTTCCAAATCTAGCTACTTCTTGACCAAGTAAATTAAATACAGAAACATTATCAATTTCTACAGAGGATTTAATATTTAAAATATCATTTGTAGGATTAGGGAATACAGTAAATTCATTTATTTGATTGTCATCAACAGATAACTGTGCGTTAGTAGTAAACTCCCATACAGGCCCTGTCGTTGTTCCAAAACAATTAACAGTGTCGATTGACCAGTAGTAAGTAGTGTCTACAGAGAGGCCAGTAATTGGGTCACCATTTTCAAAATTGTTAAAAGATTGGGTTGGTGGGTTGCTTGTACCTAAATTTAAAATATATGAAACTCCAGGTCCTGCAGCCGTCCAGTTAAAGCTAACAGTCCCATCAGGACCTTGAATAGCAACTCCAGTAGCCATGTTAGCTGGGTTAGGACTGGTAGCTGCAGCTGGTGCAGCGACTTCCGCACAAGCAGATGTCGTAAAGCTCCATATTGGACCAGCTGTCGTTCCTGCACAATTCACTGCATCTATTGACCAATAATAAACTGTGTTAGGTTGCCAGTTAAAATTAATTGCACCACCACTTTCAAAACCTGGTACAGAACCAAGATCATTTCCTGCAAAAGTTTCACCTATATTAATTGTGTATGAGTCGGCATCCATACTATCTGCCCACTCAAAAATAATCTGATTAGGATCTCCATATGTAATTTCAACATTTGTTGCACTATTTGCTGGATTAGGTGCGCTAGCAACACCAGGTGCACTTACTGTACAAGCTGAGGTAGTAAAACTCCAAACAGCACTTTGCGTACTACCAAAACAATTTTCTGATGTAATAGACCAATAGTAAGTAGTACCAGGCTGCCACGTGTAAGTTATACCAGCACCATTGGTCGGATTCGTAAGTGTACCGATATCATCTCCGGCAGTGTTAGTACCAAGTGATAAGGTAGTGCCAGTAATGTTGCCACCAAGCGTACCATCTACCCAAGAAAAAGGTGTTATCAATAAACTAGTAGGATCTGTGTAATCAATAGGAATGTCCATGGCCATATCAGCAGGAACTGGAGTTGTGGCAGCACTTGGCGCAGCAGTTTCTACACATGTACATGAAGCACTAGTACATTGGATAGTTGTTACAGTATTACCACTATCTTGCGTATTACAGGCAGCATCTAAGTGCCAAAACACTCTAATTTGAGCAGTCGTAGCGGTAAAACTCACAGTAGATGCACCATGGGTAAGAATAGTGCCAGTAGCTGAAAAATCAGCAGGTGTTTCGGATACCGTAATATATACTGTTGAAGCGTTAGTTCCTGTTATTGTATAAGTATTGCCAATCACCAATCCTTGTACAAAAGATACTTCTGCGTTTGGCCAATTATTAGTTGCAATAGTTTCAGCTCCACCAGTGTTCTGGACAGTTACAGGAGTTTGAGGCCAAAGTCCACCACTTGTCGAGGTACATTGTCCATAACTTGCAAAGGAAAACCCAAGAAGTAATAGGAATAATAAAGTAATTTTCTTCATAAATGTTAGTTTTAGGATTAATTTAATTGGCTTAAAGTTACAATAAATTCTTACCTGCTAATGTTAAATCTGTAAAATTCACATTTTGTCGATATAAACTCCTTTTATTTGTAATTTAGCAGTCATTTTGAGTCTAAATGAAGATTACTGAACAAATAAAGCAACCCATTGCTTATGAAATGGAACTTTTTGAACAAAAGTTTCAGCTTTCTATGGCAAGTAAAGTAGCGCTGCTCAATAGAATTACCCATTACATTGTCAATCGCAAAGGGAAACAAATGCGCCCTATGTTTGTGTTTTTGGTTGCCAAAATGTTAAACAATGGTAATGTCAGTGATCGGACTTATAGAGGTGCTTCAGTAATTGAATTGATTCATACAGCAACCTTAGTTCATGATGATGTGGTAGACGATAGTAATCGTCGTCGTGGATTCTTTTCTGTCAATGCACTATGGAAAAACAAAATTGCAGTATTAATAGGTGACTATCTATTGTCTAAAGGACTTTTACTGTCAATTGATAACAATGATTTTGACCTTCTGAAAATAATATCTATTGCGGTAAAAGAAATGAGCGAAGGTGAGCTACTTCAAATTGAGAAGGCCAGACGTTTAGACATTACTGAAGAGGTATATTATGATATAATTCGACAAAAAACGGCTACTCTAATTGCGGCATGTTGTAGTTTAGGTGCCGCATCGGTTAAGCCAAATACTTCACATATAGAAATTATGCGCAGATTTGGTGAACTTATTGGTATGGCGTTTCAAATTAAGGATGACCTTTTTGATTACGGAGAAGAAGCCATTGGTAAGCCTACAGGCATTGATATTAAAGAACAAAAAATGACATTACCTCTTATTTATGTGCTTAATATTTGTACTAAAAAAGAGAAATCGTGGCTTATAAATTCTATTAAAAATCACAATAAGGATAAAAAACGAGTAAAAGAGGTCATTGCTTTTGTAAAATCTAATAATGGATTAGAATATGCCATATCAAAAATGAAAGCTTTTCAGCAAGAAGCTCTATCTTTATTACAAAACTATCCTGAATCTCCGTATAAATCTTCACTTATCTTAATGGTGGATTATGTTATTAATAGAAAAAAATAAATTGTAAAGTACTGAAAATAAGTATTGTGCAATTTATTTTTGTTTTTTTTAATTATTCAGACAACCATTTTCAAACTTTTTGCGTCTTAGTTTATAGAAGCGCAAATGAAAACGTATTAATGAAAGTTATCCAACTTCATAAAAATGAATCTAAACTTATACAAAGAGCAGCGAAAAACAATCGCGAGGCACAGCATGTACTGTATGAGTTACATGCTCCTAAAATGCTGAGTGTATGTAGATATTATATCAAAGATGTGCATCAAGCAGAAGAGGTAATGTTAAATGGATTCTTTAAAGTGTTTAAAAATCTTAAGGCATTTAAAGGTGAAGGAAGCTTTGAAGGTTGGATACGCAGAATTATGGTCAGAGAAGCAATATCGTTTTTAAGACAAAAGAAGCATGTGGAATTTGCTACTGAAGATGAATATTTAGACCACGATTATGACAATAATATTAAGTCGAATATTGAGGTTGCAGAAATTCAACAATTAATAGACAGATTACCTGAAGGATACAGAATGGTTTTTGTAATGTATGCCATAGAAGGTTATAAGCATCATGAGATTGCTGAATTACTAAATATTTCAGAAGGTACATCTAAATCGCAGTTGTTTAAAGCAAGGCAAATGCTTCAAAAAGGAATTAAAGAATTAAATAACAGTAGTTATGGCACCAATTAAGTTTGAAGAACAATTAAAAGATAAGTTAGAAGAGAGAAGGTTGTCGCCATCAGCTGATAGTTGGGCTAAACTGTCAGAACGATTAGATAAGGATGATGATAAGCGTAAGTTTCCATGGTTTTGGTGGATGAGTATTGCTGCTGGATTAATTATCATGGTTGCAGTAGCTGTCCAATTTTTCAACAATAATGAACTCGAAAACAATACGCCAGTATTAGTGGAAGAGGAAAGTAAAGAACAAGTTAAAGAACAAGAAGATTTTGAGACTTATAAGACTGAAGTGGCAAGTGAAAATATAGATAAGGAAGAAGTAGAATTACCGATTATTGAAGATTCAAAGCCAATTATAACTCAAAAGAAAGTCAATCAAAAAACTAAGGCAGATACAAGATTAGCAGAAGAGCAAACAAATGCAGTTGACCAACAAGAAATTAAAGAAGAAATACAAATAGTATTAAATCCTGAGGAGGTTAAGTCTGCTATTGCGAGCGCTGTAAATCAACAAAAAGAGTTAGGTGATGAAGCGATTAATAAAGAGGTAGATTCACTTTTAAAATTAGCTCACAAAGAAATCACTAAAAATAAATATACCAAGGATACGGAAGTAACGGTAGATGCAAGTTTGTTGTTAGAAGATGTAGAGGAAGAAATGGGACAGTCGTTTCGAAGTAGAGTTTTTGAAGCATTAAAAGGTAGTTATGAAACCGTTAAAACTGCTGTAGCAGAAAGAAATAATTAAATCACAAAGTGTCACACTGAGCTTGTCGAAGTGCTTTAGAAGTGACAATGAAATAGAATCAATTTTAATCATCAATAAAAACGAACAGTTATGAACACAATTACAAGATTAGCATTGCTATTGGTTATATCATTAACCATAACAACAGTAAACGCTCAGAATAAGGAGCAAGATTCAATCAATCAAGTTAAGCTAGATCAACGAATAGAAAGTTTAGAAAAGGAAAAAGCAAAGATTGAAGACGAAGAAAAGGAGATATTAAAAGCTAAAATAGCTCGTATTAATAGCCAATTAGACGATAAGGTTATTACAGCTGCAGAAGCAGAGGAGCAAAAAAAAGCAGCGGCTGAGTTGGCAGCATTAAATATTGAAACTCGAACAAATATCATCAATAGTAAAATTGAGTTATTAAGACGTAATGGTATTGACAATTATGAATTTGGCAAGGATAATGACGACACATTTGTAATAAGAATAGGGTCAGGTGATGAAGACAGAGAAAGTTTTATCTATGTTGGAGATAAATCTAGAGATAAAGTGAGAAAGTATGACCGTCGTACAACTGAAGATGTTGTATTTGCCTTTGGATTTAATAACGCCATTATTGACGGAGTCAGTTTAGACGATTCACCTTATAAAATCGGAGGTTCTGGATTCATGGAACTTGGTTATGCTTGGAAAACAAGATTATTTGATAATACTAATTTTTGGAGATTAAAGTATGGGTTCTCATTTCAATGGAACAAGTTCGATATTAAAGACAATCAGTTTTTAGTTAATAACGATGGTGATATAACTTTACAGGAGTTTCCTGTAGAACTAACAAAAGCTAAATTTAGAACTACAAATTTAGTGTTCCCTGTACATTTAGAATTTGGACCTTCAAAGAAGATTGAGAAGAAGGATTATTTTAGATATTCAACATACAGAAAACTAAAAATAGGTATTGGAGGTTATGCAGGTCTTAATATTGGTAGCATGCAAAAACTTAAATATAAAGAAGATGGTAACCGTATTAAAGATAAGCAACGTGGAGGTTTTGAAGTGAGTGAATTTGTATATGGATTGAGTGGATATGTGGCGTTAGGTGAGGTTGCACTATATGTAAAATACGATCTAAATCCGTTATTCAAAAATCAAACCATAGATCAAAATAATATTTCAGTTGGAGTACGCTTCGATATGGATTAAAACATATTTTTTTCATCAATCAATTTTTGAGTGTTTAAAGACTCTAGTTAATATTTGACTAGGGTCTTTTTTTATTACAAGGAGATTATCTTAATTTTACCATCTTAATTAAATAAGCTTTAATTGATTTCACAAAACACCATAGCACAAGTATTTGAAACCGCTCGAGTAGAAGAGGTGATTGGTGATTTTGTGCAATTAAAAAAAGCTGGTAGTAACTTTAAAGGTTTAAGTCCTTTTAGTGACGAACGTACACCAAGTTTCATGGTGTCACCGGTAAAACAAATTTGGAAAGACTTTTCAACTGGTAAAGGCGGAAATGCCGTTACTTTTTTAATGGAGCATGAGCATTTTACCTATCCAGAAGCTATAAAGTATTTAGCCAAGAAATATAATATTGAAATTGAAGAATTAGAGCAAACCGATGAGCAAAAAGCACAAGCTGATGCTAGAGAGAGTTTGTATTTGGTAAGTGAATACGCAAATACGTATTTTCAAAAAACAATGCTCAACACCGATAAAGGTCAAGCTATTGGTTTAAGCTATTTTAAAGAGCGTGGATTTACAGAAGACACTATTAAAAAGTTTCAGCTTGGGTATTCATTAGATGAATGGCAAGCCTTTACAGATGATGCATTGGGTAAAGGTTATAAGCTTGAGTTTTTAGAACAAACAGGACTTACAATTGTAAAGGAAGAAAAACGATTCGATAGATTTAAAGGTCGTGTCATGTTTCCTATACACAGTATGAGTGGTCGTGTTTTGGGATTTGGTGGACGTATACTTACCAATGATAAAAAAGCAGCAAAATATCTCAATTCACCTGAAAGTGAAATTTACCATAAGAGTAAGGTGTTGTATGGCCTGTATTTCGCCAAACAAAGCATAGCAAAAGAGGATAATTGTTATTTGGTTGAAGGTTATACCGATGTCATTCAGTTTTCTCAAACAGGTGTTCAGAATGTGGTGTCTTCATCAGGTACAGCTTTAACATCTGAGCAGATTAGATTAATTAATAGGCTTACAAATAATATTACCGTGCTGTTTGATGGTGATGCAGCGGGATTAAGAGCTTCAATTCGTGGAATTGATCTCATTTTAGAACAAGGCATGAATGTGCGTGTTTGTACTTTTGCGGATGGAGAAGATCCAGATAGCTTTGCTAAGAACAATACGCTTGAGGAATTAAAGGACTACTTAAATACTAATTCTAAGGATTTTATTCAATTTAAAGCGTCACTTTTAGTTAAAGAGGCAAATAATGATCCTATTAAGAAAGCTGAAACTATAAGAGAAATTGTAAACAGTATAGCTAAGATACCAGATGCGATAAAGCGTGAAGTTTATGTGCAAGAGTGTGCTTCAATTATGGATATAAGTGAAAGTGTATTATTTAGTACGCTCGCTCAGATTAGTAAAAAAGGTGCTCAGGAAGCAAATAAACAATACAAGCAACAGCAAAAGGCCTTTGAAGTTGTAAAAAACGAACCAAAAGCTAAACAGAAAATTGATATTCAATATGAACTAGAAAGAAAGATTATTGAAATTCTAATGCTGTATGGTGATAAGACAGAACAATTTGAAGATTTAATACTTAAGGAAGATGAAGTGTCTAAAGATTTAATTTTAGAGCCAACTGTGCATCAAGCCAGAGTATTCGAAAAAATATACTTAGACCTTCAAGAAGATGAAATGATGTTTTCTAACGAGAGGTTTAAAACGCTGTATTATTCACTTATTGATAAACTAAATCAAGATCAAAACTTTTCGACTAAAAATTTCATTAATCAATTAGATCAAGAATCGGCAAGTGAAGTAACGAGCATATTGATGGAAGATGAAAAATACAACTTACATGATTGGGAACGCAACCAAATAATTCCCAAAGAAAAGGAACACTCAATTTCTCAATTAGTGAGTCAGACTATTCTAAGCTTGCGTTGTCATCTCATTGATAAAAAAGTAGCAGAGTATCAAAATAAGACACTAAATAATACCGATACACGCAACATAATGGAAGATGTTAAGGATTATTTAGGTCTTAAAATGTTACTGTCAAGAAAGCTCGGAAAAGTTATAAGTTAACTTTTATTAAGCCAAATTGTGGTGCTTTGCCTGATGAATTAAATCCACAATATTATTCACGTTAAGTTTCTTAAAAAGACGTGCTTTATAAGTACTTACTGTTTTCTCGTTGATATTTAATTCTTGCGATATCTGCTTGTTTTTTCTACCAATAGATAACAGTTTTAAAACTTCTACCTCTCTTGTAGAAAGTTTCTTAAATAATCTTGTCTGACTTTTTCTGGTATCCTCATATCTAAGATGCTTATCCATCTTTTCACTTAAAGAGATTTCACCATTATGTATTTTTCTAATAGCAGCCTCAATGGTGTCAACATCTGCAGCTTTATTTAGATAACCAGATGCACCAGCTTTAATGGTGCTAACTGCATAAATTTCTTCAGGTTGATGACTAAACATCAATACATTAATGGATTTTTTTTCTTTCTTAATCGCTCTAAGAGCAGTGATACCATTGAGTTCTGGAAGATCAATTTCAGAAACTATAACATCAACATCATGGCGTCTTACAAAATCAAAGATTTCGATGCCGTTACTTAAACTCCCGACCACTGTAAGGTCAGGTTTGCTATTTAAAAATAGCTCCAATCCTTTTCTAACGATAGGATGGTTGTCAACAATTAAAATACGAATCATTTCAAATTTTCTTTTAGTTCGGTTAGTACAGTTACTTTAAGGGTGTAACTAGAAGATTTGTTCACTAAAAATAAGTAATTTCTGAACAAAAAGAGCAATATATTCGTTAAAGGTGAGCTTTTTATCTAAAATCGGACGGAATCTCACAAACCGGAATAGGAATCATTTTGTGATGATTTCTTGTGTTGTAACTCATAAAAATTTTAAAGACTTCCTGTTCTCTGCCAGAAAAGTCTTCAGCAGTTTTTCCTTCGTCCTTCATTTGCATAGCCCATTCAAGTTCTGGATAAGATGCACCAATCTGATCTTCATCACTTCTTGCATCTCCAAACAAACCGTCGCTTGGCGCTGCTTCCATAATAGATTCTGGTACTTTTAAAAATTCACCAACCTTATAAACTTCAGATTTTAATAAATCTGCAATTGGACTTAAATCAACTCCGCCATCACCATATTTTGTAAAAAAACCAACACCAAAATCTTCAACTTTGTTACCAGTACCGGCAACTAATCTGCCTAAAAGACCGGCATGATAGTATAAGGTGGTCATTCTAAGTCTTGCTCTAGTATTAGCTAATGCCATATCGACAGTTGCTTTTTCACCTTCGAGACTAACTTCAGTTTTAAACTCCTCAAACACTGGTGTTAAATTAACTCTAGCGTCATCTACATTAGAATAGCGTTTTTTGAGTTGAGCAATATGCTCTTGTGCTCTTGTAACATGACTTGCTGCTTGATGTATCGGCATTTCAATACACAAAACATTCAATCCAGTCTCCGCGCAAAGTGTTGAGGTAACTGCAGAATCAATACCACCAGAAACTCCTACAACAAAGCCGTCAACTTTTGCCTTTGACGCATAATCTTTCATCCAACTAACAATATGATTTACTACCTTTTCAGTTTGCATAATAATTTAAATTTAAGACAAAGAAATGTACATTTGCACAACAAAAATAACAGAATCGTGTTAGGATTAAAAATGTTTTATATGAAGTTAACGAGATTGTTTTCTGTTTTAATATTTGTTTCTTTTTTGGTGTCTTGTAATGAAGATTCAAAGCTCGAAAAAGAAATTTCAAAGATTGAGGTTCAATTCGATATAGAACGTTTTGATAAAGTATATGCCAAGGCAGATTCTAAAGAGTTGCCAAAGCTTAAAAAGACATTCCCATTTTTATTTTCTAAGCACATACCAGATTCTGTTTGGGTTCAGAGAATGCAAGATACCTTGCAGCAAGAATTATCCCATGAGGTATCCGCTAAGTTTCCTGATTTAAAAAGTTCCAAAGACGATTTACAAAACTTGTTTCAACATTTAAAGTATTATGAACAAAGCTTTTCAATACCGCGAGTAGTGACCTTAACTAACTATGTTGATTATAGAAATAAAACAATTGTTACGGACTCAATTGTACTTATCGCATTAGATAATTTTTTAGGTGGTGAGCATAGATTTTATCAAAGTATACCTCAATATTTATCACAGAATATGCGAGAAGATTTAGTTGTTGTCAATGTTGCAGAGCAGTACGCTAAGAAATATATCTTTCAGCCAAAAAGACAAACCTTTTTAGATGAAATGATTTACTTCGGAAAACTGCATTATTTTAAAGATGTTATGATTCCTTTCAAGTCAGATGCTAATAAAATTGAATATACCGAAGAAGAATTAAAGTGGGCAGAAGCAAATGAAAGTGCTATCTGGAGTTATTTTATAGAAAAAGAACTGCTTTATAGTACAGATAGCAAATTACCTGGTAGATTTATTGCTAATGCACCTTTTTCTAAATTTTATTTGGAATTGGATAATGAATCACCCGGAAGATTAGGTCAGTATATTGGTTGGCAAATTGTTAAGGCATATGCCGAAAGAACAGGTGATAATGTTTTTGACATCATGAAACAGCAACCAGAAGAATTATTTAAAAAATCGAATTTTAAACCCAAGAAATAATGGCAAACACCAGAAAGTCAAAAATAGAATTGAATGTAGAACTCGATGAAAATCGTGTGCCAGAAAAGTTAAGATGGTCTGCTGAGGATGGCGGTATCAATAATGAAGAAGCAAAGGCGCTAATGTTGTCAGTATGGGATAGTAATGCACAAGAAACTTTAAAAATAGATCTTTGGACAAAAGATATGCCTGTTGACGAGATGAAACAGTTTTTTCATCAAACTTTAGTCACTATGAGTGACACTTTTATGAGGGCAACTCAAGATGAAAAAATGACAGCAACAATGAAAGATTTTTGCGATTATTTTGCTGAAAAATTAGAGCTTAAGAAGAAGTAATTTCCTTCTGTGGCTTAGAATCATAAAAAGGCGTTGAGTTGAAAAATTCAGCGTCTTTTGTTGTGTAATCATTTGGGTTAATACGTTTATGTCTCAAAAATGCAGAGGTATCATAAACTTCCCAGATCGTTAACATATTTAATTTACCTGCTTTAGATTTTTGATCAATTTTATGTTGTTCAATCATCTTTTCAACAGTTTCTTTATCAGCAAGCTTTGTTATTTTACTTGAGCTATGTCCTTTGTTTATTTTTTTTATTACCCAAAAAAACTTCGCTACTTTGACAGGTATAATTAGTTGTTTTTCTTTGCCTTCGTGAAGGTTGAAAGATGCCGCAAGGTTTACCTCAGAATTATCACTAGAAAGATCAGGTGTTGCATCGGCTAACGAAATGTCTTTATGCCTTATTAATGTTAGGATAATTAATTTCTGATTAACTTTAACTTCAGTGACAAATCGACCTTTAGGAATTTCTGCCAATGGAATCTTAGTTGCGGTATCATTAATCTCAAATGACTTACTAAAATCATTATTAAAAATTTCAACCTTATAAATGACATTATCGCTAGATAGTATAAGACTGTCGCCACTTTTATTAAGGTGATGTTTAAGCTCTTTAGCTCTAAAATTAATATTCTGAATTAATGTGGTATTCTGACTATAACAAAGTGTAGAAATAAATAGCAGTATAACAATACAACTTCTCTTCATAATAAGTAGGTTTTGGTTTGGGTACTTTTTAAAATTCTATTGAGGGGAAAGAATCTTGTAACACAAAATTATATACATAAATAGTTTTAAATATTTAAAAGAGATATTCTGCAAATTTTTGAGTTGAATGGCATTGCTGTTCGGCTTAATGCAAAAAATTAGGGATTAAACGTGATTCAATATCCAAATGTTAAAGAGGAACTTTTTTAAATTTCTAGTTACGTTTTGATAACGCAGAAGTGACATTCTTTTAATAAATAAAATCAGACTAAAGTGTAGATTTGTGATGCTATTAATCATTAATAAACATTAGTTAGATCTTCAAATGAGAAGAGAACTAGTGTTTTTTTTTATCTTTTTTCTGATTAACTTAGCTTTATGCGAAAAATTTTATTTGGTGTAGTTATTACATTAATAATCCTTTTTACTTTTAAATATTGCGGAGATCAAAAGAATACCAAGATTTCTATCCAAGAGAACTCAGCTTTAATACAAGAGCAGATTAACAATGTTGGTAAATTGGTGGTTACTGAAGGACATTTTAGTGAAGTTATTACCTACCAACAATCCAAATCCATGTTTAATAACTGGTACAATCCTAATAAAAAAGCAGTTGTCATTGTCAATGCTGATGTTACAGTTGCCTATGACTTAAGTAAAATTGAGTTTGATATAGACAATGAGAATAAGATTTTAAGAATAAAAAATATTCCTAAAGAAGAAATAAAGATAAGTCCAGAGTTGGAGTATTACGATATGGATTCTGATTTTTTAAATCCTTTTGAAGCTGAAGATTATAATAAAATAGCAGAAACCGTTAAGTCTTCTATAGCCAAAAAGGTAGAGCAATCAGATTTAAAATCTAATGCAGAAAATAGGCTAATAAGTGAATTATCTAAGTTTTTTATACTTACCAATTCTCTGGGTTGGGAGTTACAGTATAATCAATCACCTATTTCAAATATTGAACAATTTAAATCAATAGATTTCAAACTTTGAGAAAACTAGAGACACGCAAAGAAGAAATAGTAAGAGTAGCGGCTCAATTGTTCAAAGAAAAGGGTTACAGCGCCGTTACAATGCGAGATCTAGCTGCAGCAATGGGCATAAAAGCTGCAAGTTTATACAATCATATAACTTCAAAACAAGATATTTTACAAACTATAATTATTTCTCTTGCGGAAGAATTTACTGAAGGAATGAATGAGGTTATTCGTTCGGAAAAATCTAGTATCGAAAAGTTAAAAAAAATTGTTCAGCTTCATGTGGCTATTGCGTCTGCCAATACTAATGGTATGGCTTCTTTAAATACAGATTGGATGCATTTAGAAGATCAATTAGAGTATTATTTAAAATTGCGTAATGATTACGAACAGAATTTTTTGGCAATCATTAATGAAGGCGTAAGAAATTCGGAAATAAAGTCAAAGAATCCTGAGGTTATCATGTTTTCAATGCTATCCACTTTGAGGTCTTTATATTTATGGCTTCCTAATAAAGAAGATGTGAGTTCTAGTGACCTTGCCCTTCATCTAAGCGAAATTCTAATAGAAGGAATTAACAAATAGTTTAGATTTATTTTTTTAACTTTGTTACCTAAACTAACGATTGTTAGTTTTTATTTTTAAATATTTCGATAACGTTTTCGTAGGCAATGGCAGAATTTTACAATTTAGAGGTAGAAGATATTCATAAAGAAACATCAGACACATCTGTAATTACTTTCAAAGTACCAGATAATTTGCAAGACCAATTTAAGTTTAGACAAGGTCAGCATTTAACTCTAAAAGCCATTATTAATGGTGAAGACGTGAGAAGATCGTATTCTTTGTGTTCAAGTCCTTTAGAAAATAAATGGCAAGTAGCTGTGAAACAAATACCTGAAGGTAAATTTTCTACATATGTCAATACTGTTTTAAAAAAAGGCGACAGTATGGAAGTAATGTCGCCAAGCGGAAGTTTTGGTGTAAATGCGAATTCACAGAACACCAAGAATTATCTGTTTTTTGCTGCTGGAAGTGGTATTACTCCGGTAATATCTATGATAAAGTCACATTTAGCACAAGAACAGCATTCTACCTGTAAATTATTTTATGTTAATAAGACTGCAAAATCAATTATCTTTAAGGAAGAGTTAGAACAGTTGCGGAATAAATACTTCGGAAGGTTAGAAATCTACTATTTTTTAACTAAAGAAAGAAGAGATATAGAATTGTTTAATGGTCGTTTTGATGATGATAAAATGCAAATACTATGTAGAACTTTTATTGACATCCCAGATACAAACGAAGTTTTTCTTTGCGGACCAGAACAAATGGTAAATTATGTGAGCGAGTATTTAATAAACGAAGGTTTATCCAAAGATTTAGTGCATTACGAACTGTTTGTAAGTGGGCTTTCAGAGGAAGATATTAAAAGAGCTGATAGGTTGTCTAAACAAAATGTTGAAGGTATTGAAGTAACAGTTTTAGATGGGGGAAAAGAGTTTGTGTTTACAATGACCAAAGAGTACGATAATATTTTGGATGCGGCCTTAGGTGCAGGTGCGGATTTACCTTTTGCTTGTAAAGGTGGTGTTTGTAGTACTTGTAAATGCGAAGTTAAAGATGGTGAAGTAGAAATGAAGATCAATTATGCGTTAGATGAAAAAGAAGTTTCTCAAAATCTAGTTTTAAGTTGTCAGGCTGTACCAACAAGCGATAAGGTCATTGTTGATTTTGACGTTTAAGGTAAAAGAGGTTACTATCCCAAGTTGAAGGGATTCAAAATATATTGAAAAAGAAGAATAAATATCACAAGCTATTTGATTTAAGCAAATAGTTAAAAGTTAAGGATTATGAGTGAAGAACAGATTAAAAGTGCTCGAGCTGAGGAAACTCGAAGCTTAGAAAGACATTTTAATGAGCGCATTGCAAACGATGAGAAAATTGAACCTAAAGATTGGATGCCAGAAAAGTATCGTAAAACTCACATACGACAAATTTCTCAGCATGCGCATTCCGAAATTGTTGGAATGTTACCAGAAGGCAATTGGATAACAAGAGCTCCTTCATTACGACGTAAAGTCGCTTTATTGGCAAAAGTACAGGATGAAGCTGGTCATGGACTATACTTATACAGTGCATGTGAAACTTTAGGTGTGTCGAGGGATGAACTGTATGAGCAATTACATACCGGAAAAGCTAAATATTCAAGCATCTTTAACTATCCAGCATTAACTTGGGCAGATATGGGTGCAATTGGTTGGTTGGTTGATGGTGCAGCAATTATAAACCAAGTACCATTGTGTAACACATCTTATGGACCTTATGCAAGAGCAATGATTCGTGTGTGTAAAGAAGAAAGTTTTCACCAAAGACAAGGGTTTGAGATTATGCTTAAGCTTTGTAACGGCACACCAGAACAGAAAGAAATGGCGCAAGATGCGCTTAATAGATGGTGGTGGCCTAGTTTAATGATGTTAGGTCCAACAGATGACAAATCGGTGCATACAGAACAATCGATGAAGTGGAAATTAAAGCGTAAAACAAATGATGAATTACGTCAGCAATTTATTGATCAAACAGTTCCTCAAGCAGATGTCTTAGGACTTACGGTTCCAGATAAAGACTTAAAGTGGAATGAAGAACGTCAGAGTTATGATTTCGGAGAAATAGATTGGGAAGAGTTTTGGCAAGTAGTCAAAGGTCATGGGCCAATGAATAAAGAAAGAATGAAAGCAAGAGTTGGTGCTTGGGAACGCGGTGAATGGGTTAGAGACGCGGCAATGGCTTATGCAGATAAAAAACAAGCGAGGAAAGAAAAACAAGCAGTTTAATAGAATTGTTGTAAAGGAGTTTTGTCAAGATATTATCAATGCGAAGCATTGAGATTCTGTTGAAATTCAGAATATAAAAATCAAATCGT